>DASTXC010000108.1:0-44125 GCA_035765675.1 Verrucomicrobiia bacterium
TGGCGAGCTGGGCCGTGGCGATGAACAGTTCTTCCTGCTTGGGTTTGCGTTTTCCGAGTGCCATGCCTGCTGGACGTTTCCACGCTCAAACCGGTTTCAAGATTCCATCGCCGAGAAAGGAGTTTTTTAACGGGCTGCTAACAAATCGCTGCAGCCAACGCCGGATGGCGCTGGCAGGTCCGCATTCGCGGGCCACGTCACCGTTCCGGCGTGGCTGAGCTTTTGTCGTTAGGCGGCAAGACGCGCTCCCGGTGATGAAGCAAGATTCCGCAGGCCCACTAAATGTTGTCCCGTTACATCCCCGCGATGTTCAGTCGTTATTTTCCACAGCACGTTTTCAGTGGTGGATTACAGGTGGCTGGGCGCTTGACCTTTTCGCCGGCGAGCAGACCCGACCACACTTCGATACCGATGTGGCAGTCGCACGGCGTGACCAGACAGCCGCGCAGCGACACCTGCACGGATGGGATTTTCGGTATGCTGTTCCCGGCAGTCACGACCCTGTTGCCTTCGAGTCGTGGGAAGCCGGAGAGTCTCTCGATTTCAAGATTCACGGCAGTTGGGCGCGCGAGAACCCAGACTCAGCCTGGCGAATCGAGTTTTTGCTGCATGAGATTGAACAGGATGTCTGGTCGTTCCGCTACTGTCTGCGGGTGCAGCATCCGTTGGCGTGCATTGGCTGCCGCACGCCCGAAGGCATACCTTATTTGCGGCCTGAGATTGCTCTACTCTACAAGGCAGCGCGGCTTCGGGAGTTGGACGACACGGATTTCCGCCGAGTTTTACCGCTCCTTTCTGCCGAACAGCGCACTCAGCTGGCAGCGGACATTGTTCAATGCTGGCCAGAGCATCCGTGGCTTGCTTTACTCAGTTGAGAGATGACATCGCGGCCTAACCATGCGCGAGGCTGTGTAAAAACTCTTGATCGGAACGATGGAACGATGTTTGGGAGATGATTCTAATTTGGATCGGAAGTTTCCTGCGGATGGAAAGGTGGGACGGTGTTTCGTGATCGGGCGGGTTCGGGAGTTATCGGCACCCGGAAGCGTGATTTTTGACGGGCAGGCGCTGGCCACCGGACTTTCAGGCCACGGCGGCGATCAGTTTCTCAAAGCTGACCAGGTTCAAGACGTGTTTGAGATTATAGGCCAGTGTGATCAGGCTCCATTCGGTGCGGACTTTCTCCAGCCCTTTCAACGTGAAGTGCGTGTAACCCATGCGCAGGAGCCAGATGACTTCGACATTGCGGTGGCATTCGGCTTCGAGCAGCCGCGAGGAGCGAAGGCGATGGAGATAACCGTAGAGATAGAGTTTGAGCAGCGCGGCGGGATCGTACGGCGGGCGGCCGGTGTTGGCGCAACGGGCTTTGGCAAAGCCGAGCGCGTGCAGATCGAGCGAAGCGACGAAGGCATCCAGGAAACGCACGGGATTAGCAGCCGCGACATAATCGTCGAGCGATTCCGGGAAGAGCAGCGTCTGGGAGCGATCCAGGCCAGCACGATGATTCATGCTTGAAAGAGACTCTTGCGGCGCGTAAAAAGTTTCACATGACCAAGGAGTTTTCACACAGCCTCTCGCTGGAGCCAACGCGGGTGAGCCGTTTGGGTTTGCCGGGAAGCCGCAGGTTGTTTGACATTTCCAGTCCGCGTGGCTCAGCTCTTATCCGTTCGATGAAGGGCGTCGTTGCCATAGCCGTTTGTCTCCTTCTCGCGGGATGCGGTCCTCCTCCACCGGTAGCCAAGGAGACGCATATCGCGCAGGTGCAGGGCGCAGTCTCAAAGGCGGGCGGTGTGACCAATATCCTGAACGAATCACGTATTCTGTTTTCCAGACTCTCGGGCGAGACGAACTTCGTTCTTGATCGTATGGACGACAGCCGATGGGTTGTCGGCCTTTCCGGCATCACAAATCTCGGGGACGTTCTTCATTACGAGCCCTCTCAGCCCGACCGTATTCGGATACGAATCCACAACAGCCACTTTGATACTTACTTCATTGCACTCCAAAATCCGGATCGTCCAGAGCCTGCTGGCTTCGAGAAGATTGCGGGAAACGTGGGGTTCATCGAACAAGACGGTGCAGGCAACAGCCACCGCGCCGCTCAGTAGCATGAGCATCAGACCGCACGACACTGTGGTTGCAGTCGTGAGGGCGGCTGCCAGTGGCTGTGCCTTACCTTTGCGTTAAGCCTAACATATGCGACGCGGCTTATTCACCGTTCTTTGTCTGCTGCTGGTCTCGTGTTCAGTGCCTTCGTCTCGCCCAGCAACAAACTACATTCCTGTCGACCTTGAAGACGCGCACCGGGAATTGGCAAGAATGCTACCCCCGAAGGAGCTGGAACACATCAAGGCGATGACGACTGAGAGCGAGACGATTGAGTACCACATGAACCTCGGACTAGGTCTCCGAAACCAGTGGGGACTCTGGCACGATTCGCGCCTCGCCCGGTTCTTTGATCGGTTGGGTGTTCATCATCCCGATGACATGTCTGGCATCATCCTGGAAACGTTCTGGTGCAAACTCCATGGTCAACCATTCCGACTTAATGAACGCGTCCGTTATTGTCAGGCGTACTGGCTTTCGATGGAGATGCCGAAGGATGGTAACCCCAAAGACGGTGCGAGAATCGCTTGGGTCATCAGCAAAGGAAGTGGGCCTGGTACGATTCATCTTGGGGTGAGCACGTCGGATCGCAGCTACTGGCGGTACGAGTATGGTAGTGACCGCGGCATTGAACCGGCCACCGAGGAAGATCGAAAAGATTTGGACGAACTACAGGAGACTTGGAAGAAACTTGGTACTAAAATCGAAGATGTGCTCAAATACTGAAAGGCCCAACAAGCAGATGCACCGAACAGCCACCAAGCGTTGCAGTTTTGGCCTTCACAGGAGACGGACCACTGTTGTTGCAGTCGTGAGTACGATGCCGGTGGCTGTCGCTGATCTTGGGCGTTAGGCATCATGCGGTATTTTGCATCCATTATTCTGCTTTGCATTTGCGTTGGATGCTCCACTCCACGCCCTGTTGTCAGCGCCGAGGTAGATCGAGCGGTTGAGGCATCAGCTTCATTTCGGTACGCTCAAGCCATTGACCGCCAGCGAGTGATTTGGTTTTCGGAAGGCACAGACGGGCATTGCACGCTTATTTATGTCGGTTTCGACATCGGCACACACACTTGTCGTTCAGCGACGCTTCGTGTCAGCGAGCATGGAGTTGTCGAGCGGCAAGAGATGAGAGATGATGAAGAGTTGATATGGATAGCAGACAATTGACGCCTAACACATCACTGGAGCCAATGCCGGTTACGCCGATCAGTTATCGCTGCGGGTTTCCGGTTGGCGCAAGTCACCGGCGGCGTGGCTCAGTTCTTGATCGTTAGGAATCAGCGCATGACAAAGACCGTCCACATCTTTGAGTCAGTTGGGATGGGAGTTTGCATCGGCTACGCATTGATTTGTTGGCTTGCTGACGTTGGGCGCGTCGGGAACATGCACCCCGGAGTCAGATACAATCTTCTTTTTTCGGCTGGTGTGGCGACCACGGTCGTTGGCTTTTTGTTTGCGTGTTTTGCGTATCGCCGCCGACCAGTGTTTGCCCGCTGCACATTGGCAGCCTGTTTGTTGTGGGTAGTTTGGTCACTATTGCCAAGGCTATGATGCCTAACCAGTGCGCTTCAGCGAACCGCCGCCCCGCTGGGCAGTCGAGCGGTTCAAGTGATTTGTCAGCGACTGTTGCAGCCGACCGGGCGTTTCCGGCGGCGGTCGCTGAGCTTGATCATTAGGCGTCTTCCACGTTTATGAAAAATCGCACATCACTCGTTATTGCCGGATTGCTGATTTCATTGTTGGCTGGTTGTTCCAAGCCACCCGCCGGCAATGGTTGGTCGCCGGGTTCTACCATTTCCCTCCACCCGAGCGTCCCCATTGATTCGCTGCATTCTGGCATGACGATTCAGGATGTCATCGCGGCACTTGGCCAGCCATCACGAACCAATGCAGCAGGACTGGAGTTTTCTAGCATTGGGCTTTTCATTGTCCCCCATAAAGGAGAGTTCACTCTGTTCCCGCCGTTTGCGGGCCGCACCGCAGAGGGCATTGGCATGGGATCGAGTCGCGCTGACGTTATCAGAGCGTATGGAGAGCCTTCGACTGCCAAGACCACGAAGCCTGGATACGAGCTTTTGCGATATAGTTCACTGCGCATGAGTTTCCAGTTGCACGACGGCAGAGTGGACTGGATTGATGTGTTCACCAAATGACGCCTAACCAGTGCGCTGCAGCAACCCGGCGGAAGCGTCGCGATTGCAATTGTTGCGTCCCGTGCGCCGGGTCGCTGAGCTTGGGCCGTTAGGCGGCATCGTGCGTCTATGAATTCCAGCGAGACATTTCCAGCACATAGGCCCAGAGTTTTTCTGGCATTCTTGTTGTGCTTCGTGTGGCAGATTGTTTCGGCTGTCTGGTTGTGGCGGTTACATCTGCGTTCCGAACTGGGGTTCTTTGTCGGTTTCATTCCTCTCTTGGCAGCGATGGCGATTCTGTATCCATCCGATGCGTTCCGAAAGCACCGGCCACCGTTGCGCATCGGCATTCTCTTTTTGTTTTCCGTCGTGCTCATGATCTGCGCGTTTGCCTTGATGTCTGCATTTGGTCTGTTCTTGTTCGCCATTGGAGCCGTTTCGCCAGAGTGATTATGAGATATTTGCCGCCTAACAAATCGCGAGGCTGTGTAAAAACTCTCGATCGGAACGATGGAACGATGTTTGGGAGATGATTCTAATTTGGATCGGAAGTTTTCTGCGGATGGAAAGGTGGGACGGTGTTTCGTGATCGGAGCAGTTCGGGAGGTTATCGGAACCCGGAAGCGTGATTTTTGACGGGCGGGCGCTGGCCGCCGGACTTTCAGGCCACGGCGGCGATCAGTTTCTCAAAGCTGACCAGGTTCAAGACGCGTTTGAGATTGTAGGCCAGCGTGATCAGGCTCCATTCGGTGCGGACTTTCTCCAGCCCTTTCAACGTGAAGTGCGTGTAACCCATCCACCGCTTGATGGTCCCAAAGGGATGCTCGGCCAGAGTCTTGCGCAGCTTGAACTTCTCCGGCTGCGCTTTCATCCGCTCGGCCATCTGTTCCATCAGGTGTTCGTTGGCTTCGCGCGTGAGGGTGCGGTTGTTTTTGTTCCGCGTGCAGAGTTTCCGGAGCGCGCAGGTCTTGCAGCCGCCGGCGCGGGAGCACCGGACGGTTCACAGGTCGTCATCAAACCGGTGGATTAACCATGGCGCCTCCGGATTTCGCCGCCGTGGGTCGCTGAACTCCCTTTGAGGTAATCCGACAAATGTCTTTTAGTTTTCTTCAGGCATTTTGAAGAGGGATTGCCGCTTTCAATATGCTGAGATGACGCGGTCAGCGCGCTGCGGCTTTGGGGCAATGCCGCTTGGTGAACGCCCCTTGGCAAGGCGTGCGACTCTGCCGGTGTTTTCAGTTGGCGATTCGATTGTCGTCGTTATTATGGGAGACGCTGCAAACAGCCCTTACGATGAGCGATATCACTTATGTGCTGCAAGCGATCGGGCGGGGGCAGGGCCACGCTGCGGATGAATTGTTGCCGCTGGTTTATGAGGAACTTCGCCGTCTGGCAGTTGCGCGCATGGCTCATGAAGCCGCCGGTCAAACGCTCCAGCCCACCGCGCTTGTTCACGAAGCCTGGCTTCGGCTGGTCGCGGATGGCGAAAAATCCTGGCAGAATCGCGCTCACTTCTTCGGCGCGGCGGCGGAGGCGATGCGCCGGATTCTCATCGAAAACGCGCGGCGCAAGTCACGACTCAAACGCGGCGGGGGCCTTGCGCGATTGGATATCGATTCAGTCGAGCTCGCCGAAACCACCGCGGATGACAAGATTCTGCTGATCGATGAAGCGCTGCAAAAACTTCAATCCGAAGATCCGGAACGCGCGCGCGTGGTGGTGATGAAATTCTTTGGCGGATTGACGAATCACGAAGTCGCGGAAAGCCTCGGCGTGACGGAGCGAACGGTGGAACGTTAGTGGGCTTACGCCAAGACCTGGATTTTTCAATGCATTCGCGAGCAAAGTTGAAATGCGTTTTTGTCGTAGCGCGGGCAGTCGGTTTTCGCTCCGAAACGGCGCATGGTTAAGTGATGAAACGCATTTTCAAACGTCAGTCTTTTCCGAGATCGCGATTCGATGCCGATAAACATTTTCAATTTGTCGCCACGAATTTTCTCGGAGCGCGAGTCTGTGACTCACAGCAGCTTCGCCAATGCACCAGCGTGCAATTTCTGCGAAGCTCCTGCGAAGATTCTCGACGCTGCGGATCGCAGACTCGCGCTCCGTTCGCGTTTCACGGTGGATCGCGTCTGCGAATCGTCCCGCGGCTCCGGACACAATCTAACACCCGCACCGACATCGGATTGAACGCCAGCAAAGCAAAGCGGCTGATCACTCCCTCTCTTCCGAGCGAAGCCGAAGGAGCGGACCGGGATGAGAAGGTTTTTAACTCAAATTCCCCTCTCCCTGACCCTCTCTCCGCGCTTCGCTGCGGAGAGAGGGAATCGAAAAAAGTGCGGGCGCCAAGTTGCGTCCCCCGACTCCGTAATCCATGACGCATACGAAAGAACGCGAAGAAGCTTTGTTCGATGCCGCGCGACAATTGCACGGCAGCGGCGTGCGCCGGGCATTTCTGGATCAGGCGTGCATGGGTGATCCCGCATTGCGCGCGCGCATTGAGGAATTGCTTTCGGCCCAGGCAGAGGCGGACCGATTTTTCAATACCGCTGCGCCGGTGAATGCAGATCGATTGCGGGAATCGCTGGGCAGCGTGAGCGTCGCAGAAGAAGCTGAAGATTCCGGGAGCGCGAAACTGACCGAAGGTCCGGGAACGCGGATTGGACGTTACAAGCTGCTGCAAAAGATTGGTGAAGGCGGTTGTGGCGTGGTTTACATGGCGGAACAGGAAGCTCCAGTGCGCCGCCGGATTGCGCTGAAAATCATCAAGCTCGGCATGGACACCAAAAACGTGATTGCGCGTTTTGAAGCCGAGCGTCAGGCGCTGGCGTTGATGGATCATCCGAATATCGCGCGCGTGTTGGATGCGGGCGCGACCGAAACCGGCCGGCCGTATTTCGTGATGGAACTGGTTCGCGGCGTGAAGATCACGGATTACTGCAATCAGAACCATCTCGACACCCGCCAGCGTTTGGATCTCTTCATCCAGATTTGCCAGGCGATTCAGCACGCGCATCAAAAGGGAATCATTCATCGCGATATCAAGCCATCGAACATTCTCGTCACGCTGCACGATGGCATTCCAGTGCCGAAGGTAATTGATTTCGGAATTGCGAAAGCGACGGAGATGCGGCTGACGGACAAAACGCTTTTTACTGCCTACGAACAATTCGTCGGCACGCCCGCGTATATGAGTCCCGAGCAGGCGGAAATGAGCGGCCTGGACATTGATACGCGCAGCGACATCTACAGTCTGGGCGTTTTGCTCTATGAATTGCTGACCGGCAAAACGCCGTTCGACGCGACCAAGCTGGTGCAATCCGGTTTCGATGAAATGCGCCGCACGTTGCGCGAACGCGAGCCGCAACGGCCGTCCACGATGGTGACGACCTTGCAGGGGCAGGAGTTGATCACAACAGCGAAGGAGCGTCGCGCGGAACCGCCGAAACTGATTTCACTGTTGAAAGGCGATCTGGATTGGATCGTGATGAAAGCGTTGGAAAAAGATCGTTCGCGTCGTTACGAAACCGCGAACGGGCTGGCGATGGATATTCAACGACATCTGTTTCACGAACCTGTGGCAGCGCGTCCGCCCAGCCGAATTTATCGTTTTCAAAAACTGGTGCGCCGGAACAAGGTGGCGTTCGCTGCCGCGGGCGCGGTGGCTTTCACGCTTTGCGCGGGACTCGGAACTTCCACCTGGATGTTTTTCAAAGAACGCGACGCGCGGCAGGCTGCGGTCGAAGCGGAGCAACGCGCCGAACACGCACGCGCCACGGAACAACTCGCGCGGCGTCAGGCTGAAGCGCGGGAAAAAATCACACAAGCCGCGGTGTTGATCGGGAAAGATCATTTCGGTGAGGCAGATCGATTGATCGCGGAGCTGCCGTCAACGCCCGTAACCATGGAAGGCGCGGCGGTGTTTCGTTCGCTCGCGGAATGGCATGCGTTGAAAACGAATTGGTTGAAAACCTCACAGCGATACACGGTGTTGCTACAGATGAATCAGCTCGACGGATGGGATCTGGCGACGCTGGATTATCTCGGTTGCGGCGCGGCGATGGCAGAACTGGATGATGCGGAGAGTTACAATCGTTTTCGCGAGGGTGCGATCCGGCGCTTCACGGGAACTTCCAGCCCGGTGGCTGCCGAGCGGGTGGTGAAAATTTCGTTGTTGAAACCTGCCGCGGCAAGCGTGATGGCTGCGCTCGGTCCGTTGGCGGAATTCGCGGGCAAAACGTTCGCGACGGCAGAGAACAAAACGTATGAAGATTCGTTTCGCAGTGCGTGGGGTTCGGTTTCGATGGCGTTGATGGAATATCGCCGCGGTGAATTCGAAAAAGCGGGGGAATGGTGCGCGCGTTGCCTGGCGTGTCCGGATCAGAACGATGTTCGCAGCGCGACGGCGCGGACGATTCTGGCGATGATTTATTTCCAGGAAGGCAAGCAGTCTCAGGCGCAAACGGAATTGGCGTCTGCCGATCGCACAATTTCCTCGCGGTTCAGAACGCCCCTGGACGCCGGGAGTCGCGATGAAGGTTTTTGGTTCGACTGGCAATTCGCGCGCATTCTGTTGCGCGAAGCCAAAACCACAGTCATTGGCCCACAGCTTTCCGCGCACGTTCGAAAACGGTGAAGGCTGATTCGTAGAAAGTTCGTGATCGGAAAGCGGCGCTAAAGCGCTCGCATTCGATATGCCGACGCGCAATTTCTGCACTTGAGAACCGCGCGAAGCGTTTGGAGTGCGTGTGCTTCAGCGCCGCTCTTGCCGTTCGTAAAACTTCGTTCATCCCCACTCCGAAAGGCTGACGACCAGGAAACGGAAGACTTCCGATATACTTCGATGCTTCGTTGCATTGGGAGTAGGCGATTAGGCGCTGCAAAATAATTTCAAAATCGATTGTCGGGTTTCAGCGGCTCAAAGCGCATTGAGTGTTGGACAGCAAATGCCGAACACTCCAAAAGTCGTACTTTTGCCTGAACTGCCGTCGCGCGCGCGTGGTCCGCGTCCTGATTTTTCAATCCAACTTCAGTTGCCTTTTAGTAAAATGACGACTCCCCATTCTCCTGATGGAATCCGGCCGCGAACCGGTCTGCGTGCTTTCACTTTGATTGAACTGCTGGTGGTAATTGCAATCATCGCAATTCTCGCCGCGATGCTTTTGCCGGCATTAGGAAAGGCGAAGGCGAAAGCGCTGCGGACGGCATGCATGAACAATCAGCATCAACTGGGCATTGCGGTTCAGATCTATGGGAATGATAACCGGGATAACATCCCCGATCTGAAAAAAGCACCCTTTTCCGTGCCGCCCTTCTTCACACCGCCGGGAGCGTGGTGTTGGGATGTATCAACCATATTTATTGACTCAATGATCGATAGCGGCGCAAAGCGCGACATCTTTTATTGCCCGGGTAACAAAGAGTTTAATCGGGATGATTGTTGGTATTTTCCGGGAACCACACCGGTGACCCAAGGGAAGTTTCGGATAACGGGATATATCTGGCTGATGCACGGAACTCCGCAGATTCCGACGACAATTTATACTCCGACCAAATTGACCGGGGATGGCAAACATCCACCCGCTTCCACTGAGTATATCTGCGATGTAGTGATCAGTTCCCTCGGAAACTACGCACATGTTCAAGTTCCGGGTCAAGGCCTTCCGGCGAATGCTTCTCAGCGTACCAGTCATCTGGAAAAAGACCGCCCTGCCGGAGGCAACATCGCTTTCCTGGATTCGCATGTGGAATGGCGGCCATATCGCTTCATGACCAATTCCTTCGGCAATCCCAAGTTTGAATTTTAAGGAAAGCCAACGCCGAAGTTTCGTTCCACGCACATTTTCCAACCCACAACCATAACCAACCCTGATCATGAAAACTCAATCCTCCTCTCGAAAGGCTTTGCTGTGGTGCCTCGCCGCCGCGGGATTATTCCAGGCGAGCGCCTGGAGCGCCACTCTCACCAATCGCTACAGCTTCGACGCTGATGCAACCGATTCGGTGAGCGGCAAAAACGGAACGGTTGTCAACGGAACCGTTTCCGACGGGCAGGTAATGCTGTTCAACGGCGTCAACACTTCGGGCGATCCCAGCGGGCAATATATCGATCTGCCGGACAATCTGGTCACGAACTACAGCAGCATCACGATTGAGACCTGGCTGACGCCGACGCTGGATGACTTTACCGGCGGCGCGATGTGGGCACGTATCTGGGACTTCGGCAACAGCGATGGGACCGCCGGCATTCCGGGATTCATGTGGATGCGCGTGGGCAACAGCTCGCAGGGAGTTCGCGCGGATGTCGTTTCGCCCGGCAGCGGCGACGTGGTCAGCACGCCGGCCACGTTGATCAATGGAATGGAAAATCATGTGGTGTTCACGCTCGATCACGCGATGCGCACGGCGAAGCTTTACATCAACGGATCGCTGGCCGGAGAGAATGACAATTTCACCAACAACCCGGCGGGAATCGGCAGCATCACGAATGTCTGGCTGGGTCGATCCCAATTCTCTGCGGATCTGTACATGACCGCGTCCATCAATGAATTCCGGATTTACGATGGCGCAATCAATCCGCTGGAAGCTGCGGCCAATTATCAGTTCGGACCGGACATTTATCCCGCTGCGTACGGCGCCATCACCAATATCCAGTTGGAGGTGACTTCACCGCTGGGAATCGGTTCGGGTTTCAAAGCTGGTGTGCTGGCGGCGGCGACGGGCCTGACCAATTCCGAAGTGAACATCTCAGGTTCAGCCATTGAAATCGCTTACTCGTCTTCCGACACCAACATCCTCACGGTCGATGCAAACGGCGTGGCCACTGCGATTGCGCCGGGAACCGCGAACCTGATTGCCACGGTCGGATCGTCTTCCGCCACTCAATCGGTTCAGGTGATTTCAATTCCGACCACGATGATTCATCGTTACAGCTTCGATGCGGATCTGACGGATTCCGTGGGTGGCGCGAGCGGTGGTTTTCTGGTAGGCAACGCTTCAATCTCCGATGGTCGGGTGAAACTTGATGGCACGGCGGGAACGTTCGTTCAGCTTCCCTCGTATCTGATCTCGACGACCAACCTCGACAACAAAGCATTCACGGTGGAGACGTGGGCGACGATTTATCCGAACGCTGGAACGTGGTGCAATCTGTTTGTCTTTGGCAATTCCGTGAACGGCGGCGGATTGAACTACGCTTTCATGAGTCCAAATGCCGCCAGTGGCGTGGGCCGCTTCGCCATCGGAAATCCCGGCCTGGAAGATGTCGCGGATCGCCCCGGCTCTCTCGCCGGACAAACCAACGTCCACATCGTCTGCGTGTTCAATCCCAATCCCACCCGCCACTTTGTCGGGATTTACATCAACGGCACACTCGCGGGCACAGACACGTCGCTGGTTTCATCGCTGGCAACGATCAACAATGCGTACACATTCCTGGGGCAATCCACTTTCTCGGCGGATCCGAATCTGCCCGGCGAGATTGATGAGTTCCGCATTTACGATGGCGAACTGGATCGTTTTCAAATCGCAGCCAGCGCGCAGGCCGGTCCGGACAACACCAATTTCGATGTCGGCACCTTTGTCAGCATCAACCTGAGTGCCGGTTCCACGCCCGTCATGTGGCTGGATGAAATCCGTCAAATGTCCGTCGCCATCAACTTCAGCATGGCGACCAATATCAGCCTTCTGGGTGATGCCAATCTTTCGCTCGTGTCCGACAACACCAATGTCGTGACCATCGACGCCGCGGGCCGGCTCAGTTCGCGTCGGGTGGGCACCGCAAATGTGACCGCCTCCTACAACTATGTTGTGGGTGCTACGACCAATATCTACACGGCCGTTCTTCCGATCACGGTTGCAATTCCGCCCGCGACGCTCGTGCATCGGTATTCGTTCAATGAAGGCAGCGGCATGGTGGTTCACGATTCGATCGGCACGGCTGACGGAACCATTCTCGCCGCGACAAACACTTTGAACGCGACCAACTTCGCCTGGGCGCCGGCGGGCCAGCTTTCCATCAACACCAATGCGTCGCTCGGCGCGGTGGATACGTTTGTCAATCTGCCTCCGGGAATTGTTTCCGCTCTGCAAAGCAACGCGACCTTCGAAGTCTGGGTCACGGTCAACAGTTCCGTCGGCTGGCAGCGCGTGTTTGACTTCGGCAGCATTCCCTCTTCGCCGACCAATGCCGCGGCGCCAAATGTCTTTCTGACGCGCGGCGCGGGGAACACCACGCCGCGTTACGATTGGTCCACTGGAAGTGTGGATGCCAATGCAACCTGGGGAAACAATGTGCAGGCGCATTTCGTCGTCCTTCACGATGGCACCGACGGCAGCGCGAAGCTGTATCGGGACGGCGTTCTCGTCGCGAGCAGTGCCAGTCAAAATCTGCCGTTGAGCAGCATCAATGACATCTATGCATTCCTGGGCCGCTCGATTTATTCCGAACCGATTTCGCTGCCGGGCGGCTATTTCGATCCGTATCTCCAGGGTTCATTCAACGAGTTCCGCATTTATCGTGGATTGCTGACCGAAGCGGAGATTCAGCGGAACTTCGCGCTCGGACCGGATCAATTGATCAAAGACATTCCGATCTCCACTGCGGCCAGCGGCGGCAATCTCACCCTGTCATGGCCGCGTTACGGCGCGCATTTCGCAATCGAATCCACGGCCACGCTGGGTTCTGGAAACGGCTGGACTGCGGTCACCAATTCGCTGGCTGATGACGGAACCAGCTTCCGAGTGACCGTGCCCGTGACGGGTTCCGCTCAATTCTTCCGGCTCAAACAATAGCTTGAATGGCCGCGGTTTCCCGGCTGAAACCGGGGCCGGCTTTGAGTGGGGATTGTGTTTGCATGAAGGAGACAGGCCTCGGTTCGCCTGTCTCCTTTTTCACGCCACAGTGGAAATTAACGATTGAACAAAGTGAAATTCAGAAAAGACCGTTCGAATGTGATGCGTAGAATACCAGAGCCATTTTCAAAGGACGCTGGCTTCGCCGCGCGAGCCACCGCGTCTGAAATTCGAAACCCGCTGGCGTGTATTCATGCCGATCAGAAACGAGAGCAAGTCGGCACCCGCACAAAAAATAAATTGAACCTCAGCAAATCCAAACGCTTGATCACTCCCGCTCTTCCGGACGAAGCCGGAGGAGAGGGTGCCCGAAGCGCGGGTGAGGAAGCACTTGTCGTTTTATGGGGTCAATGCGCGAAAGGATCCGTCTCGGAAAATCCTCTCCACTCTCGCCCCGCGATTTACTGCGTGGCGAGAGTGCGGGTGCCAGGTTGTGCCGATCAGAAACAACCCTCGCTTTTTTCGGTTGCGACGCTAAAAGATGCAGCCACCACCATCAGCTCTCAATCCACTATGAATTACCCGCAACGGTTGTCCGTTTCGAACGAAACGTCCAATGTCAGAAATTCGAAATCTGAAGGAGATCCGAATGCCGCAAATCGAATCAGGATCGCCGATTGTTTCCCAAGTCTGCGCAAATGTTTCTTTGCTGCGCTCGGATCGCTCGTTCTCGCGGCGTCGAATGTGGCAGCCGCGGAACCTGCTACGCTCACCGTTCACGCCGATTCGCCCGGGGCGAAAATCAATCCCGCGATGTGGGGCATTTTTTTCGAAGACATCAACCTCGGCGCAGATGGTGGCTTGTATGCGGAACTCGTGAAGAATCGTTCGTTCGAATTTCCCAATCCGCGAATGGGCTGGAGCGAAATCAAAAACGAATCCACCTCTGGCCGTTCTGAAATCCACGATGAGAATCCGTTCGATTCGAACAATCCGCACTACGCGCGGATTATCGCCGATGGCGATTCAGGATTTGGAATTTCCAATGAAGGCTTCCGCGGTATAGGCGTCCGCGCCGGTGAAACCTACAATTTTTCCGCGCAGATCCGCGCGGCATCGAACGCTCCAACGCTGCGGGTCGAACTCGTTGATCCGGAAGGAAATGTTCTCTCTTCAACTCGCGTGAAGAACTTTTCCAGCCAATGGACGCAGCGCAAAGCGACTTTGAAACCAAACGCAACCGTGGCGAAAGCGCACCTCAATGTCATCGCGGAAGGCAACGGCGCACTCGACCTCGACATGGTTTCGCTGTTTCCGGAAAAGACCTGGAAACGTCGCGCGAATGGATTGCGCGCGGACATGGTTCAACTGCTGGCGGATTTGAAACCCGGTTTTCTGCGCTTTCCCGGCGGCTGCATTGTGGAAGGCAGCGATCTTTCGAAACGGTATCAGTGGAAAAATACGATTGGCCCGATTGCCGATCGCAAGCTGATCATCAATCGCTGGAACTACGAATTCAAACATCGTCCGACGCCGGATTACTTTCAGTCCTTCGGTCTGGGATTCTTCGAGTATTTCCAATTGTGTGAAGACATCGGCGCGGAGCCGTTGCCGATTTTGAACTGCGGCATGGCGTGTCAGTTCAATACCGGCCAGCTCGTGCCTCTGAACGAACTCGATCCTTACATTCAGGACGCGCTGGATCTGATCGAATTCGCGAACGGCCCGGTCACCACCGAGTGGGGAGCAAAGCGCGCCGCGATGGGGCATCCCAAACCGTTCAATATGAAACTGCTCGGGATTGGCAATGAACAATGGGGTCCGCAATATCTCGAGCGCTATCCGCTTTTTGCAAAAGCCATCAAGGAAAAGCATCCGGAAATTCAACTGATCTCCAGCGCTGGACCGTCGCCGGGAGACGATCGTTTCCATTTCCTCGAACCGAAACTGCGCGAGCTGCACGCCGACATCGTGGACGAACATTGTTACGGGAATCCCATCTGGTTTCTCGCGAACGCGCATCGCTACGACGATTACGACCGTAACGGGCCGAAAATTTTCATGGGCGAATACGCGGCGCAGAGCGTGGCGATTGTCAATCCAGACAACAAAAACAATCTGGATTGCGCGCTGGCCGAAGCGGCTTACATGACGGGCTTGGAACGCAACGCGGATGTCGTTCGCATGGCGTCCTACGCGCCGCTGTTTGCACACATCGACGGCTGGCAATGGACGCCGAATCTGATCTGGACGGACAATCTGCGCGTGGAGGCGACGCCGAATTATTACGTGCAACAACTGTTCAGTGTGAATCGCGGCGACACAGTTCTGCCGGTCACGTTGTCTGGGGTTGAAATGAAATCCGCGCCCGCGGGTGGAGTTGGAATCGGCACTTACCATACCGCTGCGGAATTCAAAGACGTTCAGGTAACGGCGAATGGCCAAATGCTTTTGCAATCGGATTTCGCGGGTGATTCCGGGAATTGGAAAACGAAGAACGGTCAATGGGCGATTCGCGATGGCGCCTGGCAGCAGAGCGATGTGCGCACGACTGCGAGCGCTTTTGTCGGTGAGGCGGATTGGCAGAATTACACGATCACATTAAAGGCGCGAAAACTTCGTGGCGCGGAAGGATTCCTGATCACCATTCGCCAGCAGGGTCCGGAGAACTATTTAGTTTGGAATCTGGGCAGCTTTGGAAACCAGTTTCACAGTCTGCAACAGCGGCTGGGGCAGCAGGATCAGTTGATCGCGCGCACGCCGGGCGCGATTGAGCCGAATCGCTGGTATGACATCAAGGTGCAACTCACGGGCCAACGCGTGGATTGTTACCTGGATGGCCAGTTGATTCAGAGCGCGGAGATTCCGGCCGTCACCACGCAAACGCTTTACGCCAGCGCGGCACGGGATGAGAAAGCGGATGAAATCATTTTGAAGATTGTGAATCCGGGCGATGAAGCCAATGCGTTGAATGTGAATCTCGCCGGAATCAAACGCGTAAAAAGCAAAGCGGCGGCGACCGTGCTGACCAGTGACAGTCGTTCCGATGTGAACACGCTCGATGAACCTGACAACGTGGTTCCAAAGAAAACCAGTGTGACCATTTCCGGACCGCAATTTGAATACGACGCTCCCGCGCGTTCGCTTTCGGTCATTCGAATTCCGGCGCGATGAGAAGTGGATTTCACAACGAGTACAAATAATTCCTGAGCATTCGAAAAAGTTTTTCCATGCAGGAGCGAATGTGAGCAGGATCATCTTTTACGCCGTTTGCAAGAAAAGGAATGCCGACTCACGGCGGCGGATGGTTCTTGAACCGCGATTGTAACTTGATCCTGTCATCGTCGTCTCACCCGTCATGCACATCCCGAAAAATTGTTCCGCGCGATTCCAGAAAGCAGGGTGGGTGGAACGTTCAGTTCGATTGGCTGTGATCCTGGCCAGCGCCCTGTTCACGGTGTGCTTTGCGCAAGCGCAACCGGCGACGACGAATCACGAGGCTGCGAATTCAGACGCTCATTCCGTTTCAATCTTCGGCAGTCGCGGCGTCCGCGCGCATGATCCTTCCACAATTGTGAAGTGTGGAAACGAGTATTGGGTTTTCTACACGGGCCGCGGTGTTCCGAGTTATCATTCGAAAGATTTGATTCACTGGGAGCCGGGGCCGCATGTGTTTGATTCCGCGCCGGGTTGGACGGAAAAGGCGGTTCCAGAAAACCGCAACACCCATTACTGGGCGCCGGATCTGATCAAGTCTGGCGATCTTTATCTGCTTTATTATTCCGTTTCCTCGTTTGGGAAAATCACGTCCGCCATCGGCCTTGCGACCAATCCGACGCTCGATCCTGCTGATCCGAAATTCAAATGGACGGACCGCGGCATCGTCGTTCAATCCGGCCCAACGAATAACTTCAATGCCATTGATCCCGCCGCCATTTTCGATGCTGATGGAAATCTCTGGCTGGCGTTCGGTTCCTACTGGAGCGGCATCAAGCTGATTCAACTCGATCCCAAAATCGGCAAGCGCCTTCCTGATTCACCGCTGTATTCTCTCGCGCATAACGATTCCATTGAAGCGTCGTTCATCGCGCGGCACGGAAGGTTTTATTATCTTTTTGTGAACTGGGGAACGTGTTGCCGCGGTGTGAACAGCACCTACGAAATTCGCGTCGGCCGCAGCGATAAAATCACAGGACCGTACTTCGACCGCGACGGCGTGAACCTGCTGCACGAAGGCGGAACGCTGCTCCTGGCGAGTCAGCCGCCGTTTATCGGTCCGGGGCACGCGGGAATTTTTTCCGAGAATGGAACGAACTGGTTCAGTTGCCATTTTTATGATGGGACGCGGCGCGGCATGCCGACACTGGCAATTCGTCCGATGCACTGGACCACGAACGACTGGCCGGAAATCGATATGAAAAATTGAACGCCTGTGCGTCCGCAAAACCGCACAGTGCATTGTTTCATTTCGAGACAGACGAAGCTGTCGAAAAACTGGCGCGCGGCATTCGGAATAAAACAGTGCGTTGCGCGGCAGAACTTGTGTCGGCAAATGCACGTCAAGGCACAACATTTGCGTCAGCGCTCGCATGGATAATTTTTACGTGGCGTGCGATCTGGGCGCGGAAAGCGGGCGGGTCAGTCTGGGCAGTCTTCACAAAGGGAAACTCAGTCTCTTCGAAATCCGGCGGTTCACTAATGAACCCATTCAGCAGAAAAATTCGCTGCAATGGAATATCCCGCAGCTTTATCAGGAATTGATCGATGGACTGCGCAGCATCGGCGCGCATGAGGAGCCGGTCGATAGCATCAGTTGCAATGGCTGGGCATCGGATTATCTGCTGTTCGAAGCCGACGGCACGCTGATCACGCCGACGTATCATCACGCGGATCCGCGGGCGCGATCCGCGATGGACGAAGTGTTTGCGAAAGTTCCCTGGGAAACGGTTTACGATGAGACCGGCGTGCAAAAACTTCCCGCGAACACGCTGTTTCAATTGAATGCCGAAAAGCCAAAGCGATTGCAGCGGAATCATCGACTGATGCCCGTGGGCGACGGTTTCAACTTTCTGCTCGGCGGCGTCGCGGGCATTGAAATGTCTTCCGCCAGCGCGACGCAGTTGTTCAATCCCGTGACGAAAGACTGGTCGGAACCGTTGTTGCGCGCCTTGCAATTGCCGCCGGAAATGTTGCCGCGCATTCTGCCGGCTGGAACTCGATTAGGAAAGTTGCGCCCGGAAATTTGCCGCGCCACGGGATTGGATGAACCGCAGGTGGTCACGTCCTGCTCGCATGAACTCGCCGCGGCGCTCGCTGGATTGCCCATCGCACACGGTGAAAACTGCGCGTATTTGCAAACCGCCGCGTGGTCGATGATGGGCACACAATTGCGCGGGCCGATTATCAACGATGTCAGCCGCGATTGGAATTACACGCATGAACTCGGCTACGGCGGAGCGGTTCATTTTTCGAAATACCTTCCTGGATTGTGGGTGCTGGATGAATGCCGGCGTTTCTGGAAAGCGCAGGATCGTGAAATCGACAGCGATTTGCTGATGCACCTGGCCACGTCCTCGGAGCCGTTCGAATCGCTGGTGAATCTGGCCGACGCGCGGTTTCAAACTCCAGGTGACATGCCGTTGAAAATTCAGGCGTTCTGCAAAGAAACCGGCCAGCCGGTTCCGCGCAAGCCCGGCCCGGTGGCGCGTTGCGTGTTGGAAAGCCTGGCGCTGTTGTATCGACGAACATTGTGGGAAATCGAATGTGTGACCGGACGCCAGTTCGATCGACTCTTTCTGCTCGGCGCTTCGGGCAACAGTTTGTTGAATCATTTCACCGCGAACGCCTTGCAGATTCCCGTGACGATTGTTCCGTCGAACATTACTTCAATCGGCAACGTGGTGGTTCAGGCTTTGGCGATGGGTCACATCAAATCGCTGGATGAAGCGCGTGAAATTGTCGGGAATTCATTCCGAATGGAAACGATCATGCCGCACGCCGCGGTTTGGGAAGCGGCTTATCATCGGCTCGCAGCGCTGGCAGGCAGCACGACTTGACTTGATCCCGCGCCGGTTTCGCTTCGACCGGCTATTGCGACGTGTTCCGATTGCGCGCTTCTGTTTCTTCAATTTTGTCCAGCACACGTTCCGGTTGAACGTCGCGCGACAGTTCGGAAAGTTCCGGGTCGTGCGACGCTTCGATATTCATGCGAGCCGCAATTGCGCGCACCAAGGTGATCAATCGCGTGATTTCATGTTCCGCCAGCAGGCTGACTTGAAGATCCAGATCGGCGCGCTTGTCCGCTAATGCCGCCATGCGGTTTTGCGTGATCAACACAAACGTGGAGAGAAAAATGGCTTCGACCGAAGCTTCCATTGCGAGAATCACCAGCGAAGGATCGAAACGCGGAATGAGGGGAATCCAGCCGACATTGATAAGAATCCAAAGCCCGAAAATAACCAGGTGCAGATAAACAAACGTCATACTGCCGGCGAATCGCGTGATGCGATCTGCCAGGCGATCTTGAAAAGTCTGGGCGCGATTTTCCTCGCGGCGGCGGTCGAGCAACGCGGAAATGTTTCGTTCCACCACGCGCATTTCGCGGAGGTCATCGCTGGAACCGTCCGGAGATTTCATGGAACGGCAAGGCTGTTGCGAGAACCGCGAATTACTCGTGATCGCCTTGATCACCGGCGCTTCCGCTCTCGGATTCGCCGCTGACCCCGCGCAGCACGGCTTCACGCGGACCGAGGCGCGCGTGTCCCACGGCGCCCTGTTTCTCCAGAAGTTCTTCAGCTCCCAATGAGAAACGCGTCCAGGGAATGGCTTCGAGCCGCGCGGCTTCAATGGGTTTGCCGGTCATCTCGCAAATGCCATAAGAACCATCGCGAATACGATCCAGCGCCGCATCAATTTCATAAACAGCATCCTGTTCCGACGAAGCGCGGCTCAAGGCGAAATCGCGGTCGAAGCTGTCGGTCGCGGCGTCGGCCATGTGCTGGCTGAAAGTGGTTTGTTCTTCTTTCGCGTCCGCAACCAGGTCGTCTTGCCGCGTGAGCAGATATTTTCGCAATTGCAGGAGATGATCGTAATGCGCCTTCCATTTTTTCGGGACGCGTTCGTCGCGCGGGCGAGTGCCGACGATATCGGAAGTGGCGGCGGCTTTGCGGCGCGAAGCGGGGCGCGCGGATGTCTTGGCGCGGAGAGAAGTTTTGGGTTGGCGGCGGACGGCGTTGAATTTTTGATCAGGTTTCCGCTTACTTTTGATGCGTTTGCTGGCCATGAAAGAAGCTGGCACAGAGCCTGTCTAAATCAATCCGCGGCGAGTGGAATCGGTTGGGGCTTTCTCCCCGGTCGGAAGAAAAGTCGTAGTCTCCCGGGCTGTTTTTACCGCCTTCTCCCCATGGTTTGCGATGGAAAGGTCGTTCATGTTGGACGCGTAACGAAGAGTTGGGGTGGGGAAAAATGATCGGCTTGGAAAAAAGGGGAAGCCGATTCTGCATACGGGACTGTTCCGGGTTTCGTTCCCGGAACAGTCCCAATTTTTTGTACCGCAAATTTCCTGTGCGCGGAAGAGACGTCGTAACGCTCTCCTCAATGTTCCTGGCTGGTAAAAACGACTTCTCTTTCGAGAAACGCCGTTACCTGCCCCAGCGATTGCCGGTAAGCATCGTATCCAGTGGCTGGAAATACCCCCGTCATTTGTCGGCACGATACATTCAACCGCAATTGATTGCTTTCGGCCCGAGCGTCGCATTTGCCGGTCAGGAAGCGCGGATCCAGTTGGAGTGGCAAATCCGAGGGACGTTCCGCGCGATAGCCTTTCGGCGCATCGATAAAAATCTTTGCCTCAATCGACTCGGGAACACTGAGTTCAAAGGGCGAGCAACGGTTATCGACCGGGCTGGTAGTAAGATAGGATCGTGAAAAGCCGGCGCGGATCACGCCGCGGATTTGCTCGCCAGCGTGTCGTAATTGACGTTTCAAAGTGTAACTGAACCGAAGGCGCAGCGGCTCCGTGAGCCGGTTCAGAGATTCGATTTTGAAATCGGTGAGATCGGCATCTCGCATGCCATCGCTGTTTTGAATATAAGCGCGGCGTGAAGTTTCCGGGATCTGCAACAGATACTCGCGCATGAACGCGGCGTGGGCACCGGTCAAGGTCAGTGATTCCTCCACCGCAAGGTCCGTGTCGTTCAGCAGGTGCATATGTTCTTCGATGGAAACGGCCGAGGCATCTGACGGGTATTCGGGAATGCGAACAAAACGAGGTTCGCGATCCAGGATCAGCGCGTTCTGGCCGGCCAGGCCAACCGGTATGGCATGGGCGACATCCGCGCCTTTGCTGGTGCAATCAAGAAAACGTCCGCCATTTCCCGGAACGTAAACAATCATGTGATCGAAATGATCCAACGAGGCGTCGTCTTTTTGTACCGGCCCGTTGTGGTTGACGAGCGCCAGTTGGGCGGGCACCCCGGCTGCAACGAGCATCTGCTGCAGCAACACCGAGTGGTCTTTGCAATCGCCGTATCGATTTTCAAGAACGGTGGCCGGTTTGTTGGGAATGCTTCCGCGGCGGCCGAATTCGATCGCTTTGTAAGTGATGTTCGTTTGCACATAGGCGCTCAACAGCGAAATGCGGGTGTCGTCATCCCCGGCATCCGCCACGAGCTTTTGCACGCGGCTGCGAAGACTGGCATCGGGTTCCAGAGAATCACTGATGGAAGCCAGATAATTCGAGACAATCACCGGCCATCGGGCGTCAGCGTCCGAAACCCAGAGGGTTGGAAGAAAAGTGGTGGCGGGACGTTGCAACGGTTCCCAGCGCGCGACGAGAGGATCCTTTACGCGCCAGCAAAGACCGTTTTCGATTTTTTCCGGCAATATCTCGGGCGAGCTGTGGTGTTTCAGATGCCCGAGATCGCCGGTCAGATAGAAAATGCTTTCGCGAACCGGCAGCGTGCTCGCGAAGTTGTGTTCGCAGAATGAAAATTCTTCCGCCTGTCCAAACGCGCGGCGCGTCACGGTGACGGCTAATTGGCAGCCGGGCTGTAATCCGGGCACCGGGATGTTCAAAATTTTTTTCTGACTGGCGCCCAGGCGGGAATGATCGTCGAGCACATAATAATTGGCCAGGGTACCCGTTGAGAGTGTTTTTCCGTCCGCGTCCATGATCCGGACTTCGTTTACGTAAACCTGTTCAGCGAGCGGATCGAAGGGCATTTGCACGGTGCTGAAAGCGGAGATTCCGGAAACGTCCAAAATCCGGGCCAGCAGGTAGTCGGTGGATTTATGTTCCTTGCCGGGATTGTGCGCCACGGCGGTGATGCGCCGGAGATAATACGCGCCATGATTCGCGGCATAGCCGGACTCGGTTTTGGAAAGATCATTGGTGAGCGAAGCGGGAAGGGGAACCGGTTCAATCGGATCCATCAGCGCGGTGTTGTCTCCTTCGCCGAGTTGGCCGCTGACGTAATCGAGGTACGAGCGGATGTCCTTGTTCGCCGGAGCGAGTTTGGCGGCTTCGGCGAATGAGACCTTGGCTTCGCGGAACCATTTCAATCCCAGCTCGCTTCGTCCTTTCAGAAATTGAAACGCAGCGGAGGAACCGTTGTTTTGAATCAGTTCCTGGGTGATCTCCCGCGCTTCTGTGAACTGGTTCGCGAGCAGAAGAGTATCGGCCAGCGAAGTCGCGACCTGAACATTGAACGGCGCCTTCTCACGCAGATTCTTCATCAGTGTGATCGCTCGCGGGATGTCCTGTTTCTGGCGATAGATCTGGGCCTCCAACAATCGCGCGGCGAGGGAGTCTTCCACTTTGAGATAATCCCGCACAGCCGCGAGAGCGGTGTCGTAATGCGTTCGCTGTATCAGCAGATCGATATATTCTGTGAAATAAGCGTCGTCACGGAAGGCATTCGCAAAAAGCGTGCGGTAGTTGACCTGAGCCTGTTCATAAAGGCCGGCGCGACTCTGAAAGAACGCTTGGTTCGCGCGGATCTTCGCCGAGGCCTGCACAGCGGGCGAAAGCGTATCGAAAAATTCCAAAGCTTCGTTCGGTCGATCCAGATGCTGCCATGTGTTCAGTGCGTTGAGGGCATAGAGTGTTTCCGCCGGATTCACCTGCGCCGCGTCCCGGAACAAAGACACGGCCTTTTCGTAGTCACCCTGTTTGCTGTAATACAAACCCGCCTGGTTGAGAACGAGGCCGCGCGCCTCGCGTTCGCGCTTGGAAATCAGATCCTCGCTCGAAAGGAGCTTGAATGAATTGCCGGGCGGTTCAAATTTCACCCGGGACAGGGCGTCGGAAAGCACGGCGTCAGCGTCTTTCCGCTGAGTCCACGCAGCAATCAGATACGCCTTTCCGTCCGCCTGCGAAATCTGGAAACGATAATGAAACGGAGTCCCCTCCACCTCGCGCGAAAAGTCGAACTGTTCTCCGCGACGGTTCGCATCGTCCACACGTTTCCTGTTGATGAGGCGTTCATTCGGATACGCAATCTCCATCGTCGCAAGAAATGCGGCATTCAAGGCGTTTTGATTGAGCGGATGCCCTTCGAGGTTGACGGGAGTTACAGCGAAACAACTGTCTCCCTGCGAAGCGGCGAACTCTGCCAGTGGCAGGATTTTTTCCGTGTTTGGAAAATCGTGCCAGGCGGAATTCGTCAGGAACACGGTGTAGCCATACGCCGCTGAATGGAAGTTTGTGAGAAATCCTCCGGACGGCGAGGCGATGCGGCGCGGATCAATCAATTCAAAACTCGAAATCATTTCCGAAATCTCTTTCGCCACTCGTCCTTTGTCATCGTCACGAGAGTAGCCGACCAGTTGATACGCAAACCCGTTGGTTGCAAAATACCAGTGCCAGTAATGCAGTGAATACGCGGCAACCTTCGCGTCTGTTTCAACCAGGATTCCGTCCTTCCCTTTAATCGCCAACGGCCGTTCGCTTACGAGTTGGTACGATGCCGCCGCGGCCCGGAGATTCACTTTTCCCAGCTCCGCGATTTTTTCCGAGGTTATTTCCATTTGCGGGCTGAATTGTTCCGCGACGATGAAGAAATAGGCTTCGGGCGCTCGACGCGCAAATGTGGCGGCGCTGGCCTTGTTCAACTTCGATCCGTCGATTGAAACCCACGGACGATCTGGCGCTCGGAATCGAAAATTCAAATTATCGAATGCGAGCATTTCGCCGGGGCGCGAGGTGCCGTATGGAACCGGGCCGAAAGCCGTTTGACGAACGCCTTTGATGAATGCGCTGATGGCGATCAAACCCATTATTCCGGTGATCGCCAGCGTCCAGTTGGCCTGCGCCCGACCTTGATTGTACGCGGATTTGTTTTGCGAGTAATCAATCAGCCCGATGATTCCCAGCACGATGGCGCCGAGAAGGAGAAGCATCATGATCAATCCCAGCACAGTTCGAACAATAACCAGTGTGGGTGAAGGATCCGCTCCCCGCGTCAGCGCGGCGCCGAGGTTTCCGATAAAAAATGCGGCCAGCAGACACATCAGCGACCATGCACATTTCGAATTGGTCGCTGGCCGCCGCGAGATGGACCAACATTTTAACCCGCCGCATAACAGCGCGATTGCGAAACAGATTTCTGCCGCGATCCGGCCCGATTGAATAGAAGTGGTTGCCTCACCTGACATGAGGAAATTTTGATTCAAGGAATCTCTGCGGCCAAGAATATTCCTTCAAAGCAAATGTTCCGCCGGCCAGGAATCCAATCAATCGAATCAGGTCTGCATTTACTGGAAAGACGCCGACGCCCATCACCAGGTTCAGGCGAGAAGAATTCTTTTCCGATGCGAAGCCGGTGTTTAAGCTCGCGGGATGCGATTGAAAACAGCTTCTCAAAAATCGGTTCACGTTTTTCGTTTCCAGGTTTTCGGTCTGGCGCTGTTGCTGTCGGCGTTGATGGCCACGCCCTTGCCTGCGGCGGAACGTTATCTCAGCGATGCGCAGCAGCCGGACATTTTAACTTTGCTTCCGCCGCCGCCGGTCGGCGTGGAACAGGCGGCGGATCTCGCAACTGTTCGCGCGGTTCACAATTCCACATCCTCAAACGAGTTGGCGCAGGCGAAAACGGAAGGCAATTTCAAGGTGTTCGTTTTCACGCCCGCGATTGGCGATTTCTTTCAGCCGGGAAAATTTCCAAAAACCGAAGCCTTCTTCAAACGCGTCCGCCGCGATTCAGATCACATCGTGAACTTAGGCAAAGATCATTGGAAACGACTGCGTCCGATCAACGCCGATCCGTCGCTGAACTGGGGCGTGCGTGATTCAAGCTTCAGCTATCCGAGCGGCCATTCGACGCGCGCGACCATTTACGCGCTGCTGCTCGCGGAAATTTTTCCGGATCGCAAAGATGAGATTCTGGCTATTGGCCGCCAGACGGGATGGCATCGCGTGCAGATGGCAATGCATTATCCGAGCGACATTTTTGCTGGACGTGTGCTGGCTCAGGCTGTGGTGCGAAAGTTGAAAAACGATCCGGAATTCGAACACGAATTTGCCGAAGTGAAAGAGGAACTGACCGCCGTCGCTCATACCGCCGCATCCAAATGAGAGTGAAAGAACGTTCCGTTTTCTGGGTGCGACTGGCGATGGTTTCAGCTTGCGGTTTCGGGCTGGTGCATGCCGCAGCGCGCGATCTCGCGGATAACGTAAATCGTTTCATGGGTGTAGCGGGGCGCGGAAACGTGGTCATCGGACCGCAGCTTCCGTGGGGTTCGGTCAATCCGAGTCCTGACACGCCAGATGGAAATTCCGACGGTTACAGTTCGAATAAAAAAATCCGCGGCTTCAGTCAGCTTCACGTCACCGGCACCGGCAGTTGCGGCAAGTATGGACAGTTTCTGATTTCCCCGCAGATCGGTTTGAACGTCTCGGAAGCCGGGCATGATTCGGAAAAGTCGAACGAACGGGCCGGAGTTTCTGAATACAAGGTGCGGTTGAAGAACTACGACATTTTCTGCGAACTTTCGCCGACCGCGCATGCCACGATTTATCGGTTTACGTTTCCGCAATCCGACGACGCCCATCTGCTGATCGATCTCGGCCATAACATTCCGGAAGTGATGAAGGCGGGTTATGCGGACGAAGGTGAAGTGTTCGTCGATGCTAAAAAGCAGGAGATCACGGGCTGGGGAAATTATTGGGGCGGCTGGTCGGCGGAACCGGTTCGGGTTTATTTTGCCGCGCGTTACAACACGCCGGGAACCGCGTTCGGCACCTGGAAAAACGAGGCCGTGACGAATTCTGTTCCGAAACAATCGATCAGCAAACGCGGTGAACACATCGGCGCTTTTGTTCGATTCAACACATCAGCGAATCAGCAGGTGGTTTTGAAGATCGCGGTTTCATTTTCCAGCATCGAACGCGCACGCGAATTTCTGGATCGCGAAATTCCGGATTGGGATTACACGCGGGTGGAACGCGATGCTCGCGCGGCCTGGGCTGAGAAACTCAACCAGATTCAAATCGAAGGCGCGTCCGCGGAACAGAATTCCATTTTTTACAGCGCACTGTTCAACACGATGCGCATGCCTCGAAACCGCACTGGCGATAATCCCTCATGGAATTCCACCGAACCTTATTGGGACGATTATTACTGCGTCTGGGATACGTGGCGAACGCTGTTTCCACTCAACGTGCTGCTGCACGAAAGCATGGTGCGCGACAACATCAAAGCATTTATCGACCGGATGAAATTTAACGGCCAGGTGCAGGACGCGTTCGTCGGCGGCAACGATCGCTATTACAAATGGCTGAGGCCGGATCGTCCCGAATGGCTGGGCAATCAGGGTGGCGATGATGTGGACAACATCGTGGCGGACGCCTTCGCGAAAGGCGTGCAAGGCGTTGATTGGAATGCGGCGTATCAGTTGATCAAGATGCACGCTGATCAGGAACGTGCTCCGTCGTATCGCGCGCAGGATCGTGGCTGGGTGCCTTATCGGAAATACGGATTTGGACTGTATTGTTCGCGTTCGCTGGAATTTGCCTACAACGATTTCTGCGCCGCGCAAATGGCGCATGCGCTGGGAAAGACGGACGATTTTGAACGATATCAAAAGCGCAGTTCCGGGTGGGAAAATCTGTGGAACGCAAATGCCGAAAGCGAAGGTTGGAAAGGATTCATCGCGCCACGTCGTTTGGACGGAAACTGGGTGGATTACAATCCCAAACGCGACCGAGCAGAAGCGAGCAGCGGCGCTGTGGATCGCAGTTTCTACGAAGGTTCGTCGTGGGTGTATTCGTATTTTATGCCGCACGACTTTGCGCGGCTGATTGAATTGTCCGGCGGCGCAGCGCGTTATTGTGAGCGATTGGAATTCGCCTTGAAGAAAAACCTCATCGACTTCAGCAACGAACCTTCATTCCTGACGCCCTACAGTTTCATTTACGCCGGACGACCGGACCTGTGTTCCTATTGGGTTCGAAAAAATGCGAATGGTTACACCGCGAACGCTTTTCCCGGCGATGAAGACAGCGGCGCGATGAGCGCGTGGTATGTGTTCGCCGCAATGGGATTGATGCCGAACGCGGGACAGGATGTTTATCTCTTGAGCGGGCCGATGTTTCCGAAGGCAACGCTCACGATGGAAAACGGCAAACAGATTGTGATCGAAGGAATCAACGCATCGGCGGAAAACATCTACGTGCAATCATTGACCCTCGACGGAAAACCCTGGCCGCGCGCCTGGCTGCGTCATCAGGACCTCAGTCACGGAGCCACTCTGAAATTCGTGATGGGCCCGCAGCCCTCCGATTGGGGAACGACAACGCCGCCGCCTTCGGGATTTCGTTGAACTTGAAGGCGAGCGCTTGAGCGATTCGAAATTCGCATTGAAACTTTGCGCGCACTGAGCAGGTTCAAGTTGTTGCGTCAAAGAACAATTTCCTCGTTCGAACGCGCGGGAGGATTTATTTCAATGCGCGCGTGATTGCAGGATTTCCCAAATATCGATTGGCCGTTTTTGATTTCGACGGGACGCTCGCGGATACGCTGCCGTGGATGCGAAGTGTGTTCAATGAACTCGCGGAGGAACACGGTTTCCGGCGGGTGGAGGCGCACGAGTACGAACATTTCCGCGATCTGAATGGCCGGGCGTTGTTGCGTGAACTGGGTTTGCCGCTTTGGAAATTGCCGCGCGTAATCAACAGCATGCGCCGCCGCATGTCGCGTCACACGGGCGCTTTTGTGCTCTTTCCAGGTATGGGCGAGGCATTGCAGCAACTGGCCGAAAGCGGTGTTCAACTGGGCATCGTCAGTTCGAATTCGCGCGAGAATGTTGAACGGGTGCTCGGCGCGGAAAATTCAAAACGGATTGCACACTTTGCCTGCGGCGTGTCGATGTTCGGAAAAGCTTCGAAGCTGCGCGAGGTGTTTCGACGCGCCAACGCGCAACCGGGTGAAGCGATTTACATCGGCGATGAAATCCGCGATGCGGAAGCAGCCGCTCGCGCGAAAATGGCGTTTGGCGCAGTGACCTGGGGACAGCACAGCGCGGAAGCGTTGCGCGCTCAAAATCCGACGGAAATGTTTATGACCGTTTCGGAAATAGCGAAGAGAATCATCGGCCCGATCTGATGCCGTTCCTTTCTGCGGACGAACCTCGGCACCCGGGCGGACCGGAATTTTATTAACTATGAATCTCTTTTCCTCACCCTCGTGCGGGTGTAAAGCTACGCCGCCTCTCCCGGCATCCCCGATTTTGAGGATTGCCCGATTGCTTCATCTCTCGTTAAACATTCAAATCAGCGCGAATTGGAAATACAGCCTTGCGCAATTCGTTTCGAACAAACGATCGCAGGCCAACTCGCGCTCCGCATTTCAACTGAATTCTATGAAGCTCACGCGATTCTTCAGCCTGCTTCCGGCGCTGTTCCTGGCCGGAAATTGTTTCTCCCAAAACCCGGTTGCGAATCCGGATGCAACGAAGTCTGAGGCGCAAGCGCCCGAGGAAAAGCTGAGTCTCTGGTATCGCCAACCGGCGGCCGCGTGGACGGAGGCGTTGGCGATTGGCAATGGACGCCTGGGCGCGATGGTGTTTGGCGGCGTGGATCACGAACGATTGCAGCTCAATGAAGACACGCTCTGGGCGGGCGGCCCGTATAATCCGGTGAACACCAACGCACTCGCCGCACTGCCGGAGGTTCGCCAATTGATCTTCGATGGCAAATACGATCAAGCCGCGAAGTTGACCTCGGAAAAAGTCATGGCAACGCCGCTGCGCCAGATGCCTTACGAAACGGTGGGCGATCTGTGGCTTGATTTTCCCGGCGCGGGCGAGGCGGAAAATTATCGTCGCGATCTGAATCTCGACACGGCGGTGACGAGCGTGCGGTATCGCCGTGATGGGGTGACGTTCACACGCGAAGTTTTTTCCAGTCCGGTGGATCAAGTGATTGTGATGCGATTGACCGCGGATCAGCCGAAAAAAATTTCCTTCATTGCACACATGAAAACACCGCAGCAAGCGACCGTTGCCACCGAGGGCAACGACACGCTTGTGATGAACGGCGTGAATGGATCGGCGGAAGGCATTGCTGGCGCGCTCAAATTTCAGGCGCGCGTCAGAGTTGTCACTGATGGTGGGAAAATTTTCCCGGACGACAGCACTCTGGTGGTCAGCAACGCGAATTCTGCATTGATCTTCATCGCCGCGGCTACGAGCTACAAAAATTTCCAGGACGTCAGCGGTGATCCGGAAGCGATTACGAAAAAGCAAATCGCCGCGGCCGGCAAACAGGCATTCGTGAAATTGCTCGCTGCGCACAAAGCCGAACATCAACGGTTGTTTCGTCGCGTGTCATTGAACGTTGGCGAAACGGCGGCGATGAAATTGCCCACGGATGAACGTATCAAAAATTTCACCGAGGGAAACGATCCGCAACTCGCCGCGTTGTATTTTCAGTTTGGGCGATACCTGCTCATTTCCAGTTCGCGTCCCGGAACTCAGCCCGCAAATCTGCAAGGCATTTGGAATGAATCCATGAAACCGCCCTGGGGCAGCAAATACACGATCAACATCAACACCGAAATGAATTACTGGCCGGTGGACACGGCAAATCTCGGCGAGTGCATTGAGCCGTTGACGGCGATGATCTTGGACCTCACGAAGAGCGGCGCGACCACGGCGAAAACCATGTATGGCGCGCGCGGCTGGGTGGCGCATCACAACACGGACTTGTGGCGTGCGACGGCGCCGATTGACGGACCGCAATATGGAATGTGGCCGACCGGCGGCGCGTGGCTGTGTCAAAATCTCTGGGAACATTACCTCTTCAATCCGGATGAAAAATATCTGAAACGCATCTATCCGGCGTTGAAAGGCGCGGCGGAGTTTTTCATCGACACGCTGGTCGAGGAGCCGACGCATCATTGGCTCGTCACGAACCCTTCATTGTCACCGGAAAACAATCATCCCGAAGCGAAAACCAGTCTGTGCGCCGGGCCAACGATGGACATGCAGATACTGCGCGATCTGTTCAGCCATTGCGCGGAAGCTTCGGAAACGCTGGGCGTGGATGAAGGTTTTCGGAAACAGGTTGAAGCCACGCGCGCGCGGCTGGCGCCAATGCAGATTGGTTCGCAGGGCCAGCTTCAGGAATGGTTGAAAGATTGGGATGCGAAACCCGGAACCGATCCGCATCATCGCCACATTTCGCATCTGTATGGTTTGTTCCCGAGCGCGCAGATTGATGTTCGAAAAACTCCGGAACTGGCAGCGGCGGCAGCAGTGTCGTTGAACACGCGCGGGGACATTTCGACCGGCTGGGCAATTGCCTGGCGAATCAATTGTTGGGCGCGATTGCACGATGGCGATCGCACTTTCAAGATCATCAAAGCGCTGCTGGAACCTTCACGCACCTATCCGAACCTGTTCGATGCGCATCCGCCGTTTCAGATCGACGGCAATTTCGGCGGAACTTCCGGGATGATCGAAATGCTGCTGCAAAGCCAGAACGGCGAAATTCAATTGCTGCCTGCGCTGCCGCACGCTTGGCCAACTGGAACTGTGACGGGACTGCGCGCGCGCGGTGGATTCGAAATCAGTCTTGATTGGAAAGACGGCAAACTGCAAACGGCGGAAATCCGCAGCGCAAGTGGAACGAAGTGCCGCGTGCGTTATGGCGAGAAGACCGCGTCGGTTTCGCTCAAGCCGGGGCAATCAATCCGTTTGGATGGAAGCCTGACGACGCTTCGTTGAAGAGTGAAAACGCGGTGCCGCGCGATCAACTGTTCGCGGCGAGTTTCAAAAAGGGAATCACGCGCTTGGCCAGCTCGACGGGTGAGAGCTTCAGGACGTCGTCCAGCTTCGCAGCATCAGTCACATCGAATTTCCCGGAGACGGTTCGGCGCAAAGTGGCGAGATGCGCGCCGCAGCCGATTTTGTCGCCGAGGTCATTGGCGACGCTGCGAACGTAAGTGCCCTTGGTGCAGGCGAGTTTGAAAGTCGCCAACGGTTCTTCGTAATTCGTGAAACGAAAATTGTAGATGTGGATCAAGCGCGGTTCGCGCGGCACTTCCACCCCTTTGCGCGCCAGCTTGTAAAGCGGCACACCATCTTTCTTGATCGCGGAAACCATCGGAGGTGTCTGCATCTGGTCCCCGATAAATTCTGCGCCTGCTTCATTCAATTCATCCAGCGTCAGCGGCGGAACCGGCAGGGAACCGGTGAGTTCACCATCGGCATCATAGCTGTCCGTGGATTCGCCAAACTTGATTGTGCCTTCGTAAACTTTGTCGTCGGACATCAGCCTTTCCGAAAGTTTCGTCGCGCGGCCCAGCACAATGATCAGCAGGCCGGTGGCGTTTGGATCGAGCGTGCCACAATGCCCGACTTTCTTGATGCCGAATTTGCGGCGAATGGCATCCACGACATCGTGCGATGTGGGGCCGCAGGGTTTGTCGATCAGCAGGGCACCGTCGAGCGCGGAGAATTCTTGCATGAAATTATTTGGCGGCGTTGAGCGCTTTTTTGATCGCGGCGATGACCTTGCGCTGGACGGCCAATGGTTTGCCCGGAATGCGCGCGCCGGCAGCGGCACGATGTCCGCCACCGCCGAAGAGGGCGGCGATTTCGTTGACGTTCACCTTTTCGCTTTTGGAACGAAGGCTGATGCGCGTGAGTTCCGGTTCCACTTCTTCGAAGACGCAGGCGATCACGACCGGTTCAATTGCGCGAATGTGATCGATCAATCCTTCCGTGTCTTCGCTTTCCGCCCCGGAACGCGCAAAGTCTGCTTTCTTGAGCCAGAAGTATGCGACCTGATTGTTGTGCGTCAGTTTGAAATTGCTGTAAACATGCTTGAGCAGACGCGCGCGCGAGAGCGGATACGACTCGTAAACTTCATTGCAGATTTTCGCGAGATCAGCGCCGCGCGTGACGAGTTCCGCGCCGACGTGAAACGTGCCGGGCCGCGTGGTGGCGTATTGGAACGAGCCGGTGTCGGTCGAAACCGCGGTGAAGAGGCAATCGGAAATCGCCTTGGTGATCGGCCAGTTCGCGCATTTCAACAGGCGGAAAATCAGTTCGCCGGTGGAAGGTTCGCGTGGAGAAACCCAGTTCAAATCCGCGTAGCGCGTGTTGCTGGCGTGATGATCGATGTTGATGAAAACTTTGCGTTCGGTCACGCAGGCGCCGACCTCGCCGAGGCGTTCGAAACTCGCGCAATCCGTGGCGATCACACAATCAAACTTTTGACCGGGCTTCGGCTTTTGCAACAATCCATCCGGATCGAGGAACGCATATTTATCCGGCATTTCATCCTCGTTCCAGACCGTGACCTTTTTACCTTCCGCTTTCAGGGCCAGCGCCAGGCCGAGCTGGGAGCCGACGCAATCGCCGTCCGGGCGAACGTGGCCGACAATGCAAAACGTTTGATGCTCGCGGAGCGCGGCGATAATTCGATCAATAATTTTCGGATGCGTCTTCATCAAAAAATTACCGGGAACAGGACAAGTCGCGCCTGTTGGCCGGTAAATTATTCAGCGGTCGTGGAACTGCCCTTTTCGAGATCCTCAATGATTTTCAGAACTTTGTTCCCGCGCACGACGGAATCGTCGAGCACAAAGCGGAGCACGGGTGTGTACTTCAAAACGACGGAGCGGGCCATGATCTCCTGAATGCGCGGGCGGTTCTGCTCGAGCAACGCAAAGCCGCGTTTCTGCTGATCGGCGTTGCCCAGAATACTGGTGTAAACCGTGGCGGTTTTGAGATCACCCGCGGCATCGACTTCGTTGACCGTGATCAGACCGGCTTCATTGACAGGCAGTTCCTGGCGGATGGCTTCACCGAGCGCGCGTTTCAGCAGCTCGTTGACGCGTTGGATTCTAAGAGAGGGCATGGGGCTGGAAATCGGAATGAGAGCCGTCAAATCCCGGAATGCCGCGCGGTTTAAAACGCGCGTTCACGCCGGCAATCCTGGCTCCCTGATGTCATAACTTCTGCGCAATTTTTTCCACACTATAACACTCAATCAGATCGCCGACCTGAAAATCACTGAAGCCGTCGATGCGAATACCGCATTCCATGCCGGCGCGCACTTCATTGACCTCATCCTGAAACCGGCGCAGCGATTGGGTGAGTCCTTCATAAATAACTTCCTTGCGGCGGCGCACGCGCACCTTGCCTTTGGCAATGCGGCCGGAATTGACAATGCAACCCGCGACCGGCGTGCCTTTGGAAAGTTCGAAAATTTTCCGGATTTCAGCCGAGCCTATGACAACTTCCTTGAGCAACGGATCGAGCAGGCCGGCCATGCCTTCCTTCACTTCGTCGATCAATTCATAAATGATCGCGTAGAGCTTGATCTGCACGCCTTCGTGCTTGGCTTTATCCGCCACGCCGCTATCCACGCGCGTGTGAAAACCGAGAATGATCGCGTCCGAAGCAGAAGCCAGCGCGACATCGGATTCGGTGATCGTGCCCACGGCGCTGTGAATGACATCCAGCGAAACCTTGTCGGACTCGATCTTGTTGAGCGCTTCGACAATCGCTTCGACGGAACCCTGCGTGTCCGCTTTGACAACGACCTTAAGCGTTTTGCTCTGTTGTGATTCCAATCGGGCAAACAGATTTTCGAGCGTGACTTTGCTGCGCGCGGCTTCCTGGCTTTGCAGGCGGGCTTCCTGGGCGCGTTCTTCCGTGAGATCGCGCGCGGCGCGTTCGTCTTCCACCACGCTGAATTCCAAACCGGCTTCGGGAACACCGTTCAATCCGAGCACCTTCACGGCGACAGACGGACCGGCTTCCTTGAGACGCTTGGCTTCCTCGTTGATCAACGCACGGACACGTCCATAGAACGGTCCGCAAATGATCACATCGCTCACGCGCAGAGTGCCTTTGCGCACCAGCACTGTGGCGGTCGGGCCGCCGGGTTCGAGACCGGATTCGATCACGTTGCCTTTGGCGCGGCGGGCGGGATTGGCTTTGAGTTCCAACAAATCCGCCTGGAGCAAAATCATTTCGATCAGCTTGTCCACGTTCTGCCGGGTCAATGCGGAAACATCGACGAAGATCGTATCGCCACCCCAATCGTCCGGCACCAAACCTTTATCCTGCAACTGCTGGCGAACCTTCATCGGATTCGCGTTGGGATGATCGACTTTGTTGACGGCAACAATGATCGGAACTTTCGCGGCTTTCGCGTGGCTTAACGCTTCCAACGTCTGCGGCATGACGCCGTCATTGGCGGCGACGACGAGAATCACGATGTCCGTGACGTTCGCTCCGCGGGCGCGCATCGAACTGAACGCTGCATGGCCGGGCGTATCGAGAAAAGTAACCTGCGCCAGCTCGCTCTTTCGTTCCGGATGCGGGAAAGAAATCGTGTAAGCGCCGATGTGCTGCGTGATGCCGCCGGCTTCACCAGTGGCGACATCCGATTTGCGGATGACATCGAGCAAAGTCGTTTTGCCATGGTCAACGTGACCCATGATCGTGACGACCGGCGCGCGCGGTTTGAGATCTTCTGGTTTGTCTTCCTGATCCAGTTCAATCTTCTTGACCGGAGCGTGAACCACACCGCCGCCGCGTTCGCGTTTTTCAACTTCGAACTTGAATCCGTGAGCCGCGCAAACCTTTTGCGCCGTGGCTTCGTCAATGGCCTGATTCACCGTGGCGAAAACGCCCAGCTTCATCAGATCGCCAATGATCACGAACGGCTTTTGTTTCAACTGATCCGCGAGTTCGCGAACCATGATCGGCGGTTTAATGACGATCACTTGCGCGTCGGCGGGCAATTGTGGCCTTGAGGCTTCAGGCTTTTGTCCGGGCCGCTGCTGTTGCTGGCCGTAAGGACGTTGACCTTGCGTTCCGGTTCCGGTGGTTGGACCGCGTCCCCCACGGGCATCGCTACGCCGGCCAAATTCAGGACGACCGGGTTCCGAGCGGCGCGCGGAACTGGCAGGCAATTTAACACTGCCGACTTTTTCACCGACGCGTGGTGCGGGCTTTTGGGGCAGTTGAATGAAACCGACTTTTTCGCCGAGCTTGGGTCCGGCTGGAGGCGGAGGAGGAGCGGGCGCTTTGGGCGGTTCCGGTTCAGCCGGTGCGGGTGGCGCTACAGCCTCGACCGGTTCGGCCGCAGTCACGGTCGGAGCGGGTTCAGGTTCCACCGCGGGCGGAACTTCTTCCGCAACCGGCGCGGCTGGCTCCATTGTTTCAGGAGCGGGCGGCGCTACAACGACTTCCGGTTCCGGCGCGGGCGGCGGAGGTGGCGGCGCCGTGACAACGATGATGGGTTCAGGTGGAGCCGGCGGAGGTGGCGGTGGCGTGGCCGGTGTTTCCGGCGCGCTCAGAGCGGGGTGATCTTTGCGAAGTTGTTCTTCGAGGTATTCGGCGGTGATTTTATCCAGCGAGCTGGAGGCGACACGCGCGGCGGCAATGCCCAGTTCTTTCGCCTTCGAGAGAACTTCCTTGTTCTCGAGGCCGAGCTTTTTCGAAATATCGTAAATACGAACGGGCATAAATCTGTGTTACTGCGAACCGACTCCGCTTCCGCGCCAGCATGTTTTGCCTGAAAGCCGTCATAGGCTCTAAATCATCGCAGGCCTTAGCAAAGCGCCAAGCATATCATCCCACCTGGGTTTCGCCAACTTTCAATGCGCGTTTGGCGGATTCCGCGCGCGCCGCTTCCAAAACAGTGGAAGCCTGGTCACCAATTCCTTCGATGCCGGACAAGTCGCTTTCGTCCGCCTGCAACAAATCTTCCAGACGCGTCAAGCCGTGATGCACCAGCACATCAGCTTGTTCGCGGGTGATTCCTGGAATGGCCGCCAGCGACTCTACGGCTTCCGCTACCTTTTCCTCGAAACCTTTGACAGCGACATGCTCGGCATCAATGTCCACTTGCCAACCGGTCAGCTTCGAAGTCAGCCGCGCATTTTGTCCGCGCTTGCCAATGGCGAGGGAAAGCTGGTCTTCGCTGGTCAGAATGCGAACGCGTTTGCGGGCTTCGTCCACTTCAAAGCTCTTGAGCTTTGCCGGTGCGAGAGCATTGTTGATGAAATTCTTGATGTTCGGATCCCAACGGATGATATCCACCTTCTCGTTGTTGAGTTCGCGAACGATGTTTTTAACACGTTGACCGCGCAATCCGACGCAAGCGCCAACGGGATCCACTTTTTCATCGCGCGTCCAGACGGCAAGCTTGGTGCGAAAACCGGGTTCGCGCGCGATGCCTTTGATTTCGATGGTGCCGTCGTTGATTTCAGAAACTTCCAGTTGGAACAACTTGATGACGAAGCGCGGATCAGCGCGGGAAAGAATAATTTCCGGCCCGTGCGCACCTTGTTCAACAGCTTTAACGTAACAGCGAACCCGTTCGCCGACCTGATATTCTTCGGTTGGAACGCGTTCACGATTCGGCAGCAACGCCTCGTATTTGCCGAGGTCAACGATGACATCGGAGCGATCAAATCGGCGAACGGTGCCGCTGATGATGTCGCCGACGCGATCCTTGAACTCCGTAAAAATCAGCGCTTTTTCGGCGCGTCGAAGCTGCTGCATCAATGCTTGTTTGGCATATTGAGCGGCGATGCGGCCAAAGCCGGTGGGCGTCACTTCCACTTCCAGTTCTTCGCCAATCTGGGCATCGGATTTGATACGACGAGCGTCGAAAACGGAAATCTGGTCGTGTTTTGAAATGACTTTATCGGAAACGACAAGTTTCGCGAACGCTTTGATATCGCCGGTTTTGGATTCGATGTCGACCCGCAGTTCGCGGGCGGGGCCGACGGCTTTTTTAGCGGCAGTTAACAATGCTTCCTGCACAGCCGAAGTGAGGACATCACGGCTGATGCCTTTTTCTTTCTCCCAGTATTCCAGGACCGCTAAAAAGTCGGCGTTCATATTATTTGTTCCTTGAACGGCAATCCCATGAGGGGAACAAAAAAGTCGGCAAGTTTTGATCTTCCGACTTTGGCGCGCTGGCTTTCCAGCAATCTTTACCGTTCATGGAAACCTTAAATTTTTACCATGGAGGCGTCAAGCCCCCAGTTCCCGGATCGGGTTGAGCACGGGGAAAAGGGAATCGTTTTGCAATTTTCCAAAACGCATTTCATCTTGGAATCCATGACCCAACCTTTGGCGCTCGTCCTTTACGAAAAGCTGTTGCCTGGATCGCAACTGGCCAATCGTTTACGGGATATGAACTACCGCGTTCAGACGCTTTCGGACACAGAAGCGCTGGTTCATAGCGCGCGTCAGGACAAGCCGCTGCTGGCATTGGTTGATCTGGTTTCACGCCGGGAAAACGTCTGCGCCGCGATCAGCCAATTACGACAGGAACCGGAGACGCAACACATTCCTGTGATCGCCTTCGCGCCGGAAAAATCCGTGGAGATCCAACGCGCCGCGCGCGAAGCCGGCGCGACTCTGGTGGTCAGCGAAGCGGCTCTTCTCACGCATCTCGATCAGTTTCTCGAACAGGCTTTGCAGATCGAATGAGGGCACGTTACGAAAAGCCGTTGATTGCTCCCGCCGAACGTCCTCGTATTCCGCGCTTACCGAAGACGATAAATCAGCCGATTTCGGGGATTCACATTGTGAACAACTCTCACTTGACCGGTTTTGCCCTGGATTTTAGGGTCGCCTTACTCTGAGGCGTAAACATTTCGGCGGTAAAACTGTGTCAACGCGCGGACGTTGGCGTGGTTTATTTCCGGAATCGTTCGGCTCAGGATTCCAGGAGACATTATGGCCAGCGGCAAAATCAAATGGTTCGATAACCAAAAAGGGTTTGGCTTCATCGCTCAAGAGTCCGGTCAGGACGTGTTCGTTCACTTCAGTTCCATTCAGCAAAAGGGATTTCGCACCCTGTTTGAAGGTGACGAAGTGAGTTTTGAAATCATCAACAGCGAACGCGGACCCAAAGCCCAAAACGTCCAAAAAATCCGACTGCAATAGGCTTGCCGGGATATTGGTTTTAATTCGCTCTCAATTTCCGCCTCGGCTAGCTTGTTCAGTATGCCGGATTCGCTCCACTCGATTGAGAGTCTTTACGTTCACGTGCCTTTCTGCGCGCAGAAGTGCTCGTACTGCGCCTTTTACTCGGAAGCGTCGAGCGGCGAACTGATCAATCGCTACGTCGCCGCGCTGATCCGCGAGTTGGAAATGGTGGCCGACGATCTCAACCCCCGCACGATTTTCTTCGGCGGCGGGACGCCTTCGCTGCTGAACCTCAAACAATGGGAACAGGTGCTTCGCGCCATGGAACGGCTGAACCTGACTCGCGCCGCAGAATGGACGGTGGAATGCAATCCCGCGACGGTGTCGCTCGACAAAGCAAAATTGCTCCGCGATTTCGGCGTGAACCGGATTTCCATGGGCGTGCAATCGCTGGACGAAAATTTATTGGATCGCCTGGGCCGAATTCACAGTCGCGAAATGGTTTTCAAATCATTCGATATTCTCCGCAAAGCCGGTTTCGAAAACATCAATCTCGATCTGATGTTCGCCATTCCCACACAGACCATGGAAACCTGGCAGGCGACGTTGACCGAAGCCATCGCCATGGAAAGCGAACATCTCTCGACCTACGAAGTGATTTACGAAGAGGACACGCCGCTGTTCGCTCAGCTCAAAGCGGGAGAAATCGACGTGGACGAAGACCTTGCCTGCGACATGTATGAGGAACTCGTCCGACGCGTGACAAATGCCGGTTTTCAGCAATATGAAATCGCAAACTTTGCGCGGGAGTGGAGGGATGGAAACGGGGAGGCGGCGAAGCGGAGAGACGGCGACCCGGAGATTCCGAACCTCGCGTGCCGGCACAATGTGAATTACTGGCGCGGCGGATCGTTTTACGGATTGGGACCGAGCGCGACGGGATACGTTCGCGGCGTTCGCACGAAAAACTGGTCGAACACACAGATGTATTGCGAGCAGTTGGAAAAAGGCAAACGCGCCATCGAGTCGCGGGAAGAGCTCGCGCCGCTCGCTCGCGCTGGAGAAACCGCGGCGTTCGGTTTGAGAATGGTCGCCGGCTGGCCGTTTCAGGAATTTCAACAAACGACCGGTCACGATCTGCGACAACACTGGGCTGAGGACATGAATCATCTGGTGGAACAAGGCTGGGGAAAATGGCGTGAAGATCGATTTCAACTCACCGAGCAAGGTTTGCGTTTCGCCGATTCCGCCGCAGAAATGTTTCTGCGCTAAACCGGAGGGACGAGTTACACAAGTCCCAATCTTCCAATTCGGAAGGACGAGTTACACGAATCCCAAATTTTTGGCGGAAGAACGGCCTGAAATCGCGTGTCCGGTTTTTCTTCCTGGCGGCAGCTTAAACCGTGAATGACTGCTGAAACTTCTGATTCCGAACTCGTCACCGCCTACGTTCAAGGCTCCGAAACCGCCTTTCGCGCCCTGGTCTCGCGGCACGTCGATCTTGTTTACGCCACCGCGTTGCGACAGGTCGGCGATTCCGGACTGGCTGAAGAAATTTCGCAAAACGTCTTTGTCGTTCTGGCCCGCAAAGCGCCGCGCCTGACCGGAACGCAAACCCTCGCGGGATGGTTGCACCGCACGACCATTCTGGAAGCGAAGGCACGCATCCGCGCCGAGCTGCGCCGCAAACGCCGCGATCAAACCGCCGCGGAACTGGCCGCCATTGAAAACGAAGGCGCGTCGGCGCTGGATGCGTTGGTGCCGTTGCTCGACGAAGGACTTTTGAAACTGCGCAAAAGCGAGCGGCTCGCGCTGGTGTTGCGGTTTCTGGAAGATCGCAGCCTTCGGGAAGTCGGCGTTGCCATGGGCGTGGATGAAGACGCGGCGCGTAAACGCGTTTCGCGCGCGCTGGAGCGATTAACCAGCTTTTTCAAATCGCGCGGTTTTGTCCTCGGCGGTGGCGCTGCGACCGTTCTGACCGCCAGCGCGGAAGCAGCGGCTCCGGCTTCGCTGGCTGGAATTGCCGGAAGTGCCGGACTCGCGGCGGGTGTTGCCGGTGGAGGTTTCAAAGGGCTTTTGCTTCATGGATTGTCGCTGACGAAAACGCAAACGGCGGTTCTATGCGCGCTGGTTGCCGCCGCGCCTTTGACATTTCAATGGCGCGCGCGAGCGCAGGTGGATCGTGAACGTGCTGAACTTTCCGCGCAATTGGCTGCGGCGCGAAAATCTGTTTCGGATCTGGAACAGGAAGCGCGGAATCGCCGTGGCTCAGCGCTGCGGATTCAGAATGAAGCCTTCAATCTGCGAACCCGCGCGGCGACGGTGAACGCGCAGTTGGCCGGGCGCGCGCCGCATCCGGTTTATCATTGGGACGACAACTCGCTTGTCATGCGCATTCCGAAACACGGGCTTCCATATATGCCTGTCGCGGCAGTCTCGCCGCTCGGCGAACTGACCGATCAGATGAAAGAGATACTGCAACTCACGGAGTCGGAAACAGCGCAGGTGCAAGCCGCGATGAATCAGTTCGTGGCGGATTATTACGCGGCGCAAGGGAAGCAGATGCGCGTGGTTGAGCCGGACGAAGACGAACTCAACGGTCGTGCCCGGGAAGAAGTTCGAGCCTTCGAGTTTTCCGCATTGGGATCAACATTTGGGGAACTGCGGCAACGATTATTCTCCAGCTTGGAGAGCGTTCTCGGAGCAGAACGATTCCAAGTTTTTAGAAAACCTTTGAGCAATTGGATGGCGATGGATGATGGATACCACGGGATGAATTCCGGCAGAATGATTATCAATCGGCATCGGCGGGAATGCTTTTATCAACCTGATCCAGGAACCGGCTACATAGAGTGGCGGTTGAGTGAGAAAAATTGGGGAATGATGTCCTCTATTAGGAACGTGCAAGAAATCCCAACCACCCTCCGCCCGTATTTGCAGGATTGGATCACATTGGCGCAATCCAAGCCCGCTGCTTCTGAGAAAGGAAATCCATGAGAGGAATGATTTCTCTTCCGCGCCGAAGTGTTCTTGCCGGTTTGATTTTTATGACCACGCTCGCCGTTTGGATTCCGAATCAGGTGAGTCTGGATCGAGATCGGAAGGCGATTGTGGAAGCGAGAGAGCAACTGCGCGCGTTGCGCGAACAAACAACAGCGGTCGAGAACGCTCTGGAATCCGCGCAACAGGAATTTGCCACGCAGGAGGCGGATTGCATCCGCGCTGTGATCGAACTGGCGAAGGCTGAAAAGGAATTTGCGAAAGTCGATCCCGACAGTCGCTGGTCTGAACCGCCTGCGACCTTGCCGGACTGGAATCCCGATTCGCCTTACGTCTGGCTGAGCAAAGAAATGATCAGCCAATTGTCGCTTTCTTCATTCAACGACTCGGGCGGATTGGATCCCGAGTACGCAGCAATCCTGGCAATTGATCCCAAAACGCAAACGAGTTTGAACGCAGAATTGCGAAAACTCGTCGCGGATTTTCGCCAACTCCAGGCCGCGAAAGCGGAACGCACGGAAGATCATTTGGCGGGCATCGCCGATCAGGAAGGCGAGAAGCTGACGATTCGCGTGCAGCCGCTGCCGGAGGAAGGCGCGCGATTCAAGGCGCAGTTTGAAGCGGCTTTGATGAATGCCATGGGTGAGCAGCGCGCGAAATTGGTTATGAAAACCGGCGAGCATTGGATTGATGAAGAATTTTCGCAGTATGGAACTGAACCCAAAATTATTTCGGTGCTCCGCCGACCAAACGATACTTACAACCTGAGCATCAAGTCAGGCGGCAATTGGTTCAATACCGGCGGGATTCAGTTTTACTTATTGCGGGAGCAAATTCCTGCCAACGTGAGACATCTTTTTCAGGAATTCCTCGAGAAAAAATCTCCGGGAATGGACACGCACGCCAGCCGCGATTGATTCGGAGTTCGGGAATATCCGGATCGAATGGGGCAGGGATTGCCGCAAAGGAAAGGGAAAATATCTGTCGAGAATGCTTGTTCTTCTTGCATGTTTTTTCGATGTGTCGGCATTTCCTGACTCCTGAATTCAAGTTGCCACTTTCATTTTGCTCGCGCAGTTTCCGGCCATGCAAACGATTCCGTCCATTTCCACGATGCAACATCTCGCCCTGCGCTGGCGGCGGCGCGGCATTCGGATTGGATTTGTGCCGACGATGGGTTATCTGCACGCCGGACATTTGAGCCTGGTGAAACATGCGCGCAAACTCGTCGGGCCGCGCGGCAAAGTGGTCGTCAGCATTTATGTGAATCCGACGCAGTTTGGCCCGACGGAAGATTTTTCCAAATATCCGCGCGATCTGAAACGCGATCTGAAACTTTGTCGCGAAGCCGGTGTGGACGCGGTTTTCACACCAACAGATTCGGAAATGTATCCGGGCAAAACGGAAGGACGCTACAGCACTTACGTCGTCGAAGAAAAACTGTCGCAGGTGATGGAAGGCCAGTCGCGGCCAACGCATTTTCGCGGCGTCACAACGATCGTCGCGAAGCTGTTCAATATCGTGCTGCCGGACGTCGCGGTGTTTGGCGCGAAAGATTTTCAACAGGCGGCGATCATTCAACGCATGGCCGGCGATTTGAATTTTCCGCTGAAAGTAATCGTGGCGCCGACGCTGCGCGAAGCGGATGGACTCGCGATGAGTTCACGGAACAAATATCTGGAAGGCGGTCTGCGGACGCAGGCGGTTGTTCTCTGGCGTTGCATTCAGAAAGCACAAGCCAGTGTGAAGAACGGCAAAAAAATTTCCGCCGATCGCTTGAGAGCGGATTTCAAAAAACTGATTCAGGCCGAACCCGCGGCACGTTTGGATTACATAGAATTTTTCAATCCGGAAACGTTGCAGCCTGTAGAGAAAGTCACGCGCGGGACGCAGATCGCGTTGGCGGTGTTCATCGGGAAAACGCGATTGATCGACAATGCGCGGCTATAAATTTTTGGAACGCCGAACAATGAACAACGAACTTCGAACTCCGAACTGAAAAGGCGCGCGCCATCGGAGTTCGAAATTCGTTGTTCATTGTTCGATGTTCATTGGCTCGCATTCTCACGAACTGCCCGCGTCCAGCATTGACTTTATTTCCTGGTTCCTTTGTTGTTCCTGCCCATGAATCAATTCGATTTTCTCGTCCTGGGCAGCGGGATTGCCGGACTTTCTTTTGCGCTGAAGGTGGCACCACATGGACGCGTGGCGATCATCACCAAGAAAAACAAGGCGGAATCGAATACCAATTACGCGCAGGGCGGAATCGCCGCCGTGACGAGCAAAGAGGACTCGTTCGAGATGCACGTGCGCGACACGCTCGATGCCGGCGCGGGCTTATGCAAAGAAGCCGTTGTGCGCACGATTGTGGAGGAAGGTCCGGCGCGGATTCAGGAATTGATTGAACTCGGCATGAAGTTCAGCGAACGCGAAGAGCCGACCGCGCCCGGTGGACGCGAACTGGATCTTGGGCGCGAAGGCGGACATTCCAAACGCCGCATTCTCCACGCGAAAGATGTGACCGGCCGCGAAATCGAACGCGCATTGCTCGCCGCAATCGCAGCTCAGCCGAACATTTCCATATTTGAAAATCATTTTGCGATTGACCTGATCACCAGCCAGAAGCTGGGTTACGTGGGAGAGAATCGTTGTCTCGGAGTTTACGTGTTGGACAAGGCGAC
>DASTXC010000109.1:0-63746 GCA_035765675.1 Verrucomicrobiia bacterium
CCTGGTGCTGCGTTTCAGGATCGAGGCCGAGCAATGAAAAAAAGCGCGAAAGCGTGGCGTGACGATTCTGGATGGTCTGCGCGACGGCACGGCCTTCATCAGTCATCACCAGGCCGCGATATTTTTCGTATTTCAGAAAACCGGCTTCGGCGAGCTTCTGAACCATCACCGTGACCGACGCCTGTTTGACCTTGAGCGAAGAAGCGATATCGACGACCCGGGCGTAACCTTTTTGTTCGATCAGTTCGTGGATCCGTTCGAGATAATCTTCCGCGCTCTGGCTGGGCGATGCTTTCGGCATGTTGCCAGCGATTAAACACGGTTTGGAAAACTTCGCAAGGTCGGGAGCGGCGAGTTGCTGATTGGAGAACATCGAACGCCGAACATTGAATCTCAAACGCCGAATGCCGGACTTCCAACTTTCGATTTCGAATTCAAAACAGGTGCAAACCGTGGGCAAACACCTACCTTGTGAAAAAAATCACAAATTCAACTTGCCTGACTTTTTTACGCCAATTACGTTCCGAGAGCCAACCGATGGTTGGAATTCGTCCGTTTTATGGAAACGCGCACAGAAATTGGCTACAACTCGAAGGTCGAAGGTGACGTCGTTGTCACCCGCGTGGATGCGGCGCTCAACTGGTTTCGCAAGAACTCACTCTGGCCGATGCCGATGGGTTTGGCGTGCTGTGCGATCGAACTGATGGCGGCTGGCGCAAGCCGTTTTGATATTTCGCGGTTTGGCGCGGAAGTGATGCGTTTTTCACCCCGGCAGTCGGACGTGATGATCGTTGCTGGAACGGTCACTTACAAAATGGCCATGGCGGTTCGCCGCATTTACGATCAGATGGCCGAGCCGAAATGGGTGATTGCCATGGGCGCCTGCGCTTCAACGGGCGGCATGTATCGCAGCTATTCGGTGCTGCAAGGCGTCGATAAAATTTTGCCGGTGGATGTTTATGTTGCCGGCTGTCCGCCGCGTCCCGAAGCCTTGTTGGACGCGTTGATCAAACTTCAGAACAAGGTCGCGAAAGAACCGGTCGTTTCCACTCAGAAGAAGGTGGCGGCGTAGTTCACCCGCGGAATGATGAAGAAATCAGTTGAACTGGTTACAACAAGTAGTGAGTTAAATCGTTAAATCGAAAACTCATTCAACTGTTTAACCATTTAACAAATTACTTTTTGAACGAACCCGAAACCATGACCGCTCTGGAACTTGCCCAGAAATTGAAATCCCAATTCGGCGATCTCATCGCTGAATTGCCGGAATTTCGCGGCGAGATCGCGCTCAAAATTTCCGACGCCGAACGCATCGTGGAGGTCTGCGCGTTTGCGAAGAAGGAACTCGGTTTCGATTATCTGGTCGATGTGAGCAGCGTCGATAATTACGGCGACGATCCGCGGTTCACGATTGTTTATCATTTATACGGACTGGCGCATCGCTGCTATCTGCGGCTGAAAACCGATGTCGGTGAAGAACAGAGCGAATTGCCGACAGTGATTACTGTGTGGCGCACAGCCGATTGGCATGAACGGGAGATTTACGACATGATGGGCGTGCGTTTCCGTGGTCATCCGGATCTGCGTCGTATTCTTATGTGGGAAGGGTATCCCTACTTTCCGTTGCGGAAAGATTTCCCTGTTTCAGGCAAGCCGACGAATCTGCCGGAAATTGCCTTTACTGAAACCGCTCCCTTGCAGGGCGGACCATTTGTGACGATTGCCGGCGGCAAAGACACCATTTCCCGCGAGCCGCGCGTGCGCATTCCGGAAACCGATGCGGTGGAACTGAACGCGCGCATCGAACGCCGTGATGACATTCGCAAAGCGCATGGCGAATCATTCGGACCGGGACCGGTCGAACCCAAAAAGTAAATGGCTGAAGTTCGAGACATTGAAATCAAAGATTCCGCGGGACGCGCTGCCGATGCGGCGCAAACGCTGAATGCAGCCGCGCGGCGGGACGAATTGCCAGATATTCAAGGCGAGAAAATGGTCCTGAACATGGGACCGTCGCATCCTGCGACGCACGGTGTGTTGCGGATCATTCTGGAACTCGATGGCGAGACGATTACCAAAGCGGTTCCGGATGTCGGTTATCTGCATCGCGGCGATGAAAAAATCGCCGAGAACATGACCTACACCCAGTTCATCCCGTACACGGATCGGCTGGATTATCTCGCGCCGCTGGCCAACAACGTCGCTTACGCGCTGGCGGTCGAAAAACTTCTTGGAATCGAAAAACAACTTCCGCCACGCTGCCAATACATTCGCGTGATCTGTTGCGAACTGGCGCGGATTTCATCGCATCTGCTCGGCATGGGCGCGTTTGCGATGGATGTCGGCGCGATTACGGTTTTCCTGCACACGTTCACGGAACGTGAAAAGATTTACAACCTGTGCGAAGCGTTGACCGGCGCGCGGTTCACCACGACTTACACGCGCATCGGCGGCGTTTCGCGTGATACGCCGCCGGGATGGTGCGCGGCCGTTCGCAAGTTTCTGGAAGAAGTGGTCGTCAACATCGATGAGACGGAAACCTTCCTGACGCGCAATCGCATTTGGGTGGACCGCACGCGCGACGTGGGTGTGATTTCGAAAGAAGACGCGATTGATTACGCGCTCAGCGGTCCGAATTTGCGCGGCAGCGGTGTGGATTACGACCTTCGTAAAGCACAGCCGTATCTGATTTACAACGATCTTAAATTCGATGTGCCGGTCGGATCGGTGGGAGATTGTTACGATCGTTATCTCGTGCGCATGGAGGAAATGCGTCAGAGCGTGAAGATCATTCATCAATGCCTGGATAAAATTCCCGGCGGTTTTGACAACACTTCGAAAGAGCCGGTGAACGTGGCGGACGGCAAAGTGGTTTTGCCACCGAAACAAAAAGTGCTGACCAGCATGGAAGAGCTGATTCATCACTTCATCAACGTCACGCAAGGCATCAACGCGCCTCCGGGCGAAGTTTATTTCGGCCATGAAAATCCAAAGGGCGAACTGGGTTTCTACATCAACAGCAAAGGCGGCGGCACGCCGAACCGGATGAAGATTCGCTCGCCCTCGTTTGTGAATCTCAGCATTCTGCCGCATCTGCTGCCGGGCCACATGATGAGCGACACGGTCGCGATTCTTGGATCGCTGGATTTCGTGATGGGAGAATGTGACCGATGAAAACTCTCACATATGGCTATCTGGTTGCGTTTTTTGCATTTTTTCGGCCGATCTCGCAGCAATTCAGAAAATTTAGAAGTGCTTCGTACCCTGAAACAATGCTGCCGAGTGTCTTTTCTGGTGGTGCCACAGGCAGACGGAATCTTGTATTAGCGGATTCAGCTATGGCTTTAGCTTCGTTATCGGTTGGGATTTGGGGATTCTTGAAGGCGCGCTGGTACATGGTTTTGCTTTGCTGGATTTGTGGTTTGATCTGTGGAACGGCATTAAACGGTGCGTTTGTTACTGTTTTTCAAAAGGTTTCTGGAGATATTTATAATCGCGCCACCCCAGAAATCCGATTAGCAGCAGTTAGTTTTTGGCTCTGCCTTTTACTATCTGGGTTGGCTTGGATAATTCCGAATGATTAGCTGATGAGTCACGTAAATATCACAGAACCGATTCCAAACACGCTGCAACGCCTGCCCGGCTTTGTGGTTCCTGCGGACTTGGAGGCGGAGATCGATGAATTGATCACGCATTATCCAGTGAAACGCAGCGCCTCGCTGATGTTGTTGCACGCGATCCAGGAGCATTTTGGCTGGATTTCACAGGATGCGGTGGAGTGGATTGCGAAGAAACTCGGATTGCAGCCGATCAATGTTTACGAGCTGGTGACGTTCTATCCGATGTTCCGCCAGCAGCCGATGGGCAAGTATCAGATCAAGGTCTGCCGCACGCTGAGTTGCGCGTTGGGCGGCGCGTATGAATTGCACAAACATTTTTGTGAGAAGCTGGGCCTGAATGCGCACGCGCACGGCGCCCAAACGACGAAGGATGGAAAGTTCTCGGTCGAATTCGTCGAATGCCTCGCCAGTTGCGGCACGGCGCCGGTGATGATGGTCAACGATGACTTTCATGAAGGCGTCAGCCAGGCCAAGGCGGATGAAGTCGTGGCGAAGTGCAAATGACCTCTAAGGCCGGGAAAAAATCGAAACGTGAAAACAAGCCTCAAAGACTGGCGAAAGGTGCATCGAAAGCTCCGAGAAATGCGCAGTCTGGACGAGCACGAAAAAGTTCTGTTCGCAAGGTTCGCCGCAGCAACGCCGGACGAGCGTTGGCAGATGAACGTGAATTATCTCCGCTCGGTCGGTTGCTGGGGGCGCTCAACGCTGAAAAAATCAGATTCCAAGTGATAGGTATGTCCGCAGCCAATATGCAAGGTGTCCCGGGTTCCACGATTGACGTGGATCTCTGGCTGGACTTGCCTTCGCGCCAATACATAAAGGCGTTAAACATCGCTGTGCGGGAAGGGGCCCAGGTTCTGAGAAACACCTTGGTCGAACTTGCAGATCAAACGTTGGTGAACTTCGTGTATGAAGTTACCGGATTACCGGCTTTCAAACGGGTGATCGGCAAAGCCCGGAAGATCAAGCTACAGGGAATCGAGGTGGCTGTTCTTCCACTGGAGCTTATCCAAAAAAGCAAGGAAGCGATTCGTCGCCCGAAAGATTTGCTGCACATAGAATTGATCAAGCAACGGCTTGAAGTCATTCGGAGGACTAAACGATGAAGGCTATGCATTGGCTGCCCGACATGGATTTGAACCATGACAAAGTGATTCAGAGTCACTTGTGCTACCGTTACACCATCGGGCAAGGCGAAGCGTTGCGTAAGCTAAACACTTTCAACTTTCAGTCAAGCCACGCGTTCAATTCGCGCCGCAATTTTCACGTTTTTTAATCATGCCGGAGCAATTCAAACTGATTTTGAAGCACGCCGATGAACCGGGTTATACGCCCGACATCGATTGCTATTTGCGTCACGGCGGCTACGAGACGCTGAAAAAAGCGCTTGCGATTCAGGCGAAGGATTTGCCGGATGGCAAAAAGCAAACCGGCCCGGAACAAATCCGCGATGACGTCAAAGCTTCCGGCTTGCGCGGTCGTGGCGGCGCGGGATTTTCGTGCGGCTTGAAATGGAGCTTTGTGGATCGCAAAAGCGGCAAGCCGATTTATCTGATCTGCAACGCCGACGAATCCGAACCCGGCACTTTCAAGGATCGCCAGATCATTCACAAAGATCCGCATCAGTTGATCGAAGGCATGATCATCTCGTGCTACGCGAACAACGTGAACCTCGCGTACATCTATATTCGCGGCGAAATGCCGCAGGGCGCGAAGCTGCTGAACCAATGCCTGAAGGAAGCGCGCGCGAAAAACTTTCTCGGAAAGAATATTCTCGGCAGCGGATATGACCTGGAAATTCACGTTCATCGCGGCGCGGGCGCTTACATCTGCGGCGAAGAAACCGGTTTGATCGAATCGCTCGAAGGCAAACGCGCTTATCCGCGCATCAAGCCGCCGTATTTTCCAGCGATTCTCGGACTCTACATGTGCCCCACGATCGTCAATAACGTCGAGACGCTGTGCAATGTGAAGCACATCGTTCAAATGGGCGCGGCGGAATTCGCGAAGCTCGGTGTTCCAAATGGAACCGGGACGCGCATCGTCAGCCTCAGCGGTCATGTGAAACGCCCGGGCTATTACGAAATTGAAGTCGGCAAAGCGACCATCGGGCAGTTGATCAATGATCCGAATTTCGGCGGTGGATTGCGCGATGGCCGAACGCTTAAAGCCGTGATTCCCGGCGGTTCGTCTTCGAAGGTTTTGAAAGCGGGCGAGAAATTCAAACTCAAACGCAAGGTCGATGGCAAAGACGTAGAGCAGGAAGTTGAAATGCTCGATCTGCCTTATGATTTTGATTCGCTGCAACAGGCCGGAACGATGAGTGGTTCCAGCGCGATTATTGTGATCGATGATTCCGTCAGCGCGGTGGACGCGCTCGCGAATCTCAGCGAATTTTACGCGCACGAAAGCTGCGGCCAATGCACGCCCTGCCGCGAAGGTTCGCTGTGGATGAGCAAAACGTTGCATCGTCTCACGCACGGCGGCGGACGTAAACAGGATGCGGATTATCTGGTGAAGATCGCGGATAACATTCCCGGCGGCCGCACGATCTGCGCTTTTGGCGAAGCCTGTTCCTGGCCGGTGCAAAGTTTCGTTGCGAAATTCAAAGACGAATTTGTGGCCCGCGGCGCAGCGGATGAAGAGCGTCGCGCGAATGAAACCAAAGGCGCCGGTCCGACCAATGATTTGAAAATCGCGGCCAGCCCGCAGCATTGATTTTTAGTTAATGTCAAACGCAGCCACATCTGAAACCAAGCCCACACCGCCGCCGGTCGAAACGATCAAGGTGAAGGTGGACGGGCGTGAAGTCGAAGTGCCGAAGACGACGCTGGACCCGATCACCGGCAAGCCCGTGCCGACCACGATGATTCAGGCCTGCAATCTCGTTAAGGTCGATGTCCCGCATTATTGTTATCATCCGAAACTTCCGGTCGCGGGCAATTGCCGCATGTGCCTGGTTGAATTTGGAACGCCTGCGATGGGGCCGGATCGTAAACCGCTGCTCAATCCGGATGGAACACCGGTGGTCAGAAAATCGCCGCGTCCCGCAATTGCCTGTGCAACGCCGATTTCGCCGGGAATGGAGATTTACACCAACACGCCGGGCGTGAAACAGATGCGCGAAGGCGTGCTGGAATTTCTGCTGATCAATCATCCGCTCGACTGCCCGATCTGTGATCAGGCCGGCGAATGCAAGTTGCAGGAGTATTCGGTCGATTACGGTCAGAGCGCGAGCCGCTTTGTGGAGCCGAAGGTTCACAAGCCCAAACGTGTGGATCTTGGGCCGCGCATCGTGCTGGATGCCGAACGCTGCATTCTCTGCACGCGCTGCATCCGGTTTACGAAAGACGTGGCCGGTGACGACGCGCTCGGCATTGTCAATCGCGGCAGCTACAACACGATCTCGGCGTATCCCGGCAAAGCGTTCGACAACAATTACACGTTGAACACGGTGGACATCTGTCCGGTGGGCGCGCTGACTTCAAAAGATTTCCGCTTCAAAATGCGCGTCTGGTTTCTAAAGGAAACCAAGAGCCTTTGCGCCAGTTGCGGCACCGGCTGCAATACGATCATCGGATCGCGCGAAGGCAAAATGTATCGCTACGAACCCCGGGAAAATGACGCAGTCAATTCCACGTGGATGTGCGATTACGGCCGCCTGAACTACAAGTGGATCAATCGCGCGGATCGTTTGACGCAGGTGCAAGGACCGAAAGGCCAGATCACCGGCTGGACGTCGGCGCTCAAGGAAATTTCTGAATTGCTGAAGAAGTCAGCGCAAGGCTCGGTGGCGATCATCGCTTCGGCCCGGCAGACGAATGAAGAATTGTTCCTGTTGAAAAAGCTCGCGAAGAAGCTGGGCGCAATCACCGATTCCGTTCCGCGCTTTGGCGAAAGCGACAAGCTGTTGCTGAATGCGGATCGCAATCCCAACACCAACGGCGCGCGGCTCACGGGAATCTGTTTCACGGAAATGGGCGATCAGATTCCAAAGATCGCGCGGGGCATTGAGAGCGGCGCGATCAAGACGCTGATTGTATTTGGCGAAGATGTCACGAAGTGCGGCATTGATGCGAAACTGCTGGACAAACTGGAAACGCTGATTGTCAGCGACATTCTGCCGAACGAGACCACGAAGCTCGCCACGTATCTGTTGCCGGGCTGCGCTCATGCGGAAAAGCGCGGCACGTTCACGAATGTCAAAGGCCGCGTTCAGAAATTCATGAAAGCCATCGATCCGCAGGGCGATGCGCGTCCGGAATGGGAATTCCTGCATGATCTGGTTTTAAACGTCACCGGCCAGGATGGTTTCCGGAGCATTGAAGGATTGTTCAATCTGATGGCGAGTGAAGTTCCGGCGTTCAAAGAATTGACCTGGGCGGGATTGGGCGACACTGGAGCAACGGTGGAGATTTAATGAGCTGGATCAACAATTTGAATCCGACTGCGAACTTCGTGCTGTTCAGCGCGTTGAAAATTTTCGGCGTGTTTGCCGTGCTGATGACCATCGTCGCCTACGCGGTCTGGGTGGAACGCAAGGTTTCGGCGGCGATTCAGGATCGCCTGGGACCGAATCGCTTCGGACCTTTCGGACTGTTGCAGCCCGCGGCGGACGCCATCAAATCGTTCCTGAAGGAAGACTTCACGCCGGCGCACGTGCGCAAGGTTTATTACTGGCTGGCTCCGGCGATTGTCATGATTCCCGCGCTGCTGGTCATCGCGGTGATTCCGTTCGGCTCGTTCCTGGGCGAACAGAAAATGGTGATCGCGGATTTGAACGTGGGAATTCTCTACACGTTCGGCATCGTGTCGCTGGGCGTTTATGGAATTGTGCTGGCGGGTTACGCATCGAATTCGAAGTTTCCGTTTCTCGGCGGCATTCGTTCCAGCGCGCAATTGATTTCGTATGAAATCGCGATGGGGCTGTCGGTGATTCCTGTTTTTCTCAGCACCGGCACATTGAATCTCAGCGATATCGTGAGCTACCAGGGCGAACACGGCTGGCTGGCAATGCCGTTTATCGCGGCGCATCAGACGGCTCAAAGCTGGGTGCTTTGGCCGTTCACATTTCTGGCGTTCTGCATTTTCCTTGTCGCGGCGTTTGCCGAAACGAATCGCACGCCGTTCGATCTGCCGGAAGCGGAGCAGGAACTCGCGGGCGGTTACAACGTGGAATACAGCTCGATGAAGTTCGCGCTGTTTTTCATGGGCGAATACGCCAACATGTGCGCGGCGTGCGCCATGATGGTGACGTTGTTTTTCGGCGGCTGGAGTCTGCCGTTCGCGGGACTGGATCAGCCGGCGGCCACGATTCCCATGGGCCTGCTGCACATTGGAATTTTCCTCGGGAAAATGTTGTTCCTGTTGTTCCTGATCATCTGGGTGCGCTGGATGTGGCCGCGCTTCCGGTATGATCAACTCATGGACCTGGGCTGGCGGCGTTTCATTCCGCTGGCGCTGGCGAATGTGATTGTGACCGCGATGATTTTGTGGGCGAGAAGTTGAACGAAGAAACGAAATGATCCGGGTGGCTCGGCGTCCGGGTTGTTAAAAGCGAATGATTGTTAATCGGAAAAAACTGAATTTCTGGGAACGGCTTTACCTGCCGGCTGTGATCGGCGGGTTCAAAGTCACCCTGCGTCACTTTTTCAAAAAGAAAGTGACAATGCAGTATCCCGAAGAGAAATGGGTCGTGCCGCCCGGTTATCGCGGCGCGCCGTATCTCGTGAAGGATCAGGAGGGAAACACGAAATGCGTTTCGTGCCAGCTCTGCGAATTTGTCTGCCCGCCGAAAGCCATTAAAATCACGCCGCCCGGAGGCGATCTGCTGGCGGATCGTCCGAACGCGGAGAAGATGCCGAAGGAATTCGAGATCAACATGCTGCGCTGCATCTTCTGCGGCTATTGCCAGGAGGTGTGCCCGGAGGAAGCGATTTTCCTGCAGCAGGATTATTCGCTCACCAGCGGCACGCGTGAAGAACTGATTTACAACAAGGAAAAGCTGCTCTCGCTTGGCGGCACACACGCCGGGATCCAGAAGTGGAAACACAAAGCCGAAGAAACGAAGCAGCAGGAAAACTTTCCGGTAAAACCGTAAATGCCTGGAATTTCTAAATGCCTCTTCCCAACATTTTATTTTACGTTTTTGCGGCACTGGCACTGTTATGCGGCAGTCTGGTGATTCTCAACCGCAATCCGGTGAACAGCGCCATGTTCCTCGTTCTCACGATTGCGTCGCTCGCCGGATTGTTTGTGCTGCTCAACGCGTTCTTTCTCGCGGCGATTCAAATCCTGGTTTACGCGGGCGCGGTGATGGTGCTGTTCCTGTTTGTCATCATGCTGCTCGACCTCAAAAAAGAACAGCGCCGGAAAATCAAAACCTACGGTCTGATTGGCGGATTGATTTCAGTGGGAGCCATTGTCGCCATTTTCCTGCGCGCGCTTTTCGTCACCAAACCGGGCGCGAATCTCGATGCGCCTACCGCTATCGGCGACACCATCACGCTCGGCAAAATCCTCTTCACGAAATTTCTGCTGCCGTTTGAAATCGTTTCCGTGCTGCTGCTGGTCGCGATGGTTGGCGTGATTCTGTTGAGCAAGAAGGATTTGAAATGAATCGTGCTCTGACTGCCTCTCGTTTTGGCAGGGCTTTTGAAAAAACCAAATGAACGTTGGACTTGAACATTATCTGACCGTCGCCGGACTGCTGTTCGCGCTGGGCCTTTTCGGCGTCATCGCGCGCCGCAATGTGCTCGTGATGTACATGTGCCTCGAGCTGATGCTGAACGCCGCGAATCTTGCGCTGGTCGCGTTCTCGCGGTTCACCAACAACCTGCAGGGTCAGGTGTTTGTGTTTTTCATTATCACGGTCGCGGCGGCGGAAGTGGCGGTTGGACTGGCTTTGATCGTTGCGCTCTATCGCAAACGCGGCACGGCGCATGTGGAAGACCTGACCACGATGAAACTTTGATCCAATGAAAGAACCTCGAACATTGAACCTCGAATACCGAACGCCGCATGATCGCGGCGGTTCATCCTTCGACGTTCGGAGTTCAACGTTCAGAGTTCGTTGCTTTTTCCTGCATTGATGAAATTTGAAACGTTACCCTGGTTGATTCTGTTTCTGCCGCTGCTGTCCGCCGCGGTAATCACGCTTTTTACCCAGAAGCATCGCGGACTGAGCGCCGGACTTTCGATTGGCGCGGTGGTGATCAGCTTTGCGCTGAGCGTGCTGTTTGTCGCCGCCAACGGATGGGAACCCGCGAACGCTGAAAACATTTCCAGGAACTGGCTTTCCATCGGTGACGCGCTGCACATCGATTTTGGATTCAAACTCGATACGTTGAGTCTCGTGATGATCGTCATGGTCACGGGTGTGGCCTCGTTGATTCACATTTATTCAGTGGGCTACATGCACGATGATCCGGGCTTCTCGCGCTTCTTCGCCTGCCTGAGTTTATTCACGTTTTCGATGCTGGGAATCGTGTTGTCGAACAACTTCCTGCAAACGTTCATCTTCTGGGAACTGGTCGGCGTTTCGAGTTATCTGCTGATTGGATTCTGGTATGAAAAACCCAGCGCAGCGGATGCGGCAAAGAAGGCGTTCATCACGAATCGGCTCGGGGATTTGGGATTCATTATCGGAATCTTGATGGTTTGGGCCACGCTGGGTTCGCTTCGGTTTGAAACACTTCAAGAAAGGCTCATCGCTGATCCGAAAGCGCTCGGCGCTCTTGCCACAGTCGGCGGTCTGCTGATCTTCTGCGGCGCAGTCGGCAAATCCGCGCAGTTCCCGCTGCACGTCTGGCTTCCCGACGCGATGGAAGGTCCGACGCCAGTGTCCGCTTTGATTCACGCCGCGACGATGGTGGCCGCTGGCGTTTACATGCTCTGCCGAGTGTTTTTCATTTTGAATGCGCCCGCGCTTGAAGTGATTGCCTACATCGGCGGATTCACCGCGTTGCTCGCCGCTTTAATTGCTATTCAACAGAACGACATCAAACGCATTCTCGCTTACTCCACACTTTCGCAACTCGGTTACATGGTCATGGCCGTCGGTTTGGCGGGGCCAACTGCGGCGATGTTTCACCTGACGACGCACGCGTTCTTCAAAGCCCTGCTGTTCCTCGGTTCCGGTTCGGTGATTCTCGCGATGCATCACGAACAGGACATCTGGCACATGGGCGCGCTGCGAAAGAAAACACCGGTGACGTTCTGGACGTTCATTGTCGGCACGCTCGCGCTCTCCGGCCTGTGGCCATTCAGCGGATTTTTCAGCAAAGACAGCATCCTCGCGCTGGCGCACGAGCAACATAACAATCTGCTCTTCGGCGTCGGCGTGTTCGTCGCATTCCTGACCACGTTCTACATGTTCCGTTTGGTGTTTGTGGTTTTCTTCGGATCGACCCGCACGAAGCACGCCGAACATGCTCATGAATCTCCAGGCGTAATGACCTGGCCATTGCGACTGCTCGCAGTATTAAGCCTCATTGGCGGATTCATCGGCCTTGAAGCGCTTTACGGAAAACAGTTTTCAAGTCATGCCGCCGAAGCCGAACACGCCGCCGGTTTTGTGCAACAACTCTTCGCGCCTTTTCAACACGCCCCAGCCGCGGCGTTCACCGGTATTGTTGTGTTTGTGCTCGGACTCGCCGCTGCTTACGCGCTTTATGCGAAAGCGGACAAAGATCCTCTGACGGAAAAACTCGGCTGGCTTTCCCGGGCGATGCGCAATCGCTTTTACTTCGACGAACTTTACGAAGCCACGGTCATTCGGTTGCACGATGCGATTTCCGCGTTCGCCGGCTGGCTGGATCGCTGGATCATTGAAGGTTTCTGCATCGGACTGGTTCGCGGGGGAACGGATTTCACAGGTCGCGCGCTGCGTCTGGTGCAAACCGGCAATCTCCAAACCTACGCGCTGCTGTTTGTGCTCGGCGTCGCGGTGTTGCTGTATTTCGTGATCGGAAAATGAATTCAACCCAGTGCCAGGACGAATCGCGAAGACTTCAGAAGGGCGGACGCCTTTCTGCATCCGCGAACCCATCTGAACTCCACCGGCCGGATTCAGCCGTTTTCCCTCCTCAATCCTTTGCGTCTTTGCGTTAAGAAGAATGACAACCCTTTCCTATATTTTTCTGCTGCCATTATTCGCCGCGATTCTGCTGGCGTTTGTGCCGCGCAATTATGCGGTGATCATGCGGCTCGTCGCGGTCATTGCGACCTTTATGTCCGCCGCACTCGCCGTCAAAATGTTCTGCCAGTTCAACGCCGCGCCCGTGGATCCTGAAACCGGCTATCGGTTCGTCAGCACCATTCCCTGGCTGGGCGCAAAATCATTGGGCATGGCTTGCCGGTTGGGCGTGGACGGCATCAATGTCGGTCTCGTGCTGATGGGCGCGATTGTCGGATTTGCAGCGGCGTGTTGTTCCTGGGAAATCAAAACGCGCGAAAAGGAATTCTATATTCTGCTGCTCGTGATGACGGCTGGAATTCTCGGCGCGTTCGCCTCGCTCGATTTGTTTTTCTTCTACTTCTTCCATGAACTCGCGCTGGTGCCGACGTTTATCATGATCGGCCTGTGGGGACGCGGTGAACGGAAAAATTACGCGGCATTTCAAATCACGTTGTATTTAAGCATCGGCGCGTTGATCGCATTGATTGGTTTGATCGCGCTGTATCTGCAGGTGCCCGCGGACTCCCGCACGTTCGACATCCCGACATTGACCGCTTACATCCAGAAAAACCCGCTCGCACTCGGCGCGCAAAATTTCATTTTCCCGCTGTTGCTGTTCGGCTTTGGAATTCTGGTTTCGCTCTGGCCGTTTCATACCTGGGCGCCGATGGGCTACGGTTCCGCGCCCAGCCCGACAGCAATGTTGCACGCGGGGGTTCTGAAAAAATTCGGTCTCTACGGTCTGATCCGTATTGCGTTGCCGATGTTGCCCGATGCGTCACAGCATTGGGTGCAAATCCTGGCCTGGCTCTGCCTCGGTAATCTTCTCTACTGCGGCTGGGTGGCGATGCAGCAAAAGAATTTCAATTGGATGATTGGTTACTCCAGCGTTGCGCACATGGGTTTCATTTTCCTTGGTATCGCTTCACTGACGCTGATCGGCATGACGGGCGCGGTTCTGGTGATGGTGGCGCACGGTTTTCTGGCCGCCCTGACCTTCGCCTTGACCGGTTACATTTATCAGCAGACCGGAACACTCGAAATCAAAGAACTGGGTGGACTGTTGCGCAAACTGCCATTCATCGGAACAGCTTTGATCATGGCTGCATTTGCCGGCTGCGGATTGCCAGGTTTTGCGAACTTCGCGGGTGAAGTCACCGTGTTTTTCGGTGCCTGGCAGGAACCGACGCTGCGGCTCGTGACAGTGCTCGCCTGCTGGGGCGCGTTGATCATTGGCGCGATTTACATGCTGCGCGCGATTCGCAATGTTCTGCACACGCAGCTTCCTGAAAAATGGGCGAACGTTGCAGACGCGCCGCACATCTGGCGCAAGGGACCCTTCATTATTCTGCTGGCGTGCCTGCTGGTGTTTGGCTGTTTCCCGCGCCTGCTGACGGATAAAATCACGCCGAGCGCTTCCGCCATTGTGCAAATGGCCCGGCCCGTTCTGGCGCGTCCGATTGAAATTGAAACCGCGGAAATAAAACCATCGGAAGCTGTTCCCGCGGAAACTCCGGCCGTGATCATTGAAGATGCGCCCGCGACAACGAATGCCCCGGAAAGCGCCCCGGCCGATGATTCTAATTTGAAAGATCAATGAACCTGTCTTTGATGAGTCTGGAATTGTGTGTCGTGGCACTCGGCCTGATCGTGCTGCTGGCGGATTTGTGGCTGCCGGCGGAACGCAAGCGCGCGCTGGGCTGCGCGGCAGCGGGCGCGCTGGGACTGCTGTTGATTGTCAGTTTCACCGGCTGCGGAAGCTGCACGGTTCAGGGCACCGCGTTCGGTGGAATGTTCGTTCAGGATTCACTCTCCATTTTCTTCAAACGATTCTTCCTGATCGCGGCAATTCTGGTGCTGATCATGGCGGTGGAATTCTCGGATCGCATCGCGGCGGGCATTTCGGAATATTATTCGCTGATCATTTTCGCACTGGCGGGAATGCTGTTCGCCGCATCCGCAAATGACTTTGCGCTGCTCTTTGTTTCGCTCGAACTGATCACGATCACGTTCTACATCCTGACCAGCTTTCAACGCGCACGGCTCATTTCCCTCGAAGCGGGTGTGAAGTATTTGATCATTGGCGCGCTCTCATCGGCGTTCATGGTGTTCGGCATTGCGCTGGTTTCCGGCGTGACCGGCAAAATGAATTTCACCGAACTCTCGGAAGTCGCCGCGCAATTTGCACAGAACAAAATTTTCCTGATCGGCATCCTGTTCGTGCTGGTTGGCCTCGGCTTCAAGATTTCGAGCGTTCCGTTTCAAATCTGGACGCCGGATGTGTATCAAGGCGCGCCCACGCCGACGACGGCGTTCCTGGCGATTGGTTCGAAAGCCGCGGGATTTGTTCTGCTGTTGCGGTTTCTCTTCAACGGCATTCCAGCCCTGACCGCGCATTGGACGAACCTGCTGATCATCATTTCGGGAATCACAATTCTCTTCGGCAATCTCTGCGCGCTGCCGCAGCGGGACATCAAACGGCTGCTCGGTTACTCGAGCATTTCGCACGCAGGATATCTGCTGCTCGGCGTCGCGGCGTTGACTGTCTCCGGAAAATCAGCGCTGCTCTATTATCTCGGTGGCTATCTGTTCACCGTGCTGGCGGCGTTTTTTGTCATTGCGTTGGTGTTGCGGCATTTGGAAACCGACGACATTTCCGGACTGGCGGGATTGAATCAGCGTTCGCCGTTGCTCGCGGCGACCATGACGTTGTCGATGGTATCGCTGGCCGGCATTCCGCCATTGGTGGGATTCTTCGGAAAATTTCTTCTGCTGAAGGCCGTGGTGGAACAGGGCGCAACGAATCACGCTTATTACTGCCTCGCGTTCACGGCATTGGCTGGCGTGGTGATGTCGCTTTACTACTACTTCAATGTCATCCGCGCGATCTACTGGTCGCCGGGCGCAAATGACATGTCGCCGATCCGGGTTTCGTTTCCGATGCGCGTTGCGCTTTACGTCTGCATTCTCGGAATGTTTTATCTCGGCCTCGTTCCCGGACCGCTGATGAAAGCGACCCGCAGAGCGGCGGATGTTCTCCAGCCTGCCGCGGTTGATTCCAACTCAACGGCTGCTGTGGCCGATTGAGATCAGCGTTCCCGCGGGTTCGTGATACGCGGCGTTGAAAGCGGATCCCGGAGCACCGGCGGGCGTCGCCACTGACCATGGATTACGGCTTCCACTCCAGGCGAAGTAACGTCCCGTTCCTCCGGGTGGCGAGGGCATGCGTTGCGGGACAATCCAACTGATCACAGGCAAAGCCAGAATTTTCTGACCCAGCGAAGCATCGCTGGAAATGCGCTGACGGCGCAGCCCATGAATCAGCGGTCCGCTCACAACATAATCGCTTCGACCCAGATGGACTTCCGGCACAACCCGGCTTTCGCTGAGAATTTGATCCCAGTACGAGCGGCTCGTGTTCCATTGACCCGGGCCGAGGCCGTATTGGGAACTGTCAAAATTGGAAGGTGATTCCTGCGCCGAGGCCGACGCGATCGCCAATCCAACCAAAACGGGGAAAAATATTTTTGAGTTCATGGCTGGTTCAAGTTACTCCTGTTTTTTTGCTCCCGCATGCGAAAACCGTAATCCGACTGAAACCCAATCCAGCATTCTCGGCAAACCTTTTCTGCCGCTTTTTCGGCGGCTGAAAAACCCGTTAACTTCGCTGATTCGAAAGCATCATCCGGCGTTTCAGCGAATTGGCGATTACTTTCACCGTGAGTTCGATGGGCAGGATCGGTTTCGTGATCAGATCGTCGCCGCCGCGCAGAATTGAACGCGCGCGCGGTTCGAATTCCAGATAGCTGGTGATGAAAATCACGGGCGTGTGCTGATGCCGCGGGAGATCACGCATCTGCTCGCACATGTTGATGCCGTCCATGCCGGGCAGATTGATGTCGAGCAGCACAATGTCGTAGGAGTTCTGCCGCAGCCGTTGCAATGCGACAAACGGATCCAGCACAAACGTGGCGTTCAACCGATATCGGCTCAGCGCCAGAAACAGTGCGCGATTCGAAACCGCATCGTCGTCCACCACGAGAATCGTCGTCGGCGAAAGACATTGTTCGTCGGCCTGATCCGCCCGCGCCAGGCAATCGATCAGCAGCGCAATCGTGGCTGAAGTGGTCTGGAGCGTGGATTCGTTGATGTTTGACGCCTTTTCCTGCAACTCCATCAACAACGCTTCGAGCACGCTCGAAAGCTGCGCGATCCGATGACAGCCCGCCATGCCGGTCATGTGCGTCAGAAATCCGACTTTGCGCATCAGCAGTGCCAGCTTGCTGGAACGATCAAACGGATCCGTCGCGCTGAGGAAATTCTTCAGGCTGCTGTTCAGCGTTTCGGAAATGACGGGAATCTGATCGTAGAAATCGCGGCGAATCCGCTGGCTGAATTCCGCGGCGCTTTCGCGGCGGGAAATGAATTCAGTTTTGCTTTCAGTCGGGCGCGGCGTTTCAGCGCTGAATAAGGGATCGGCGGGAGCTTCGGCTCGTGCAAAAATTTTGCGGATGCTTTCGACCAATTGCGCCGGTGTGACTGCGGATTTCAAGAGCATTTCCTCGACGCCGAGCGCCACCAGTTGCTGGCCGGCTTCGTTCAGGAACGCGTTGGAAAGCACCACCACCGGCGTGGCTTTGAGCTGGGGATTCTGGCGAATGAAGCGCAGCACATCGACGCCGCCAAGCTTTGGAAGAAGAATGTCGAGCACGACCAGATCAGGACGCACTTCCGGGAGCTGGCCCACAGCTTCCATGCCGTCCGCGGCAAGAAAAACTTCGAAGCCGGTGTCCCTCAGCTTCTGCTCATAAATCCGGGCGACTACTTCGTCGTCCTCAACGAAAAGAATTCTTTTCATCAACCGTTCACCATGAAGCCGTGACTGTGACAAGAAAACCGCCGGGTGAAAAGGGGGATTCCTGAAATCGGCCGCGGAATAAATTTTTCTCCGGAGGTGATCCGAGGATTTCAGCCTGGAAATTGCATAAAAACCCCGGCCTCCGGAACAAAAGATTTGCTCCATATTCAAAGCTATTTATGCTCGCAGGCTGATGAATTTCCTTGAATCTGTTGGCCTGCCACGCGGCCTTTTACGCGCCTGTTTTCGCCTGACTGTGATTTCCGCTGCGCTCGCTGCCGCTCTGAATTGTCCCGTTCATGCTCAATCCAACATCGTCGGTTCCGCGCCCGCGCCGTTTGAACTCAAGCTGGATGATTACCTGCATCGCGTGCTGGAGAACAACGAAGCGATCCAGGCGCAAATGCTCGAAGCCGAAGCCACCCGGCGCAAAGCGCGCGCCGAACGCGGCATCTTCGAACCGGAACTTGTCAACGCGCTGACTCGTGAAATCAACAAGCGCACGAATAACATCGAGCAACGCGCTGCGATGAGCGGTGCTGGATTTTTCAGCGAACGCAATACGATTTACGACGCCGGCCTGGAATCACTTCTGCCGACCGGCGCCAAGATTCGACTCGGCTACACATTGAGCGATCTCGTCAACAATGTGAATCCGTTCGGTGGATTTCTGACCACCACGAACGACGTTTTCATCCAGCAGTATCAAACTTTTGTTGGTGCAACTTTGACCCAGCCGTTGTTGAAGAATGGCGGCACGGGCGTGACGCTGGCCGGCATTCGGCTGGCCGCGCTCGATTCCGACATCGCGTTTCAGGAATATCGCCGCCAGCTCATGCTCACGGTTTCACGCGCGGAAGCGGCGTATTGGAATCTTTATTTCGCGCAGGAACAATTGCGGTTCTTCCAGGAATCCGTCGAAGTCGCGCAATCCATTCTCAACGACAGCCAGGAAAAAGTGAAAGCCGGCCGCGCGGCTGAACTCGAAGTCCTCGAAGCGCAATCCGGTCTCGCCGTCCGCAAAACCAAACAGAATGAAGCGCTGCAAAGTTATTATTCCGCGATGGGAACGATTTATACGTTCTCCGGCGTCGTGCCGACGGATCCCAATGGTTCGATCCGTGCCGTGGATGTGCCGGCGGCCGCAACGATTCCGTTCGCTTACTCCAACAGCTTTCAGGACGCGTTCGAGTTGAACCCGGATTATTTGATTCAGCGCAAAAAAGTGGATGAGCAAAAACTCCGGCTCGGCGTCGCGCGCAATCAGGTTCTTCCGGAACTCAACATCAAAGGCGCGTTTGGCTACAACGGTCTTGGCAGTTCGCCGGGAGATTCGTGGGACATCGCGCAAAGCCAGCAGTTTCCATCGTGGTCCATCGGCGTGGAACTGCGCATTCCGCTGCTGGGAAATATCAAAGGCCGCAATCAACTCGCGGCGACGCGGCTGACCTTGCAGGAAGCCATCGCGAATCTGAACAGCATCGAAACGCAGATTGCGAATCTGTTGAACACATCGATCCGCAAAGCGCGCAGTTGGCAGGACAGCATTCAGAGCTACGAAACCGTGGTGCATTTCAACGAGAACCTGTTGAAAACGCAGTTGGCGCGATTGGAAGTCGGGCAGATCGAGCCGCGCAAAGTGTTGGAAGTCGAAGCCGACTTGTTTGACGCGCGACAGAATCTCGCGTCGGCGCTCGTCGAATATCATCGCACGCTCCTGGAATTGCAGTTGGCGGACGGAACGATTCTGCAAAACCGCAATCTGGATTTCACCCGCGAAGAACTGCAACAGCGCACGCTGGCGTTGCTGCGGAAAGGCTCGATGCCGGAAGGCGTTTACCAGCCGCTGCCGTATTTTCAGCCGGCGGTGAACCGTCGGTTTTAACGGAGGAAAAGTCATGAACATCGAACAACGAACTCCGAACAACGAACTCCGAATTAGAAACTGCAACAGTCAAAAACTCGAGAGTTTGGCTGCCGCGCTTTTGAATGTTGGGCGTTCGAATGTGAAATCTTTCCCGGTTGGTTGCCCTCACCCCAGCCCTCTCCCATCCGATGGGAGAGGGAGTGTTGATCGACATTCTCGAACATTCGAACGCCGACTGCCAACCAGACGCGTCGAGCAGTTCCCCCTCTCCCATCGGATGGGAGAGGGCCGGGGTGAGGGTTCTTTCAAATTACCCCATCTTCAAACTTTCCTGCTGCCCTTGCTTCTCGCGATCTTCGCTTTCACTTTTTCTCTTGGCGCAACTGCCGCTGAATCTGCCCCGATCACCGGCATTACCGAGCCGTTCATGGACGTCACGCTCGGTGCATCCGTCGCCGGCATCATTCGCCAGGAATTATTCAAGGAAGGCGATGCGGTGAAAAAAGGCGACGTCATCCTCGAACTCGACAAGCGCCTGGAGGAATTGGAAGTCGAACGTCGCAAAGCTGTGCTGGAACAGAACCGGCGCGAATTTGAATCCACCCGCGCGCTGGTGCAAACGACCAAAGCCGTCAGCAAAGAAGAACTCGCCAAAAAGGAAGCGGAATACAACGTCGCTGTTTCCGAACACGGCATCGCGGTCGAACAACTCGCGCATCGCCAGATCACCGCGCCGTTTTCCGGAACCATCACGGAAGTTCTTCTGCGCCCCGGCGCCGCCTGCGCGCCGTATCAGCCGCTCGTGCGCCTTGTCGATACCAGCCGCTGTTTTTTCGTCGGCCAGGTCGAAGGCAAATCGGCGTCCGCATTACACGTGGACCAGAAGGTAAAAATTGAAGTCGAAGGCACGCCCGAACCGATCATTGGAAAAATTTCGTATCTTTCGCCGGTCGTCGATCCCGCGAGCGGCCTGGCCAAAGTAAAAGCCATTTTCGACAACGCCGACGCGAAGATTCGTCCCGGGCTGACCGCGAAAATGACGCCGCAATAACGTATGAACGAAAATCTGAACGGCATGAACGCAGCCGTGGCGCAGGCGTTGAATGAACTCGCCGAACTGCGGCAGTTTCCCGGTGCGCCGCGCGAATTCTGGCCGCGATTGCTCGGCGCGATGGCGCGATTGGCCGCAGCGGATTCCATGGTTCTGCTGCTCGGGAATCCGGCCAAAGCACCGCGCTGGAGCAAAATCAGTGAATGGACCTCCAGCCCGAATCCGTCGCGCATGCGAACGGCTTTCAACACTGAACTGGAATCCATCGCGGAACGTTGTTTGAAGGAAGGCAGCTTCGTTGAACAAAACGATGAAACGTCCGGCTGTTTCACGATTGCGATTCGTCTGAAGCTGGCGCGTGCCGAGGATGAAGTGATTCTTGCGGGGCAATTGCTGGATTTCACCGATGTCGCCGCGCGCGAAGCGTTGTTGCGACTCAGCCTCGCGGCGGACACTCCGGCGCTGTATCAGCAGAATCTCGCCGGACGACAGGCGAAACAGGATGTGGAAAAGTTCGCCGCGGTTCTCGATCTGCTCGTGCCGGTGAATGAGGCGACGCAATTTTTCTCTGCCGCGCTCGCGTTTTGCAACGGCGTGGCCACGCGCTTCCGCTGTGATCGTTCCAGCCTTGGCTGGCTCGAAGGCGGTTACATCCGCTTGCGCGCGATGAGCCGGACGGAACAGTTTGATCGTCAAATGGCCGCGGCGCAAACGCTCGAAGCGGCAATGGAAGAATGCCTGGATCAGGATGAGGAAATTCTCTGGCCCGTGCCGCCGGAAGCCAATGTCGTTGCGAAAGAGCACGGCATTTTCGCAAACGAACAAAAAGTTTCGCATCTCTGTTCCGTGCCGCTCCGGCTCGATGGAAAAGTGATCGCGGTGCTCACATGCGAACGGCAGGAAGCGCCATTTTCCAGCGTCGAACTGCAACAACTTCGCTTGATCTGCGATCAGGCCGTGCGGCGCATCAGTGATTTGAAACATCAGGATCGCTGGTTCGGCGCGCGTTGGGCGGCTGCGACGCGAAATTATTTTTCCACCTGGCTCGGGCCCGAACATACGTGGAGCAAAGTCGCGGCAATTTCCGGCGTGTTGGTGCTCGCGGCGTTGTTTCTCGTGCGTGTGAATTATCGCGTCGAAGGCAATTTCATTTTGCGCAGCGACGCCGCGGAATATCTGACCGCGCCCTTTGATGGTTATATCCAGGAGGTTTTTGTCCGGCCCGGCGATCATGTCGCGAAAGGAGGAAAACTGCTGGCGTTGAATCGCAGTGAACTGTTGCTCGAAGAATCCGCCGCGCTGGCTGATCTCACGCGCTATCAACGCGAATCCGAAAAAGCCCGCGCTGCCAGAAGCCTGGCGGAAATGCGAATCGCCGATGCCCTGGCACAGCAGGCGCAGGCGCGGCTCGATCTCGTCCGCTTTCGATTGGAGAACGCTGAGATCAAAGCCGCGTTCGATGGCGTGGTGGTCGAAGGCGATTTGCGCGAACGCATCGCCGCGCCCGTAAAGCAGGGCGACGCGCTTTACAAAGTAGCGCGGCTGGATTCGCTCTATGCGGAAGCGGAGGTTCCCGAGCGCGATGTGAAGGAGATTCTCGGCAAAGCCCGCGGTGAAATCGCTTTCGTGGCGCGGCCCCGATTGAAATATCCGGTCACCATCGAAACCATCGAACCCGCCGCGATGACAAAGAAAGACGGCAACGTTTTTCTCATTCGATTGAAGTTGGATCGCGCGGAAAACTGGTGGCGTCCGGGCATGACGGGCCTCTGCAAGCTTTCGGTGGAAAAGCGTTCGCTGTTCTGGATTCTGACCCATCGCACGGTGGATTTCCTGCGAATGAAGTTGTGGTGGTGAGGGTGGTTCGTGGTTCGTGGCAAAACGTGAAACCCAAAAAAATTTATGAGCAAAAGCAATTTCGAGAATCTGTGGAGTGGTCAGCGAGGCGTAGCGCAGGTTTCTCAACCTGCTGTATCGCCGACTTTCAAGTCGGCTGAGCGTAACATTTTTTGGCGCGTGAAAACTTTCGCACGTGCAGGTTTGGAAACCTGCGATACAGCAGGCTGGGAAACCTGCGCTACTACGGACTACTACTGACCACGGACTACTGACTGACAATGTCCAAAACCTTCTCTGAATCCTGGTATCGCGTCGCCAATCAGCGCATTTGTCTGCGGCCGGGCGTTCGCGTGCGCCGGCAGAATTATCGCGGGGAACGCTGGATCGTTTTGGAGAATCCGTTCAGCAATCAATATTTCCGTCTGCGTCCGGCGGCTTATGAATTCGTTTCGCGGCTTCAACCGGATCGCACAGTTGAAACCGCCTGGCAGCAATGCCTCGAACGTTTTCCCGATGAAGCGCCCAGCCAGGAAGCGGTGATTCAACTGCTCTCGCAATTGTACTTCGCGAATCTGCTGCAATACGATCTCGCCGCCGATAGCGCGCAGTTGTTTCAGCGCTACAAAAAGCGTCGGCAACGCGAAATCGGTTTTCAGTTTCTGAACATCATGTTCATGCGGTTTCCGCTGCTCGATCCCGACCGCTTTCTGGTTCGCCTGTTGCCGCTGATCAAAATACTCGTCAGTCCCGTCGGCGCGATTCTCTGGCTGATCGTGGTGGGCGCGGGATTGAAAGTGGTGGCGGATAATTTCGACAGCATTCGCGCCGAAGGTCATGGCGTTCTTGCTGCGAGCAATCTGCTGCTGCTGTATCTCGGATTGATTCTGATCAAGACGATTCACGAATTCGGTCACGCGACGTTTTGCCGGCGGTTCGGCGGCGAGGTTCACGTCATGGGCGTGATGCTGATGATCTTCACGCCGATGCCGTACGTCGATGCGACTTCAAGCTGGGGCTTTCGCGAACGCTGGAAACGTGTGCTGGTCGGCGCGGCGGGAATGATTGTGGAATTGTTTGTCGCGGCCATCGCAGCGTTTGTCTGGGCTAAAACCGGTCCGGGCACGCTGCACAATCTTGCTTACAACATGATGTTCGTCGCGTCGGTTTCGACGGTGATTTTCAATATCAATCCGCTCCTGCGCTTCGACGGTTACTACATTCTTTCCGACCTGATCGAAATGCCGAACCTGAATCAACGCGCGATCGGCCAGTTGCGCCACGTCGCGGAAAGCAAACTGTTCGGCGTGAAGCAATCCGAAGCGCCGGCGCGGAATCGTCGTGAAGGCGGCTGGCTGATTTCCTACGGCATCGCGAGCGGCATCTATCGCGTCATCGTTTTCACCGGCGTGCTGCTCGCGGTTGCGGATCGATTTTTGATCATTGGCATTGTGATGGCGGCGGTGTGCTTGATTTCGTGGGTGACGGTTCCCGTGGTTCGCTTTGTTCGCTATCTGGCGTCCAGTCCGCGATTGGAACGCGTGCGTTCGCGCGCCGTGGCGGTGACGGCTTGCGGCGCGGCGGTTTTGATTTTGTTGCTCGGCGTCGTTCCGTTTCCGCACGGTTTCCGCGCGCCCGGCGTGCTTGAAGCCGCGCAACGCACGCACGTCGCCAACTCGGTTTCAGGCCGGGTTGAATCGCTGCTCGCAAAACCCGGCGCCAGCGTGCAACGCGGACAACCGCTGTTGAAACTGCAAAACCGCGAACTGGAACTGGAACTGGCGAATGCCAAAGCGCGCCTGGAAGAAATCAACGCCCGTTTGCTCAAGGCCATGAGCGATGCTTCCGCTGATATGAAACCGCTGACGCAATTGCGCGAATCCGTGAGCGCGCAACTGGCAAAACTTCAGAGTGATGCCGACCAATTGGTGTTGCGCGCGCGGCACGATGGCGTATGGGTCGCGCCGGGAATTGAAACCTACATCGGCCGCTGGATGCCGCGGGGCAGCGATCTGGGATTGTTGGTGAATCCGGAGTCGTTTGAGTTCGCTGCGACGGTGATGCAGGAAGACGTGGATGCGTTGTTCGCACGAAACTCGCCGCACGGTGAAGTGCGGCTTTTCGGCGACGTTGCGAAAACTTTGCCAATTGAAAGCTGGCGCGTGGTTCCGGGCGGACAGAAAACATTGCCGTCGCCTGCGTTAGGCTGGCGCGCGGGTGGTGAAGTGCCGGTGGACGTGGAAACCGGAGAACCGAACAAAGCGGCGGAACCGTTCTTTGAAGTGATTGGCAAAGTGAATTCCGCCAAAGGTGTCGCGCTGCTTGATGGACGTTCCGGAAAAATCCGTTTCAAACTGGAACCGGAACCGTTGCTGCAACGCTGGGCGAAGCGATTGTACCAACTGTTCCAGAAACGATATCAGATATGAAATCGTTCACTGCGATGCGAAAAAGCGGCAGAGGGCTGCTGCACTCCAGGACGCTCGCGCGTTCCTTCTTCAGCGCCTTTGCTGCTTCGCGCCTTTGCGTTGAAAACTTTCCGCTTCCATGCTGACGCCGACGCAGGATTTTCGCCGCACGGATTACCGGATGCCTTCGCGGCCGTTGAACGGACTGGACGCGTGGGTGGATGGTTTCATCGGCAGTTATCAACGTCGCTCGCAGGTTCGTGATTCTCTGGAACGTGATGCTGCTGCCATCAATGCGCTCGCGCCGCAGTGGATGGAACTTTCCGATCACGATCTGCAACAGAGTTTGCTGGAATTCCGTCGGCAATTTCATCGTGGTGGCAAGGCGGTTGAAAAGTTGTTGTTGCCGGCGCTGGCCGCAATTCGCGAAGCGGCGGATCGCCAATTGGGAATGCGTCCGTTTCCCGTTCAACTCATGGGCGCGCTGGCGTTGCATCGCGGTTATCTCGCCGAAATGGCGACGGGCGAAGGCAAAACGTTGACGGCAGGCATCGCCGCGATTCTTGCGGGCTGGACGCAGCGGCCCTGTCACATCATCACCGTGAACGATTATCTCGTTCAACGTGACGCTGAACGACTGGAACCGCTGTATCACTTCTGCGGCGTGCGCGTGGGATTTGTCGCTGCGTGGATGAGTGAATCGGAACGCGTCAAAAACTACGGCTGTAATGTCACGTATGTCACGAGTAAGGAATTGCTCGCGGATTTTCTACGGGATCGTTTGCGTCTGGGAAAATTTCAAAATCCGAGCCGCCGTTTGATTCAGCGGATGCTGCTGCCGCAATTGCAGGCGCAGAGCGGATTGGTCCTGCGCGGATTGCACACGGCGATTGTTGATGAAGCGGACAGCGTGTTGATTGATGAAGCCGTGACGCCGCTGATTCTTTCCGCGCCGCATCGGAATGATTCGTTGCGCGAAGCTTCGGAAATGGCGGCGGAATTGATCGGCGCGTTTCAGCGTGAAACGGATTATCGCATCAACATTCGCCACAAGGAAATTGAGCTGACCGAAGCCGGACGGGGAAAACTCATCGCGCAGGCGAATCATCTTCCCGGCTTGTGGAAAGGTCCGGATCGTCGATTGGAACTCGTGGTGCAGGCGCTCGTCGCGCGCGAATTTTTTCATCGCGACAAACAATACATTGTCGAAGGCGACAAGCTCGTGATTGTGGATGAATTCACCGGACGTCCGATGCCGCAACGCACGTGGCGCGAAGGGATGCATCAGGCGATTGAAGCGAAGGAAGGTTTGCCGATTTCAGATCCGACCGAGACCATCGCGCGGTTGAGCTTTCAACGTTTCTTTCGTTGTTTCCACAAGCTGTCCGGCATGACCGGCACCGCGCGCGAAGCCGCGGGAGAATTCTGGCAGGTTTATCATTTGCCCGTCGTTTCCATTCCGACTAATCGTCCGTGCATTCGCGAACAATGGCCGGATCAAGTGTTTGCCGACGAGGCGAGCAAGTGGAAATCGATTCAGGCGGAGATCGAACGCGTTCACGCCACGAACCGTCCGGTGCTGGTCGGAACGCGCAGTGTTCACGCGAGCGAACGCCTTTGGCGCGCGCTGGCGGAACGAGGTTTGGAAGCGAAAATTCTTAACGCCAGCCGGCTTAAGGAAGAAGCGGAAATCATCGCGCTCGCCGGCGAAGCGGGGCGAATCATCATTGCAACCAACATGGCGGGCCGCGGCACGGACATTAAGCTCGGACACGGTGTCGCGAAGCTCGGCGGCTTGCATGTGATCGCCACGGAGCGTCACGAATCCGGCCGCGTGGATCGGCAGCTCTTTGGCCGCAGCGGACGCCAGGGCGATCCCGGCAGCGCGCAGGCGTTTGTCAGCGCGGAGGATGAATTGATCCGGCGGTATCTTCCAGCGGTTGCGCGGAAGACTTTGACGGAAGTTTTGAAGCGCGGCGTTGTCGGCAGGGAACGAATTGCGAAGGCGGCGTTTCAACTCGCGCAACGAAACGCGCAAAAACTGGCGTATCAACAACGGCGCGCGGTGTTGCGATCCGATCTGTGGCTGGACGAAGCATTGTCCTTCGCGGGCGGAGAGGGAATATGACAGAAGGAAACGAAGAAAACGAAGACGCGCGATGAATTGCCGTCGAAGTAGCGCAGGTTTCAAAACCTGCTGGGCTTCAAATTGCGATGCACTTCAAATGTTTCACGCGCAGCCGATTTGGAAATCGGCGATACAGCAGGTTGGGAAACCTGCGCTACGAGTTTGCGTGAACGATCAGCGAACTCAGCACGTCAGACGTTGAACTTGAACAGCATCACGTCGCCGTCCTGAACCACGTATTCCTTGCCTTCCATGCGGTAGAGACCTTTTTCGCGCGCGGCGGGAACGGAACCGCATTTGATCAAATCCTCGTACGCGACGGTTTCGGCTTTGATGAAGCCGCGTTCGAAATCGCTGTGAATGACGCCTGCGGCTTTCGGTGCTGTGTCACCGGCATGAATCGTCCACGCTCGAACTTCTTTTTCGCCAGCCGTGAAATACGTGCGCAATCCGAGCAGATGATACGTTGCGCGAATGAGCTGGCCGATGCCGCTTTCCTGAACGCCGAGTTCCTGGAGAAACGCCTTGGCTTCTTCCGGCGAGAGATCGACAAGATCACTTTCAATCTGCGCGCTGATGACCACCGCTTCGCACGCGAGATGCGTCTTCACGTATTCCTGAACTTTCTGGACGTAAGGATTTTTATCGCCCGCGGCGAGTTCGGATTCCTTGACGTTGCAGGCGAAGATCGTGGGTTTGTCGGTCAGCAGAAAAAATCCTTTCGCAACGTTCTTATCCTCGGGCGTCAATGAAACGGTCAAAGCCGGTTTTCCTGCGTCCAAGGCGGGTTCAATTTTCGCCAGCACGGCATCTTCCGCGACAGCGGCTTTTTCGCCGCGCTTCACTTCACGGGCAATGCGTTCGCGGCGTTTCTTGACGGTTTCGAGATCGGCGAGGACAAGTTCGGTGTTGATGACTTCAATGTCGCGAACGGGATCGACACTGCCCGAAACGTGGTGAATATCCGAATCTTCGAAGCAGCGGACGACCTGAACGATGGCATCGACTTCGCGGATGTGCGTGAGAAATTTGTTGCCCAGACCTTCGCCCTGCGCCGCGCCTTTCACGAGACCGGCGATATCGACAAACTCAATCGCCGCGGGAATCACGACATTCGTCTTGGCGATTTTTTGAAGTTCATAGAGCCGCGCGTCCGGCACGGTGACCATGCCGACATTCGGGTCGATGGTGCAGAAAGGATAATTCGCCGCCTCGGCCTTGCGGGTGCGCGTGACGGCATTAAACAAAGTGGATTTGCCGACGTTGGGCAAACCGACGATTCCAGCTCTTAACATAAAGAATAATTTCCCGCACCGGCAGGGCAGGACAAGTGCGATAAACTGCGCTGATCAAGGGTTGAAAACAAGTGCAATTCGGAAAGAGGAATGTGAAACCCGTTCCAGAGCTCAAAGCATGGAGCGCGAGTCTGCGACTCGCAGCAACTTTGCCAGTCGGGAGTTCCAGGTGCTTCGACAATTGCGGTGAAAAATCTTGCTGCTGCAGGTCGCAGACCTGCGCTCCGTGGATCCGGCGCGTTCATTGCGGGAAATTTCAGCCCGGAAGACCCTCACAGTTCAGCGTGAAAACCGTCCCCCTCGCCCATCGGATGGGAGAGGGCCGGGGTGAGGGAAATCCCGTCACCGCCGCAGCATTCCCGGAAGGCCGCCGCCCATTTTGCCCATCATCTTCTGGAACTTGCCCATCTTTTTCATCATCTGCTGCATCTGCGAAAATTTGTTGAGCATCGTGTTCAGTTCCGCGACCGTCGTGCCGCTGCCTTTGGCGATGCGCTGCCGGCGTTTCGCATTCAGCAATTGCGGACTGCGGCGTTCCTTGAGCGTCATGGAACAGATCATCGCTTCCATGTGGCGAAACTCTTTTTCCGATTTGGAAAGATCGGCGGTCTTCAATGCTTCCGATCCGCCGGGCAACATGCCAATGATGCTTTCCAATGATCCGAGTTTTTTCATCTGCCGCAGTTGTTCGAGAAAATCCTCCAGCGTGAACTGGCCTTTGCGCATCTTTTCTTCAAGACGCCTGGCTTCGTTTTCATCCACTGCTTCCGCCGCGCGTTCCACCAAGCTTACGACGTCGCCCATCCCGAGAATGCGCGAAGCCATGCGTTCCGGATGAAACGGTTCGAAATCTTCCAGCTTCTCGCCGACGCCCGCGAATTTGATCGGCTTGCCCGTAACCGATTTCATGCTCAACGCCGCACCGCCGCGCGCATCGCCATCGAGCTTCGTGAGAATGGATCCGGTCACATTCAGCGCCTGATCGAAATGCGTGGCGACATTCACCGCTTCCTGGCCCGTGGCGGCATCGAGAACCAGCAGAATTTCCTGCGGCTTGACCAGATCACGCAACCGAACCAGTTCCTGCACGAGCGGTTCGTCGATCTGCAATCGTCCGGCGGTATCGAAGATTAAAGTGCTGCGATGATTCGCTTTTGCGAATTCGAACGCGCCGCGCGCAATCGCGAGCACGTCGGTTTCGCCGCGCTTCAGAAACACCGGAACATCGAGTTGCTTGCCGAGCGTTTCCAGTTGATCCATCGCCGCGGGCCGATAAACGTCCGCCGCAACGAGCAATGGAGCGCGTCCTTGTTTGTGCAGGAGCCGAGCGAGTTTGCCGCTCGAAGTGGTTTTTCCCGAGCCGTGCAAGCCGACCATCAGGATTGCGTTCGGATTGCCGTTGAGATTCAGGCCGGCGTTTTCCGAGCCGAGCAGGTCAACAAGTTCATCGTGGATGACTTTGATGATCTGTTGACCGGGATGAATGCTTTGAATGACTTCCTGGCCGAGCGCTTTGGTTTTGACGCGTTCGATGAAATCGCGGGCGACTTTGAAATTCACATCCGCTTCCAGCAGCGCCAGGCGCACGTCGCGCAAAGAGTCGCTGACGTTGGATTCGGAAATGGTTCCGAGTCCGCGCAGGTTGCGGAAAGTGTTCTGAAGTTTGCTGCTGAGCGAGTCGAACATTTGCTAAAGCTAGGACACCGAGAGTAGGTTGACAAGGCTTCGACCGTTTGGCTTAATGTGCGCCCTTTGCAGCGGTAGGTTACCCAAGTGGCCAACGGGGGCAGACTGTAAATCTGCTGGCTTACGCCTTCGATGGTTCGAATCCATCACCTACCACCACTTCTCTCATCGGCCTGGGAACATTCCACGTTTCATATTCAACATGCAAATCAGCACGCGGCGTTTGTGAGGATTGGACGTTAATGCTCGGAAGGCCGAGTTATACGAGGCCCATTTTCAAAAATTTCACGGCGAACTCAACACACACAAACAGCGCGCGCAAAGAATCTCAACGGCTTTTTTCATCGTCGCATTGGTTCTAAATTGGGGACTCATGAATTGCGGACTCGTGTAACTCGTCCTTCCGAAAACTTCTTCCAGAAACCAGGCCTTCCGCGAGGGGGATTTCCCTTCTACGTTACTGGCATGATCGTCGAAATCATCAACACCGGGAATGAACTGTTGCTGGGGCGCGTGCTCAATTCGCATCAACAATGGCTTTGCCGACAGTTGAGTGATCGCGGTTATGTCGTGACGCGTCAGGTCGCGGTCGCTGACAGTGCTGTCGAAATCCAGACCGCCGTTCGCGAATCGCTGGGCCGCGCCGATCTGGTGATCACGACCGGCGGATTGGGGCCGACTTCGGATGATCTCACGCGCAACGCGATTGCGCAGTTGCTTGGAAAATCCCTGCGCGAAGATGCTCCGGTGCTGGCGCAGATTGAAAAATTTTTTGCCGCGCGCAATCGTCCGATGCCCGCCAGCACGCGGTCGGAAGCGCAGGTTCCCGAAGGCGCAACGGTGTTGCCGAATTATTTTGGCACTGCGCCGGGATTGGCGATGGAAGTTCCGTCGGGAAAATTTCGCGAATCAAATCGCTCCGGTTGGCTCGTGATGCTGCCGGGACCGCCGCGGGAATTGCACCCGATGTTTTTAGAATTTGCGTTGCCACTGATTCAACGCGCATTTCCAACGCCGGACGTGTTCGTCTGCCGAACGTTTCACACGACTGACATTGGCGAATCCACGGTTCAGGAAATGATCGAGTCCGTCATGCAGCCGCTTGTGAGCGCGGGGATGGAACTGGGCTACTGCGCACGTCCGGGACAGGTGGATGTTCGCTGCGTTACCTGCGGAACGGCGGCTGCGGAACAAATTGCCGCGGCGGAAAAACTTTTGCGGGAACGATTGGGAGAAAGCATTTATGCGCGGGACGATGAATCGATGGAGGAAGGAATCATTCGCGTGTTGACGGAGCGCAAGCAAACGCTGGCGCTGGCGGAATCCTGCACCGGCGGTTGCATCGCGCATCGGCTGACGAATGTTCCCGGCGCCTCGGCGGTTTTGCTCGGCGGCTTTGTGACTTACAGCAATCAGATGAAACAGCAGGCGCTCGGCGTGCAGAGCCGAACGCTGGCGGATCACGGCGCTGTGAGCGAACCTGTGGCGCGTGAAATGGCGGAAGGCGCGCGGCGCGTCACGGGCGCTGACTATGCGATTTCAGTGACCGGTATCGCGGGGCCGTCCGGCGGATCGCCTGATAAACCGGTGGGCACGGTGTTCATTGGGTTGGCGGATTCGAACGGAACGGAAGTCTGGAAGCGAGTGAATGCCTGGGATCGCGAGACGTTCAAAGAAGTTACAGCGCAGCAGGCGTTGAACTTTTTGCGGATTGCTTTAGCTCGATAATTTGTTGCGGGAAATTTCATAAAACCAAAGCAATGGATCCAGGTCCGTAATCCGCACAGCGGGATTCTTTACAAGCGTCCTTCGAGCAATTTGCACTCGCGGTCTTTTGAAGTTGCAGCGAGTCGCAGACTCCCGCTCCGACGAAGGCGATTTCGATGGAGGAAGCGTTTGTGGGACGAGCGCAGAACCGTGCGCCCGGGTTGCCGCAAGCGCGGCAACCGCTACCCATCGCGCCCATCCCAGCGATCTTCAGCCTCCACCTCATTTAGCTATTTAACTGATTTAACGGCTCCACTCACTCACCTCCCCGCCATTCTTTGTCACGAAAGAGGACGCGGCGGTTGGAAAAAATTCCTTAACTGAAACGGCGTTCCCGTCGATGCCGGGTGAGCAATGCTTCTATCCGGGGCATGTTAGCTGCTTGAAGCGGGCCGACGTGAATCGGCTCTATCTTTTTGAAAATCACGGAAAGCACGAGCGGGTTTATGCCGGCGGCCTCCGAAACAGATTTTCAAATTGCTCCGCCAGCGGCGCGGCCGGACGGAGTGACGACTATGATAATACGGCGAATGGCTGAAAAAATGGTGCTGAGCTGGCTTTTGATGGCCAGCTTCATTGCTGTTGGACAGTCTGAAACCAACCCCGCCGCGCTCAGTCGTATCGCCGATGTGCAAAAGCTTTCCGACGTGGAGGTCGAACAATTTCCCGCCGTTCAGATCGAAGCCACCGTCACACTTTCGCTTCCGCAACGTTCGTATGTCTGGGTGGAGGACAACAATGCGGGAATCCGACTTTATCTGCGCCACAAAAAATTTTCCATCGATTCCGGCGACCGCGTGGCCGTCCGGGGAACGGTGATTCCTGGTGAAGCCGGGCCGATGATTTCGCCGGAACGCATCGAAGTTCTGGCCAAAGGTGAAATTCCCAAACCGCTCGCGCGCACGGCAGCGCAGTTGAATGCGTTGAACGATCTCAACCGGCGCGTCGAAGCCGAAGGCCAGGTGCTTCAGATTTTAGAAAAGCCGTCGCGCTGGCAAATTGAGCTGGAATCCGACACCAACCGCTTCTGGGCGGAATTATCGCGCGGCACGAATGACAATCCCGCGCCGCTGCTCGGGGATCGGGTTCGCATTCGCGGCGTTTGTGTGCGGCAGCTTTTTAACTGGGGCGAAACCGTTCGGCCCGCGGTGTTGCTGCAAAATGAAAATGATATCGTCGTGCTTCAACACAACCCCGCCAAACCGCAGCGCGATCCGAAGTCGCTGCCGGTCGTTCCAATTGGATCCCTGACGCGCGAGTCCATTGGCCAGAACGCGGAGATGATTCATGTGCGCGGAAAAGTTTTGGATCAACGGCTCGGCGAACACATCGTGGTGCAGGACGATACCGGTTCGTTGTCTGTGGATTCGACGCAGATGCTGATTGTTCCGCCGCGCGAACAGGTCGATGCCTGGGGCGTTCCTGTCTGGGATGCGGGCCGGGTGTCGCTCGTGAACGCCAGTTTCAATCTTGTAAACGCTTCCTCGCCGGACGGGAATTCATCCGGTTCGAAGCCGGGTCAGAAACCGGCCTCACTGCCCGTGCTGACTAAAGCTTCCGACCTGATGAATCTTTCGGCGCAACAGGCTTCGTGGAAATACCCGGTGAAACTTCGCGGAGTGGTCACAATTTATTATCCCGAGCGCCGGCAATTTTTTGTTCAGGACGACACTTCCGGGTTTTACGTCGCAGGTCCGTGGAATCGTTCGGATTTAAAAACCGGCGATCTGGTGGAAGTAACCGGCCACAGCGATCCCGGTGGATTTGCGCCGATGGTGATTCCGAAAGCGGTTGCGATTCTAGGCACGGCAGCGTTGCCCGAAGCGCGACGGACGACGTTGTTTCAAATGGCGACCGGCCAATACGACAGCCAATGGATTGAAGCCTACGGCGTGGTGCGCGCGATTTCGCAGGAGAAAAATCTGCTGCGCCTCAAGCTGACGGATACGGACGGAACGCTGTTCGTTTATCTGCCCACGGAAACGGTTCCCACCAATCTCGTTGATTCCATCGTTCGGTTGCGCGGCATCTGCACCACGCATCCCAATGCGAACCGGCAGATTTCCAGTCTCGTAGTGTGGTGTCCTTCGCTGGATTACCTGCGAATTGAAGATGCAGGTTCCATCAATCCTTTGGATTTGAAGCCGCAGCCGATCGCAAGCCTGGGTCAGTTCCGTCCGCACAATGCTCTCCAACGCCGCCTCAAGGTTGAAGGAACCGTTACGCTTTCGCCCGGTGGAAAATCATTTTTCATTCAGGACGAATCCGGCGGTCTGGAAGTTCAGACCGGCAACCTGACCAATCAGTTGGTTCCGGGCGATCACATCGTCGTGACGGGTTATCCTTCAATGGGAAACTACGGCATCATCCTGCGTGAATCCGTGTATGAAGTTTTGGGGCATCACGCCGTGCCCGCGCCGGAACGGGTCGAAGCCACCCATGCGCTGAATCCGGTTTGGCATAACAAGCTGGTGCAGATCGATGCGCGTCTGCGTTTTCGAACACGGGTGAATGACCGCGAAGTGCTGACGCTCCAGGTTCCGGGCTGGATTTTTGAAGTCGATTCGCTACAGCCGATTCCAGAAAGCCGTCCGCTTGAAGCGGGAAGCCTCTTGCGTCTCACTGGTATTTATCGGGTGCGCGTTGATGAAACACACCAGCCAAATGCGTTTCAGATGGTGGTCGCCTCCGGAAACGAAATTGAAGTTCTGGAAAAACCTTCGTGGTGGGGAATCAAACACAGTCTCGCGGTGGTCAGTCTGCTGGCGGTATTGATGGCGGCTTCGACAGCGTGGGTGATGTTGCTGCGACGCCAGCTTCACAAGCAAACGATGACGCTTCAACAGAGCGAGATGAAGTTCCGATCGCTCGTCGAACAATCGCTCGTCGGCGTTTACATCATTCAAAACGGCCGGTTCTCTTATGTGAATCCGCGCAAAGCGGAAATCTTCGGTTACACGCCGGAGGAAATGCTGGCGCTGGATTCCGTGGATCACATTATTCATCCCGAAGATGTGACACTGGTTCGCGGGCATTTGCGCAGCCGGTTGAGCGGCGAAATCAAAACGGCGCATTATCATTTCCGCGGACGCCGCAAGGATGGCTCGATTGTTTACGTGGAAGTGCTCGGCAGCGTTACCGAATACAACGGCAAACCGGCCGTGCTCGGAACCTCGCTCGACATCACCGCGCGCAAGAGCGTTGAAGCTGCGCTCGCGGAGGCCAGCACGCTTCTGGAAACGCTGCTCGCGAACAGCCCGGACTACATTTATTTCAAGGATTGCGATTCACGCTTCGTCCGCGCGAGCCGGTCGCTGGCGCAGATGTTCCACAAAGGCGATCCCGCAGCGCTGATCGGCAAAACGGATTTCGATTTCTTCCTGCAGGAACACGCACAGGGGGCATTTGAAGATGAGCAGGCGATCATTCGCACCGGCCAGGCGATGATCGGCAAACCGGAAAAAGAAATTCACCAGGACGGTCGCACCACCTGGGCGATGACGACCAAACTGCCGTGGCGCGATAGCAATGGAAAAATCATCGGCACGTTCGGCATTTCCCGCGACGTGACCGAAAGCAAGGAAGCGGAGCTGAAACTCGCGCATGAACGCGAACTCTTCCGCGCGCTGGTCGAAAATCTGCCGGACGCAATTTATTTCAAGGATCGTGAATCACGCTTTGTGCGGATGAGTCAATCCAAGATGCTGCGCGCTCAACAGGCGTTGATCCGAAAATTTGAGACTGAGCACCCCGGCGAATCGGCCCCCGCCGAGCTGACGGATCCCAAACTGTGCGCTGAGTTCCTGATCGGCAAAACGGATTTCGATATTTATCCCGAACACCGCGCGCGCGCCGCTTATGACGAGGAACAAACAATTCTCAAAACCGGCGTTCCGTTGATCGGGCATATCGAAAAATATATCCGTCCTGAAAATGGCCGCGCGGTCTGGTATCACACCACCAAGATGCCGTGGCACGATGAGAACGGAAATGTGATCGGCACGTTCGGCGTCACTCGCGACATCACGGAATTGAAGGAAGCGGAGGCCGTGCTCGATTACGAACGCGAGCTGTTCCGCACGTTGCTGGATCATTTCCCGGATTCGATTTACTTCAAGGATCTGGAATCGCGCTTTGTGCGGGTCAGCCGTTCCAAAGCCGCCAGCGCTTTCGAACTGGTCCGGCGCGAACACGAAGTGCGCAAACCGGACGAGCCGTTGCCGCCGCATCTGGAAAGCGTCGATGCCTTCGGCGAATATCTGATCGGCAAAACGGATTTCGACACTTTCCCGGAGGAACGCGCGCGCAACGCTTTCGACGACGAACAGCACATCATTCACACCGGCCAGCCGCTGCTCGCGAAGGTGGAACGCGTTCAACGCGCGGATGGAAAAATGAGCTGGTGCATTTCCACGAAAATGCCGTGGCGCGACAAGGAAGGCGAAATCATTGGAACGTTCGGCGTTTCCAAGGACATCACGGAATTGAAGGAAGCGGAATCACAACTCGAAGCCGCGCATCAACGATTGGTCGAAACCTCGCGGCTGGCGGGAATGGCGGAAGTCGCCACGGATGTTTTGCACAATGTTGGCAATGTGCTGAACAGCGTGAACATTTCCTGTTCGCTCACTATTGATCGCGTCAAGACTTCCAAAATGGCGAGTCTCTCGAAAGTTTCCGCGCTGCTGGAAGAACATCGCGGACGGCTCGGCGAATTTTTCAATAACGATCCACGCGGCCAGCAGATTCCTGATTATTTACGGGCGCTGGCGGAACATCTGCAAGGTGACCAGACGTTGCTGTTGAAAGAACTCGAGCAGTTGCTCAAGCACATCGATCACATTAAACAGATCGTCGCGATGCAGCAAAGCTACGCGAAAGTGGCGGGCGTGAAGGAAGTGATCAGCGCCAACCAGCTTGTCGAAGACGCGTTGCATATCAATGCCGCGGCGCTCGTGCGCCATGATGTTCACGTCGAGCGGGATTTTGAAACCACGCCGCCGATCAGCACTGAAAAGCATAAGGTGTTGCAGATTCTGGTGAACCTCATCCGCAACGCGAAGTACGCGATGGATGATGCCAAACCGAATCGCAAATTGCTGCGCCTGCGCATTCGCACGGCGGACGATCAGGTGAAGATTGAAGTGATCGACAACGGCGTGGGCATCCCGCCGGAAAATCTCACGCGCATTTTCGGGCATGGCTTCACCACGCGACGGAACGGCCACGGCTTCGGACTGCACAGCAGCGCGATTGCGGTCAAGGAACTTGGCGGTTCGCTGGAAGCACGCAGCGACGGGTCCGGAAACGGCGCGACGTTCATTCTTTCTCTCCCCTTGAAATCTATTAACCAAATGGAACCACAAAGGTATGAGCCAGCCGCGATCTGAAACAGAACCGCGCATTCTGATCGTCGATGACAACCCGGCGATCCACGACGATTTCTGCAAAATTCTCGGCGCGCGTTCCGAAGCGCATTCGCGTCTCGACAACATTGAAGCCGAACTGTTCGGCGAAGCCGCGCCGCAGGTGGAACGCGCCGGGTTCCGCATTGAATCCGCGCACCAGGGTCAGGAAGCGCTCGCGATGGTGCAGAAAGCATTGCAGGAAAATGATCCGTACGTGCTTGCGTTTGTGGATGTTCGCATGCCGCCGGGCTGGGACGGAATTGAAACGCTGGAACGCATCTGGCAATGCGCGCCGGAACTTCAGGCCGTGATCTGCACGGCGTATTCGGATTATTCCTGGGATGACATGACGCGGCGGCTGGGACAAACCGACAATTTGTTGATCCTGAAAAAACCGTTTGAAACGGTTGAAGTGCTGCAACTCGCGCACGCTTTGACGCAGAAATGGATTCTCGCGCGCCAGGCGAAATTGCGGATGGAAGATTTGGATCGCATGGTGCGCCAGCGAACGGATGAACTGCGCGGCAGCGAGGAACGTTTTTCCAAAGCATTTCATTGCAGCCCGAATCCGGGCGTGATTCTGAGTTGCGCGGATCGGAAATTCCTGGACGTGAACCAGACGTTTCTCGATCTAAGCGGCTATACTTCGGAACAACTCGCCGCCGAAACCGATCAGAATCTGCGCCTGTGGGTGAAAGGCGCGGAAGCGGATGCAGGTGCATTTCTGCCGGAAGGACGATTGCGAAGCTTGTCCTGTCAGTTGCGCCGCAGCGACGGAACAATCCGCCAGATCATGCTTTCATCCGAACCGGTCAGCCTTGGACCAACGCCTTGCCTGCTGCTGGTCGCCGAAGACATTACCGACGAACTGAAACTCGAATCGCAGTTGCGTCAGGCGCAGAAAATGGAAGTGATTGGCCGCATGGCCGCGGGCATCGCGCATGAATTCAACAACGTGCTCACCGTGATTCAAGGCAACACCGGCCTGCTTCAGACAGCGGGCGCGAACATGCTGGATCGCAACGCGCTGTTGAATCAAATCATGCTTGCCAGCCAGCGCGCCGCGACCTTTACCAAACAACTGCTCGCGTTCAGCCGCAAGCAGGTGTTGCAAACGCGTTTGTTGAATCTTTCGACGCTGGTTCAGAACACGCGCAAAATGCTCACACGTTTGCTCGGCGAAAAATATGAGGTGCAACTCCGCTGCGAAAATGAGCTGCCGTCTGTGCTAGCCGATGAAGGCGGCATCGAACAAATCCTGATCAATCTCGCGCTCAATGCTCGCGATTCGATGCTCAAAGGCGGAACAATTGAAATCGTCACGGAGGTTTGCCTGGTGGACGACTCGATGGTTGCCGCGAATCCCGAAGCGCGCCCAGGACGGTTTGTGCGGCTCACAGTTTCAGACAACGGCTGCGGCATGAGTCCGCAGGTGATCGCCCGGATTTTCGATCCTTTTTTTACGACCAAGGAAGTCGGCAAAGGCACCGGCCTGGGACTTTCAACCATTCATGGGATTGTCAAACAGCACGAAGGCTGGATCGATGTGACGAGCGAAATCGATCAAGGTTCGCAATTCCGAATTTATCTTCCCGCGTGCGATGCCGCACCCGCGCCGCATCGTCCATTAACGCCGCAATCTTTGCCGGAACCCGGAAAGGGAGAAACCGTTTTGGTGGTTGAAGATGAAGTTTCCGTTCGCGAGCTTGCCTGTTCAGCGTTGCAGAAACGCGGTTATCAGGTGTTGAAGGCGGCGAATGGTCCGGAAGCCATCAACCTCTGGGATCGCGCGACTACTCCGGTGAACCTGTTGCTGACTGACATGATCATGCCGTGTGGGATGACGGGCGGTGAACTGGCGAAAGCATTGCAGGATCGCAACCCGAAGCTCAAAGTACTCTACACCAGCGGCTACAGTCCGGAGATTTTGCGGAAGAATTCGATGTTTATTCACGGCCTCAACTTTTTGCCGAAGCCGTATGATTTTCCCACGCTGCTCAAGGCGGTTCGCACTTGCCTCGATGGCGGGAAATTGTTGCCGGCGGACTTAACGGCGAATCGCAATCAACCGTTGGCAAAATAGAAAAGTCGTCGCGATCCCATTCCAACCAATAAAAAAAGCCGCAGGTTTTGCCTGCGGCTTTTTTGATTTCGAAAAGAGTTTTAACCGTTGTCGCCGATGGCTTCGACCGGGCAGCCTTCTTTGGCTTCTTTGCAACGGGCTTCTTCGTCCGGGTTTTCCGGTTGCTTGTAAACGAAAGAATAACCGCCGTCGTCGTTGCGTTTGAAATTGTCCGGAGCGGTTTCACGGCACAGATCGCAGTCAATGCACTGGTTGTCCACGTAATATTTACCAGCGACGTTTTCGGGATACTTGTTTGCTACATCAGCCATAAATTTTTGCCTTTCTAAATCGGCTTGGAAAATATGCGTCTCGCTTCCGGCCATGGCAAGCGATTTAAGATTCACTGCTTCTGCGCGCGCTGCTCTCACTCCACAATAATTTCTTTTATTCCGATGATTCACATTTATTCTTTCGGCCCATGCAATTAAGCGCTTTGCGCAAAACAAAAATCGTCGCCACTCTGGGTCCGGCGACCGACTCCGCGGAAATGATCGGCAAGCTGATCGACGCCGGAGTAAATGTCTTTCGCCTGAACATGTCTCACGCGCCGCACGACTGGGCGCGCCGCGTCGTAAAGGACATCCGCGCCGCCGCTGCCGAGCGCAAACGTTACGCCGGCATTCTCATGGACACGCAAGGCCCGGCGATTCGCACCGGCGAACTCAGCGTTCCACTCAATCTCGAACCCGGCCAGAAATTCACCCTCACCGTCCGCGGCGAACGCAGCGAGGAAGAGCGTTCCGTGGACGTGAATTATGAAAATTTCGTCAACGACATCAGCGTCGATGACGTGGTGCTGCTCGACAATGGCGCGATTGAAATGAAGGTGCTGGCCAAGTCCGGCAATAAAGTCGAATGCGAAGTGCTCACGCGCGGCACGCTCGGCAGCCGCCGCCATATCAATCTTCCCGGCGTCAAAGTCAGCCTCCCCGCGCTCACGGCCAAAGATTTAAAAGACATCGCGCTCGGCATTGAACTGGATGTTGATCTGATTGCGCTTTCGTTTGTTCGCGAAGCGCGCGATCTGCTTCAACTCAAGGAATTGTTTGAAGAAGGCAAACCGCGTCCGCTCGTGATCGCAAAAATCGAGGATCAACAGGCCATCGCCAACCTCGATGAAATCATCCACGAAGCCGACGGCATCATGGTTGCACGCGGCGATCTGGGAATTGAGATTCCGTACGAGGAATTGCCCATCGTCCAGCGCCGCATCGTGAAAACCTGTTTGCGTTTCGGCAAGCCGGTGATCGTCGCCACGCACATGCTGGAAAGCATGATCGAATCGCCGATGCCAACGCGCGCGGAAGTCACGGATGTGGCCAATGCGGTTTTCGAACAGACGGATGCCATTATGCTCAGCGGCGAAACCACCGTGGGCAAACATCCATTGCGCTGCATTGAAGTATTTGATCGCATCGCACTGCGGACGGAACGCAGCGGCGGCGCTTATTTCTTCGATAGTGCGGAACTGATGAGTCCGCGGCAGAAGCTCGTGAAGAGCGCGGTTGTGATGGCTAATGAATTAAAATCCGACGCCATTCTCGTCATCACTCGCAGCGGCAACATGGCTCGCTACACGGCCTGGCTGCGTCCGCGGCATTCCCGGGTGCTGGCGCTGTGCCCGAGCAATCACGTCGCCGCCGGGCTGACGCTCAGTTGGGGAGTGACGCCTTTCGTGGTTCCGTTCGATCTACTGAATCCGGAAAACACAATTGAGGCATCGCTGCCAATGCTGGTTCGTGAAGGACGCCTGACCAAAGGCGCCACCATCGTGATCATCGGCTCGATTGTCATCGGCGAACAGATCGTGGACGCCGTGCAGATGCGCGTAGTGTGAGCCCTGAGTATTGAAGGCAAAGACGCACCATCTGAGGATTTGCGCTGGTTGAAAATTATCACGGAAACCCTCACCCCGCCCTCTCCCATCCGATGGGAGAGGGAGACCAGACAATCTTTCGGAATTCCGAACGCGCCACTTTCTATTCGCGCATAAAGCGTTTCCCCCTCGCCCATCGGATGGGAGAGGGCCGGGGTGAGGGTTGTCCCAACCGCTGTCGCGTTTTGCTTCTGCGTCGCCGGACGTTGAATTCTATTCGTAACGCAACGACTCAATCGGATCCAGGTTCGCTGCTTTGTAGGCCGGGTAAGTGCCGAAGATAATTCCCACGATCGAACAGATCACCAGCCCGATCACAATCCAATCCACCGGAATCACTGGCGTGAGCTTCAACAACAGCGCCGTCGCGTTGCCGCCGACAATTCCGAAGATCACGCCGATTACGCCGCCCACTTCACACAACACCACGGCCTCCATAATGAATTGCGCCATGATGTTTCGCTTCTTCGCGCCGATCGCTCGGCGGATTCCGATTTCGCGCGTCCGTTCCGTTACCGAAACCAGCATGATGTTCATAATGCCAATGCCAGCCGCGAGCAGTGAAATCGAACTGACCACCGCCACGCCCAATCGCACCGCCAGTGTAAACGATTGAAACTGCGCGATCATTGAATCGTTGGAGAACAGTTCAAAATCATCTTCCGCGCCCGGCGGCACTTTGCGGATCACCCGCAACAAGCCGCGGACCTGTTCCACCGTGCTTTCGTAACTCGCCTGATCGCGCGCCTGCACGAGAATGTTCAGGCTGCGCGACCAGCGTCCGTAGCGGTTCAAGCCGGTGGTGATCGGCACCACCGCGAAATTATCCTGATCGCCGCCCATGGAAGTGCCTTTGGATTCCAGCACGCCGATCACGCTGTAATTGATGCCATCAATCTTAAGGCGTTCACCGACCGCTGAGGCGTGGGGAAAAACACTTTTCGCGAGGCCCGCGCCGAGAACGCAAACATTGCGCGCGCCATCGACATCGGAATCCATCAGCAATCGACCTTCGGCGAGATTCCAGTTTTTGGCGGAAAAACTTCCCGGTGTTTCACCAAACAATTGAACGTTTGGCGCGCTGGCTTCATAACGCGTCTGCACTTCGCCTGCCCAAAAAGATGTTTCGAGGCCGATGCTTGCGGGCAGGGTTGCTTTGTCCTGAAGCCGTTTGCCCTGGTCCATCGTGATGTTTTTGCGGCGCCAGAATTTTTCAAATCCTTCCGGGCCGCCGAAATAAATTCCCGGCCATTTGCGAATCATGAACGTCTGGCTGCCGAGCTGGCTGATGTTCGACTCAACATCCTTTTGCATCACACGCATCGCAGTCATTACCACAATGATCGAAAACACACCGATCAAAACGCCCAGCAACGTCAGCGCGGATCGCAATTTATGCGCCGCCAGCGCGCTCATCGCCATCAGAAAACTTTCGCGGACTTCGGCCAGCAGCCGGATTTTGGATTTCGATTTCATTCGCTGCGCAAGGCATCCACGGGATTCATGCGAGCCGCGCGCCACGCGGGGAAAAAGCCGGACACAACACCGGTCACAAGTGAAACCAGCAGCGCAATGCTGACGACTGTGAGTGATAAACTCGCCGGTAAAAATTTCTGCATCAGCAGCGTCAACGGCCAGGCAATCGCCAGCGCCACCAATCCACCCATCAAACAAATGCACGCCGCTTCCATCAGAAATTGCAGTAGAATCGTTCGCCGCTTCGCGCCGATGGCTTTGCGAATGCCGATCTCGCGCGTGCGTTCCGCCACCGACACAAACATGATGTTCATGATGCCGATGCCGCCGACGAACAGCGACAGGCCGGTGACAAACAATCCGACCGCGCCAATCGTTCCCGCGACTTTGTGAAACATGTCAAGCACCTGATCCTGCTGATTGATCGCGAAATCGTCGGGCGCAGTGGGTTCCAACCGGCGAATTTTGCGCATCACCGCGCGCAATTCCTCTTTTGCATCTTCCAGTTGCTCGACTTGTTTCACTTTGACCTGAACTTCGTAATCCGGATTGCTGCGAAACGCCGCGCGGAATTGCGGCAGCGGAACGATGATCTGGTTATCCACGCCACCTTCGCCGAGAAAACCGCCTTGTTTTTCCAGAACGCCGACGACTTCAAACCGTCTGCCATCAATTGCGATTCGATGACCCAGCGCGGATTCGCTCTCGAACAGATTCGTTGCCACCAGCGCGCCGATCACGCAGACGGGACGTCCGCCGTCCGCTTCGTTTGCAGTCATGAAACGGCCATAGGCCAGCGTCACGCCGCTGGTGGTCAGGAAGTCTGCAGTGGTTCCAATGATCGAAACTCCGGAAGCGCTGTGCTTTTGATATTTCACCGATTCCCGCGATTGTGCGGTCGGCGCAACGGCGCGCGCGATGGTCAACTGACGTTTCAATTCGTCCACCTGCGTCAGCGTCAGTTTGGGGCGCTTCTGCATTTTTATCCAATCCTCGTGCGAGTGGATGAACCAGTCTGAGCGTTGCACGTACAACACATCCGCGCCGATGAACGAAATGCTTTTTACAAACGCGCGGTTCAATCCACCGATCGCCGTGCCCATCAACGTCACCGTCACGACGCCAATGACAATTCCGAGCGTGGTCAGGATCGAGCGCATTTTGTTCGCGCGAATCGCGCTCCACGAAATGCTTAATCCTTCCTTCAGCTCGGTAAGAAAATTCATTCGCTCAAAACGTTTTAGCCATTCAGCCGGGCACCGTAGCGCGGGTTTCCAAACCTGCGGCGCGTCGCACGTCCAGCCCATTTGGAAATCGGCGATACAGCAGACTCGGAGGTCTGCGCTACTTCGATTCTGGCCTGCGCTGTGTCAGATTCATTCGGTTGGTTCGTGTTTATTTTATCACCGGCGGAATTCCAATTCCCGGCTCGGGCGAAAAGTTCATCGTTTCATCGCTCGCAATCAGCCCGTCGCGAATGCGAATGACGCGGCGGGCCTGACGCGCCACTTCTTCTTCGTGTGTGACGAGAATGATCGTGTTGCCGAGTTTCCAAAGCTGTTCAAACAGCGCCATGATTTCCGCGCCGGTTTTCGAATCGAGATTTCCCGTAGGTTCATCGGCCAACAGAATGGAAGGTTTGTTTACGAGCGCACGCGCGACGGCGACGCGCTGGCGCTGGCCGCCGGACATTTCATTCGGGCGATGATGAATGCGATCTTTTAATCCCACACTCGTGAGCGCATCCAACGCGATCTGACGCCGTTCTTCGGACGGCATTCCAGAATAGATCAGCGGCAGTTCTACATTGCGCAACGCATCCGAACGCGGCAGCAGGTTGAACGTTTGGAAAACAAATCCGATTTCCTTGTTGCGCACTTCCGCGAGCTGATTGTCCTCCATCTGACTCACGCGAATGCCGTTCAACACGTATTCGCCGGAAGTCGGTGTGTCGAGGCAGCCGACCAGATTCATCAGTGTGGATTTGCCGGAGCCTGACGGGCCCATGATCGCAACGTATTCGCCGCGTTTGATTTCGAGGGAAATCTCGCGCAAGGCGTAAACCGTTTCCGTTCCCATCTGGTAACGGCGCGAAATTTTTTCGAGGCGAATCAGGCTCATGGGAAGTTAAGTTTCAAATTCCAAACTCCAAAGCCCAATCGGAAACTCTGCGCTGCTTCGTTGAAGGGAAGTGTGGAAATTGCAGAAAGGTAGCACGGCTCGCACTGCGAGCCGTCAGCGCGAACGGGTTCTTCGCGACGTGTTTGCGTTCGAACCTTTTCGGACGGGCGCAGAACCAGTGCGCCCGGATTGCCGCAAGCGCGGCAATCCCCACCGGCCTCGCGCGGATTTCGTGCAACATCGCGCATAGAATTATTTCCCGAAGGCCATCTCCGGTTTGCCTTTCATGATTTTCTTGCCGTCCTGCAAATCACGAATCGCTTTGTAATTTCCCGAAATGACTTCATCACCTTCCTTCAGCCCCTCGGTGATTTCATAATACGCGTCGTCGCTGATGCCGCTTTTCACCGGCACCATTTTCGCATGATCGCCATCCACCACGAACACGACTTCGACCTGCTTCGGCGCTTCCTTGGATTTCTTTTCCATCGATGGCGCGGGAACCGCGTTCGTGCCGGAAGCTTTGTCCGGCTTTTCATTTTTCGGCGGACGCGTGGTCAGGCTTGCAATCGGCACCGCGAGAACATTGGTGCGATAGCGCGTTTCAATTTCGGCAGTCACGGACATGCCCGGCAGCAAAGATTCCTTTTCCTGAATGTGAATGCGGACTTCAAACTTCGTTGCGTCCTGGCTGCTGCTGCTGCTCGCGCCGAGCGCGGATGAACCCAGACCTTTCGCCGAGTTCGCAATTTCCGAAACCACACCCGTGAACTTCCGATCGCGAAATGCGTCCACGTCCAATCGCGCAATCTGTCCCGGCTGAATCAGCACCACGTCCATCTCGCCGATATCCACGCGCGCTTCCATTTCGTTCAGATCGGCAATGGTCATAATCTCCGTGCCTTGATTGAACGAGGTTCCCAGCACGCGTTCGCCCAGCTGGGATTCAAGCCGCGAAACCGTTCCGTCCATGGGCGAAAGAATCGTGGTCTTGCTCAAGTCATCAATCGCTTTGTCCAGACCAAACTTCGCCTGATCCTCCTGATGAATCGCGTTTTCGTATTGCAGCCGGGCGACTTCGTACGTGGTTTTGAAATCGAGGAACACCGAATCGGAAACGAGCTTGTTCTCGAACAATTCCAGGTTGCGCTTGTATTCGGCCTCGGCTTTTTCGAGCTGCGCTTTGGCGAGATTCTTACTGGCGATGGCGGACTTGTAATTCGCTTCAGCGGAATTGCGGCTGGCGATGTAATTGTCCGGCTTGATCTGCACGAGCAGGTCGCCTTTCTTCACCTGGTCGCCTTCCTTCACCGGCAGCTTCACAATTTCGCCGGCGACTTCCGGACTGATCGTGACCTGCTTCACCGGCTGAATTTTTCCATTCGCGACGACAATTTCCGTGATGTTGCGGCGCGAAACTTTTTCCGTCTGAACGATGATCGGCGGCTCTTTGCGTTTAAAGACCGCGATCAAAATCAGCCCGCCCAGCACGAGCACGAGCGCGAGGAAGAAAATCCATTTTCTGCGTTTTTTGGGAGTAGCCATATTGCCTTTCAAAAATAGACCGCCGATGCCGGTTTTCGTTTCAATTCGGATTCCACTTCACGCGTTCATTTCATTGCTCCGATCATTGCCGCGCCCGTCAACGCCAGGCCCATCTGAAACAGAATCCAGTAACCGAGAACGAGCAGGAATGTTCGGGAAAATCGAACTTCAGCCAGGTGCGCCAGCCCCGCCGCCATCAATCCCACCAGCCAGATGCTGAAAATGTTCGCAAGAATCAGCCGCACCGGCATTTGTTGTTTGGCCGCAAGCTGTGTCAGTGTCAGCCCGCCGTTCGCGCCAGGTTCGCCAAAACCGAAAGTCAGCAACAGCATAACGACCTCGCCCAGGACGCTGATCAAAGTGGCGAGTCCGGCGACTTCTGCCGATTTCAAATAGCTGAAACGTCGTTTGAGGAAAACAATTCCCAGCACCCACAAAATGAACGCCCACCAGAACACGCGCAGGACACTGATGACGACTGCGGCGATGGCCGACGCGATTTTCAGAATCGCGGGTTGTGTGACCCACTCGACCAGCTTGATCATTTGATCAGCATCGGCGCGCGTCATTTTTCCGGCGGCCACCAGCTCGTTCGTGCTTTTGATCTGCTTGTCGCGCATTTCGGGAACGACGGTTGGCTGCGAGAAAATTAAACTCGCGGTTGTCGCGCCAATCACCGCCGCGAGCAGGATCGGCACAAGCCAGTTGCCGATGGAAAGGCGCGCGTGTTTGACGTCTTCGAATACTTCACCGGGAATTGCAAAAATATTCAAAAGCCGTGCGAGCAAAGACATGGGCGGGCGCGGCGCGGCGGCGGACTGCGGGTTCGGCAAGGGCGGTGGTTGATCCATCAGATTCACGGCTGCCATTTGTCGCAGAAGCCGGGCCGGGATAGCAAATCCGATATTCGAAATCCGATCCGAACGGGCGCAACTTGACACCCGCACCAAACACGGATCGAACTTTCCAAATCAAAAAGTCTGCTCACTCCCTGTCCTCCGAGCGAAGCCGAGGAGAGGGCCGGCGTGAGGATGTTTTTAGCTCAAAGTCCCCTCTCCCCGCGCTTCGCTGCGGGGCGAGGGAATCGAAAATGGTGCGGATGATGTCAAGTTGCGTCCGATCCGATTTGGAATTTGGAACTTCCGTTCAGTGCGCTTTCTTAAGTCGCAATAAAATCAACCCCATCAGTCCAATCACCAGCAAACCCGTCACCGCCAGCGTTCCGCTGTTGGGATATTGCGGCAGAAATGTCAGCGTCGCTGCGCCCAGCGCCGGTCCGGCGAAAATGCCCAATCCAATCGCAGCTTCATGCAATCCGCCGTGCGCGCCTTTTTCGTCTCCTGCATCCATGGAATAAAACAGCGACGAATAATAAATCAGCCCGATGGAAAATCCGAAAACCACCTGGGCGGCAATCACGATCCAAAGCTGTCGCGCCAGCAGCATCACGGCAAAACTCAGCACCAGCCCGATCATCGACGAGATCAGCCAACGAAAGCGATAATGCCAGCCGGTCCATTTCCACAGCAGAATGAACGCGGCAAAACGCACGTAAAACCATAGCGAATTGAACACGCCCGATTGCGCCGCGGTCAGTTCGAAGCGATGTGCCAGATGCGGAATCACCGCGCCCACAGTATTGATGGCGACGTAGGCAAACGGACTCGCGAGCCACGCCATTTGCAAAAAACGTCGCGGCGGCACGGGTTGTTCCCAGGCGCGTTTTTCCGGTTCGTGTTTGCCGTGGGGAGTTGTTGCCGGTGGAAGTTGCGCGGCTTTTCGTTGCAGCCACAGAACAAACAGGAATTGCAAAACCATCAAAAGGATCGGCACCAGATAAAAGCCATTTTTCCCCAGCGTTTCCCAAAGCCAGCCGCCGATACAAAACGCCACCGCGGCGGCAGACGACCAGACGACATTGTAAATGCCGACCTTGCGCGCGGTGCCTTTGAAATCTTCACCCTCCGTCACGAGCGCTTCCAGCGTCGGCCAGATCAGACACAGCGGAATGGTCCAGGCCGCCAGCCCGATGATTTGCCCGATGATTCCGGGGATCGTCCAACCCAGCGCGAGGCCCACAGCCATGCCGCCGTAGCCGAGTCGCAGCGCGTTGAAATATCCGAAACGTTGCGCGAACCGGCCACCCTGCCATGAAGCGAAAATGTAAATGAAACCATGGATCGCCGTGAGAAACAGGTTGCCGCGATCACGAAAACCAAATTCATCGCGCGCGAGAAAGAACAGGTAATAAAGATAGTACGTCGCCGCGAAGCTGTTGATGGCTTCGAGCGCGAAGTATCCAACCTTGATCCGGGAACGGGTCATAGCGATTTATGCTGCGCGCAAACCTGCGGCTCCGTGACGGGCTTGGCAATCGGGATTTTGCGCGTGCGGAGTTCAGAGAGTTTTACAACGAAGTCATGAAGAAACAAAGTCGCGGCAGGACTTCATCTCGTCTCGCGGGAAAAAGCGGTGCTGAAGCACGCGCAGTCCAGACGCTCCGCGATGTTTCGGTGCGACAGAGCCGCGCGAAGCGTTTGGAGTGCGGCGGCTTTAGCGCCGCTCTGGAATGAGCGGGACGAATGCGACCAACGACGCAATCAGGGAACAAAGTCGAACCGGACTTCTTTACTTCAATGTAAATTCTCGCGGAAAAAAGCAGTGCTATTTCCGATCAGCCGGAATTTCCTCCAAAGCTTTCCGGCAATACCATTTCACGGCATCGGACATCGGCGGTTGCAGGCGATCCAATTCTTCAGCCGAACACCAGCGGATGTCATGATGTTCCGCGGCAGCCAGCGCAAGCGTGCCGTTTTTCGGACGCGCCCAATAAATCAAGCCGATGTGCTCATGCGTATCGCTGATCCGATGAATGTCCAGAAAACGGGGTGCAATCAACGCGCGCGTGCCCGGACCGGTGGTGGGCGGACGTTCACCCAGCAGTTCGACTTCGAAACCACTTTCCTCCTTCGCCTCGCGCAAAGCCGCTTGTTCGGGATCTTCGTCGAGTTCGATGTGTCCGCCGAGCGGCAGCCATTTGTCGAGCTTGCGATGATGAATCAGCAGAATCTTCGCGTCCTGCACGACGAAGATCGCGACGGTGAAATCAATTTTTTCGTGGATGTGAGGCATGGGGAAAATTCCCGGTTCCAAATTCCAAATTCCAGTTCTGAAGCCAGTGGCTTGTTGCGAAATCAAAGCTCATCAGTTGAGGTTTGGAACTTGGAACTTGGAACTTGGAACTTGGAATTTCTTTTTGGCTTCAGCGTCAGAAGCTCAATAATCGTACAACCCGCTGTCGCGCGTATAACCGCCGCCCCCGCCCCCTTCTTCGCCCATGAAATCCCCCAGCACATCGCCCATATCCGCTTCGATTTTTTCCGGGTCTTCGCCGGCTTCGAGACGTTTGATGGCGACGTCGAATTCCTTGGGAATAGAACCCGGCGGCATCATGTCTTTCATCTTCCGCATCATGTGCGCCATGTGCTTCGGATTGTTTTCATCCATGTACTCCATGTCCCGCTCCATTTCCGCCATCGCGCGCGCGACGCGTGGATCATCCAGATCGGGCATTGGACCTTCGTCACCTTCGGGGCCACCACCGCCAGCAGGTTCGGACAAACCGCGCGTCATGGCGAACTGGCTGATCTGCTTTTCCATCTTTTTGTTGCCGCATTTCGGGCAGACCGGCAGACGATCCGGATTCATCCGCTTCGACAAGAAGCTGAAAATCTTCCGGCATTTCGGACAGGCAAATTCGTAGATCGGCATGGCAAATTACCATTCCCGATTTCAAATTTTTGCGCAACAAAAAGAGAGTTTTCGAGAAGGATGAACCCTTGCTTTGATCTCAGGAAAAGTCAGAAGTTTGAGTTCAGCAGAGGCGGCCAGCCCGCTCATTTCGAATGGATGCGGCGGACGACTGCGGTCGTGAGGCGCAGGGGCAGACGCTTGGCGAGCATGGAGGAAATCTTGTTCGTCCAACCGGGAATCACCACGCGCTGGCCGCGCATCAATCCGCGATAACCCGCTTCAGCGACGTCGCGGGCGGACATCGTGAAGGGTGCGCGATGAGAACCGAAATGGCCGCGGGAGAAAAATTCCGTGTGCGTTGTTCCGGGGCACAACGCGGTGGCGGTTACGCCCGAACCTTCCAACTCCAGCGACAGTGCATAACTGAACGAATGCACAAACGCCTTGCTCGCGTAATAAACATTGATCATCGGGCCGGGCTGAAATGCTGCGGTCGAAGCGACGTTCAGAATGCGGCCGCTTTTCCGCGCAAGCATCGCGGGCAGGAACAAATGCGTGAGCTGCACCAGAGCGGTCATGTTCACCTGCATCATTTGCGATTGTTCCTCGAATCTACTTTGCGCAAACGGGCCGTAGAATCCCAGACCGGCATTGTTCACGAGAATGGAAACCGGAATGTCTTTGACCTGATCGAAAATGAGCTTCGCCGCATCGGGCGCGGAAAGGTCCTGCACGACGACTCTCGTTTCAATGTGGTTCCCGGCGCGGAGTTCATCCGCCAATTGGCGCAATCGCGTTTCGTTACGCGCCACGAGTACCAGATTGAATTGACCCGCTCCGAATCGTCGCGCCAGTTCCAATCCGATTCCAGAAGACGCACCGGTAATGAGTACCCATTCGTTCATGATTCCGGAGCATGAAGTCGAACACGGGAAGATTCAACTGAGAGAAATTCAAAGCCCACATTCTGAGTCATACCCGGATTCAAGCGGATCATTCATTCAAAAAAGTTTAACGGCCCATACACACTGATGACTCAGCGCGACAAAACCGCAGTCGAAGTAGCGCAGACTTCTCAGTCTGCTGTATCGCAGGTTTCTTGACCTGCCGGGCGGAGACATTTTGATGCGTTTCGAACCTTCCACACGCAGCCGATTTGGAAATCGGCGATACAGCAGGTTGGGAAACCTGCGCTACGGTTCAGTTCTCGCTTTTCGAAGTCCCGGGCTGACTTGCGCCGACCCTTTGCGTCCTTTACCGTCCACGCTCGAACAATTGCTTGAACATTTAACGAACGATTTTCATGGCGCATCTGAACGACAATTATTTGAAACTGAAAGCCGGCTATCTTTTTCCGGAGATTGGCCGCCGCGTGAAAGCTTTCTGCGAATCCAATCCGGAAACCGCCCAGCGCCTGATCCGCTGCGGCATTGGCGATGTCACTGAACCGCTGCCCGGCGCGGTCGTCGCGGCAATGCACAAGGCAGTCGATGACATGGCAGCGCGCGAAACCTTCAAAGGTTACGGCCCTGAGCAGGGTTATGAATGGCTCCGTCACGCGATTGCGCAGAACGATTTTCGGGATCGTGGACTGGACGTGGCCGACGATGAAATTTTCGTGAGCGACGGTTCCAAGTGCGATTGCGGAAACATCCTCGACATTCTCGGACACCGAAACAAAGTCGCGATCAGCGATCCGGTTTATCCGGTTTATGTGGATACGAACGTGATGGCGGGACACACCGGCGAAGCGAACGAGGCCGGCGCTTACAGCAAGCTGGTTTATCTTCCGTGCCGACCGAGCAATGGTTTCATTCCCGAACCGCCGAAGAAACACGTGGATGTCATTTACCTCTGTTCGCCGAACAATCCCACCGGTGCAGCCGCGACGCGGGAGCAGCTTGAAGCCTGGGTGAAATACGCGCTCGAACACAAAGCGATCATTTTGTTCGACGCCGCTTACGAGGCCTACATCACCGATCCCGCGTTGCCGCATTCGATCTATGAAATTCCCGGCGCGCGGGAATGCGCGATTGAATTCCGCAGCTTTTCCAAGAACGGCGGATTCACTGGAACGCGCTGCGCGTTCACTGTAGTTCCCAAAACTTTGAACGCCCAGACGCGAACGGGAGAATTCAAACCATTGCATCCGCTGTGGTCGCGCCGGATGACCACGAAATTCAATGGCGTTTCTTACATCGTTCAGCGCGGCGCGGAAGCGTTGTATTCGCCGGAAGGAAAAGCGCAGGTGAAAGCGTTGATTGAACATTATCTCGGTAACGCGTCGGTGTTGCGGGCCGGAGCGAAGAAAGCGGGATTGAAAGTGTTCGGCGGCGTGAACGCGCCGTACATCTGGGTGCGAACTCCGAAAGGCATCACGAGCTGGCAGGCGTTCGACAAGATTTTGAGCGATGCGAATGTCGTAATCACGCCCGGCAGCGGATTTGGTTCCAAGGGCGAAGGTTATTTTCGCATCAGCGCCTTCAATAGCCGCGCGAATGCCGAGGAAGTTTCGCGGCGTTTGCAGGAATTGAAGTGGTAAACGCCGCGGCAGAAATCAATTGTCACAAGCCGAAATTCGAACGGGATTGCAAAAGATCATCCCGCGGATTTCGGCTTTCGATTTTCTCATTCCTGGTGATCGGAGCGGATGAGCATTTCCGCTTCATCGCGCCAGACGCGGACGCGGTTGTCGCAACGGATCGCCGCAAGATAATTCACGTCCAGTTCCGTTCCTTTGCCGGGCAATGCGGTGTCCGATACTTCGTGTTCCAGCACATTCGCAACGTGAACCGCCGCGAGAGGCCCGAGCGTGCGCATATCGCTGGCAGTGGGCGCATGATGAAACGCCACCGCTTCCACAATGGACGCCGGCAAACCCCATAATCCAAACAGATACGCGGCCACACCGGCGTGCGTCGCGCCGAAAACTTCCAGTTCGGTTTCGTAAAGGTGAACGTTGCGTTCAACGGCGAGTTTGATCGCTTTCTGAAATTCAGCCGGCATGGCTTCCGCGAGCATCAGTTTGCCAATGTCGTGCAACATGCCCGCGATGTAAGCATCTTCCACATCGGATGGCTCAGCCTGTTCGTATTGCATGATCATGCAGGCGATGCGGCCGGTTTTCATGCCGTGATCCCAGAGCTGCGTGATGGAAAAGCCTTCGAGATGGATGCGTTCAAAGCAGGAAAAAATATGCGCGGACAACACCAGCGAACGCACCGTGCCGAGGCCGAGAAATTGAACGGCTTCAAATGGACTGCCCACTTTGCGCGCCAGGCCGATCGCGGCGGAGTTCACAATCTGAAGCATCTTCGCGGTCATGCCGGGATCGTGAGCAATGATGCCCGCGATTTTTTCCACGGAGGGTTCACGTGTGTTCAACTCTTTCATGACCTCCACATAAAGCGACGGGAAACTGGGGAGCGAACGGAACCGTCCAACCAGCGCCTTGATGCGGTCGTCTTTGAGATAAGCGTCCAGGCTGCTGATGCGGCTGAGCGTGGCTTTGAGCGCCTTGAGATCGAAGGGTTTGCTGAGGAATTGATGCGTGGAACCTAGGGAGCGCGCGACTTCCTCCTGATCATTTAATCCGGAAACCACGATTCGCGACGTGCCGGGATGGCGTTCACGGACCTGGTTGAGCAGTTCCACGCCGCTCATGCCGGGCATTCGCAAGTCGGAAACCACGACATCAAACGGTCGTTGCTGCATCAGTTCGAGCGCTTGAGTTCCGCTTTCCGTCGTCGCGACTTCCCAATCCCGTTCGTCCTCCATGATCGCCTGATACATCTGGAGCAGGATCGGGTTGTCTTCGACAAACAGAATGCGTTTTTTCATCAAATCAATTCGTGGCGAGCGCCCGGCAGCCGGCTCGGTCAACGGTCACCAATGATGGCAATCGGCGGACCACAATTGAAATCAGCCTTGAATTAACCTCGATCAACAGCGCCGCTTAAGAATTCCATTAACGAACCCGGGGGAAAGTGCGCCCGGACGAACCTCATTTCATCAATTGCGCAGCCGGAAGGTAAATGGTGAAGGTCGTGCCTTCCGCCACTCGCGTGCGGACATGCAGCGCGCCGTGCGCTTCTTTGACCAATCTTTGGACGATGTTCAGTCCCAAACCCGTACCTTGCCGCGCGCCTTTGGTGGTGAAATAGGGTTGAAAAATCCGAGGCAACACTTCCGGCGGAATACCCGGGCCGGTGTCGCGCACGGAAATCTGCAACAGCGGCGCCGAGTTCTCGAGACTTTCCACATTCAAAAAGCGCGCTTCAGCGCCATCCTTGAACTGCGTCAGATCCAGCGGTTCATGCAGCACCGCGCCGGAGAGCGTGACCTGATGCGGCCGCGGCGTGCATTGGAAACCGTTCACCGCCAGGTTCAGCAACACCTGGATGAAATCCGTGCCGTTGATTTTCACGCCGATGTCTTCCGACAACGGATGCATTGTGAACGTGTTGTGTTGCAGGCTGGGATGGACGTTGACGAGATGCTGCACATCGGCCAACAACTGGTTCACGCCCACGCGCGGCGCTTCGTCAGATTGCTTGCGGAGAAAGCCGAGATAACGCCGGGAAATCTCAATGCAATTCGTGATCTGGCGCGTGATGATTTTCAGCCGGTCTTTAAGGAATTCAACGTCCTCCTGTTCCAGCCGGGTGGAATCTCCAAAACGCTGGTTCATCAACTGAACAAAACCCGAAATCACCGTCAGTGGCCCATTGATATCGTGCAGGATGCTGGCGTAAATTTCGCCGCGCGTGTTCGCAATCTGCTCTTCGATCTTCTGATTCTGCAACTCGACCAACAACTGCTGCAGCTTCTCTTCGTTGTTGTCGATTTCGCTTTCCAGCGTGTGACGTTGCATCGCCCGCGCCACGGCATTGCGCATGGTGGCGAGATCGAAAGGCTTGTTGATGTAATCGCAGGCGCGCAAACGCAATGCCTGACGCATCGTGTCCGTGGTTTCAAAAGCCGTCATCATGACGACTTCCAGATCGGGATTGACGCCTTTCAATCGTTCCAGCGTTTCAATGCCGGACATGCCAGCCATTCGAATATCCAGCACGGCGACGTCGATCTTGTAGCGCTGCGCCAGTTCGATGGCGTGATTTCCGGTATCGGCGAGAAGGATGTCGTAATCGTCCTGAAAAATAACGCGGAGAGATTGCCGGGGACCTTCTTCGTCATCGACGATCAGCAGGGTTCCACGGCGTTTGGAAAACCGTTTTTCGGTGTCCGTTGAGGCTGTCTCAATTGGCATGGCAGCAGACATACATTTACTCAAGGTCCCTTAGACGATCCCAAAAACAACGCACGACACGCTGCAAATCCTACTGAAAACGTTAAGCCGGACAAGCTTAATCCGGGAAAGCATGGGGTGAAAAACAGATTGTCCGGATTGCTTTGATCTGAAATTCTCGCCGCGCCATGAGCGAGTTCAAATTTGCCTGTCCGGTGTGCGGCCAGCATATCACTGTGGACTCCCGCGCCTCAGGCTCGCAACTGGATTGCCCCACCTGTTTCCGCAAACTCGTCGTGCCTCCACCGCCGGTCTCGACCGATTCGAAATGGATCGTCACCACCTCCGAAGTCGGCAAGACGGAGCCAGCGTCAACGCCATCCCGTTCTCATTCGTCCTCCCCGCAGTTGGCCGTGCGGATTGCCCTGGCGATTGTGCTCGTGATTGTTGTGATCGTCCTCGCAGTGCGCTTTATTTTTTAGAGCCGATTTAAAAATTCCGAAGGGCGCTGCGACGAGGGATTTGGCTGTTGCAGGACGCTCATAATTTTTCCGGCTGGTTTCTGGGAAAAACTCCCAATTTCACACTTGTCATCGTGCTGATTGATGATAGGTTTTCCGGCCTTTGATTTATGAAAGCTGACATTCATCCGAAGTATGTGGACGCAGAAATCCGTTGCGCGTGTGGCAACGTGATCAAAACCCGCTCCACCAAGCCGACCGTCATCGTCGGTATCTGCAACAATTGCCATCCTTTTTATACCGGCCAGCAGAAGTTCGTTGATACCGCAGGCCGCGTGGACAAGTTCCAGCAGCGCGCCGCCAAGACGCAGGCCGCGCAGGAAGCCTTCGCCGCGAAAAAGAAACGCAAATAGTGTCTTTCAGATCACCGCCCGCCACACTGATTCGTCGGAGTGGCGGGCGGTATCTTTTTCCCCGCTCCCACTCTCGATGCTGACCGCCTTCCGGATTTGCGATTGCCGATTTACGATTGGCGCAGCTTCCGTTTCCTGTGCGCGTAAATCGAAATTCGCAGTTCGTAAATCGTAAATTTTCCCATGGATTTGCTTCCCCACATTGACCGATTTGCCCGGCGTTTTGCTGAGGTTGAAGCCGCGTTGAGCGATCCCCGCGTGTTCGATAATTCGCAAAAAGCGCAGGAACTGTCGCGCGAATACGCCCGGTTGAAAGAGCTCGTCAGCATTGGTCAGGCATTCAAAAAAGCCACGGCGGATCTCGCGGAAAATCGCACGCTCCTGCAAACCGAACCGGCGGATTCCGAACTCGCGCAAATGGCGCAGGAAGAAATTGTCCGGCTCGAAGCGGAGGAAAAGCGTCTCGCGCTGGAATTGCAGAAGGGAATTGTTCCGCCGGAACCCACCGATTCGCGGAATACGATTGTGGAAATTCGCGCGGGCGCCGGCGGCCAGGAATCGGCGTTGTTCGCCGCTGACTTGTATCGGATGTATTCGCGCTATGCAGAAACGCGCGGCTGGAAAATGGAAAGCCTCGATTCCAGCCCGTCCGATCTCGGCGGCTTCAAGGAAATCATTTTTCAAATCACCGGCACGGATGTTTACAAACGATTGAAGTACGAAAGCGGCGTGCATCGCGTGCAACGCGTTCCCGCCACGGAAGCGCAGGGACGCATTCATACCAGCACCAGCACAGTAGCGGTGCTGCCCGAAGCCGAAGAAGTCGATATCGAAATCAAGCCGGATGAAATCGAAGTGAACGTCTGTCGCGCGTCCGGCAAAGGCGGGCAAGGCGTGAACACCACGGATTCCGCGGTGCAGATCATTCACAAGCCGAGCGGCTTGATCGTTCGCTGCGCGGATCAGCGGTCGCAGCAGAAAAATAAAATCCAGGCGATGACCGTTCTGCGTTCACGTTTGTTGGAACGCAAGATCGCGGAGGAGAATGCGAAATACGCGGCGCATCGCAAGGAACAGGTCGGCACCGGCGAACGCAGTGAAAAAATCCGCACCTACAACTTTCCGCAAAACCGCGTCACGGATCATCGCATCGAAGTTACGCTCTACAATCTCGCGAACGTGATTGAAGGCGATCTCGATCCTTTGCTGGAACCGCTGATGGCGCACGAACTGGAACAAAAGCTCGCCGCGCTTAAATTGTAAAACGGCGCAAGACGCAGCGCTTTTTCGGCGCGCGTCACAATTCGATTTTTTAGATATGACACCGATTAAAGGAATTATTTTTGATTGCGACGGAACGCTGGCGGACACGATGCCGCTGCATTGGCGCGCGTGGCAGATTGTTGCCGCGCGTTACAAACTGCATTTTCCGGAAGAACGATTTTATTCGCTGGGCGGCGTTCCCTCGCGCGACATTTTGAAAATGCTGGCGGAGGAACAGGGCGTGACGCTCGATCATCTGAAAGCGGCGCACGAAAAAGAAGAAGCGTATCTGCCGCTCATGGCGCAGGTGGAACCGATTCACGTTGTGGTCAACGTTGCTCGCGAAAACTATGGCAAGATCCCCATGGCCGTCGCTTCAGGCGGAACACGCCAGATCATTCCGCAGGTTCTGGAACATCTCGGCATCAGCCATTTGTTCAACGCGATTGTCACGAGCGAATGTGTCGTGAATCAAAAACCCGCGCCGGATATTTTTCTGGAAGCCGCGCGCCGCATTGGTGTCGATCCGAAATTCTGCCGCGCTTACGAAGATACGGATCTGGGCTTGCAAGCCATTCGCGCTGCCGGAATGGAAGCCGTGGATGTCCGCGCGCTTTTGGCGAAGCAGTGAGATAATTTCCGCCTTGGCGAATGATTCAGTTCGCGGCGCGAAGATCGGGCCAGCAAACGCCTGTCCTGCTGAAGGGCTCCGCCGCGCAGTTGAATGAGAGCCTGCGAAACGCAGAGACGCAAAGAACGCTGAGTTGCGCGGAGAATTGTTCGGTTTTCCAGACTATCGGATGGTGGGATTTCGATTAAGTGGAAAAGCTTTGCGCTGCTCTGCGTTCTCAGCGCCTCTGCGTTGATCAGAACAAATTCAACCGCATGGTAGCGCTTGCCTGTTGCTGGTTCGCACTGGGTTAAGCAAGAGTTCCAGAAGTCGCTCCGCACGCCCGAATCGGTGCGCTTTTTTGATTTCGCGTGTTTCGCGTATTCCGCGGTTCAGCTTCCCGCCACCGCCCGGTTTTTCTTTTTCCAGATGTAACGCCCCATCAACACGCGCAGCACGGCCGTCAGCGGAATCGCCAGGATACCACCGAGCAATCCGCCCAGCAGCGTCGTTCCCGCCATCACGGCAATAATAATCGTCAATGGATGCAGCCCCACGCGATCCCCCATGATCTTCGGCGAAATTACAAAACCTTCCAGCGTTTGCACGACGCCGAACACGATCAGCACGTAAAGCGGATGCAGCCAATCACCGTATTGCACCAGCGCGATTACAACCGCCGCCGCGCAGAGCGCAATCGCACCGAGAAAGGGAATCAGGGTCAGAAAGATCGCCGCAAATCCCAGCAACGCCGCGTACGGCAAACCAATGATCAGAAAACCGATCGTGTAAAGCACTGCATCGCAGATCGCCACCAGCACCTGTCCGCGGAAGAACGCGATCAGATATTCATTGATCGATTTCACGATGAAGACGAATTCCTCTTTCAACTTCGAATCCGACAACGGCAGATAATGCGTCCAGCTCGATTCAATCCCACGTTTTTCCAGCAGCAGATAAAACGTGTAGATCGGAATCAACGCGAGTCCGGCCAGGACGCCGAACCAGGAAAAAACGCGACCGACCTGGCCGAACAACCAACTGCCCGCTTTCGGCAACCAGCTCGTCGCGGATTGCAATGTGTCCTTGTCAATCGCCCGGCCCAACAACGGCGGTGTGTTGGTGCTCGTCGTAGTGGTGGCTGCCGGTCGATTCGTGACCACCACGTTGGCTTCATTCGTCACCACCTGCGGCGCGGCGGGCGGTTGATCCTTTTCCGTTCTGAGAAATCGTTGCAAGAGCGGCGGCGGATTTTCGATCCATTTCTGCACGCGTTCTTCCAGCCGCGCGGTGTAATCCGGAACCCGCTGCGCCAGTTCGCGCGTTTGTAGAACGATCTGCGGAATGACGCTGCCGAAAATTCCGGCGATCAGCAGAAAGGCGATCACGAAAACAAACAGAATCGCTTTGGCTCGCGATCGTCCTTTTTTCTCCAGCCAATCCACCACGGGATCGAGCAGGTATGCCAGAACGCCAGCCACCGCAAGCGGCCAAAGCACGGGCGAAAGGATTTGAACAATCTGCCCCAGGCCCCACACCAGCCCGACAATCAATGCCGCGAGCGTGGCCAGCGCCAAACCCGTCAACGCCAGCCAGATGATGCGCGCTTGTTTGGTGGAAGGAGGGGGAAAGTTCATGGCGAAAATTGAGTTCGGATCGCGCTCAGCTTTGTCCCAGCCGTTTGGATTTTTCCGCCGCAGCGCGAACGGCGTTTATCACCGTTCCGCGCAAGCCGCCTTTTTCCAGTTCGTGAACACCTTCAATCGTGGTGCCGCCGGGACTCGTCACCATGTCTTTCAACGCGCCCGGATGCAGTCCCGTTTTCAACACCATGCTGGCCGCGCCCAGAACGGTTTGCGCCGCGAGGCGGATCGCGACGTCGCGCGGCAATCCCGCCGCCACGCCGCCATCGCTCAATGCTTCGATGAAAAGGTAACCATATGCTGGACCGCTGCCGCTCAAACCGGTGACGGCATCCAGCAAACTTTCTTTGACGTGAAACGCGATTCCGACTGACGAGAGAAGCTGATGCGTCAATTCCGCGTCAGCCGCGGAAGCTGATTTTCCAGTCGCAAAAGCGCTGGCAGATTCGCCGACCAGAGCGGGCGTGTTCGGCATCACACGCACCAGGTGCGCGCCGGTTTCCAGACAGGATTCCAATCGGGCGAGGGTTACGCCGGCAGCAATCGAGATGAGCAGATGTTGTTCGGTGAAATGTTCGCGGATCTCCGAAAGCACTTCGCTGACCTGATCCGGTTTAACGGCGAGAATGAGCACCCGGGCAAATTTCACGACGTCAGGATTGAACGCCGTTGTCTTGGTGCCGACCTCGCGGGCGAAAGCTGCGGCGGACGATTCATTCACATCACTGGCGATAATCTGTTGAGGCGAAACCAGTCCGGCCTGGACAAAGCCCTTCGCCAGTGCTGTGGCCATTTTTCCAGCGCCGAGAAAACCGATGGTCAATTGGGAAGCCATGTCCGGTTTCTAACAGGAGCCTGCGCCGGTGTCATGCTTTGAATTCTTTCAGACAAGAGAGGCGGAGATGCGGGGCAAGGGCGCAGTGAAAAAATGGGAGCCGTTTTCCCGGAATACCATCGAGCGGATTTCAGAAGTCTCGAACAGAAAAGAGGGCTTGCATTTGAGTGGCGTTCCCGTAATTTTTGGCGCGTCTCTTGGAAGCGAGCGTAGCTCAGTCTGGTAGAGCGTCACCTTGCCAAGGTGAATGTCGAGGGTTCGAATCCCTTCGCTCGCTCCATCTCTATCAACCACTTACGCAGCAAACCCCTCCGTGGCAACAGTCAACGCATCGTCGCCGGCTGAAATTCCTTCAAGGTCACCTTGAACCAGGTTCGACTTCTCATTTGCGCGCTTCCACGCGCTTGCGTGCGGAGATCATCGAAAAATTTCGGCAATTAATTTTTGGGGTCACGTTGCAAGGGCGCTATTTTCTCGCGATCGAAATTCACCCCTGGGGGTGATAGAATTTCATCGAGGTCTTTAGTTAGTCTTTCAGGATCACAATTTCTTCTACCAGATACCGCAGCCGGCGGTGCGATTACACAATTGGTGACGCCGACATGTTGCCATTGGAAATGGATGCGGAAGCCTTTTCCCCCCATCCAGATTTCAGGATCACGATTTGTCATACGAATCTGGTAATAGTGAAGATGGCGCACAACGGAATGCTGTCTTTTCCGGCGACGCAAAGTTTCCGCGTTATCATGTTATCGCCGCCGGCTCCCGTTCACATCCATTTCAAGTTATGAAAGGAATGCTTTCTCGTTGCTGCCCGCTCTGACGGAAAACGGACAGGTGGATCTCGCGTATGCGATAGCAACGCAGACAACGTATCCCAGTTGGGGCTGCTGGATTGCCAATGGAGCCACCACGACATGGGAACAATGGGTTTGTGATGCGTCGTTACGATCCCGTGATCACGCATTTCTTGGAACTATGGATGATTGGGTCTTCAAGTATTTGGGGCATCCAACCAGCCGCGCCGGGTTATCGGAAGATCACAATCAGGCCCTGGTTTCCAAAAAGAATGCGGAACGCTTCTGCTTCCATTGAAACACCTTTGGGATTGGTTTCCTCAAGCTGGGCCGTGAATGCGAAGGATGTGGTGATGCTGACGGTGGTGATTCCGCCCAACGCAACGGCAGAGGTCTGGGTTCCGGGTGACTCTGTCCCCAGGCACATTGGCTCCGGCAGACATGTGTTTAAAGGACATGTTGAAAATATTGAAAAAGCAGAATGAGAAAAATTTTTTACCTTTTCGGCGCGTGTTGTGCACCGATTATCGTTGCGTATTCAGCGTTGGGGGCTGGGGCAGCCGTTGAGAACTTCGAGTCATTCACTTCTTCTTCAACGAGTGCGGTGCATCACGCAGGCACAGTTTACTCTGACAATCTGAATGGAGGAAACGGGGGCGTCCTGTCGATTCTCGGATCCTCTGTCGCTAAAGGTTATAACTCCTCCGGCAGCTCGCATAATCAACTTACCAACGGGTCATTTTTAAATAGTTATGCCGCTGATCTGACAACCAATCAGGCGAACCACGGCTGGCAAGTGGTCAATCAGTCGGTGCCCGGCGATACAACGCCCCTCGTCATTAATCGGTTCTACAGGGATGAAGTCCCGGTTCATCCCGATGAAGACTTGATCGGCCTCTCGCTTGGCAATGAGGGCTTGGGTGGCGCGTCCAATCCGCAGGCAATTTATAATCAGTTTTTTACCGGAATCACCAACCTGATTGCCATGTCGCGGGCAAACAACATCCTGCCGCTGGTGGCTCATCAATATCCCAAGGATGCCTATTCGGCCCGCGAATATGCTTATCTCAAGAAAATGGATCTTCAGCTAAATACGTTGGATGCGCCGGGCGTGAATTTTCTGGGAGCGACTGATGATGGGGCGGGACATTGGGTCAACAATGCCTTTATCAATTTAGGATCAGGTGACGGCACTCATCCAAGTGACGCCGGCCATTATGAAATGTTCCTGACGATCGTGCCCAGCGTCTTTGATGCGTTAAAGAACGGCAAGCCGACTCCGCAATGGGGGAACAGGTCCCGATTTTTGCGCATCAACGGCGATGCTGGTGAATCCGCACCTCTCAGTTTGGCTCCGAGCCTGATGATGCACTCATTTTCCGTTTCATTCCGGGTGCGCTCAACCACTACGGGCACGGTGGCTTCCGTCACGCTGCCATCTTCTTCGGTGCATCCTACCGTGGAAATTACCGCGACTGGCCTTGCCTATCGCGGGATCAATAACGTGCTGCACAATTCCGGCGTCAATGGCACGAACGGCACCTGGCATGACATCGTTGTTGCTCATCAATATGCCCGAGGATTGACTTGGTTCTATGTGGATGGAGTGTTGGCGAGTACAGTAGCGGAACGGTTGACTCCGGTGGGATTTGTTCTAGGTGGACATGGTAATGCCGTGACGTGTCCGGGATCACCGGCGCAGGCGGATTATCAGAACTGGTTTGTTCATCGTTCGATGTTGAATGCGGAGGAAGTAGAAGCGCAGTATCAGGGCAATCTGCAACAGGCTAGTTTGGAACTCTACGCGCCGCTGGACGATAATACATTTGATCAGGACGTGCCCGTGACCAATCGGGCGCAAAGCTATTCTGTGGGTTCAATCAATGGGAATACGGCTAACTATTCACCATTGGTGCAGTCTTTGGCTCCGCCTGCGAGTCTTCTGGTGAGTTCAAATCATACCCCGGCGATGATCTTGAACTGGACTGATCCGGATGCTGCCACGGAAGATGAATACTATGTGGAACGCAGCGCTGCCGGCGGGCCATGGACCACCCTTACAATTCTGGCGGCGCACGCCACCAGCTATACCGATTTGACCGTGGGCTTCGGGAGCAATTATCAATACCGCGTTTCCTATTCCCGGTCCGGCCAACGTAGTGACTATTCCGTGAGTCAAATTATGCGTTTGCCTTTCACCAATGCCGTGGATGAGTCTGTGTTGATCGACCTGGGGCGTCACGACGGTGGGCAGGGTGCTCCTACAACCAGTCCTGATGTGAACGGGAACTATTGGAACAGCTGGAGCGGTGGCGCTGGAACCATTGCCAATGGCAACTCACTGACCGGCTTGGTTACGATCAACAATAATCCCTCCGAGGTGACGATTACAGCCGCCAGTGAATGGAACAACAACGGCTATAACACGGGTGGCCTGCTCAATCCAAACTCTGCCCTGCTGGGTGAATTTGCCATCGG
>DASTXC010000110.1:0-13253 GCA_035765675.1 Verrucomicrobiia bacterium
CTTCAGTCCGCGAGATGCAGTGATCGGACAGACTCGCGGACTGAAGTCCGCGCTCCCCTATGCGCACTGCTTGAAATTTTTCCGTGCCTTATTTCTCCGCCGGAATCCGCATTCCGTAGAACGAGCGGTAAACGAAGAACAGCGCCACGATAAAGAAGAATGCGCCAATGCCGGTTTTCAATTCCTTGTCTTTCATCGTCACGGCGATTTCCACGGCAAGCAGACCGAACAGCGTCGTGAACTTGATCACCGGATTCAACGCCACCGAAGACGTGTCTTTGAACGGATCGCCAACGGTGTCGCCCACCACCGTCGCGGCGTGAAGATCAGTGCCTTTCTGACGAAGATCCACTTCGACGATTTTTTTCGCGTTATCCCACGCGCCACCGGCGTTCGCCATGAAGATCGCCTGGAACAATCCAAAGAACGCGATGCCGATCAGATAGCCGATGAAGAAGTAGGCGTTGAAGAATGGCAGCGCCAAGGCGAAACAGAACACCACGATGAAAATATTCCACATGCCTTTCTGCGCATAAACGGTGCAGATGCGCACGACTTCATTGGAATCCTTTTCTGATGCCGTGGTGGCATCGAGTTTCATGTTTTCCTTGATGTAAACCACCGCCCGATACGCGCCCGTCACAACCGCTTGGCAGGAGGCGCCGGTAAACCAATAAATCACCGCGCCACCCATGATCAGTCCAAGAATGATTTCCGGCTGCACAATGCTTAACGCGTCGATCACCGGTTTGAACGGACCGGACAATCCGCTCGCCAACTGCGTTTCATATAATCCTTGAAGCAAAATGATGATGCTGAAAACCATCGTCGTCGCGCCGACCACGGCGGTTCCGATCAACACCGGTTTGGCCGTCGCTTTAAACGTATTGCCCGCGCCATCGCCTTTTTCCAATTGATACTTCGCGTTCTCGAAATCCGCATCGAAACCGAAGTGGCGTTTGATTTCTTCACGAATGCCCGGACGCGCTTCGATCCGGCTCAGTTCGTAAACCGATTGCGCGTTGTCGGTCACCGGCCCGTAGCTGTCCACCGCAATCGTCACCGGACCCATTCCAAGAAAACCAAACGCGACCAGCCCGAACGCGAAAATCGGCGCGGCAAAAAGAAATTCCTCGGGCAGCAACGTCAGCAGCGCCGAATGTTGCGACAGATAGTACGAAGCAAACATCAGCAGCATGATTACGAGTCCCATCCAGAACGCAGAGAAATTGCCAGCCACGAAACCGGACAGAATATTCAGGGACGCGCCGCCGTGCTGCGAACAGTTCGTCACTTCGCGAACGTGCCGCGATGTCGTGCTGGTGAAAATTTTTGTGAACTCCGGAATGAGCGCGCCCGCCACCGTGCCGCAACTGATGATGCATGAAAGCACCCACCAGAGATTGCGTGTGATGGCCGGATCGACGCCCTCGATTGAAAAATCCGCCAGCAGCAGCCAGCTCGCAAAAAACGTCACGCCGATGGATACGGCGGAAGTCATCCAGACGAGATGCGTCAGCGGTGCTTCAAAATCGAAATCCTTTTTTCCGCCGAACAAAGCTTTGCTCAGCAGCTCATTCGCAAAGTAGGAAACCAAGGACGTGACAATCATCAACGCGCGCATCACGAACATCCAGAGAATCAGGGTCGCGCAAATCGCGGGACTGGCGGCCAGCGCCAGCGCGAGAAACGCAATCAACGCGACACCTGTTACACCGTAGGTTTCAAAACCATCCGCCGTCGGCCCCACGGAATCGCCCGCGTTGTCACCGGTGCAATCCGCAATCACGCCTGGATTTTTAGGATCATCTTCCGGCAGCTTGAAAACGATCTTCATCAGGTCGGAACCTATGTCGGCGATCTTCGTGAAAATGCCGCCGCAGATGCGCAACACGGAGGCGCCCAGCGATTCTCCGATGGCGAAGCCGATGAAACACGGGCCCACCAGTTCCCGCGGAAGGAACGTCAGAATGCAGATCATGAAAAACAATTCCACCGCCACCAGCAGTAGCCCGATGCTCATTCCGGAACGCAGTGGAATTCCCAGAGTTGCGAGCGGATTGCCACGCAACGCGGAAAACGCGGCGCGGGAGTTGGAGATGGTGTTGATTCGAATGCCAAACCATGCGACGCCGTAACTTCCCAGAATGCCAAGAATGGACGCGAGCAGAATCACGAGCACGTGATTCAGGGTGTTGTTCTGCAGGAATTTAAAATAGAAAATCATGCAGGCCGCAATCAGCGTCCAAAGCACCAGCAGGAGTTTCCCTTGAGTGAGCAGATAGGTTTTGCACGTTCCGTAAATGATGTGAGAAACACGCGCCATGCTTTCGTGCACGGGCAGAGCTTTGGTCTGAAGATATTGCACAATGCCGAACAGCGCGCCGATCAAACAGATGGCGATGCCGATCCACATCAGCGTGTCACCGCTCACGCCGCCGAGGTGATTGAACTTTGCCTCGCGGAGATCCGGAATTTTCAGATCGGCTTCACTGGCCAGCGCAGAGAGGGAAGAGCCAGACAGAACCAGGAAACCAACACATCCAGCGAGAGGTGCTTTAAGATTTCTCATAAATCTCCGGTGATTCTGGAAATGGAAGCAAACCGCCGCCAACCGCATTTAGCCAAGGAACGATCAGGAATTGCCGGACTCTGATTCGTGAGTCGTCAATAGCACAACACTACGTTCGAACTGATTAAACCGCGGACCGGCGGACGCTACAGCATTCGCATCAACCAGCGTCCGGCCGATTCAGGAATCGGGATTTGCTTTCCACAAACCCGCGCCTTCGCCAGACCGGTCAGCCATTCGCGCGAAGTCTGCACGTCGCGGATTTTTAGAAAATATTGATCCGCTTCCTGCTGCAATTCGTAGTCGGTAATCTCAACTTTCACGGGAGCCGTTTCGCCATTCAGTTCCAGCTCGACCGACAGAGTTCGGGCCGTTGAATCCAACCGCAGACTCGTCGCGCGGCCGAATGGCGCGAGGATTTGAGTGTTGAGATACGAAAGCGCGCCCTGCTCGATCAACCGGTCTTTGGCGTTCGCGAAAAAGCTCATGCGAAAAATCAACCGGCGTTGCGCGTGATCCAGCCGCCACCCACCACGAGATCATCCTGATAAAACACGGCTGCCTGACCGGGCGTGATCGCGCGCTGCGGCGTGTGCAGTTTCACTTTCGCGCGATCACCACTCAACGGCGTGATGGTCGCCGAAGTTCCCGGATGATTGTAACGGATTTTCGCCATCGCTTCGATCGGTTCGCCGAGATTTTCAAACGGAATCCAGTTGCAGCGTTCCACGAAAAACTCGTCGCGATCCAGCGCGCTTTCATCACCCACCATGACGCGGTTCTGTTCGGGATCGAGTTCCACCACGTAAAGCGGTTTCGGCGAACTCAAGCCAAGTCCCTTGCGCTGGCCAATCGTGTAAAACTCAATGCCGTCGTGATGCCCGAGCACGTGACCGTGAACATTCACGATTTCGCCGCGATGTTTCTGGACGAGATTCGCCTGCTGCAGAAAGCCGCCGTAGTTGTTGTCCGGCACAAAACAGATTTCCATGCTCTCTTCCTTGTCGGCGGTTTTCAGATTGCAATGCCGCGCGACTTCGCGCGTGTCGCTCTTGGTCTTTTCGCCGAGCGGAAACATGGCGCGGGAAAGCTGCTCCTGCCGCAGCGAAAACAGGAAATAACTCTGATCCTTGCGCAGATCACGTCCGCGCTTCAGCAGCACGCGACCATCTTCCCGTCGCTCGAGTCGCGCGAAATGGCCGGTGGCAATGTATTGCGCGCCGAGCTGATCCGCGCGTTCGATCAACCGTCCGAACTTGAGGTTCTGATTGCACATGACGCACGGATTCGGCGTGCGCCCGGCTTTGTATTCGTCGGCGAAATATTTGATAACCCGATTCTGAAATTCCGCCGCTTCATCGATGAGGTAATAAGGAATTCCCAACTTGTGGCAGACCGCGCGCGCGTCAGTGACGGCCTGCGGACCGCAGCATTTATCCTCGGCGCGATTTACACAATCCTGCGGCCAGAGTTTCAGCGTGATGCCGACGACATCGTAACCCTGGTCCAGCAAAAGCGCCGCCGTGGCCGAGGAATCAACTCCTCCGCTCATGCCGCACACCACCCGCTGACGCTTTTCCAAATTCACAGACGGACATTATACAATGCGGCGGCGGACTGTAAAATGGTTTGGTTTGGAACGCTTCGAAAGTAAATAGCGGATGGACTGTAACAACATCAAACCCTCCCCATGAACCCTGGCGCCTCCTCTCCCCATCCCTCTCCTCCATTCCGAATGGAGGAGAGGGTGCCCGAAGGGCGGGAGAGGAGGCGCTGGCTGGTTCATGGGTTCAATGCGCGAAAAGATTTATTTCGGAGAATTCTCACCCTGCCTTCGGCCACCCTCTCCCATCGGATGGGAGAGGGACGGGGTGAGGGTTCGGAAATGATTTTTCGAGTTGCGGAACACCCTACCAACGCACGGGCGAGACGCCCATGCCAATACAAAAAAACAGGCGGGCTGTTTCCAGCCCGCCTGTTCGAATTGTGTGACGCGGAAGACTATTCCTTGTCGTCTTTGACGGCTTCGTCCGCGGCGTCGAACGCGTGTTGCAACGCGACGAGATCTTCGCCGGGTTTTAATGCGTCGAGCACAGCCTGTTCAGCCTTGAGCTGTTCCGGCGAGTAGTTCGCGGCCTTGATCGAAAGGCCGATACGACGATCGCTCTTGTCGATCTTGATCACGCGCGCGGTCACGTCCTGACCGACTTTGAGCACGTTCTTGATCTTGTCCACGCGATCTTCGCTGATCTGCGAAATGTGAACGAGACCGTCGATGTCATGCTGCAAGCCAACGAACGCACCAAAGCTCGCGAGCTTCGTGACCTGGCCGGTGACGAGATCGCCCACTTTGTAAAGTTCGTCGATCTTTTCCCACGGATCGGTCGAGAGCTGCTTGACGCCGACCGCGATGCGCTGATTGGTCTTGTCCACTTCGAGCACGACCGCTTCGACTTCGTCGCCCTTCTTCAGGACTTCCGAAGGATGATTGATCTTGCGCGTCCAGGAAATGTCCGAGACGTGGATCATGCCGTCCAGACCTTCTTCCAGCTCGATGAAAGCACCGTAGCTGGTGAGGTTGCGAATCTTGCCTTTGACCTTGGTTCCCGGCGGATATTTCTGCTGCGCCTGATCCCAGGGATTGCTTTCGAGCTGGCGGATGCCCAACGAGATTTTCTGCTCTTCGCGATTGATGCCGAGCACAACCGCTTCGAGTTCCTGATCCTGCTTGAGGACGTCGGAAGGTTTCGCGATGCGCTTGGTCCAGGAAAGTTCGGTGACGTGAACGAGACCTTCGACACCGGGTTCGAGTTCCACAAACGCGCCGTAAGGAACGAGGTTGACGACCTTGCCTTTGACCTTGGCGCCAACCGGATACTTGGATTCGATCGCGTCCCAGGGATTCGTCATCTTCTGCTTCAAGCCGAGGCTGACGCGTTCCTTTTCCTTGTTGATATCGAGGACCACAACGTCGATGTCCTGGCCGACTTTGAGCACTTCCGAAGGATGACCGATGCGGCCCCAGCTCATATCCGTGATATGGAGCAAGCCGTCGATGCCGTTCAAATCGATGAACGCGCCGAAGTCGGTGATGTTCTTGACCGTGCCCTTGCGGATGTCGCCCGGAGTCATTTCGGTCAGCAATTTCTGGCGGCGTTCCGTGCGTTCCTGTTCGATCAGTTCGCGGCGCGAGAGAACGATATTCTGGCGTTCCTGATTGATCTTAACGACTTTGAAATCGTAGGTGTTGCCAACGTATTGCTGGAGATTCTTGGGCGTGGTGATGTCGATCTGCGAAGCAGGCAGAAACGCTTCGACGCCGATGTTGACGAGCAAACCGCCTTTGACGATGGCTTTGACTTTGCCGGCGATAATGCCGCCTTCATTGCAGATCTGGAGAATGCGTTCCCAGTTTTTCTTGAACTCGGCCTTCTCGCGCGAGAGAACGACCATGCCGTCCTTGTCTTCGAGCTTCTCGATCAGGACATCAATTTCATCGCCGACTTTGACGGCTTTGATGTCGTCGAATTCGCCCCCGGATATGACGCCTTCGCTTTTGTAGCCGATGTCCACCATGACTTCTTTGGGGCGGACTTCGATGACTGTACCTTTGACGATTTCGCCTGCAGCAAAGCGCATATTGCTGTGCTTCAGGGCTTCTTCCATTGTGAGCATAATACTTTTACGGACTGAACTGCGAGGGGCTGGGTTTGCGGGAGGCTTACCGAGCTCCATTGCCTAACGGACCGGCGTTGCGGGGCAACGGAGGTTGAAGGTTAGGTTATTCGTTAACTTTTCTTTCTCAGCCTAAATGAACATCCGCACACGCGGCGTTCAGGCAGCGCAAAAGATAGGCGCGAACCCGGTGGAATCAAGGGAAAACATTGAGAAACCTGGGGAAATGTCGCGCCTGCAAACCCATGCCCCACGATCAGCGGCATGGATCCGGACTCTCACCATTTCACCCGTTCCACACCTTCGAATGTAATTTTCACGGGTTTGATCAAGCCCTGATCGTCAAATTCCATCCGGTCAATACACACGACGCGATGATTGCCGTCCGTTTCGCCAAGCGGCCGACGATGATAAACGATGTAATATTCGTCCTTGTCCGGCACTTGAATGACGGAGTGATGCCCCGCACCTGTGGCAACCGTCGGATCCTGTTGCAGAATTTTCCCAATGCGCTTGAACGGCCCGAGCGGCGAATCAGCAATGGCGTAAGCGACGGAATAATTGGGCCCGGTCCAGCCGCCTTCCGACCACATGAAATAATATTTGCCGTTCCGCAGAAACATGAACGGCCCTTCCACGTAACCCTGCGGGGTAATTTCCTTGAATGTCTCGCCATCGGGGAACGGTTCAAATCCACGAAAATCATTCTTCAATCGCACAACATTGCAATGCCGCCAGCCGCCGTAATACATGTAATATTGCCCGTCCTGATCGTGAAAAACGAATTGGTCAATCGGCTGCGCGCCGTTGTGAAAGCGATCAATCAGCGGCTTGCGAAGATAATCCTTGAACGGCCCTTCCGGTTTGTCAGCCACCGCGACGCCAATGCCACCCACCTGTTCGTTGTTCTGGATGTCATTCGCGGCGAAGAACAAAAAATATTTTCCATCGTTCTTCACAATGGCCGGCGCCCACATTGCGCGGCGCGCCCATGTAACCGCATTGGTGTCGAGAACCCGGCTGTGCCTGGTCCAAGTCACCAGATCCGGCGAGGAAAAGGCATCGAGGAAAGTCTGCTCCTCATATCGCGCGGAATAGGTCGGATAAACCCAGAACGTTTTTCCGAACACCGCGCCTTCAGGATCGGCGTACCAGCCGGGAAAAATGGGATTGCCGGATCGGGCAACATTATTGGTCTGATCGGCCTGCGTTTGGCAGCCCGTCAGGAGCATTGCGCCAACAGCAATGGCGCTGAAGAATCTGCCACCTTGAATCCGTAAAAAGAAATTCATCCGCGAAGTCTAATGATCCGCCCGCGAATTGTCATCTCTCCGTCCAGCCATTAAAAAACGAAATCAGGCCCAGGCTGTGTTTCTAATCCGCTTCCGTCAGCCACACGCGAGCTTGCGGCATTTGCGCTTCGTCAAAGTATTTCACTTTTGCAGTGGTGAAAGGCCGGACGAACTGCGTCATTGCGGACTCCCATTTTTTATCACCCACGAATGCCATGCGCTCAAAATGGGTGAAATGTTTCGCGTCGAACTTGATGTCCTCCCACATCGCTCCGGCTGTAAAACCGGTGAAGTTCACAAAGTGAACCAGCAGTCGAACTTTCCCGCGCTGACGTATCATCTCCTCGATTTGCGGAATGAATTTCTCGTAATCGGCTTTTTCCAGCGTTCCGAGAATGTTTACCTCCACAAAACCCGACCCGGCATTTTCCTGAATTGTTATGCTCATTTCGCGCCGACATTATCACGTGCCGATTTTTCCGCGAAATGGGGTATCAATCCAGCAGGCCAGCAAACCGTTCGCAATCAGACGAACGAATCACACTGCGACCGTTCTGCGCGCACCTATTCGTCCAGTTTCAAAATTTCAATCCGTCGGAATTCTGTCGGATGACTTTCCGCCTGAATACAAATGTAGCCATCTTCCAGCATTTGCGGCATTCCTTGCGCCAGCAGTTTCTTGGCGTAGGGATCGCGGGGATTCAATTGCGGTTCGCTGTAGCTGATTACGGTTTCGCCTTCGAGAATGTGTTTAATCAATTTCCCGCCATGCACTTCCACTTCGATCGTTACCCATTGATCGCCCGGGTAAACTTTCGCGGTGGATGCCGTGCGATGTTGCGTCGTCAGTTTTCCGTTGTACATCACGCGCGTATGCGGCGTGCAAAACGCGGCGTTGTTCTGATCGCCCGTGCCGCCACCGCCCAGCAATTGCACTTCAATGGAAGCCGGAAAATCCTGATCGAGTTCCATGGTCTCGGGCGGTTGCGAAAAAATCATGATGCCATTGTTGCGAAAACCCCAGGGCGGTCCGCCTTTGATCTGATCGCCCACGAAACGGTATTCGGCGCGAATGCGATAGTGCGAAAGCTTTTCCTTCCAGAACAGATGCCCGAACTCGCCGTTGAAATTTGTATAGCCGCTGTAATCCACCTTCAGCAAACCGTCCTCGACGCGGAACGTGTTTTTATAATTCACGCCCAGCGGCGAGCCTTTGAACTTCGGCGTCCACCCGGATAAATCCTTGCCGTTGAAAATGGGCGTCCACGCGGCTTCAACTTCATTCGACTGCGCTTTCGCGGAAAAAGCCAAAGCAAAGATCGATACGAAGGCGCAAAGGATTCTGAAAGATGGAATTTTCATAAATAGTTTGATCGGCTCGCGAATGGCTTTTGATCAATTCAAGATTGCCCAGGCAAAGACGGCCAATGCCAGCAAAAGATTACACGCAACCCAGAGCGCAGTCGCCCCTTGCGCGATGTGCTTTCACGACGTGCCATCACATTTGCGGCACTGATTTTTGCATCGCGCACTCAGGTCGGTTCGTGATTGGATGTCGCAGTGACGCGTTTGATTTTCATCACCGGCACCGATACCGGAATTGGCAAAACTTTTCTTACTGTTCTCCTGGCCCAATATCTCCGCAGAAAAAATCAAACTGTCGCCGCATTGAAACCCTTTTGTTCGGGCGGACGCGACGACGCTGAAGCTCTGCACGCCGCGCTCGGAGGAACGCTGTCGCTCGATGAAATCAATCCCTGGCATTTCCGCAACCCGGTCGCGCCGCTGCTCGCCGCACGCGAGGAGAAACTCAGGATCAATCTGAACCAAACCGTGAAATATATCCGGGAAGTGCGAAAACGCTTTGCGATTACGCTGGTCGAAGGCGCCGGAGGATTGCTCAGTCCATTGGGAGTGGGTTTCGATTCACGCGATCTGATCCACGCATTGCGGGCCACTCCAATCATCGTCGGATCGAATCGTCTGGGCGTCATCAATCAGGTTCGCCTGACACTCGACGCGCTCGCGAAAAGCTCAGCGGCTCAGGCGCAAATCGTTTTGATGTCGCCGCGCGTACCGGATTCCTCTACTGAAACGAACGTGAAATTGCTCGGTGAATTCGTGAGCCAAAAACGAATTCATCTCCTGCCCTGGATCACGTCCAAACGTCCATTCACTGCGCCGGCAGTTTGTAAGAGCATTGAACGACTGCTGCGAAACATTTCTCTGCCCTGATTGATTTCAAAATGAAAACACGACGTGAATTTTTCAAAACCGTTGCGGTCGCCGGAGCCGCCGGGACGCTCGGTCTGCCGCTATCCGCAACCGCTGATGCGACAGCAACTGATTTCACGGACGATCGCCGCTATTGGCTTTCTGTGCTCGAACGAATTTCCAAACCGGTTCTGGAAAATCTCGCTCGCCGCGAGTTGAAGAAAAACATGCCCATTGAGGCTGCCAATCCGAATGACCGCCGTCGTTATTCTCATCTGGAAGCGTTCGGACGTCTGCTGGCTGGCATCGCTCCCTGGCTGGAACTTGCCGGATTGCAAGGCGATGAATCGAACCGCCAAAGCCATTGGATTGGATTGACACGCGCCGCGCTCGACGCCGCCACTGATCCAGAATCGCCTGACTTTCTCAACTTCAAATCCGGCGGACAGGCGCTGGTGGATACCGCATTTCTGGCACAGGCTGTATTGCGGGCACCCCAGCTTTTGCAGAAATCGCTGGATGCCAAACTGCGTACGCAATTGATCAACGCTCTCAAAGCTTCTCGCGCCATTGGCACGCCGCGCGGCAGCAATTGGGTGATGTTCGCCGCGATGGTCGAAACGGCTTTGCTGGAATTCGGCGAACCCACTTTAGAAGAACGTCTGGAACATTGCGTGCGTCAGATGGTGAGCTGGTATAAGGGCGACGGCGTGTACGGCGACGGTGAACGGTTTCATTTTGATTACTACAACAGCTTCGTGATTCAACCGATGCTCGTGGACGTTCTCGAAGTTTTGAGCCGCCATGATGAACGTTTCGAGCCCGCTCTTCGCGCGATCATTCATCGCGCCCAGAGGTTTGCCGCTGTGCAGGAACGGCTGATCGCACCGGATGGAAGTTACCCGGCATTCGGACGTTCGATCACTTATCGCTTCGGCGCCTTCCAATCGCTGGCGCAAACTGCCTTGCGACAAGAATTATCGAAGCCACTGAATCCAGCGCAGGTCCGCTGCGCTCTGACGGCTGTCATTCGCAAACAGATCGAAGCGGCCGGGACCTTCGATGAGGACGGCTGGCTGCGAATCGGTTTTTGCGGCCATCAGCCGTCACTGGCTGAAGGTTACATTTCAACCGGAAGCCTTTACCTGTGCAGTGCCGCTCTGCTGCCGCTGGGTTTGCCGGAATCGAATCCATTTTGGAAAAATCCAGCCGCACGCTGGACTTCGCAACGTATCTGGGCGGGAGAATCACTGCCGCCGGATCATGCGATGACGGAAGATCCGAAATTCGAAATTCCTTCTCTTCGCCGGAACGCTTAAGCGGATTCACAATCGCTAACTCTCATCGGTCAGGTCGAGGATCATACGAATTTTCTCTGCGCCTCTTGCGCAGCTTTGAAAGGCGACACATCTTTAACACTTCATCGCAACCAAGGAGTGTATGAGTGAATTGAGATTTACCTGTCCGGCGTGTGGCCAGCACATGCAATGTGAAAAAGCTTATTGCGGCGACAAGACGATTTGTCCGAATTGCCAGTCTGAACTGCGCGTTCCGTTCAGCCACACGCCGGTCGAACCAAAAACAAAACTTCCGCGCGCTGAATTGGTTTCCGCGCCTGCCGAGCCGCTGCCAACGTTTTCTTCTGACCAATCCGCATTGACTCAGGCGGCGGCGCCAATCTCGTCCGCTCCACTGCGGACGGTGGAAAAGCGAGAGGAAGGGGGCATCTGCATTTGCCCGGTTTGCAAAGCGGAATTGAAAGTTCCTCTGACGCGTTCAACCGTGGGAACGAAACCTCCCTTGGCAGAACTGGTTCAACGGGAAGCGAAACCATCAATCCAAAGCCAACCGAATGCCGGGACGAGCGCAGTTTCGCCAATTGACGTGCGAGAGGAGCAGATCGCTAATGCGCGAGAAGCACATCCTGTGTCGCTGTATCCATCTATAAAACCGCGCCTCGCTTACATCTTGAGCGGCGGTGAATCGGTCGCACCGAAACCCTCAGAATTTCCGACCCCTGATGCTCACAAAGATGCAAAAGAACCGCCGTCCTCGGAATCGTTGGCAGAATAATCTGATGCGAATCCCATTCGCGGGAAGCCTGGCTATTGCTTGTCTGAAATTCGTCTTTTGGGTTTAAGCGCCCAGCCATCAGCACACAAAAAGATGCGTCAGAGACGGAACTCAGGTGGTTTCCAGCACAAACAAAAGCGAGGCGGCAAAATGCCACCTCGAAATCATCTCAAAACAATGAGGGATCAGGCGCGGGATTTAAACCGCCGCACAGCGAAGAACAACACCGAACCCAAACCCGCCATCAAGGCTGCCGAAGAAGGTTCAGGCACGGCTGTGATATTACCAAAGGTGAACACCGGAGAGCCGCCCGTTCCTGTATCAGTGATGCTCCATGTTCCCGCAGTCGGTAAAAAGTCTGTGCCACCGCCGGTGATCGACGCGATTCCAGTGCCTTGCAGATTGAGGAAATGAGAATCCTGAAAATTCAAGACCACTGAAGTCACATCAAAACTGTAAGTAACCGCCCCGACAGAAAACGTCCAAAGCTGAAATGGAGCGACAGGCTGTGGGTTGAACGTAAAGACCGTGAAATCAACCGGTTTTCCAGCAGGAACACTGGCGTAATCTCCGGTCGGGCCGAAATTTACCAGCGGACCACCAACGCCGGGCCCCAGCACGCCAAAATACGAAGTGATTGCCGTTGCCGTGTTGATCGGGCCGTTGAGAGTAATCCCGCCTGTAAAGGAAATATTGCCGTTGATGTATGTCGCAGCCCCGAGCGGCAGCACCGCGAGACCGAAACTCAAGACTCCCAACAAAAAGGATTTTGTGATTTGGTTTTTCATACGCGGAGAGAGGGTGCTTTTCTATTCCATTCAGCAGTTAAATGTCAAGCAGGTTTTTGACTTCGCTTCATTATCTTCTGAACAAACATTATCCCTAACAGGCATGTTCCCAAAAGCCATACGGTATTTCCGCCATCCGGAACTCCGGGAACAGTGGTTGAGGCTCCAAAAGTGAATTGCGAACCGAGATTGTTAACTGTGATCGTCCAGGTTCCCGGAGTATCTGTGAATCCGGTAATCGAGGCCACTCCTTCCCCTTTAATATCAAGGAAGTTTTCGTTTTGTTGAACAATCGAAAGCGTCGTGGCTTTAAAGCTGAAAACGTCGCCGTTGGGAGTCGTCAGTTGCCAAAGGAGAAAAGATGTATCCCCGAACGAAAAGGGACTCCAATCCACTTTGGTTCCGCCAGGAACCGCAAGATAGTTGCCGGTTTGCGATCCCCCTAAAACCGAAGGACGATCGGATGGCCCCAAGACTCCCTGATAACCGGATATTCCGCCCGCTGAATCGAGCGAGCTTCCGGGTATGGTTATCGAGCCATTTCCAAATTGAATGCTGCCTGAGATGTATGCTGCATTAACCGTCACTGCGGCGGTCATCATGCCAACCGCGAGCGCCAACACCTTCCAAGAACGATAC
>DASTXC010000111.1:0-11448 GCA_035765675.1 Verrucomicrobiia bacterium
GGTTCGATCGCAAAGCGAAAAATCCCAGGGGGTTTGGGGGACTGGTCCCCCAAGGCAACAAACAAACGAACAACGAAAACCCGGCCGCTACTACTTTAAGCCGCCCGCGCAGTTTTCCAATTCACGCTGAACCAGTACACAGAAAAGGTTCTCGCGCGCAGCGGCGTGAAGCATGATTTCGCGGAAGTGAGCGTGAAAGGCTTCGTTCAGCCAGCCCGTGCCCCGCATGTTGATGGGCATCGTCCAGTGAACGACAGAGTCGCTTGATAATATTCGCGCGGCAGGCGTTGAAGATAGAAATTCCGATTTGTGCCCGAGCCGCTGAGCGGACTTTCAGTTTCGGGTTCATCGGAATGGTTCATTTCATTAGAGCGGACTCACGTCGGCTGCTACCGGTTGAAGAGTTTCTCCACCTTCGCTTTCACCGCGTCATCCATCTTGATCAATGGTGGCCAGGCACGTTTGAAACCTTCGCCGGGCAATTTCTTGGTCGCGTCGATGCCGAGTTTGCTGCCGCTGGCGATTTCGCTCGTGGCGTGATCGAGCACGTCGGACGGGCCTTTCGTGAAAATGCTGTCGCGTTGTGGATCGGTATTGGCGCAGAGACGGAACAGAACTTCGCTGGTGTTGTGCACGTTCACGTCGTCGTCCACCACGATGATGTATTTCGTGAACATCATCTGACCCATGCCCCAGAGGCCATGCATGATTTTGTAAGCCTGCATCGGATAGGTTTTTTTAATGCTGACAAAAACGAGATTGTGAAACACGCCTTCCGCCGGCAGCGCGATGTCCACGATTTCCGGGAAGTTCATTTTGAAAATCGGGAGGAAGAGTTTCACGCTCGCGCCGCCCATGTAAAAATCTTCCATCGGCGGAATGCCCACAATCGTCGCGGGATAAACCGCGTCCTTCCGATGCGTGATTGCGGTGATGTGAAACACCGGATACGGCTCAGGCAATGTGTAATAACCGGTGTGATCGCCAAACGGACCTTCATCGCGCAACGGTTCGGTGGGATCAACGTAACCCTCGATCACGAAATCCGAATTGGCGGGAACTTCCAGATCGTTGGTTTCGCATTTTACCAGTTCAACTGATTTTTTGCGCAGATAACCGGCGAGAAGAAATTCATCCAAACCGTCCGGCAATGGCGCCGTTGCCGCAAAGGGAAACATGGGATCACCGCCGAGGAAAATGCTGACGGGCATGCGCGTGCCGGTTTCGTGATAGCGGCGACCATGACGCGCACCGACTTTCTGCAATTGCCAGTGCATTCCAGTCGTGCGGTCGTCATAAATCTGGATGCGATACATCCCGACATTGCGTTCGCCGGTGTCGGGATCTTTCGTGACAACGCAGGGCAGGGTGATGAAGCGTCCACCGTCGAGTGGCCAGCATTTCAGAATGGGAATGTCGAGCAGCGTTGGCGGGGTGGGGGAAGTTGGAGGCAATTGTACACTTCCAAAAAGTGAATCTGTGAGTGGGTGAGCTGGTGAGTCAACGGAAATGGACGCTCCTTTCTCACTGACTGGCTTACCCACTTTTTCACCTGCTTCAAATCTGTGAATCACCTCCTTGCACGCGCCGTTCTTCACGATTTTCGGTTTGGCATGGCGCAGGTCGAGTGCGGTGGAGAGCAGCTTCATCGTCTCGCGCAAAGACGTTGGCGGCTTCGCTTTCATCAACGATCCGAGTTCCTGCGCGATTTCTTCCACGGTTTCCGCGCCCATGCTCATCGCCATGCGTTTGTGAGAGCCGAGGGTGTTGATCGCGACGGGAAACGGGCTGAGCTTTCCATTAACGGTGGGCTTTTCGATGAGCAGCGCTTTGCCGCCGCCGGGAGATTTCATTTCGCGATCCGCCAGTTCCGTGATTTCCAATTCCGTGGCGACCGGTTGGGAAATGCGTTTCAGTTCACCGGCCTGGTCGAGGTGATTGACCCACGCGCGAAAGGAATCGAATGCCATGCGCGCAGGCTAACAAAACTCCGAGGTCATGCAAATTTTCCGGCAAGAACGCTGGCGCGTGATTCTCACGCCGAATGCGTGGAAATTCCGCGCGCGAATGGAAATACGCGCGATTTTCCTCCGGATTTTGCGGGAAAGCGTCGTGGCATTGGCATTGCTAAAAGGAAAACCAGATACGGGTTGACAGTGAAAATGGATTCTTTAGAGTCGCAAACCTGTTCGCCGAAACAACGACAACCAAACGAAAAAATTATGAAGAGATTCAGCAATAAAATCCGAGCATTCACCCTCATCGAATTGCTCGTTGTCATCGCGATCATCGCGATTCTCGCGGCCATGCTCCTCCCCGCATTGGCCAAAGCCAAAGCCAAAGCCCAACGCATCAGCTGCGTGAACGATTTGAAGCAGATTGGTTTGGCCTTCCGTTTGTGGGCCGGTGATAACAACGATCGTATGCCAATGAAGGTGGGTAGAACCAGCGGTGGACCTTGGTTCAATGGAACCGGCGATAATACTATCGCGGGAAGCTTCACATCTGGCGGATCCAGCCAATACGCCTATCAGGTTTTCACCGTGATGTCGAATGAGTTGTCCACGCCGAAGATTTTGAACTGCCCTTCGGAATTCGATTCCACCAAGGTGCAGCTTTCAACCTGGACCAACACGCTCGATAACGACAACATCAGCTACTTCATTGGTATTGAAGGTGATGAAACACAACCTCAGATGTTGCTCGCAGGCGATCATAACATGGGAGCCACGGGTACTGCGGTAAACAACAACAACCCCTCCACGGCAAATTGGAAAAACCAATATGCGCCGAACACCGGTACTGCCAGCACTGCCACGAACGGTGCAGCCGCCTGGATGGACAACGGCCACAGCAAAGCGGGCAATGTGTTGATGTGCGATGGCAGCGTGCAGCAGGCTTCGATTTCCGGTTTGCGCGATCTTCTGCGGAATTCGCAGGATCCGAACAACAATCGCCTCCTGTTCCCGTAATCTAATCAGTTTCCAACCAAGAGCACTCCTTGTCCGGGAGTGCTCTTTTTTTTGTTTGTCGAACGCCTTTGGAGATGTGTTAAGGCAGCGATACAAGATCAACTGGCGGTGCGTTCGATTATTTCCTGTAACGACAGATCAGGAGCATAACCGATTATCCGATTCAACTTACTCACACCCGGCTTCCTCCTTCGCATATCATCAAATCCCGGGGCATACGCATCCGAGTACGGCACGAATTCCAGGGATGAACTGGACTTCAACACCTGAATTACCAGTCGCGCCAAATCCGCAATGGAAATTTCCTCAGTGCTGCCGACGTTGAAAACTTCACCGCGCGCGGTCGGACAGTTTTGCAAGCGCACCAACGCTTCAACCGCGTCTTCCACATAACAGAAACAGCGTGTTTGCGAGCCATCGCCAAACACGCGCAAGGGTTCCCCGCGTTTTGCCGCAGCGATGAATCGTGGCAGAACCATTCCGTAGCGGCCGGTTTGACGTGGCCCAACCGTGTTGAACAATCGTGCGATTACGACCGGCAAATTTTTTTCCCGCGCATACGCGAGCGCCAGAAATTCGTCCATCAGCTTCGAGCACGCATAACTCCAGCGCGCGCACACCGGCGGCCCGATCAGCAGATCATCATCCTCGCTGAATTCCGATTTCTCGCTCTTGCCGTAAACCTCCGACGTGGATGTCAGCAGTACCGGCGTTTGATTCGCGGCAGCGGCTTTGAAGAGAATTTCCGTTTCGTGAAAGCTGGTTTCCAGGACGTGCAATGCGGATTGCACCACGAGATCAACCCCTACCGTCGCCGCGAGATGATAAATTGCAGAAGCGTTCGCGGCCAAATCGGTCAACTCCGCGCATTGGGAAATTCTCGATTTCACGATGCGCAATCGTGAATCGCTGATCACCGAATTCAAATTTTCCAGGCTGCCGGTTGAAAGATCATCCAGCACCACCACCGAATGCCCATCGCGCAGCAGGCGTTCGACGAGATGCGATCCGATAAAGCCCGCGCCTCCGGTAACCAGCACGTGTTGGATGGAATTCATTTGAGTGCGCGCGCGACGGATTCGGCCAGCTTTTGGCGAAACTCCGGATCAGCGATTCGGCGGGCTTCGTTGGTGTTGGAAAGAAATCCGCCTTCCAGCAAAACCGCGGGGCGATTCTGCCCGCGCAACACTCCCAGAAAGCGCGCACGTCGAACACCGCGATCCACAAAGCCGCATTCCTTCAACAATTCCCGCTGCAACAACATGGCGTAACGAAGATTTTCCGCATCGAAACTGTTGTTTGCAAACACGAGCGCAGGATTGTCTTCGTAGCCGCGGGTGAAAGTTGAATGCATTCCAGCCGGCGTCAGGCAAATGGTTTCCAATCCGGATTGTTCGTAGTGCGGCGCAGCGGAATTAAAATGCAAACTGATGACGAGATCGGCTTGATGTTCTTCAGCAAAGGCAACGCGATTGGAAAGCGACATCTCCACATCGTTGGTGCGAGTAAGCCAAACCTGCCAGCCGTTGGTTTCCATCAACGGTTGCAGACGCAATGCCCAATCGAGCGTGAATTCTTTTTCGTTCGTGCCATCGATGACACTGCGTGTGCCCGCGTTTGAGCCGCCGTGGCCGGCATCAATCACCACCGTGCGATTGGATTTTTGCAAAGGGCCGAGTGGTTGCAGCAACGGTTCGATATTCTTTTTCAAATCCAGCGCGTGAATGAACAAATGATCGCTCACCATTTGCGGTGCGAATCCGAGCCGGAATTCCGCGCCTTCCCATTTCGCAATCAGACTGCCCGCAGCGATCAGCAGTTCGCCATTGGAAGTGGTCAGCGAAAAAGCTGACTGCGGCGCGGGAGAAATCTGAGTCAGAGTGCCGACACGATTCTGGCGGCTCCAGGAGTCCAGAGGGATCCAGAGATTTGCAAAATGCGCATTGGTTCGCACCAGAGCGGATTGGGGCTGCAGATCGTGCGGTGGCGCGATTTGCGGGCCTTCGGCAATGTGTTCAATCTCCACACCGGATTCGGCCGCATCGCCGTTCCAATCCGGCGGCGGCGAGGAAGGCTTTGTGACGCAACCCGCGAGAGCGAGCAACAGGCAGAACGGAAAATAGACCGGCTTCAACACCCGCCCATTCTGCGGAACAGCGAAAGTGACTCAAGCCGGGAATTGAAGATGGGCGTATTTCGTGTTGCGTGACACTGTGAGCGCGTTCACAACCGAATCACGCAATACGCACCACGCATCACGGCCACCACGCAATCCGCTTGTTCCCCCGCATTTCCGAACCCATACTTCGCAACCGAAAAAACTGTGAAAATTCTTGTCGCCATCACCGGAGCCAGCGGAGCGATTTACGCGCAGCGTCTGCTCGATAACCTGAATCCGGCGCAGCATGAAATTCACGTGGTGCTCAGCCATTATGCGCAGCAGGTGATCGCGGAGGAATTGCCTGAGGGATTGCGTCTGCCGAACGGCGTGAAAGCGCACAATCTTAAAAGCATGAATGCGCCGTTTGCCAGCGGATCGAATCCCCCCGACGCGATGGTGGTGATTCCCTGCACGATGGGCACGATGGGCCGCATTGCGCATGGTTACAGTGAAGACGTTCTATTGCGCGCGGCGGATGTGGCCTTGAAGGAAAAGAAGAAGCTGATTCTCGTTCCCCGCGAAACGCCATTGAGTCTGGTTCACGTGAAAAACATGGAACTGCTGCTGCTCGCCGGAGCGACCATTCTTCCCGCCAATCCGAGTTTCTATGCCGGCGCCAAAACCCTTCAGCAACTCGCCGATACCGTCGTCAGCCGCGTCCTCGATCATCTTGGAATCGCGAATGAACTCGCGCCGAGATGGGAACGCGAGAAGGAATAGAAGATCGAAAATAGAAAATGGAGGATTGATCATGCCGCTGATTAAAAGCTTTCGCGAATTGAACGTGTACAAGGCTGCGCGTCAGGAGAGCCAACGAATTTTCAAACGCAGCCGGAATTTTGCGCCCGAGGAACGATACGCGTTGACTGATCAGATTCGCCGCTCGTCTTGCGCTGTAAAAGCCATGGTGGCGGAAGCATGGGCGCGGCGGCGATATCGGCCTGTGTTCATCAACAAAATCGACGAAGCGCTTGGCGAAGCAACAGAGACTCAATCGTGGATCGATGATTGTCTCGATTGTGGCTACATCTCCGTGGATGAACATCGGGGAATGGATGATGCCTGGCAGGGCATCGGGGGAATGCTCAATCGGATGATCGAACGTGCAGATGATTTCTGCGTCAAGCCAGGCTGACATGGGAAATCCATCTTCTATCGTCCATCCTCTATCTTCGCTTCGAAAATGGGCCGCGTTCGTGCGCTTCTCGCACACGATTTTCGCCCTGCCATTCGCGCTGGCCGCGATGTGCGTGGCGGCGCGGGAGAATCGCGGGTGGCCGGGATGGAAAACATTCGCGTTGATTCTCGCCGCAATGGTTTGCGCGCGCACGTGTGCGATGGCTTTTAACCGAATTGTTGATCGTAAGTTCGACGCGCTGAATCCGCGCACGGCGAAACGCCATTTGCCTGCCGGACAAATCACACTGGGCAGCGCGGTGGCGCTGTGCGTGATTTCCGCAGCGGGATTGATAACCGCCAGCTTTTTTCTGAATCCGCTTTGCTTTTATCTCTCGCCGGTCGCGTTGCTCGTTGTTTGTTTTTATTCGCTGACCAAACGATTTACGGATTACACGCATGTGTTTCTGGGAATCGCTTTGGCGCTGGCGCCGATTGGCGCATGGCTGGCGGTGCGCGGGGCGCAGGTTTCTGGTTGGGAAATTTCGCAGATGATTGTGCTCTCCGCCGCAGTCGTGTTGTGGCTCGTTGGCTTTGATATCATTTACGCGCTACAGGATTACGAGTTCGACAAATCGCACGGGCTGCATTCGCTCGTGGTCGCGTGGGGGCCGAAGAACGCGCTGCAAGCGGCGTTCATCGCGCACATGCTGATGTGCGGATTGCTGTTCGGTTTTGGATTACTTTGCCGATTTCGTTTGGTCTATCTCGTCGGCTGGATGGTCATCGTCGTCTGCCTGGTGCTGGAACATTGGATCGCGCGACGCCGCGGATTGAGCTGGATCAACGTTGCTTTCTTTCGGTTGAATGCCGTTGTCAGCGCAGTGTTCTTTTTTATCGTGGCGGCGGAAGTGATTTTCCAGGGCGGTTTTCGCTGGCAACCGTGAAATTCATTTCGCGAATTGCGGATGTCGCTGAAGCAATTCCAACGTCTCCTGAGTGAGCGGAGATTGGCGATAATATCCTTCGCGCAAAGGTTCGGCGCTGTCGGAACGTTTCGCGCGTTCCAGCCATGAACGATCCAATGGCTCGTTCAGCAATTCCGGCCCATTCGTCGCCACGGTGGTTTCCTCTTTCAATCCCGAAGCGTGTCCGCGGCCGACGTAAAATCCGCCCAGCAACATCGCGGTCCGCGCCAAAGTGCTGCGCGTGAAATTAGCCAGCGCGCAAGGACGTTCAGGATCAAGTGCGCGGAACAGGTTTGAAAACAGTTCGACCGTCCACATCGCGGGATTCTTTTTCGGCGAATGGGGATCGAAGAGAATCCCGTGCGGGGCCGGCAGAGTTGAATCGCAATTCGTCGCAAGCCACGTTGGAAAATCGCCGAGCTTTAGCGTCCATTCCACCTTCAATGTGGATTCGTTCCAGGTAGCGTAATGCTTTTGAATCAAGTCGAGGAGCAAGCTTTCGAATCCACCTGGATAACGAAGTTCCTGACTGTGCTGAAGCGCGAATTCGGCGGCGGCGGAGGTCTGATCAAAGCTGATGATGCGAAGCGATTTCGTGAATGAGCTTTCGTCGTTTGTTTTGAGATTAGAAAGATGCTCGTGAATCAAGCGAATCGCTGTCAGCGCGTTTGCGGCTGCGCCGAGACCGACATCCCAAAGCACAAATTCATCGTTTGAGTTCGCGACGCGTTCGGGTAATTGCAGTTGACGAACGTAGAGCGCCTCCGCTTCTGCGATGGGTCCGATGCCCGGATGAAACGTTTCCGCGTCGGCCAGCGAACGAACCGAACAGGTTCCATTTCGGAGTTGAACGATTTCGTAGTCGAGGTTCTTCGCCGCCATAAACAAAAAAGGCGGCACTCGCAAAGAGCGCCGCCCGTGAAGTCTTTTAGATTATAACTGCTTCATCGCATTCTCCAACGCGGTGATCAGCGGCGTCATGCTCGCTTCGGTTTCGTCGCCCATGTTCGAAATGCGGAAGGTCAGGCCTTTGATTTTTCCGTAGCCGCCGTCGATCAGGAAGCCCTGATCCTTGACGAGTTTTTGCAGCTTCGGAACGTCCACCGTGCGGCCGCCCGGTTTCGCGCCGTTGTTCACGCAGGTGAGCGTGATCGATTGAAAACCCGCGTCGGGGAACAGGGTGAAGCCATGTTTCGTCGCCCAATCGCGAACCATTTGGTTTGTCTTGCGATGACGCGCGTAACGGGCTTCCAAGCCTTCGGCAAAAAATTCGTCCAGCTTGGAACCGAGCGCGTAAACATGGCTGATGCTTGGCGTGCTCGGCGTCATGCTTTGCTCGGCGTTCTTTTGAAATTCCAGGAAGTCGAAATAATAACCGCGATCCTTGACTGTCGCCGCTTTGGCGAGCGCCGCGGGTGAAGCGACGAACACCGCGATACCCGGCGGCAGCGCGAAGGCTTTTTGCGTTCCGGCGAGCAGAACGTCAATGCCGAGTTGATCGAAATTCAGCGGTACCGCGCTCATCGAACTGACCGCATCGACGATGAACATCACGTCTGGATATTTTTTCTTCAGCGCGGCGATCTCATCGAGCGGACTCATGACGCCGGTAGAAGTTTCGTTGTGAATCAGCGTCAGCGCATCGAACTGGCCGGTTGCCAGTTTTTTATCGATTTCCGTCGCGCGAATCGGCGATCCCCACGGCACCTGCAACGCTTCGGCTTCCTTGCCGCAACGCTTGGAGACATCGAACCACTTGTCGGAAAACGCGCCGCACATGCAGTTCAGAACTTTTTTGGTAACGAGATTGCGGATCGCGCCTTCCATCACGCCCCAGGCGGACGACGTGGAAATATAAACCAGTTGCTTGGTGGACAGCAGTTGCTGGAGTTGCGGTTGGATTTTCGCGTAGAGATCTTTGAATCCCTGGCCGCGATGGCCGATCATCGGTGAGCAAAGCGCCTTGAAGGTTTTTTCGCTGACTTCGATCGGTCCCGGAATATGCAATTTCACGTGTGCCATAAAAGCTTGTGAAAGTTTTCACGAGCAAAGCCGGAAACGCAAGGGGAGTTTTGAAATGCGGATTTGAAATTCAAAATGCGATTCCCGGGTTCGACTTTCAAGTTTCAGGTTCGAGCCCCGATCTTTCATCCTTCTTCACCTTCGTTTCGAATCAACCCGCGCGTCTGGCGTTCGACCAGTGTCGAATAATATCCCCGCTGCCGCATCAATTCATCGTGCGTGCCCGATTCATCAATCCGCCCGTTTTTCAAAACGATGATGCGGTCCGCGTTGACAACAGTCGCCAGACGATGCGCGATGACAAACGTGGTGCGCCCCTTCATCAATCGGTCCAGTGCTTCCTGCACCAGCGCTTCTGATTCGGCGTCCAGCGAGGAAGTGGCTTCGTCCAGTACGAGAATGGGCGGATTTTTCAGCAGTGCGCGGGCAATCGCGACGCGCTGGCGTTCGCCGACGGAAAGCCGTCCGCCGCGTTCGCCGACCATGGTTTCGAATTTATCCGGCAACTGTGAAATAAGCGCATAAGCATTCGCAGCGCGCGCGGCTTGCTCCACTTCTTCCATCGTCGCTTCCGGACGTCCGTACGCGATGTTGTTGCGCACGGTGTCATTGAAGAGCAGAGGATCCTGCAACACGGTTCCGATATTTCGGCGAAGCGAACGTTGCTTCAACGTGCGAATATCTTTTCCATCCAGGCGAATCACGCCCTCGTGTGGATCGTAGAAACGCATCACCAACGCCATCATTGTGGTTTTGCCGGAACCGCTCGGGCCGACAATGGCCAGCGTTTGACCGGCTTTCACTTCCAGGCTGACGCCGTCGAGAATGGGGCGCGAGCGGTCTTCGTAACGGAACTTCACATTTTCGAAAGTGACGTCGCCTTTGACCTGCGTGATTTCCTGCGCGTCGGGCGCGTCGCCGAGATGTTCCTGGAAATCGAGAATGGAAAAGATTTCATCGAGCGAAACGTAAGCGCGCTGAATCGTTTGATAAATGCCGGTGAGACCTTGAACGGGGCCAAACAAACCGCCGACGTAACCGAGAAAGGCAATCAGAGTTCCCACCGTGATCGTGCCTTTGAGAATGAACATTCCGCCCAGCGCAATCGCAGCAATGCGCGCAAATGTCACCACTAGATTCGTCGCTGCGCCGAGTCCGGTGTCGCGACTGACGCCGCGGATCACAGTGCGATTGGCGGAATTCACGTCTCGCAGGAAGCGCTTTTTCTCCGCGTCTTCCATTGAGAAACTGCGAACCGTGACGATGCCGGAAAGCACTTCGTTGAAGCGCGAATAGATCTTTGCCCATTGATCGAGCAGCTCGCGTTCGCGTCGATTCTGCTCCGGTCCGGCCATTGCAGCGATGATCGCGGGCAGCGGCACAAACGCGATGACAATGACCGCGAGTTTCCAGTTCAGATTGAACATCACGGCGAGCGAAATGCCGAGATACAGCACGGCGGGAAAAATGTTGAACAGGATTTGCGTGATGCCGTTGATGAATCCCTGAATGCCGCGGTCGAGTTTGGTCATGATTGCGCCGACGCCCTCCGCTCGATGGAAACTCAGCGGCATGCGATGCAGTCGCTCAACCGTATTTTCCAGCAGTGTGTAGTGAATGCCCAACCGCGCATGCCACGTCAGCCAGTTCGAAAATGCCGTGGCGACTTCCCGGAAAAGTCCAATGGCGATCAGCAATCCAATGCCGACGAAAAGAATGTGAGTGGAACTTTTCGGCGCGAGATTATCGAAGATGTATTTGAGGATCAGCGGTTCCGCTGCATTGATCGCGGCCAGCAGCAGCGTGATGACAAGGATCGCCCCAACGGATTTCCGGAAAGGAAATGCGAATCGCAGCGCGCGGCGCAACCGGCGTTTGCCCGGAGTGGCGGCGGAAACGGATTGGGAATCTGGGTTGGCCACACCTCGCCTCGTGAAAATTCCCGCCGCGTCCTCGCAATCGCCATTGCTGTTCGAGGACGAAGACGAGAACGACGCGGGTTCGATTATTTTTTACGACTGACCAGCTTGTTGAAGCGGCTCTGTTTCCCTTTGGTCTGCTGGTATAGAAACGCAAGCTTGCGCTGGTCAAAAACCTTGAACCATTCATTCCAGGAAATCGGCTTGAGCGTTTGCTCGCCGCTGAAACCTGGAAAATCAATACGCAAAACTCCCGCCGCCTGGCTGCCGCGCGTCGTGCGTTTCACTGT
>DASTXC010000112.1:0-48225 GCA_035765675.1 Verrucomicrobiia bacterium
GCAGCGTTGTTTGTGAACAGTTTCCAGCCCATGGCATCGGCATGCGCAGCAATCAAAAAATCCGGCAACATACGTTCTTTCTTCCCGCCGCGAGTCCGATAAAGGCGAAAAGCTTGTGCCGCCGGGAAACAGGCCTGCCATGGAAGATCATGTCTGTCCGCGAGCGGGCGAATCCATTTTTCTGCCTGTTCTTCGGTTTCCGCCAGCGCTGCGGTTTCGGAAAAAACGATCTGATTCACGAAGACACCTCCCGCGGCTCGAAGTTCTTTCAGTCTGGAGAGCAAAGCCACCGCATTCTTCTCCCCGGTCAAGATGGCGATGATGATGGACGAATCAACGAGATGCATAGTTTACCCACGCAGCAGTTTCATTGCTTCTTGATAGGTGGTTTTTCCTTTCAAAACGCCAATAGGAAATTCGTTTTCCTCAGGCTCACTGGGCGACGATGCCGAAAGCAGTACATTGCGCGAAAACTCACTGGTGTTTCGCCCGTGCTTTCGCGCCGCCTTTTGAATTTTTTTGAGTTCACTATCGTTTAGGCGAATGGTCAAGATTGGCATACAAGAATGTATTACATGTGAAGCACCCGATTGCAAGCCAACACGAAAGCGGTCATTGCAATCTCCACCTCCGGCGCGTCCCTCGAATATCTTTCCGCTCTGTTGGACACTACGCGGATACTACTTTCCCATTCCAGCCGGTTCCATCCGGTTCCACTACCTGCAAACAGAAATGCGGTCAGCCAATCGAGCAAAAGCCCGTGGTTATTGGTGAAAGTGAGAAAAACCCCAATGTTTTCAGTGGTGCCCCGGCACGGACTTGAACCGTGAACCAATTGATTAAGAGTCAACTGCTCTACCATTGAGCTACCGAGGCATCCGGTAGGGCGATGAAGATTGTCGTCGGCTGCCAATTTGTCAATCACACGTTGAAGCGAAACGACTTCGCGCAGCGAAAATTCCAAATTCCAAATTCCAAATTCCAAGCATCGAGCTGCGATACTCAAATCACGCGCCGACCATCATCCATCCTCTATCATCCATCCTCTGCCTCATGAGGGATTTCCTGCCCTGCTCCATAGGGCTTCACCCACTTACTGGTATTTCAACCGAAGTAATAGGCTTGAAATCGCATTATGGGAACCTGCATTGAAAGCCATCGGACGGACCGTACCGATCTGCTCCGGCCCGCGCCGAAGCCAATTGGAAATGCCACGACTCAATCCGTCGCGGTTCGCATTCATCAGCTTTTTGAAAATCAAGTCGAGCATTCGCCCACGTCGCTCGCACTCGTCTTTGAAGATCAGCAACTCACTTACGGCGAGCTGAACGCGCGCGCCAATCAACTCGCGCATTTCCTGCAAAAACGCGGCGTTGGACCGGAGGCACTCGTCGCTTTGCGCGTCGAGCGTTCCATTGAAATGATTGTCGGCATTCTCGGAATTCTCAAAGCCGGTGGCGCTTATCTTCCACTTGATCCGGCCTACCCGTTGGATCGCCAGCAGGCAATTCTCCAGGATGCGCAAACCAAATGGCTGCTCACACAAAATCATCTTCCGTCCCTGCCGTTTGCTGGAGAAATCATTTCTCTCAATTCCGCCGCAGCAACCCTCGCGCTGGAGCCGGACACCAATCCTGCTTCGAGCGCAGACGCAGATAATCTCGCCTATTCGATCTACACTTCCGGTTCCACTGGCACTCCAAAAGGCGTGCTGGTGACGCATGGGAATCTGCTGCACTCCACCCTCGCGCGTTTTCGCTATTACGCCGAACCGGTGGAACGATTTCTCCTCCTGTCGTCGCACGCGTTCGACAGTTCCGTTGCCGGCATTTTCTGGACGCTTTGCCAGCGCGGCGCCTTGATTCTGCCGCACGAATATTCCAGGCAAACTGCATTCGAACTCGCCGACCTGATCGCGCGCCATCGCATCACGCATCTGCTTTGTCTGCCGTCGCTGTACTCGGTTTTGCTGGATCAATTCAGCATGCTGCAAAGTCTCAAAACCGTCGTGGTCGCCGGCGAAAGCTGTCCGGCGGCATTGGTTGCGCGGCATCACGCGTTGGTTCCCGGAGCGGCATTGTTCAATGAATACGGCCCGACCGAAGCCACCGTCTGGAGCACGGTTTACAGGTGCGAAAATCGAAATGGCTCGCGCACCGTCCCGATCGGAAAAGCCATTCCCAACGCGCAAATCTATCTGCTCGATGAACTACTCCGGCCCGCATTGAACGGCGCGAGCGGTGAAGTTTACGTCGGCGGCGATGGCGTGGCGCGCGGTTATTTCAATCGTCCCGAACTGACTGCCGCGAAATTCATTCCTGATCCGTTCAGCAAAAATCCCGGCGCGCGATTATATCGCACCGGCGATCTCGCGCGGCTGCTGCCGGATGGAAATCTGGAATTTCTCGGACGTTTGGATAATCAGATAAAAATCCGCGGCCACCGGATTGAACTCGATGAAATCGAAGCCGTTCTGAAAGAGCATCCGTCCGTTCAGGACGCGGCGGTCATTGCGTTCGACAAAACCCAGCCTGCGCCGGTGAATGGCGAAGCCGAGCAATTGATTCTTCGCCGTCTCAGCGCCATGAATCCCGCTGACGCCGAACGCATCCTCAGTGAAATCGAGACTGTTTCACAAGCTGCGGAAACCGGTTCTGTTTCCAAAGAACTTCTTGTTCGTCAGCTTCCGGAGTTCGATCTGACGCTGAACATCAAGCGACCGGATTTCATTCAGCCACCTCGTGATTCGCAACGCAACTGGCTGCTCAATCGCACGCTGGATGAATTTGAACACGACCTGCGCGAACTCGATTCGCTCGCAAAACATTTCGTTCCCGGCGCTGATGCAGAACTTGCGACGCTGACCTCCGACCGGACCCAGGCGGAACTTTCCGAACAGGAGATTCTCGAAGACTGGCATCTGCCGTTGATGAAATCGATGGCGCGCGCCGTGACAGAATCACACGGCAACATTCTCGAAATCGGTTTTGGCCGCGGGCTCGCTTCGAGTTTCATTCAAGCGTGCGGAGTGAAATCGCACACGATCATCGAATGCAACGATTCTGTGATCCGCCGTTTCTTTGAACCGTGGCGCGCGCGTTTGCCGGATCGCGACATCCGCCTCGCACGCGGCAAATGGCAGGACGTGATCGAAACTCTTGGAGAATTCGATGGCATCTTTTTCCAGACCTATCCGTTGAATGAACGCGAGTTTGCTGAATACCTTTCGCGCAGCGTCGTTTTTGCGGAACACTTTTTTCCCATTGCCGCGCGCCATCTGCGACCCGGCGGCGCATTCACTTATCTGACGCATGAAATCGATTCGCTGAGCCGCCGTCATCAGCGATTGATCCTCCAGCATTTCAGTTCGCTTTCGATGAGCGTTGAGCGGCTGCAATTGCCCGCTGACTGCAAAGATCTCTGGTGGTCCGATTCCATGGTCGTCGTCAAAGCCGTCAAATAAACCCATGATCACTGCCGAACGCATTCACCAACTCACGCCCGCGCAGCAGACGCTCCTGCTCGAACGCCTCGGGCATTTCGATCAGGGAACAGCGGAAAAAGAAATCGCTGCTTATATCGTCCGCCGCGCCGGTCACACCGCTTCTGCGGAACAATTACGAACCGATCTCGCCGCGCGCCTTCCGGATTTCATGGTGCCGAGTCATTTTGTTTTTCTCGACGCGCTGCCGTTGACACCCAACGGCAAAGTGGATCGCAACGCACTTCCGAAACTCAAATCGGAAATTCGTCCCACCAAGTCGTCCGTCGAAACCACTCCGCCGCGCAATGAAACGGAAATGCGACTCACGAATCTCTGGCAGGAAGTGTTGCGATTGGAAAACGTGGGCGTCGAAGACAACTTCTTCCGGCTTGGAGGACACTCGCTGCTCGCGTTGCAATTGATGGCGCGGGTTCGCGAAGTGTTTAAAGCCGATCTGCCGCTGAAGACATTATTTGAATCACCAACGATCTCCGGCCTTGCGCAAGCGTTGGTCCGTTTTTCCAAATCGTCTGCCAGTCAACCCATTCGCCGGATCCATCGTCCCGGCTCGTTGTAATCTGCCATGCCAGCCACTGAACACACTCCTGATTCACCCGCCGCAGAAGCCAGCGCCGACCGTGAACTCTGCCCGCTTTCGTTCGCGCAGGAACGGCTTTGGTTTCTGGATCAACTTCAGCCCGGCAGCTCCGCGTATAACATTTCGCAAGGCTGGCGGCTCGAAGGTGAATTCGACCTCGCGGCGTTTGAAGTCGCTTTGAACGAAGTGGTCCGCCGTCATGAAACGCTGCGCACCACGTTCACTCGCGTGGAAGGCAAACCCGTGGAAATCATTTCCGCGTTTCAGCCAATGACGTTGCAGGTTCGCGATCTGTCCGGCGAATCCGATCCGGAAACTGCCGCGTCGCGCTTTGTGATCGCGTCAGCCAATCAGCCGTTTGATCTCCAACGCGGACCGCTGTTTCGCGTCGAACTGCTGAAGCTTTCCCCGCGCGAACATCTCGTCTTGTTCACGCTGCATCACATCGTTTCCGACGCGTGGTCGTTTGAGATTCTGCGCCGCGAGTTGACGGAAGGTTATCGCGCAACCCGCGCGCAGAGCGAAGTTCAGCTTCCGGAATTGCCAATTCAATATCTCGATTACGCGCATTGGCAGCGCGAACAAATCTCCGGAGAAACGTTGTCGCGCGACCTCGATTTCTGGCGCAAGGAATTGGCCGGCGAACTTTCGCGGCTCGAGTTGCCCACGGATTATTCGCCGATCGAAACTGAAAACTCCGCCGGCGACTCCGAACCTTTCGAGCTTTCCGCTGAACTGACCCACGCGCTGAAAGCACTGGCGCAAACGGAAGGCGGAACGCTCTTCACAGTTTTACTCGCTGGATTAAATGCCTGGCTGCATCGGATCACTGGCCAGAACGATTTCATCATTGGCTCTCCGATTTCAGGTCGTGATCAGGTGGAAACCGAAAATCTCATTGGCCTGTTTATCAACACGATTGCCTTGCGCAACCGGGTGAATGGCAACGCCAGCTTTCGCGAACTCTTGCGGAATGTGCGCGAAAATACTTTCCACGCGCTGGCGCACAGCGAAGTTCCCTTTGACGAAGTTGTCAAAGCGCTCCAGCCGGATCGCGCGTCCGGACAGAATCCCTTGTTCCAGATCGTGCTCGCGTTGCACGGCGGTTATCCCGCGGAATGGTCAATGGGAAATCTCCGCGCAAAAATTGTGGATGTCGCCACGCCGTCCGCGAAATTCGATTGGACTTTCCTGCTGGAAGAATCCGCGAAGGGTGTGAAAGGCCGCCTGGAATATAAAACCAGTTTATTCCGCGCGGAATCGATCCAGCGCTTTCTCAGCCAGTTCCGACAACTGCTCACCGCCGCTGCGGCGGATCCGGAAATGCGGATCGCCGATCTGCCGATCCTGAGCGCGGAAGAACGTCGCTGGATCACGACTTGGAACCAAACCACCACGCCCTACGAACGGGACGCCTGTATCCATGAATTGTTTGAAGTGCAGGCCGCGAAAACACCGGATGCCACCGCGTTGATTTTTGGTCAGCAGAAAATTTCCTATCGCGAATTGAACGAACGCGCCAACCGTCTTGCCCATCGACTTCAGCAAGCGGGAATCACGCGGGAATCACGTGTCGGCGTAGCGCTCGAACGTTCGCCGGAAATGATCGTGACGCTGCTTGCGATTCTGAAAGCCGGCGGCGCGTACGTGCCGCTGGATCGGAGTTATCCGCAGGAACGTCTGGCGTTCATGATCGCTGATACGAGCGTGTCGGTGATCGTTGCGGACGCGAAATTTTCGATTTCATCCCCGCAGCACGATTTCGGCGAAAAGCTTTCCAGCCCGTCTTTTATCCTGATTGATCTGAAGAAAGAAAACCTCGAAAGCGAGTCGTCCGAAAATCTTTCCAAGTCCAGCGGGGCGGACAATCTGGCATATATCATTTTCACCTCGGGTTCGACCGGAACGCCCAAGGGAGTTGCGGCTCCGCATCGCAGCATTATGCGGCTGGTGCGCAACACGAACTACGTTTCCATTTCACCGGACGATGTCTTTCTACAACTCGCACCGATTTCCTTTGACGCATCAACTTTCGAAATCTGGGGCGCGCTGTTGAACGGCGCTACTTTGGCAATTTTCCCGTCGCACACGCCGTCGCTGGAAGAACTGGGTCGCTCAATTCAATCCCACGGTGTCACCACACTTTGGCTGACCGCCGGATTGTTTCATCAGATGATCGATCTCCAGATCGACAGCTTGAAATCGGTTCGTCAGTTGTTGGCGGGCGGCGATGTCCTTTCCGTACCGCACGTGCAGAAAGCGCTTCGCGAATTGCCGAACTGCCAATTGATCAATGGCTACGGCCCGACCGAGAACACCACCTTCACCTGCTGCTATCGCGTGCCGAAAAACTGGCACGGCAAATCTGTTCCAATTGGAAAACCCATCAGCAACACGCAGGTGCAGGTGTTGGACGCGAATCTTTCGCCCGTGCCGATTGGTGTTGCGGGCGAACTGTTTATCAGCGGCGACGGCCTGGCGCGCGGCTATTGGAATCGGCCCGAACTCACGGACGAGAAATTTCTGACCATCAGGAACAGCGAAGAAAATTTTCAATCTTCAACCGCCCGCTTTTATCGCACCGGCGATCTCGTTCGCTGGCTGCCGGATGGCAACCTGGAATTTCTGGGGCGCAAAGATCAGCAGGTGAAGATTCGCGGGTTCCGCGTCGAACCCGGCGAAATTGAAGCGGCTTTGAAATCACACGCGTCGGTTCGTGATGCCGTCGTTACGGTTCGCAATCGCGCCGCGCAGGATCGTCAGCTTGTCGCATACGTAATCCCAAGTGATGAATCCAATTTCAATCGCGGCGAATTGCAACGCTCTCTCCAAAACAAACTCCCGGCTTATCTGCAGCCCTCTCAGATTGTATCGCTGTCGGAATTTCCGTTAACGCTGAACGGCAAAATCGATCTGCGCGCCCTGCCCGATCCGGAACTTCTGACCGCTGCCGCGTCCGAATCAATCGTTCCGCCACGCAATTCAGCGGAAGAGAATCTGGCTCGCATCTGGCGCGAGGTGCTGGGCCGGAATTCGTTTGGCGTGCATGATAATTTCTTCGCGCTGGGTGGTCATTCGCTGTTGGTCACCCAAATGATTTCACGGATTGCGAAACAGTTTCAGATTGAGCTGCCGGTCCGCCAGGTTTTTGAAACACCCACCATCGCCGGCCTTGCAATGAAGCTGACCGACGCGCCGTTAATTCAAAACGCCAACACTTCGATTCCGCGCCGCCAGACTGCGCGCGCCCAGGCCAGACAGTTGTTGAACCAGCTCGACCAGTTGTCTGAAGCCGAAGTGGAATCCTTTTTGTCCCGTCTTGATTGATCCACATGAACCTGATGTCTCAAACTTCAACCCGATCCTCTGAACGTCGCACTTTGTTGCAGGAACAACTGCGCCAGGCCAGCGTCGCGCCCGAAATCATTCCACTTTCGTTCGCGCAACAACGGCTTTGGCTGATCGACCAACTGGAACCCAACTCTGCTTTGTACAATGTTCCGCTCGCCATTGAACTCAACGGAGCGCTGGATGTGAACGCGTTGCAGACCGCGTTGGATGAATTGGTTTCGCGTCACGAAATCCTGCGCACACGATTCAATTGCGAGGAAGAAGTCCCGATGCAATTGGTCGATGACGAGAGCCGCGTTAAAATCAGTTTCCACGATTTCACTTCGGCTGAATCCGATCACCGCGAAGATTCCGCTCAGCGCGCTCTGCACGCGGAAGTCATTCGCCCGTTTGATCTGGCTTCCGGCCCGGTGTTTCGCGCCGCATTGATCCGGCTCGCGCCGGAGCGCCATTGGCTCGCGCTTACATTCCATCACATCGTTTCCGACGAATGGTCGTTGAAGGTTTGCCTGAGGGAACTCACAACGCTTTATGGCAATGCACGGAAAGGAACACTGACGCCATTGCCCGAACTGCCAATTCAATACGCAGATTTCGCGCTGTGGCAGCGGGATAAAATTCAGGGTGAACTGTTGGAAAAACAGCTCGCATACTGGCGCGAGCAATTGCGCGGGAATCCACCGCTGCTCGAACTTCCGAGCGATCAACCGCGTTCTGCACTGCCGACATTTCGCGGACAGACGCTCACGCATCCGCTTCCGCGAAATCTTGAGAACGGACTGAAAGATCTCGCGGGCCGCAACGGCGCGAGCCTGTTCATGGTATTGCTCGCGGGTTTCCAAACGCTGCTCCGACGTTACACGCAGCAAACTGATATTCTAATCGGTTCGCCGATTGCGGGTCGCAATCAGCTTGAGACCGAGGATCTCATCGGCTTCTTCGTGAACACGCTGGTTCTGCGAACCGATCTGAGCGGCAATCCCACGTTCACCGAACTGCTTCAACGCGTCCGGGAAACAACGCTTGGCGCGTATGCCAATCAGGATTTGCCTTTCGAAAAAATCGTGGAAGCGCTGCGCCCGGAGCGAACGCTGAATCACAATCCCTTCACGCGGATCATGTTCGCGGTACAGAATCATGGGCTGGATGAAGTCCATTGGCCGGGATTGGATGCGCGCGTTCTGGAAGTTGAAACCGGCACGGCGAAATTCGATCTCACATTCATAGTCCAGGAAACCGCTCGCGGTCTGGTCGCGCGGGTGGAATTCAATCGCGACCTGTTCCACGCCGATTCGATGCAACGTCTGCTCGCGCATTTCGAAACCGTGCTGGAAGGCATTGTCGCCGAGCCGCAGCGGCGTCTTTCCGAATTGCCGCTCACGACCTTGTCCGAGCGCCGCACGATGTTGCACGACTGGAATGCAACGCAGACGCAATATCCGAACGACTGCAGTGTGGCGCAATTGTTTGAAGCGCAGGTCGAGCGAACACCCCATGACATTGCCGTCGCCTATGGCAAAGAAACCCTCACGTATTCCGAACTCAATGCGCGCGCCAATCAACTCGCCCGGCATCTGATCAAGATGTCGGTCGGCGCGGAAACTCCAGTTGCGTTGTGCCTGGAGCGCTCTCCTCGATTGATCGTCGCGATGCTGGCGATTCTCAAAGCCGGCGGCGCTTATGTTCCGCTCGATCCGAGTTATCCCAAAGCGCGGCTTGCGCAAATGCTTGCCGATTCCAAACCGCCCGTGCTGATCACGCAGCAGAATCTTTTGAATTTCCTGCCCCGTGGCGGAACGCGAGTGCTGTGCATCGATTCCGACTGGGAATTGATCGCGCCCGAGAGCAAAGAAAATCCTTTGCCGAGGGCAACGGCAGAAAATGTCGCGTACATCATTTACACTTCAGGCTCAACCGGACAGCCGAAGGGCGTGGCAATTCCGCATCGCGCGATCGCGCGGCTGGTGTTGAACACGAATTACGTTCAGCTCAGCGCCGACGATTGCATCGCCCAGGCAAGCAACACTTCATTTGACGCGGCCACTTTTGAAATCTGGGGCGCGTTGCTCAATGGCGCGAAGCTCGCCGGGATTTCGATGGACATTGCGTTGTCGCCCAAAGATTTCGCCCGCGAATTGCGCGAGCAGAAAATCAGCGTGCTGTTTCTGACGACGGCGTTGTTCAATCAGATTGCCGCAGAAAAACCGGATGCATTCTCCGCCGCGCGCGTGGTGATGTTCGGCGGCGAAGCAGTGGATCCCAAATGGGTTCGCGCGGTTCTGAAACATCCGCCGCAACATCTGCTGCATGTTTACGGTCCGACCGAAAACACGACCTTCTCGACGTGGCACGAAATCCGTGAAGTCGCGCCCGATGCGACGACGATTCCCATTGGCAAACCATTGGCCAATTCCGAGTGTTTCATTCTCGATTCGGATTTGAATCCCGCGCCGGTGGGTGTGCCCGGAGAATTGCACGTGGCCGGCGACGGTCTGGCGCGCGGCTATTGGAACCAGCCTGAACTGAGTCGCGAAAAATTTATTCCGAATCCGTATCGCGATGGCAATGGCGCGCCGCTGCTTTACAAGACGGGCGATCTGGCCCGCTGGCTTGCCGACGGAACCATCGAGTTCATTGGACGACTGGATCACCAGGTGAAGCTCCGCGGGTTTCGTGTGGAACTCAGCGAAATCGAAAGCCTTCTGGCGCAACATCCCGGCGTGCGCGAATGCGTCGTGACGGTTCACGCGCATGGCAGCGACAAAAAACTCGCGGCGTATTTTGTTCCGCAAGGGCGGCGTTCGCCGAGCGTTCCGGAACTGCGACAATTCCTGAAAAAGAAATTGCCGGAATACATGGTGCCGTCCGCATTTGTGCGCCTCTCCTCGCTGCCGCTGACGCCCAACGGCAAAGTGGATCGCAAAGCATTGCCGGAACCGGATCGGGCGCGGCCGGAATTGGAAAAGCGTTATGCCACGCCACAGGACGCCGTGGAACTCGAACTCACGCGCATCTGGGAAAGCGTTCTCGGAATTCATCCGATCGGCATTCAGGATAAATTTTTCGAACTCGGCGGACATTCGCTGCTCGCGGTACGCGTGATTGCGCAGATCGAAAAACAGTTTGGCCGCAAGCTGAAGCTCGCCACGATTTTCCAGGCGCAAACCATCGAGCAACTGGCGGCAATTCTGCGCAAGGAAATCCAGGAAGACAGCGCCATTTCCGGAACGTCCCTGGTGGAAATTCAACCCAAAGGTTCGCGTCTCCCGCTTTATTTTGTTCACGGCGCGGGCGGCGGAATGTTCTGGGGCTACGTGAATTTGTCCCGGCATCTCGGGCCGGACCAACCGGTGTTTGGATTGCGTTCGCGCGGATTGGATGGCCGCGAAGAATTTCAGACCATCGAACAAATGGCCGCGCAATATGTTTCCGATCTGCGCGTCATCCAACCGCGCGGACCGTATCGCATCGGCGGTTACTGCTTTGGCGGAAACGTCGCGTATGAAATGGCTCGGCAACTGGAAGCGCAGGGCGAAACTGTCGAAACGCTCGCGCTGTTCAACTGCGCTCCGGCCAACTCGCGCTACTCGCGCCTGACGTGGTCGCCGCGCTGGTTTTTCCGCTTCGGCGTGAATCTCTGCTACTGGGCCAGGTATTTTCTGAACTGGACGCCGCCGCAGCGCCGGGAATTTTTCCGCTGGAAAAAAGAAATGCTCAAGCGCCGGGCGGATCGTTTTCTCGGTCATTCGAAAAAATCCAAAGCCACGGTGGATGCCGGCGAGCTGGTCGACCTTTCGTCCTATTCCGACGAGCAGCGCAAGTTGTGGGAATGCCACATTCACGCGCTCGTGAATTATCATCCGAAACCTTTTTCCGGGCGCGTTCAACTGTTCCGCAGTCCAGGCCATCCCCTGCTCTGTTCGTTCGATGCGGATTACGGCTGGGGCGATCTCGCGCAGGGCGGCGTTCAGATCACCGTTGTTCCCGGCGTTCATGAAAAAATTCTGGAAGAACCCTGCGTCGGTGTGCTGGCCAGAAAATTGAAACGGCTGCTCACTCAATCCAAAACGAAGCCAACCGTAAATGATCAATCCACAGCGCCCGCTGTAACACCTCCCGTTTCCACTTCCGCGGATTCGCCGATTCTAAAATGGAATCAAACGCGCGTTTCGTTTCCGATTGAAGGTTCGTATGCGGTTCATTTTGAAAAACAGGTTGCCCGCACGCCCGATGCGATGGCGTTGCGTTCCGATGGCAAAGAACTTTCGTATGCGGAACTGAACGCGCGCGCGAATCAACTCGCGCGTCAACTTCAGACTCAAGGTGTCGGGCCGGAAACGCTCGTTGCCGTCTGCATTGAACGTTCGCTGGAATTGCCGATTGCGCTGCTCGCGGTTCTCAAAGCCGGCGGCGCCTACCTGCCGCTGGATCGTTCGTATCCCACCGAGCGTTTGGCCTACATGCTCGGTGATTCCAAAGCACCCGTGCTGCTCACGCAATCCGCGTTTGCAGATGAATTGAAGTCGGAGAATACCAACGTGATCTGCCTCGACGATCCTCAGCAGCAAAAGCAGATCGCCGCTCAATCCACGGAAAATTTCCCTTGTCCGGCAAACCTGGAGAATCTCGCGTACATCATTTACACCTCCGGTTCCACCGGCGCGCCCAAGGGCGTACAGATTCCGCATCGTGCTTTGCTGAATCACAACTTCGCCATCGCCGAAGCGTTTCAACTCTCGCCCGCCGATCGCACGCTGCAATTCAGTCCGTTCAGTTTCGATATTTCCGTCGAGGAATTGTTTCCTGCCTGGCTGCGCGGTTGCGGTGTCGTGATGCGGCGCGACGATGACATTTCATCCACCGGACGTTTCCTGAAATTTCTGACGGACGAACAAATCACCGTTGCGAATATTCCGACGGCTTACTGGCATGAGCTTGTGGAACATCTCCGTTCCGAAACTCTGCCGCCCGGGTTGCGACTGATGATTATTGGTGGCGAAAAAGCTTCGAACGAATCCTGGCGACGTTGGAAAGAGCGCGTGGAATCGAAAGTGACTTTGATCAATGCCTACGGCCCCACCGAAGCAACGGTCACCGCCACATTGCACGTCGGGAAGATGAGCGATGAAACCCTGCCCATTGGTCATCCGCTCGCCAACGCGCAGGCGTTGATTCTCAATGAGCAACTCGCGCCCGTGCCGCTCGGTGAAGAAGGCGAATTGCACATTGGCGGCGCGGGTCTGGCGCGCGGTTATTTGAATCGTCCGGAACTCACGGCGCAGAAATTCATTCCCAATCCGTTTCCGGAAATTCCTTCCGAACGCCTTTACAAAACCGGCGACCGCGCGCGGTATCGACCGGATGGCTCCATTGAATTCAGCGGACGCAACGACGAACAGGTCAAGCTGCGCGGCTATCGAATTGAACTGGGTGAAATTGAAAACAGCTTGCGTTCGCATCCGGGCGTGAAGGATTGCGTCGTCACCGCGCGTGAAGATTTTCCCGGCAAGAAGCGGCTCGCGGCGTATTTCGTTCCGCGAACAGAAAACGCGCCCGGCGTCGGCGAACTGCTGGAATACCTCAAAGGCAAATTGCCGAGCTACATGGTGCCGTCGTGTTTCGTTCCGCTCGCCGCGTTGCCACTGTCGCCGAGCGGCAAAGTGGATCGACAGAATCTGCCGAAGCCCGGTGATTCAAGACCGGAACTCAGTCAGAAATACGTCGCGCCGCGGACGCCAATTGAAGAAGTGATTGCCAGTATCTGGGGTGAAGTTCTCGGGATCAATCGCGTGGGCATTCACGACAACTTCTTCGATCTCGGCGGCCATTCGCTGCTCGCAACGCAGGTGATTTCCCGGATGCGCGAGACGTTGCAGGTGGAAGTGCCGTTGCTGAGTCTCTTCACCCTGCCGACCGTCGGCGCGCTCGCCGAGCGATTGGGCGACGCCGCCAATCAGACACAACCCGTGCTGCCCGCATCGGCGGTTTCCAAAGGCCGACAACTTCCGCTGACACTCGACCAAAAGCGCATCTGGTTTCTCGATCAATTCGAACCAAAGCGATCGTCCTACAACATTCCCACCGCACTGCGCTTGAAAGGTGCGCTGAATGTTCCAGCGCTGGAAAAGAGTCTGTCGGAACTGGCGCAACGCCACGACGCATTGCGAACTGTTTTTCCAGCCGATGACGGTCAGCCGATTCAATTGATCTGCGAACCGAAAGCCATTCAGCTTTCTGTCACCGACCTCAGCGATGTGCCGCCGGAGGAACGCGAACGCCGCGCGGGTTCACTCGCGGTCACTGAGAGCCATCGCTCTTATGCGATGTCGAACCCGATGCTGCGAACGTTCCTGTGGCGATTCGACGCCGAAGATCATTTGCTGCTCATTATCACGCATGAACTCGCCTGCGATGCGCAATCGGTTCGGAATTTGTACGCGGAACTGCTGGAACTTTATCAGGCCAACGTCACTGGAACGGTCGCCCAGTTGTCGCCGCTGAAAGTTGAGTATGCAGAAACCGCCACGCTCCGGAAGCTTTCGCCGGACGAAGAACAAAAGCGATTCGCGTTCTGGAAACAGCAACTCGCCGGTGCGCCGGAATTGATCGAACTGCCTTCGGATCGTCCCCGTCCGGTGCATCAGGGCGACGACGGTTCGTGCGAGCCCATTGCGTTTTCGATAGAGACTACGGCTGCGGTTGAAGCGTTGAGCCGCGAAATGGGTTGTGCGCCGTTCGCGACCCTGCTTGCCGCGTTCCAAACCTTGCTCGCGCGTTACACCGGCAGCACGGATATTCTGGTCGGTTCCACTGTTTCAAATCGAGCCCGGTGGGAATTGAATCACGTCATTGCAAAACTGGATAACACGATTGTTCTGCGCAGTGATCTTTCCGGACAACCGACTTTTCGCGATCTGCTGCAACGTGTTCACAAAACCCATGAAGCGGCGCTCGCAAACAGTGATCTGTCCTTCGCCCGGTTGCTCGAAGAAATTCGTCCACCGCGTAACGCGAGCCACACGCCTGTGTTTCAGGTGATGTTCAGCTACGATCCGGAACCGTTGCCGCCGCGCGAGGTCGCGGGTGTGAATTTCCGTCCGCTGAAAATCTACAATGAGACGGCAAAGCTCGACCTGCAACTTTGCCTGGCGCAATCGCCTCAAGGTCTGTGCGGCTGGATTGAATACAGCACCGCCCTGTTCGATGCCGAACGCATTGCACGCATGGCCGGACATCTGCAAACGCTGCTTGCAGCCGCGTTGAAAAATCCGGATCAGCCCGTCGCCACCCTGCCTCTGATGCCCGAGACGGAAGCGCGCCAGGTTGTTGTGGATTGGAACGCGACGCAGAAACCGTATCCGACGACTGCAACGCTGATGAATCTCTTTGAGGCGCAGGTGGCGCGAACGCCGGATGCCATTGCTTTGATCGCCGGCAACGAAGAATTGAGCTACGCGGAACTGAACGCGCGCGCCAATCAACTTGCGCGTCATCTTCGCGAATTAGGCGTTGGTCCGGAAAAAATGGCTGGCATTTGTCTGGAACGTTCCTGGCGTTTGCTGGTCGCCATTCTCGGCGTTCTCAAAGCGGGCGGCGCTTACGTTCCGCTCGATCCGGCTTATCCGAAAGAGCGGCTCGCGTTCATTCTCGAAGATGCGGGCGCGCCGGTTTTGCTGACCCAGGAATCCTTGCGGCCTCTCCTCGGTGCGGCGGTTCACTCCGCACAAATTGTCGCGCTGGATTCCGACTGGCCCCAGATTCACACGCACAGCCGCGAAAATCTTGATGCGGCCGCCAGCAGCAAGGATCTGGCTTACGTGATTTACACCTCCGGCTCCACTGGAAAACCCAAGGGCGTTGCCATTGAAAATCGCGCTGCCGTGGCGCTGATGCATTGGGCGAAAGAGGTTTTCACCGCCGAAGAAATTTCCGGCGTGCTGGCGTCCACTTCGGTTTGTTTTGATCTTTCGATCTTCGAAATGTTCGTGCCGCTGAGCTGGGGCGGAACGGTGATTCTCGCGCAGAACGCACTCGCACTGCCTACGCTTGCCGCAGCGGAACGCGTCACGCTGATCAACACCGTGCCGTCCGCGATCCGCGAATTGCTCCGCGTCAAAGGCATTCCGCCCAACGTGCGGGTTGTGAATATTGCGGGCGAACCGCTTGCCACTTCCGTGGTGAATCAGATTTATGCGCAGACGACAGCCCAAAAAGTTTACGACCTTTACGGTCCGTCCGAGACGACCACGTATTCGACTTTCACGCTGCGCCAGCCGAACGAGCCGGCGACGATTGGAAAGCCATTGGCGAATGAACAGGTTTATCTGCTCGACACCAACCGCCAGCCCGTTCCCATTGGCATTCCCGGCGAGCTTTACATCGGCGGCGATAAGCTTGCGCGCGGTTATCTGAATCGCCCGGAGTTGACCGCAGAGAAGTTTGTTTCAAATCCGTTTAATCCTGGAACGCGATTGTATCGCACCGGCGATCTCGCCCGCTGGCGCGCGGATGGCCAGCTCGAATATCTCGGCCGCATCGATCATCAGGTAAAGATTCGCGGCTTCCGCATTGAGCTGGGTGAAATTGAAACCGCATTCCGCAACCATCCGGCGTTGCGCGATGTCGTTGTGCTGGCACGCGAAAACCAAAACGGTTCGAAACGGCTGGTGGCGTATCTCGTCGCGAAATCCGATCAGCGCATCACCACGGAAGAATTGCGGCGCTTCGGCAAAGAACATCTCCCGGATTACATGGTGCCCTCCGCCTTCGTGCTGTTGCCGGAACTGCCATTGACGCCCAATGGCAAGATCGATCGCAAGGCGCTGCCGGATCCGGAACATGATCCGCGCGAGGACAGCGCGAGCTACGTTGCGCCGCGCACACCGGTGGAGGAACAGCTTGTCAGCATCTGGCGTGAAGTGCTGCACGTCGAACGCGCGGGGGTTCACGATAATTTCTTTGAACTGGGCGGCGATTCGTTGCTCGCGATTCAAGTGATTTCCCGCGTGCGCGAAACCTGCAAAGTGGAATTGCCGCTGTTCAGTCTGTTCGATGCGCCGACGATTGAAACGCTGGCGCAGGGTTTGCAATCGGGGCAATGGACACAAAACCAGCTTCCGGTTTTGCCTTTGCAGGCATTGCCACGCGGCGGCGCTCTGCCGGTTTCCTTCGTGCAGGAACGTCTTTGGTTTCTCGACCAACTGGAACCGGGAAATCATTCCTACAATGTCGCAGCAGCGTTGCGCTTCAAAGGAAATCTGAACGTCGTGGCGTTGGAAAAGGCTTTCACGGAAATTGCCAAACGCCATGAAACACTGCGGACCACATTCGCGCACGACGGTGAAAATCTCGTTCAGAAAATTGCCGAGCCGCAGCCGTTTCCCATCGAACTGACCGATCTCTCCGCAGAACCGGAAGACCGTCTCGCCGCGTGGTTGAAGACGGAATCGCAACGGCCTTTTGATCTGGCGAACGGGCCGTTGACGCGCGTTCGGCTGGCGCGATTGGCGGAACACGATCACGCCCTCGCTGTGGTGATGCATCACACGATTTCCGATGGCTGGTCGCTGACGATTCTATTCCAGGAACTCGAAGCGTTCTATCGCGCATTCGCCGGCGGAAAGTCCACGCCGGCACTGCCCGCATTAACGTTGCAATACGCGGATTTCGCCGCGTGGAAACGCCAGCAGATGCAGGGCGCCGCGCTGGATCTGGAACTGAATTTCTGGAAGGAAAAACTCAAGGGCGCGCCCGCTGCGATTGCGTTGCCGACGGATCATTCCGAACCGGAAACAACAACACTCCATGCGAAGCGCGCCGTTCTGAATTTTTCAAAAGCAACATCGGAAGCGATTGGCCAATTGAGTCATCGGCAAAACACCACCGCGTTCGTGATTCTGACCGCCGCGCTTTCGGCCGTTTTGGAGAAATGGACGCACCAACGCGATCTGGTGATCGGCACCGTGGTCGCGGGACGCAACCGTCGCGAGATGGAAGCTGTGATCGGTTGCTTCATGAATTTTCTGCCGATTCGCACCCGGCTTTCCGGCGATGAAACCGGCGAACAGTTGCTCGCGAAAGTCAAAGCGGCGGTGCTCGAAGCGCAGGAACATCAGGATTGTCCGTTCGAGAAAATCGTTGAAGCGGTCAATCCCGAACGTCGCCAGAATCAAAACCCGCTCTACAATGTCGCCCTGCTCCTGCAGAACTTTCCCAGTGAAATGTTCAAGAGCGACCACCTCGAAGTCAGCCAACTGCCGGTTGATCTCGAAGCCGCGCTGCTGGATTTGCGGTTCGAAGCGGAATGGACGAAATCGGGCCTGACGCTCGCGTGCGAATACAAAACCGATCTGTTCGAAACGGAAACCATTCGTGAGTTTCTGAATTCGTATGAGCAGATTCTGGAAACGCTGATTCGCCAGCCGGAAACGCGCTTGCCGGAATTCCGAATCACCGAAGCTCTGGAAAACCAATCGCGCGCCGCGCGCAGCCGGCGAACGGAACAGACCATTGCCATCGCCGCCACGTTCACGGCGGAACCGATTGAAGAATCGCTGCGGTATTGGGCGAAGGAACTGGAGCTCGCCGCGGATGTCGAATTCGCGCCGTTCAACCAGGTGTTTCAGGAATTGCTCGATCCAGCGAGTCTGCTCAACGGCAACACGCGCGGTCTCAACGTTTTGTTGATTCGTGCGGAAGATTGGATCAAAGCCGGCGTGCATGATTCAGCGCAAGTCGATGATTTGTCCGCCGTGGCTGGGGAATTTCTGAAGGCATTGAAAACATCAGCCGCACGCAGCACCACGCCTTTTCTGATTGTGCTTTGCCCGCCTTCTCATGCAATCGCTGCTGATCCGAAACGCCGCACGATGGTGGAAGCGACAGAAAACTTTTTGGCTTCCGAAACAGAAAAGGTAAACGGGGCGCACGTCATCACGACGGGCGAATTGCTGAAGCTGTATTCGGTGGCCGACTACTACGATGCGAGCGGCGACGAGCTGGGAAAAGTGCCGTTCACACCGGTATTTTTCACCGCGCTCGGAACCATGATCGCCCGCAAGCTCCACGCGCTGCAACGCGCGCCGCACAAGGTGATCGTGCTGGATTGCGACAACACGCTGTGGTCGGGCGTTTGCGGCGAAGACGGCGCAGCGGGCATTTGTCTGGATGCACCGAGAAAGGCGCTTCAGGAATTCATGTGCGCGCAGCAGCAGGCCGGACGTCTGCTCGCCGTGTGCAGCAAGAACAACGAAGAGGACGTCCGCGAAGTCTTCGCGAAACGGCTCGACATGCCGTTGAAGCACGATCATTTCGCCGCATGGAAAACGAATTGGCTGCCGAAATCTGAAAATCTCAAAGCACTCGCGCGCGAGTTGAACCTCGGTTTGGACAGTTTCATTTTCGTCGATGACAATCCCGTCGAATGCGCGGAGGTTGAAGCGAATTGCCCTGACGTGCTCACGTTGCAACTGCCGGAAAACCCGGAAGAGATTCCCGCATTTCTCCAGCATTGCTGGGCTTTTGATCAGGCGAAGCTCACGGCGGAGGATCGTCAGCGCGCCGGAATGTATCGCGATCAACAGGAACGCGAAAAACTGCGCGCGAATGCGAATGGTCTCGCGGAATTCATTGCGAGCCTGGACTTGAAGATTGATATCGCGCCGATGTCAGCCGAGCAACTGACGCGCGTTTCACAACTCACGCATCGCACGAATCAATTCAACTGCACGACGATTCGCCGCACGGAAACGGAAATCCAATCGCTGGCGAATTCATCGGACATTCTCATCGTGAAAGTTCGGGATCGCTTCGGCGATTACGGGCTGGTGGGCGTTGTGATCGCGTCCAACCACGGCGCGATGCTGGATGTTGAAACGTTCCTGCTGAGTTGCCGCGTTCTGGGACGCGGCGTTGAGCACGCGATCCTCGCGCATCTCGGGAAGCTCGCGCTCGAACGCGAACTGGAGTGGGTGGACGTCCATTATCATCGTTCCGAGAAAAACAAACCGGCGCATGATTTTCTGGAAAGCATCGGCGCGAATTATCGGCAGGCGTTGAACGGCGGATTCATCTATCGTTTCCCCGCCAGGGTTGCGGCGGAAACTGTTTTTCTTGCGGACAAATCAGAAACGGAAAGCAACATTCAAGTCGCCACATTCAACTCGCAAAGAGCCAGCGCGTCGGATGGAAGCGCGCTGCAGGTTGAAAGCTCCCGGCGTTCGAGCTCATTCCGCAACTATCGCCAACTCGCGCTCGAGGCAAACGATCCGGCGCGGATTCACGCGGCAGTTGAATCGCGCGCGAAAACGCGTTCCGGAAAGCAAAGCGGCTACGTTCCGCCGAACACGGAAACCGAACGCCAGCTTTGCGATATCTGGGAAAAGTTGCTGCGGGTTGAACGCGTCGGATTGAAGGACAACTTCTTCGAACTCGGCGGTCATTCGCTGCTGGCGGTTCGCTTGTTTGCCGAACTGGAGAAACTTTCCGGACGCAAGTTCCCGCTGGTCACGATTTTCCAGGCGCCGACGGTCGAACAACTCGCCGCCGTCCTGAGCGAAAATCATTCCGAGCGCGCGCAATCCCCGATTGTTGCGGTTCAGCCGAATGGAGATCGTCCGCCGCTGTTTCTCGCGCACGGTGCGGGAGGCGATGTGCTTTGGGGTTACGCGAATCTCGCGAAACATTTGCCCGCGGATCAACCCATCTACGGGATCAAATCGCGCGGCCAGATTGGCCTGGAAGAGTTCGATCGCATCGAAGACATGGCGCGTTATTACATCGAGGAGATTCGCGCGTTTCAACCGAATGGCCCGTATTATCTCGGCGGTTATTGTCTCGGTGGAAACGTCGCTTATGAAATGGCGCGACAGCTTCGCGCGCTCGGTGAAGAGGTCGCGGTCGTTTTGCTCATTGATGCGTTTCCCTCCAACGTCGGCTACGAACGCATCACCTGGTGGCGGCCTTCATTCGCGTATCGTTTCAGCCAGAATTTCTGGTACTGGCTCCAGGATTTCCGCCAGCTAAGCGTCTCCGACCAACGGCGATTTATCCTGCGTAAAACCCGCATTCTCGGCCGCAAACTGCTGGCGCGCCTCCGCAAGAAGAGCGGCGCTTCGGTGGAAGTCGATCTCGAAGAAGTGATCGATCCGGCGTACTTCCCGGAGCATGAACTGAAGTTCTGGGAAATTCATCTGCGCGCGCTGACGAATCATGTCGATCAGCCGTATCCCGGCGCGGTTACGCTCATTCGCACGCGCGGCCAGCCGTTGCTTTGCTCGTTCGCGGACGATTTCTGCTGGGGCCACGTCGCGCGCGGCGGCGTGACGATCAAACGCATTCCCGGCTCGCACGAAAATATTTTTATCGAACCCAATGTGAAGTTCCTGGCCGAACAACTCCAGGCTTCCCTCGCCGAAGCGCATGCTGCGGCTGCTCAGACGAACAACAAATAACGAACGAATGAATCTGCTGAAATTTATCTGGAACAATTGTCGCGGAATGATGGTCATCACCACGATCACCGCGCTCATCAGTGGCGCGTGCAACGCGGGATTGATCGCGCTGGTCAATACCGCCCTGACCGCCACCACCAAACCGGGTGCGCTTCTGATCGGCGCTTTCATCGCGGTCGGGCTTGGAAAAATCGCGAGCAATTTCGCGTCGCAGGCGTTGCTCGCCAATTTTTCTCAGGGCGTGGTCGCCGAACTGCGGCGCGGTTTGATCCGCAAAATTCTTACCGTTCCATTGCGGCATCTGGAAGAACTCGGCACCGCGCGCGTGCTGGTGGCATTGACCGATGACGTGGCGAATATCACCAACGCGCTGCTTGCAATTCCGTTTGTGGCGGTGAATCTCGCAATCCTTCTGGGCGGCGCGGTTTATCTCGGCTGGCTTTCGTGGCAGGTGCTGGCGTCGATTGGCGTGCTGATCGTTCTGGGCGGCGTCGGATATCGCATGATTGTTTCCAGTGCGTTTCGATATTTGAATCTGGCGCGCGAAGAAGGCGATGTTCTCTACGGACATTTCGGAGCGCTGACGAGCGGGATCAAGGAACTCAAGCTGCATCGCAATCGCCGCAAAGCGTTTCTCACGCAGGATATTCAAACCGCAACCGAAGCGTATCAGCGTCACACGGTCGCTGCGGAAATGCGTTTCGTAATTTCGCAGAACTGGACGCATCTGCTCTACTTTGCATTGATCGGCGTGATTCTCTTTCTGCTCCCCACCATCGTCACAATGAACACGCAGACACTCACGGGCTACGTCGTCACCACGCTGTATCTCATGGGCCCGCTCGCGGGCGCGCTGAACAGCATTTCATTGTTTGGCCGTGCGAATGTGGCTTTGCAGAAAATTGAAGACATCGGCATTTCGCTTGCCCAGAACTCCACTGAAAACTGTTCGCTCGACCGTCCAGAAACTGCCGCGGGCTTCAAACGCATTGAACTCCTGAACGTCGTTCACAGCTATCGTCACGAAAAAGACGACAGCCATTTCGTGCTGGGCCCGATCAATCTGCGCTTTCAACCCGGCGAACTGGTTTTCCTGGTCGGCGGTAATGGCAGCGGTAAATCCACTTTGGCAAAAATCATCACCGGCCTCTACGTTCCCGAAGCCGGTGAACTGCGGCTCGACGGTGAAACGATCACCGATGAAAATCGCGATGATTTCCGGCAATTGTTCTCCGCGATTTTTTCCGACTTTTATCTCTTTAACAACCTGCTCGGACTTGGCTCCGGCGATCTGGATCAATCCGCAGGCGAGTATCTCGAACATCTGCATTTGAATCACAAGGTGAAGGTGAAAGATGGCGTGCTGTCCACGACGTCCGTTTCCCAGGGGCAACGCAAGCGGCTCGCGCTGCTCACGGCGTATCTTGAAGATCGTCCGTTTTATATGTTCGACGAATGGGCGGCGGATCAGGATCCGCATTTCAAAAACGTCTTCTACACGCAGCTTCTGCCTGAGCTGAAACGCCGCGGCAAAACCGTGCTGGTGATTTCGCACGACGACAAATATTTCCACGTCGCGGATCGCGTCATCAAACTCGACTACGGCCAGCTCGACACTCAACCGCAGCTCGCCGAGCCGAGGCTGGACGGCGTTCGCACCGCGGAAGCCGTCGGAAAGCGATGATATGAAAACGACTTTGGATTTGGATCGGTTGGCCATGCGCACGCGACCAGAAGGTCCGCCCATAATGCATCAAACCTGGCAAAACCTGCTGTTCCTGCATTGGCCAATCGATCCCGCTGTTTTGCGTCCGCTGATTCCGTCCACGCTGGAAATCGACACCTTTGACGGCCAGGCGTGGATTGGCGTCACGCCATTTGGCATGACTGATGTGCGGCTGGCGTCGTTCCCGGCGATTCCCGGATTGGATTCTCTTCTCGAACTGAACGTCCGCACGTACGTTCACTATGCCGGCCAGCCCGGCGTTTGGTTTTTCTCGCTCGACGCTTCCAAGCTCATTCCGGCGATGGCGGCGCGGGTAATGTTCATGCTGCCGTATTTCAAAGCGGAGATGAATTTCATCACGTCGGGCAATGAATTTCATTTCAGCTCCAAACGTTCCATTGGCGCTCCGGCCAATTTCCAGGTGCGCTGGAAAACCGGCGTGCGTTTGCGCGATCCGGATGTGACGTCGCTGGCGTTTTTTCTGACGGAACGTTATTGCCTTTACGCTGGAGACAGTCAGACGCTCACACAGTCGCGCATTTATCATCATCCGTGGATCCTGGACGAAGCGTTCGTTGAATCTCTCGAATCCAACATGATCTCGACATTGAACCTTCCGGAACCCGGCACTCCGCCACTGGCCCACTTCTCGCGTTCGCTCAATGTGGAAATCTGGGAACCGACGCCGGTGAACTGAAGCTTCTTGAACATCGCCGACGAGTTTTTCCCGCCCGCTGATCAATGTTCATTTATGTTTCATTGACAGAGCGAATTTCAACTGTTTGGTTGCATCGGATTTCAAAAGCGACTGGCGCTTCAAATTCGAGCCAGTTAAATCGCCTGGAAAGCAATCGCTGAGAAATCCCAAAGCCATCACACTCTTATGAAAACATTTCAGATCCTCGCCCTTGGCGTCAGCCTTCTTTTCGCTGCCGGATGCACCACTACCAGGTCTCGCGATTTCGGAGCCATGCCACCGGTTCAGGCTTCAGAACGTTCGCCCGAGTTCCTGGTCATTTCGGCTGTCTATGGTTCCGGAACGAAGTTCGCTGACGTGACTTACCGGGTGGATGACCTTTTGCGCCAGCCTGGCGTCGAGTTCTTCTCGCGTCCGGAATGGTTGCACGCGGATCCGACGCCCGGATGGAATAAGGCACTGGTGATTGTTTATGATTTGAACGGACAGCGCCGCATCTTTACTGCCGGTGAAGGTGAACGTGTCAGTCTGAACCGTCTGATGGAACGCCCGAGGAAAGCAAATGAGGCCAAATCTTTGCGACGTTCTAAAAATTGAACTTCCTGTCCGAAGAGGCCCGGTGCGCTCGATTGTGATTTGATTTCCATTTGAAGTTTCACCGACTCAGTCCTGCTATTGCCGATCTCGCGGGTTCCGTTATGTTGGGATCAGAACGGAGCCAAACTATGATCGAGGATACCATCAGTAAAATTGAGGCGAAAATCAAAGGTTCGGAATCGATCCGAACCGAACGCAAATCCGAATTGCTGAATCTGCTCGGCACGTTGAAATCGGAAATCTCAACGCTCTCCCAAACCGACAACGAACAGGCGGAAAGCATCGCCGGATTCACCGAACGCTCCGCGCATGAAGCGATTCGCGCGAATCAGAATCCCGAACTGCTCGACCTTTCTCTGAAAGGAATGTCGTCGTCCGTCGGCGGTTTCGAGAAATCGCATCCGCAACTCGTGCAGATCGTAAATTCCATCAGCCACACGCTTTCGAATCTGGGGATCTGAAGGAAACGGTTTTACGCGAATTTCGCGAATTAACACGAATTTTCTGATAGTGGCACGGGTGTCCCGCCCGTGCGTTTCAAAGTCGCGATCAATTCACAAATACATGGCGAGACGCCCATGTGGCGGTATTTATTTCAGCTTCTCTGCCCCCGTGTTAATCCGTTGTGAAACCATTCTGAAGTTAGCGGAAATCAGCGTAATTCGTGTAAACCGTCGTAGTCACGGAAATCGTTCCTTGTCTTCGTGCGGCTGCAACTTCCCGATCGCAGCCATCAATTCATCCGCGACTTCCTGGTAAATTTCTTTCAATCGCGCTTTGGAACAGGTTTTTGCTTCGGCGCGCAGCTTTTCGAAACGCATCGGCTGCCCGTATTTCACGGCAACAGCTCTCGGCTTCGGAACTTTCATGTGACGTCCGTAGGCTTCGAACGTTCCAAAAACTCGAACGGGAATTATAACCGCGTCAGACTTGATCACGATCAAACCAATGCCGGATCGCGCCGGTTGCAATTTCCCATCCGCTGTGCGCGTGCCTTCTGGAAACAGAATGATCGCGCCGCCGGCGAGCAATCGATCAAGAATCGCTTTCAAACCTTTCGCACCACCGCCATCGCGATCAACCGGAACGGAATTCCATTGGCGCAACAGCCAGCCAATCCCCGGAAAACGAAACAAACTTTCGCGCGCAAGATAATTGATATCGCGACGCAACCCGGAACCCACGAGCGGCGGATCGATGAAGCTGGCGTGGTTCGAAGCGAGAATCACCGGACCGGACAACGGCACGCGCCCGGCATTGTAAACGCGCCAACGAAAGTAAGTCGCGTAAAGGATGCGAAACAATCGCCAGCCGACGTAATAAACCGGGTTCATTTGTGAACTGCTTTTTATTTCCGTTCAGCCAGACGTTGTTTCACGTCGGCAATAATCAGGCCGCTGGTTTCCGCGGGAGTCTGGCCGGAGTTATCGATTACCTTTGCGCCCAGCGCGATCATCAATGGCGCCGCCGCGCGCTGACTGTCGCGTTGATCCCGCGCCGCGAGATTTTCCTGAACGCCATCCGCCGCTCGACGCCGCGTGCGTTCGGCCAGTCCGGCATCGAGATAAAATTTATAATCGGTTTCCGGGAAAACATTCGTTCCGATGTCGCGGCCTTCCATCACCAGACTTCCAAACTGAATGCAATCGCGCTGAGTTTTTTTCATCCAATCACGAACTTTCGGAACGGCAGCGACGTGTGCCACGGCAGCGGCGGTTTCTGGAGTGCGGATTTCTTTTTCAGGAAAATATCCATCCACCAACAATCGCGCGGCCCGATAACCATCCACCTCCACACATTCCAACTTTGTTTTCCACCTGCGGCACGCGGTCGCCACGGCTTTTTCGTCGTGAACATCAATCCGCTGTTTCAAACAATGCCAGGCCAGCGTGCGATACATCGCGCCGGTGTCCACGTAAACAAAGCCCAGTTCCTTCGCGATCAGCTTCGAGTTCGTGCTTTTGCCGCTGGCGCTGGTGCCGTCGATGGCGATGACAATGTTGTTTTTCAAGATGAAATGGTCTTTGCTCCGGAATGGGACTACGGAACGATTTGCGATCAGACATCGATCACTGGACCGTCGCCGCCGGGACCGGATCGCGGCGGACGATTTCGTTGAACCTGAACGCGCGCTTTGCTGTTTCCGGTCATGATGTTCAGTATCATCGAAACCACTGAAATAACCACCGCGCCACCGAAGGCCCACCAGAAACTGGCCACATGAAATCCTTCCAGGATGGAGCCGACAAAATACAGCAACAGCGCATTGATGACGAAGATGAACAAGCCCAGCGTAAAGATCAGCAGCGGCAACGCCATCAGCAGCAACAGCGGTCGAACAAACGCGTTCAGAATTCCCAACAACAGCGATGCAAGGAAGAGATCGATCGGCTTGTCGTAATTGATGCCGGGAAGGATCATTGCCGCAACCGCCACGGCCAGCGTGTTGACGATCCAGCTCAGAAAAAACTGTTTAACTTTCGGTGACATTCGTTCTCGAATCAGGTTCAGCCAAGATGAAACAGCTCCCGCTCAGTGACAAGCAGCAATCCCCGCGAAGGCCAAGAACGAGCGCGATCAAAAGCAGGTGAGAACGTATTCCAACATGTGCCGGCAGGAGCGCGGGTCTGTGACCCGCAGCAACGTCGTAAATACGACGCGCCCATTTACCCGGAAGCAGCAGTAAATATTCTCGTTGCTGCGGGTCACAGACCCGCGCTCCGTTCGCTTCGAGAAGTCTTGTCGCAGTTCAATGAGTGGATTCGCCCGGACCGATCAGCAGAAAGCTGGAGCCGATTTCCGCGTGAAGTTCTGCGTTTGAAACGCTCGCCGGAATCAAACCAAATTCGCCCGGCTGCAATTTCACCGAAACACCTGCGCCGTTGATCGTAACGGAATTTTCCAATGCACCAACGATCTTCAGCCGCGGTTGCTTGAATGAAATCGTTTCCTTCGACAGCGCGCGAAACGCATCGACGCTGAACAGCGGATGCTTCACCAGTGGACGAATTTTTAAGCCACCCGCCGACGTGAAATCGCCACCGGCTAACGCGGGTTCGAAGTCCTGAAAATCAATGCTGGCCAGCGATTGCGGAACATGCAGCTCGCGCGGCTTGCCGTCCGTGCCGACGCGATTCCAATCGAATACGCGATAGGTCGTATCGGAGTTCTGCTGAATTTCGAAAATCACCAGGCCCGCGCCAATCGCATGCACGCGCCCGCTCGGCAGAAACATCGTGTCGCCGGCTTTGACGGGAACACGATGAAAGCATTCGGCGACGGTGCCGTCTTGAATCCGGCGTTCAAATTCCTCGCGCGTCACTCCGCGTTTCAGTCCGACGTAAAGTTCCGCGCCGGGCGCCGCCTGCGCGATGTACCACATTTCGGTTTTCGGATCGCCGCCCAGTTCCGCGGCTTTGCTGGCGGGCGGATGCACCTGCAGGGAAAGCTTTTCCTGCGCGTCGAGAATTTTAATCAGCAGCGGAAACAATCCATTTTGAGATTTCGCGTCGCCGAGCAATTCGCGTTCGTGATTCTCCATCAGCCAGCGCAGGTTCTTCCCCGCGAGCGGCCCGTTGGCAATTACGCTGGCATCGCCGGGGCGATCACTGACCTCCCACGATTCACCAATCGGCGCGCTGCCAGGCAATTGTTTGCGATAAAGCGTTTCGAGGTTTCTTCCGCCCCAGACGCGTTCTTTGAAAACAGGATTAAATTTGAAGGGATACAGCGGCATAAGAAATTGGGTTTCAGCCGACGAACTCAGGCCGCAGGCGAAGGACTGACGTCCGGCTGGGTCTCCGAGATTTCCGCCGCCGCTTCGGATTTTTCCAGGAAATGTCCGAAGGCACGGTATTTTTCGTAACGCTGTTTCAAGCGTTCCGGCGCGGGCAATTGCAGCAATTCTTCCAATTGTTTGAGCAGATGTTGTTGCAGATTTTCAGCGGTTTTATCCGGATCCGTGTGCGCGCCGCCGAGCGGTTCGGGGATGATTCCGTCCACGAGCTTGAGTTCCAGCAAATCGTTGGCGGTGATTTTCAAAGCCTGGGCGGCTTTCGGAGCAGCGGCGCGATCCTTCCACAAAATCGAAGCGCACCCTTCCGGGCTGATCACCGAATAATAAGCGTTTTCGAGAATGAGCACGCGATCCGCAACTCCAATTCCCAAAGCGCCTCCCGATCCGCCTTCGCCGATAACGGCAGCGACAATCGGAACTTCGAACAACATCATTTCGCGCAGATTCACCGCAATGGCTTCCGCGATGTGGCGTTCTTCAGCGCCGATTCCAGGATAAGCTCCGGCGGTGTCGATCAAGGCGATAATGGGCAGGCCGAACTTATTCGCCATTTTCATCAGGCGCAGCGCTTTGCGATAACCTTCCGGATGGGCGGAGCCGAAGTTGCGAAGAATTTTCTCCTTGGTATCACGGCCTTTTTGCGTGCCGAGCACCATGACCCGATGATCGCCGAGCATGGCAAAGCCGCCAACGATGGCGCGGTCTTCCGCGAACAGGCGGTCGCCGTGCAGTTCGCAAAAACCGGTGAAAGCGGAATCGAAGTAATCGAGTGAAAAAGGACGTTTGGGATGACGCGCCAACTGCACGCGCTGCCACGGGGACAGATTGGAAAAAATCTGCCGGCGGGTTTCTTCGATTTTGTTTTCGATCAGCCGGATTTCCTCTTCGAAACTGATTCCGAGCGAGTGCGTTTCCGGATGTTTTTTCAACTCCGCAAGCTTGTTCTGCAGTTCGACAATCGGCTTTTCGAAGTCGAGTTGATGTTTCATTCGGGGGCGAAGATTAGTTCGTTAAACGACGGCAAGCAACGTGAAATCCGAATTGGAAAAATTCATTCATCAAATAAAAGTGAAAGAGAAAAGTGAAAGAGCCGGACACGAGGTCCGGCTCTAAACGGTGACGAGGTTTATACGCCTTCACCAAGGCGCTCAGAAGGGTAATGCGGCCAACTATTGGTCGCTGTTCGAACCGCATTACAAGCAAAACCTCTATACTAACCCTAAACGAACAGCGAAACCTTCAACCAAACTCAACCTACAGTTAATAGATAACCTCACCCCGGAGTTTGTTCAAAAAATCTTTCGGTCTTTTCACCTTCTGTTTTCAAAGAGCATCTGGCTGAATGCCAGCAACTAAAAACCATTCGCATCGGTTTGAAACGGCGTCAAGAGACGGGCGATTTCCTCCTCGGAAAAAATATTACATGAACGTGAAAACAGTGGAATGCGAGACATGGATTTTACGAATTTTCACGGATTCAGGAAAAGAGTGAGTCGCCGGTGAATGGCGATTTTCGGAATGCTCCCCGGTCATTCTTACACGTCCACGTCGGAGAAAATCTTCGTTTGGGATCGCATCCGCAACACTCGAGCAAATGGCGTTTTACCGTCGGGAGAAACAGATTCCCGAAGCGCGGCCTGTTTCGCTTGTCCTGAAGCCAGCATCCAAACCTTTTTTGCGGCAGCGATAGCCGGAAAACCCAGCGTCACTCGTTCGGGCGGCGGCTTGGGCGAATTCAATACCGCACGATAAATCGCCGGGCTTTGAGAAATTTCCTCAGGTTCGCCGGGAAAAAGCGATGCCGTGTGACCATCTTCGCCCAGTCCCAGAAAAACCAAATCAATCATCGGCTGGCCGGCTTCGTCGAGCGGAACGATTCGGCAAATTTCTTCCTGCGCCCTGTTGGCCGCGGTTTCCGGCGATTCCTCGCCGCGAATGCGATGAATCTGCGTTTCAGCAATTTTTAACGGCGCGAACAGAAGTTCCTGCGCCATGAGGAAGTTGCTTTCGGCATTGTCCGGCGGAACGCATCGTTCATCTGCCCAGAAAAAATGAACATTTTGAAGGGAACAATTCCGCGCGCGCGACAGCTCCACCACGACCGGTAAAAACTTTTGCGTGATTCTTCCGCCCGACAAAGCCATGGAATGAGATTTCCCCGCGCGATTGGCGGCTTCGACTTCGTCGATCCACGCCGTCGCCGCAGCCCGCGCCAATTCATCGGCGTTGGAAAAGGAAATCCATTCAAAATTCTTCATACGCTGAGAACCCTCGATCCATTACCGCGCTTTCACCGACACGTCGGTCTTCACGGAATTCGCAATGAAACATTGCTCATGCGCATCGTGATGCAACCGGTCTTCTTCCTCCGCGTTTGGAACTTTCTCTCCGTCATACCTGATTTTCGGATTCAACGTCACCGAGCTGATCCAGGGAACGCCGCGTTCGTTCTTGCTCAGAATTCCAACCGCATTGTCTTCGTATTCGCCCACCTGAAATCCGCGTTTCGACGCGAGAAAAAGAAAGGTCAGCATGTGGCAACTGGAAAGTGACGCGACGAAAGCTTCTTCCGGATCGACACACACGGGATTAGACCAGGGCGCGGGAACGACTGACGGAGCCGGCGATGCGGCAACAACCAGTCCGCCGTCAAAAGTCCAGGTGTGTTCGCGCGAATATCTGCCCTTCAAAAAATCCGGGCTGTCGCAGCGCCAATGAATTTTCGCCGTATGTTCCGCCATAAATTTATTCAGAATGACGCCGTTGATTTTAGAACCACAAATGTCCCGAAGCGGCTGATTGATGCGCCCGCTCTATGAACGCTCCAACGCCGGAGCGCGAGTCTGCGACTCGCAGCAATATCGCAAATCAGCAGCGTCCATTCACGCAACAACCCCAAAAAAACTTCGCCGCTGCGAGGCCCGCGCTCCGGTCGCACACCAAACGGTTACGGCTTATGAACGACCATCGGTTCGTGCCACGCATGACCGCTTTGCGCAAGCAGATCATCCGCCGCCACCGGCCCCCACGTCCCTGCGGAATAAAATTCCCGGTTCGTCAGCGACTTGCCCTGCCAGCCCTGGCGAATGGAATCCACAATCTGCCAGGCCGTTTCAACTTCATCGCGGCGAATAAACAGCGTCGCATCGCCCATCATCGCTTCGAGCAACAACCGTTCATACGCTTCCGGTGTGTAAGCGCCGAATTCGGAATCGTAACTGAAATGCATGCGCACCGGGCGCACGCCCATCGAAGTTCCCGGAACTTTTCCGTTGAAACGCAGATAAATGCCTTCGTCGGGTTGCAGGCGCAGCGCGATTGCATTTTGATCCAGCTTCTCTCCGCATTGCGCCGCGAATAAAATATTCGGCGTCGGCCGGAATTGAATTCGCACTTCGCTCGCACTGGTCGGAAGATTTTTTCCCGTGCGCAGATAAAACGGAACACCGGACCAGCGCCAGTTGTCGATGAACAATTTCAACGCGACATACGTTTCCACGCTGGAATCCGATTTCACTTTCGGTTCCTGCCGATAACCCGGGCGCGCCTCGCCGTTCACCGCTCCCGCAAAATATTGTCCGCGCACGACCTGACCCGCGATTTCCGCAGGCTCAATCGGGCGAATCGACTTCAACAGCTTCACCTTTTCGTCGCGGATCGCTTCGGCTTCGAGTGAGACTGGCGGTTCCATCGTGACAAGAGCAAGCACCTGCAGCATGTGATTCTGCACCATGTCGCGCAACGCGCCCGCTTCTTCGTAATAACCACCGCGCGAGCCGACACCGAGCATTTCGCTGACGGTGATCTGCACGTGGTCAATGGAATCGCGGTTCCAAAGCCGTTCGAAAATCGAATTGGAAAAGCGGAACATCAAAATGTTCTGCACCGTTTCCTTGCCCAGATAATGGTCGATGCGAAAAACCTGCTGCTCGTGGGCATAACGCGTGAGTTCGTTGTTCAATGCGCGCGCGGATTCGAGATCGTGACCAAACGGTTTCTCAACCACGATGCGCTGCCAGCCGGGACCGTTTTTGCGCAGCAGATGAGAATCATGCAATTGTTCGACAACCATTCCGAACTGGCTCGGCGACGTGGCGAGATAGAACAACAGGTTTTCGCGCAACGCCGGAGTGGAAAAGGAGGTCAGCAGGGCTTCCAGTTTTTTGTAAGCCTCGGCGTCCGTCATATCGCCCTGGCAATAGGAAATATTCTTCGCGAATTCGTCCCAGACTTTGTCATCCACGGGCTTGGTTCGCGAAAACTTGTCCAGCGCCTCGCGCAGTTCCTGCCGCCAGGATTCGTCGGTCTTCTCGCGCCGCGCGAAGCCGACGACGCGAAACGACGACGGCATCTGCTTCTCTTTGAACAAATGGTAAAGCGCGGGAATGAGCTTGCGCGCGGTCAGGTCGCCGCTCGCGCCGAAAATGACAATGGAACAGGGTTCCGCCAGTTTGCGGGAATCGGCCAGACGCGGCCGCGGCAATTCGCTGAGATTTTCCGAATGTGACATTCCGCGAAAATGCGGGAGAAGCCGGAAGATTTCAAATGATTCTTGTCCCCAGCGGCATGCGAGAATTTCATGGAAATCCATTGTGCAGCACAAATGCGATTCAAGCCGGAACCATGGAGTTGATGCCGCCCGCGATGTCAACCGAGCGCGGAATTTATTTCGCCTTCAACTCGCGGACTGAAGTTCGCGCTCCAGGACACGTTTGTCTTCGCCACTTGCGCAGACGCAGTTTCATCCAAATTATGTCGAACGATCCGCAGCCAAAAAATTGCTATTGAAGAACACGGCAAAGATAAACTTCGCGGCAGCAGAATCGTTTCGCATTATGAATGATCAATTGAACGTTGGCGGAAAAATTCTATTTCGAATTTTTCAATGGAGCATGGCAGTTTGCGTTATGGCCGCGTGTTTCACTCATTCGGTATCCGCCGTGGAAATCATTGCCCATCGCGGCGCTTCTCACGAATTTCCTGAAAACACGCTGAGCGCATTCAATGCCGGCTACGCGGAGGGAGCCGATGCCTGCGAACTCGATATTCACCTGACCCGGGATCACAAAATCGTCGTAATGCACGATGACAATACCCTTCGAACCGCTGGCGTGAGTCATCGAATCGCGGATGAAAAATGGAAAGTGCTGAAGCGTTTGAACATCAGCGAATGGGGAAAATGGAAAGGCAAAGGCTTCACCGACACGCTCCCGCTACTGGAAGAAATTCTCCCTTGGATTCCCGAAAGCAAACGGCTGTTCGTTGAAATCAAAGCTGGTCCAGAAATTCTGCCGGAATTGGAAAAAGTTTTTTCCGCCAGTGAACGTGACCCGAAGCAGATTGTTCTGATCGGATTCGATTTCGAAACCATGCGTCGCGCGAAAAAAGATTTTCCCGAAATCCCGGTTTACTGGCTGGTGTCAGCAAACCGGAAGAATCCTGGAACGCCGTCCGTGCAACAACTCGTGGATAAAGTCCGCGCCGGGGGATTGGATGGACTGGATCTGGATCAACATTTTCAGATTGATCCTGCATTCGTCGAAACCGTTCACCAGGCCGGCATGAAACTGTTCACCTGGACGGTGGACAATCCGAAAGTGGCCCGTGCCCAGGCAAAAGCCGGCGTGGATGGAATCACCACCAACCGTCCGAAATGGCTGCGAGAACAACTGAGCGATTCCGGCGAACAATGAATCTGAAAGAGAACCGCGAACCGCCTCCCCTGCCCTTGGTTCTTCGCGCAATGCCCCTTTGCATCTCCGCGGCTCTGCGTTGAAAATCTTCCGAAATAAATTTCCCTCCATCTTTGTTCCGTCGCTCCTTCATTGTTCAACCCGGGATTTTGTCCCGTGAACTTGCGCAAATGGCTTGCCGCCGGAAATCCTTTCGCCATAATCAGCGCCGTTCTTGACGGTTGGAGCAGTGCAGATAACGTTTCTGCTCGGATCGTTGAAACTGGTAGCCGATGTGGCGGAATTGGCAGACGCGCTAGACTCAAAATCTGGTACTCTTACGAGTGTGTGGGTTCGACCCCCTCCGTCGGCACCATGTAAATCAACAACTTACGTCGAAAAGCTTGTTTTGTTGTTACAGTGTTGTCACACTGTAACGCATGGAAACGAACATTTCCGCCGGTTCTGCTCCCTCTAAGCCCAAGCCCATCCGTCTTCCAAAAACATGGCCGCATGTGATCCGCAGCGGTGATGTCGCGGTAAAAATCTATAAGAACAAAGGACACGTCCGGGGAGAGAATTTTACCAGTTTCCTTTTGAGCTATTACGCCAACGGGAATCGGCAGATGCGCCGCTTCACTGACTTCGAAAAAGCCAGCGCAGAAGCCACCCGGATCGCCGAACAGAAAGCACAGGGCGCACTCGGTGTGGCTGGATTGACCGCGTCCGAACGCGTTTCGCTGAAACAAGCCCTCACGTTTTTGGCAAAGACTGAGGGCATTGGAAATTCGAATGTCTCCCGTTTGGTTGAAATCGTCCGGGATTACGCGACGGCTCGCACCGATCTGCCAAAGGACGTCACACTTGCCGAAACCGTTCAGTTTTACAAACAGAAGCATCCGGCAAACATGAAACGCAAAACGGTTGCGGACGTGGTTGAAGAATTCATTGCCGACCGCCGCAGTGCGGGCTGTTCGGCGATTCATATCAACGACCTTGGAATTCGCCTGGGGCAATTCTCTGCTTCTTTCGTTCTGCCGATCAACGCCGTGAGCGCGCCATTGGTCCAGCAATGGATTTACGGATTGAAAAATCAAAAAACGAAGAAAGACACCGCCGCGCGCACCAAAGAAAATATGCTTCGGCAGGTCGTCAGCCTCTTCAACTTCGCGCGGCGTCAAAAATACGTACCTGCCGAACTCGCTTTGGAAATATCCGAAATTCCCGCGCCTCGAAAACAGCACGCCCCCATCGGCATTTACACGCCTGATGAGATGAGAACCATCCTTGAGGCCGCCGACGCGGCGATTGTTCCGGCGCTCGCCATCGCAGCCTTTGCCGGGTTGCGGCTTGCAGAGGTTTCACGACTGAATTGGCGGGATGTGAAGCTGGCCGAAAAGGTGATCGTCGTGGGAGCCGATATCGCCAAGACCGCTGCGCGTCGATTGGTCCCGATCAGCGACAATCTTGCCGCTTTCCTCGCGCCCCATGCTAAGCGGTTCGGCCCTATAAATCCGTGCGACGAACAGGCCGAAAAAGTTGGGAACGCCCTGGGCGACCGCTTTGAACGGGCGGCAGCACGGGCCAAGGTAAACTGGAAACGCAACGGCTTCCGCCATTCGTACATTTCCTATCGCGTGGCAATCCTCAAAGACGTTCCTGCTGTAGCGTTGGAATGCGGCAATTCGCCACAGATCATTTTTTCGAATTACCGTGCCTTGGCGACCGATACCGAAGCGAAGGCGTGGTTTTCAATCAGGCCACCCTCAAGGGCGAAAAATATCGTTCCATTGCAAGCGACGAATCAATAACCCCCATTAGCTGATTGAAAAAGTCCCGCAAAAAAGTCCCTTATTCGCAACCGAGCAAGCGTAATCCAATGGTGGATGTTCCGACGAATGCTGCTCGAAGAGCCAAAACTCTGGAATCCGAAAAAGCAGCAGATGCTCGTCTTCGCGCCGCTCTGGGAAATCCGAAAGATGTTCACGGAAAACCTGTTCCGGGACACATCGTAAGCACAATGGCAGCAAGTCATCTGGTAGCGGTTCCGGGACTCAATATCGCCGATGATTTTACGTATATTGCAAACACCTTTCTTGCCAAATTGCGGTACCAACATGGATGCATCGTGAGCGTTACCGCGTTGTGGAAATCATTTCTTCACCTGCTCGATTCGGTTGATACCAGCTTTGCTCAGAAAATTATTAACTACGAGATTCCGTTCCGCTGGTACACCGCTGGATATATCGCAAAGATCGCTTCAGAATACGACCTCATGCCAGGCGCAATTGCGACGGTTGAAATCTGGGAGAATGAAGAAGGTTTCAGGCAGATTGCGGTCCAGCGTGACGGCACGCGCCGGGAAATCCGACCGGAGGATTACTTTCCTGAACCTCCGATGTTGTTTTGCCCTGGCACGACGGTAAGCGAAGGAATGGCTGCCCGGGGCAGCTTCCCCTCTTCTCAGAAGATTTTTTACGAGGATTCTCTGATAAACGTTGCCACTCCGGAGCCTTCTGAGGTTGAAGAAATCCGCGAAAAATTCAGTTCGTGGTCTGCCCTCCGAAGCTCCAGTCAACGTCACAAACCGTGACGTAACGAAAAATCCTTACGTCACCTGGCGGCTTTATAGAAAGTTCCGGAACATCCCTTCCTGTGACGTAACACCTAAACCGCCCCCATGTCTGCGCATATACGGTAAAAAAAGCGCATGACAAACAATTCTCAACCCTGGCCCCGCACAGGCGAAGCGCCTTCGCGGGATTATGAAAACAAGCGGCAACTTGCTGCCCGCCTTGGCGTTTCCATCCGCACAGTTGATAACCTGCTCAGACGCGGTCTGCCGCATGTGAAATTGACACGGAGGTTGACCCGATTTCCCTGCGCTGCTGTGGACGAATGGATCGCACAGCGACAGGTGCGTCGCGCATAAAGAGAAGCCGGAGGCGGAAAACGGAAAACTCAAGCGGGAGCGGAAGTCTGCATCCAAATTGGTCGCTGAAGGTAACACTAATGAGAAACAGAGATACAGAGAGACGGAGTAACAGAGAAAACGAGAAACAGAGGAACAGAGAGGCTCAGGAAACGGAAGAGAAGGAGGATATTCCGCCCCTTGTAACGTGCGTCAAGACGTTGCAAGAGGCAGTTCAGATTTCACTCGCGGATGGGATAACAGAAAATTGCTTCTTCGTCTTTGCCCGAGCGATTAAAGCATTCGAAATCACTCATAACCGAAGACTTACGCCAGCAGAGTTGCAGTCCGCGTTTGCAACGTGGTGGAGTGCGGCAAAACCGAGCTTACCGGCTGATGCCGACTACGACGAATGGCGGTTTGACTTTGAGGATATCTTTGCCAAAACGCACTCCGCTTTGGGCGCAAATTCACTTCAGGAAGCCATTCGCCGTGCAGAGACAAATCTAACGCCGTACGCAGCGCGCTATAGCAGCCCCAAACTTCAGCGCCTAACTGCCGTATGCTATCACTTACAAATGCTCCAAGGTAGCAGCCCTTTTTTCTTGGGTGTCCGCGATGCTGCGAAGATCACCAAAATCAAAAATCTTTATCGTGCCAGTGCCATGCTGAACGGCCTCGTGCGTGATCATATTTTGATTCTGGTCGAAAAGAGCACATCCAGGCGAGCAACCCGTTTCCGCTTTAACCTTCAATTGCCACACGCGGCAGGCACTCCATTGAACGATCTGATCCAGCACGACGCGAAGTAGCGGAACGAACACGCGACGCTCTATTTCCCAAATGCGGCGCAGCATGAGGATTATTCGCACTATCGTGCATTAAAACGAAATCGGACGAGTGTCCCCTTTTTGAGGAAAGCCTTCTTGAAGCCAACCCATGCCCGTGGCCGCAGTGTTTCTTTTTTCTTCATTGCTACCACTTCTGAAAATCAGCTTTTTCTTTTCCGTTCCCGATCCTTCAACTCCCAATTGGTTTCGTACAGGTCCGCTCCTGGAGAACAGTTCCGAAAAATAGAAATGACTGCTGGAGCAACCCGCAGGAATTCCTTGGCTGTCTCAATTGTCGGATTGTCCCGGAACGCGGTCCAGGCCGACACGTAATCGTTCTTGAAATAATACGCGCCGCCCTCGCTGGCGGCCATCTCGTTCAGATTTGAATGCATCTGCGCAATCTCGCTTCGCACCATGAACAGATCGCAACCTTCAGGAATCGACGGAGCTTCCGCACGGCCTCCGAAAAACTCGCGTATTCTTTCCCAATTCACCGGACGATTACGCCCCATCAGGCCGTTCTGGTCAATCTGCAAAACCGCCCTAATGGGGCGTGCCTAAACAACCAAAAATTGCCGCCCAATTGAAGCAACTCGGCGCGAACATCCGGCGCGAGAGAACGGCAAAAGGCATCACACAGGAAAAACTGGCAGAACTCGTCGATCTGAACATCCGCACGGTTCAGAAGATTGAAGCCGGAAATATCAACGTTCTGGTGACAACGATTATCCGAATCCAGAAAGCTCTGGGTTGTCCCTGGAACAAAATGTTGCCATAGCCTGGTCCGCCGTATTGACTCACGGCAAAATGTTACCCGGGGCGGGAGCCATCAGGTCTTCGTTGCCTCACGATTGAGGTTACTCAAAAGAGTGAAAAATTTCTTCAGTTTGACTTCAATGCTTTTCTTCAATGCAAATGGATCCAACTGCGCATGTTCGGCCCGCAGTCCGGCCTTGGTCGCCTCCGGGATGTCGGGACTGGCCAGCAGGCGTTGATAGGGCGTCTGCGGCTCCTTTTCATAAATGCGTTTGGTTTTCCCATCCTTTTTCTCCCGCTTCAACAGTTTGAACGTCGGCTTGAAATGGTTCGTAAACTGGCTCCATTCGCTGGCATACAGGTCGTTCATCAACGGCACCAGTTCGGGATGCCCGAAGCGGTCATGCCCGAAGAGTTGCCGCACATGCGTCCAGTTCTTCTGCTCGCAGTGCGCGTTGTCGTTCTTGCGATAGGCCCGGCTGCGCGTCCAGGGTGTCTTGAGCGGTTTGCCGGTCAGATGCCGGTGCAACGCCCAGTTGAGAAACTCCCCGCCGTTGTCCGTGTGAAAATCTTTCATCCCATACGGCACGACCTTCTCCAGCTCCTTCAACTGCACGAGCACGGCGTCGGCGCTCTTGTTCCAGACGGCGCGGTTCTCCGTCCAACCGCTGTAAAGCTCGGTGAACGTGAGAGAATTGACATAATCGCCCTCCGTCGAATCATCGCAATACGCGACGGTGTCGGCCTCGACCGAACCGATCCGCGTGGTGTCGGGCGGGCCGGAGCGCGTCGGCACAGCCTGACGCAGGAGTGTGCCGGGACGCGTGGCCGAAAGTCCCTTCTTCGGATGCTGCACACGCGAGGGACGCAAGAGACGGTCGATCTGCGCGGGACTGATCTTTAGAAGTTTTTTCCTGAAAGCCTCCGGCAAAGGCGCGGTGCGTCGCTCGTGATGTTCAATCCATTCCGGCAGCGCTGCTTTCAACAGTTTGCTGCACAACTGATCGCTGGCCAGCCAGATCGCCTTGAGCACCGGCAACACTTCGACGGGATCATAAATGAGTTTGGGTCCCGAACGTTTGGATGGCCCGGTGCGCAGCGGACGGTTCAACAGCCGCAAGGCGGCTTTGCGATGATAACCGCACGTGGCGCAAAACTCATCCAGGATGAGCCGCTTGTGCGGACGACCGGCACGCTGATAGCGCCCGTGAATGCGGGCCAGAGACTCGCGCTTGGCTGATAAACTCATGGTCAGGTCTTCGGTAACCATGAATCTGAGTCAACGTATCAGCAGACTCCCCGTCCACTACCCACCTCCGGTAACATTTAATTTGAGTCAACTCGCCGCACGCCACATCGCGGATTTGTCATTGCTCCCCGAAGTTTTTTGATTACGCTGCGCGCGGAGTCTGGCATGGCAACTCGTATTTTATTCTCTTTGGCACCGCTGTTTCCGAAGCGATTTCTTTTCAAAGCCGTATGATTTGGATCGCTCCTTCGGAAAAAGATAACAATTCCGCAGCGCTGGAAAAACGTCTCTGGGACGCTGCCGACCAGTTCCGCGCTAATTCCGGCCTCAAATCCCAGGAATACTCAGCGCCCGTCCTCGGCCTTATTTTCCTGCGGTTCGCTGAAGTCCGTTTTGCAATCCAGCGATCAAAACTTGAAAAATCTGGCACATCGTCCCGCCGTGGATCACGACTGGATGAACCCGCCGCCTATCACGCGGAAGGCATTCTCTATCTGACTGCCGAAGCGCGATTCGATTATCTGCTCAGTTTGCCGGAAGCGGAAAACATCGGCGCAAAGGTGAATGCCGCCATGCGCGATATCGAAAGACACAATCCGCAACTGGCAGGCGTCCTTCCCAAGACCTATAATCTTTTCACCAGCACCCTGCTCAAGGAACTGCTGAAACGCGTCTCTGAAATTCCCGCGAGCGTGGACTACGACGCCTTCGGACGCATTTACGAATATTTCCTGGGCGAATTCGCCCGCACCGAAGGCCAGAAAGGCGGCGAGTTCTACACGCCGGCCAGTATTGTAAAACTGATCGTCGAAATTCTTGAACCGTATCACGGTCGCGTGCTCGATCCGGCGTGCGGTTCCGGCGGCATGTTCGTGCAATCCGCGCGATTCGTTGCTGAACATAAACAGAACCCGAGCGCGGAACTTTCCGTTCATGGCGTCGAGAAAACCGACGAAACCGGACGCCTCTGCCGCATGAACCTCGCGGTGCATGGTCTCGAAGGGGACATCCGTCACGGCGGCCAGGTGAACAGCTACTACGACGATCCGCACAAGGCGAATGGGCAGTTTGATTTCGTCGTCGCCAATCCGCCATTCAACGTCAACGCGGTGGACAAGGAGAGATTAAAGGACATGGTCGGATTCGACGCGAAAGGCGCACCACGCCGTTTTCCCTTCGGCCTGCCGCGCACGGACAACGCGAATTATCTCTGGATTCAACTCTTCTATTCCTCGCTCAATGCTAAAGGCCGCGCAGGCTTTGTGATGGCCAACTCAGCGTCTGATGCTCGTTCCTCTGAACAGGAAATCCGGCAGAAACTCGTCGAAAGCCGCGCTGTGGACGTGATGGTCGCCGTCGGGCCGAATATGTTTTACACCGTGACGCTGCCGTGCACGCTGTGGTTTCTGGATCGGGGAAAGGCGCGCGGCCTTCAGGCCGCATCAACGTCCGCTCATTCGGTGGCGTTTAACGAAGCCATCGCTCCTTATGGTTCAAAGGCGAAGCGGGATGAATCCCGCGCTCCTGACCGCGCCGACACCGTCCTCTTCATCGACGCGCGCCATATCTACAGGCAGATAGACCGCGCGCACCGCGAATGGACGCCCGTGCAGATTGGCTTCATCGCCAACGTCGTCCGCCTCTATCGCGGCGAATCACTCGACTTCACATTGGGTGGCGAAGAAGCCCGCGCGAAAATTCAGGAAGTCTTCGGAGGGACGAGCTCTGGGAGTCCCCAATCGAAAGGGAAGTCAGGGCCTCGTGTAACTCGTCCCTCCGATGGATTGAAGTATCGCGACGTTCCCGGCTTGTGCCGCGCCGCCACGATCAAAGAAATTGAAGCCCAAGGCTGGTCGCTCAATCCCGGCCGCTACGTGGGCGTGGCTGCGGGCGAAGCTGTGAGCGACGAGGATTTCAAGGAACAACTCGAAACGCTGAACGAGGAACTCGAAACCCTCAATGCCCAGGCCCGTGCGTTGGAAACCACCATTGCGCAGAACGTCGCGGAGATCCTCGAAACATGAACGCCGAGATTATTCAAACTCTCACCTCCACCTTTGAAGCCAGTGCCCAGCAAACCGAGGGCGGCGTGGAATACTGGCTGGCCCGCGACATTCAGCACCTTCTCGGCTACACCAAGTGGGACAATTTCCTTAACGTCGTCTCCAAGGCCAAAACCGCCTGTGAAGTCTCTGGCCGCCAAGTCGCTGACCATTTTGCCGACGTCGGGAAAATGGTCGATCTGGGTTCTGGCAGCCAGCGGGAGGTGGACGACATCATGCTGACCCGCTACGCCTGCTACCTCATCGCCCAGAACGGCGACCCGAAGAAGCAGGAAATCGCCTTCGCCCAGACGTATTTTGCCATCCAGACCCGTCGGGCAGAATTGATCGAGCAACGACTGCTCGAAGCCGAGCGCGTTTCTGCGCGGCAAAAGCTATCCGCTACGGAAAAGGAACTCTCCACCGTCATCTACGAACAGACCGGCGGCGACGACAACTTCGCCCTTATCCGCAGCAAAGGCGATCAAGCCCTCTTCGGCAAAAGCACCCAGGCCATGAAAGCGCAGTGGAAAGTGCCGGACAACCGCCCGCTGGCAGACTTCGCGCCCACCATCGTTCTCAAGGCCAAGGATTTCGCGACAGAGATCACCATCTTCAATGCCCGCGAGCATGAGATGAAAAGCGAGTCTGCCATCTCCCGCGAACACATCACCAACAACGAAGCCGTGCGCAAAACCTTGCTCGAACGAGGCATCCGCCCTGAGTCACTGCCGCCTGCCGAGGATGTGAAGAAGGTGGAGCGGCGGCTCGTATCTGAAGAAAAGAAATCGCTCGAGAATCCCGACTGCCTGGGCGAATCCCCGGATGAATGAAGATCATGCAATTGAACGCCCAGGCCCACGACCGCGAACAAACCATCGCCCGCCCCTTCCTCTCCCGCTGGGAGAGGACCGAGGTGAGGGTTCGGTGCAGCGCACCGAATATGGCGGAGATTCTGGAGGCGTGACCATGGAGAAATGGCGCGAGTGCAAAATAGGCGACCTGCTTGACATCAAGCACGGGTTTGCCTTTCTCGGCGAATACTTCGGCAGCAGCGGGACGCACGTCGTTCTGACTCCCGGCAACTTCCTTGAGGAAGGCGGGTTCAAAGAGAAGGCCGACAAAGCGAAGTGGTATGGCGGGCCGATTCCCGACGACTACGTTTTGAACGAGGGAGACCTCATCGTCGCCATGACCGAGCAGGCGGAAGGATTGCTCGGCAGCAGCGCACTCATTCCCCGAAGCGGCGTTTACCTGCACAACCAGCGGCTTGGTCTCGTCCAGATTCGTGATCGGAAGCAAGCCGACCAGCATTTCATCTACTACTTGTTCAACTCGAAGCCGGTTCGGCAGCAGATTCGCGGTTCAGCCAGCGGGACTAAGATTCGCCACACCGCGCCGTCGCGCATTGCTGAAGTGAAAGTCAGCGTTCCCCCGCTGCCGGTGCAACGGCGGATCGCGCGCATCCTGTCGGCCTACGACGAGTTGATGGAGAACAGTCAGCGGCGCATCCGGATCTTGGAGGCGATGGCCCGCGCCCTCTACCGCGAGTGGTTCGTCCACTTCCGATTCCCCGGCCACGAAAAGCACCCCCGCATCGCCTCCCCCCTCGGCGACATCCCCCAAGGCTGGGAGGTCTTGGAGTTCCGCCACCTTTTCGACATCCGTTACGGGAAAACTTTGCCCAAGACAGAGATTTCAGACTCAGGGCCTTTTCCCGTCTATGGCGCTGGCGATGTCATTGGATTCTACGACAAAATGCTTTGCCCCAACAAATGCGCGTTGGTGACATCGCGGGGCAACGGCAGTGGAACAGTCTGGAGAACACGGGAGGCGGCATTCGTGACGAACAACTCGTTGATAATGCTGCCGCAGGAAAACCGCAGCCATTGGGATTACTCGTTCGTTGAACTGCTCTTGAAGCACGCGAATGTGATGGAAGCCAAAACAGGCTCTGCGCAGCCGCAGGTCACGATTGAGAATCTGAACTACGTCAAAGCGATTGTGCCCACGAAGCCGCTGGTCGAAAAGTTCTGCGCGATTGCCACGCCTATCTACGAGCAAGTGGATTCGCTTTTCCGCCAAATCCAAAACCTCCGCCGGACGCGCGACCTGCTGCTGCCGCGTCTGCTGTCGGGGCAGGTCAACCTTGGGGAAAGCAATGGTTGACTACAACTTCACAGATTCACTGTCAGCTCTGGACTTCGAGCTTCTTTCTAAAGATCTGCTCGAAGCTGAACTCGGCATTCAGTTGGAGAACTTCAGTGAAGGGCGCGACAAGGGAATCGACCTCCGCTATGCGCCAGTTCGCGGGTCTGGCCGCACGGTATTCAACTTGGCTTTGGCGGGAACTCCGCCAAAGCCGCCTGAGTTGATCGTGCAGTGCAAGCGATATTCAAAATTCTCTGACCTAAAATCGACGCTCAAGAACGAGGAACTCGCCAAGCTTACCAAACTCAATCCAGCCCGCTACATTCTCACTACATCTGTTTCCCTTTCGCCACAGCAGGCGGACGAACTCAAGGCGGTGCTGTCGCCATTTGTGCAGTCCACTGGAGACATTTACGGCAGGGAGCGCCTAAATAGCATCCTGACCAAACACCAGGAGATTGAACGAAGGCACATCAAACTGTGGGTAACGTCCGCAGGGGTTCTCGACGCGATTCTCAATTCTGGAACGCATGTTGTTTCTCGTGAAGAGGTGGAACGCACTATTGCAGCCGCGAAACTTTATGTCCGAAATACCAGCTTCGATGAAGCCTTGACGATTTTGAAACAACATCGGATCTGCATCATTTCGGGGCTGCCTGGTATTGGCAAAACCACGCTTGCGCGGATGTTGTTGCTCTATTTCTACGATAGGAAGTTCGATGTGGTTAAGATCACGGGCGACATCTCAGAGGCTCGTGCTGTCGCTTACCACAACAAGCCGCGTTTCTTTTACTACGATGATTTCCTCGGACAGACAGCGCAGGCCGACAAGTTGAACAAGAACGAGGATCAGAGGTTGCTGGATTTCATGGCGAGCGTCCGCGATTCAAAGGACTCAGTGTTTGTCCTGACGACACGGGAATACATCTTGAACCAGGCGCGGCTGCATTACGAAAAACTGGCGCGGGAAAGGTTTGATCATCGGATTTGCATTGTCGATCTCTCCAAGTATTCGCGGCGTATTCGGGCGCAGATTCTCTACAATCACTTGCACTTTTCTAAGTTGCCGAGAATACACCTTGAAGCATTGGTAGCGAAGCGCGGTTATGTTCAGGTGGTTGACCACAAGAACTACAACCCACGGCTAATTGAGTATCTGACCGATGTAGCATGGATAGGGGAAGTGTCGTCGTCCGATTATTTGGCACTGTTTCTTCGCAAGCTGGATAATCCAGTGGAGATTTGGGAACACGCCTTCCGAAGTCAACTGTCCGACAGGGCTAGACACCTGCTCTTCATTCTCACGACGTTGCCCACAGAGTCGCGTTTGCGAGACCTTGAGCAGGCTTTCACGTCGTTCCACAATGCACAATGTGCGAGGTTCGGCCTTCCGCACTCGGCGTCTGATTTCATGAGCGCCCTTAAGGAACTCGACGGAACATTCGCAGCAACGCGGAAGGCTGAAGATCAAGTCTTGGTTCGTTTCCAAAATCCATCAATCCGTGATTTTATGCAGAACTTGCTGTTGGGCGGCGAGCTTCTGGGGGAGGTCATCACCTCTCTATCATTCTTTGAACAGGCGAGGTGGTTTGTGGAGACTTTGAAAGAAGAGAAGCCGCAGGTGTCCCACGAGGAACTCGCCCGGCACATTCCACAGATTGTGGATACCTTGAAACGGTTGGTGTATTCGAATAGTTGTTCCGTTTCGGTTGTAGGCGCTGGGCAGTGGGCGCGGATTACCGCAGAGCGGGCAAATCCTGCTACGCGACTCGCGACAATCGCCTCATTCACTGCAAATCAGAAGGGCGAGATTGATGCCGAGTGGCTGGCTGCTAAGTTGGCTGAATTGGTCGTCAACCTGCGGGCCGGAAGGCTGCCTGTGTCTTCGATAGTGGGTTCGGTTGAAACGCTGAAAGAACTTGGCCACTTGGAGTCAGACGCTGGCAAGGAATTGGTCGTCGCATTGAAAACCCAGGCTTTGGCTGAACCTTGCGATCTCGACGATTTTGAAGCGTTGGCAGCCGTGATCGACATACTCCCCGAATCCTTCAATGATGCCGAAGTAGAGTCCGTCCGCGTGGCGTATTCTGAATTTGCAGACCAGCACGCCACCGAATGCGACTTCACAGACCCTGACGAACTTCGCGAGGAGGCATACCGAATCGGCGCGCTGGGCGATTCATTCCGAGTAGATACGGACTTTGCCCAAGGTGCTCTCAAAAAGAAAGCCAACGAAATTGAACAAGAAAACCCGCCAGACTGGGATGGTGATGACCGTGGCGGAGGTGGTGCCTCTGATGAGTGTTCGGATGGCGAACTCGATTCCATGTTCGGCACGCTAAATAGTTGATTTTGCACCATGCCCCACGCCTACACCAAAGACCAGCTTGTGGAGCAGCCCGCCATCGGGTTGTTCAGGGAGCTTGGCTGGACCACCGTGTCCGCGTTTCAAAACCTCCGCCGAACGCGCGACTTGGTGCTGCCGCGTCTGCTGTCAGGGCAGGTTGAACCAGCTGCACTCACGAAATGAAAGACACCAACCTCCTGTTCAAAGAAGTCGGCTACAACCTCGGCTCGTTGCTCGACAGCATCGCCCTCGGTGTCATCGGCCTACCAGAAATCCAGCGGCCATTCGTGTGGAAGAACACGAAGGGGCGCGACCTGTTTGATTCGATGTATCGCGGCTACCCGGTCGGCTATCTTCTGCTCTGGCAAAACGCAAATGCGGAAGGCTCGAAGGGCATCGGCGTCGATGGAAAGCAGAAGCACCCGAGCTTGTTGATTGTGGACGGGCAGCAACGCCTGACTTCGCTGTATGCAGTGGTGAAGGGGAAAAAAGTCATCCGCGAAGATTACAGCGAGGAGTTCATTGAAATCGCGTTTCACCCGCTGGAGGAAAAGTTTGAAGTGGCCGATGCCGCCATCCGCAAGGACAAGCATTGGATTCCAAACATCTCCCGGCTCTGGTCGCCGGACACGGATTTGTTCGAGTTGGTGGATGCTTATCTCGAAGCTCTCAAGCAAACGCGGGAAGTCACGGCAGACGACACAAAGAGAATCCGGCAGAGTATCCAGCGGCTTCAAGGCTTGGTGAATTATCCGTTCCGCGCGTTGGAACTGCTCGCCACGGTGAACGAGGAGCAGGTGAGCCAGGTTTTTGTCCGCATCAACAGCAAGGGCCAGCGGCTCAACGAGGCCGACTTCATCCTCACGCTCATGTCGGTGTTCTGGGACGAAGGCCGGCACGAACTCGAACGCTTCTCGCGGGCGGCGAAGAAACCAGCCGAAGGCCCGACTCCCTACAACCATTTCCTCCAGCCCGCACCGGATCAGTTGCTGCGCGCGGCGATAGGCTACGGTTTTAAGCGCGGCAGGTTGCAGTATGTTTACTCGCTTTTGCGCGGGAAGGATTTGGAAACCGGCGAGTTCAGCGAGGAGCGGCGCGTGGCGCAGTTCACCCGATTGCAGGAGGCGCAGGCGTGTGCGTTGAATCTCCAGCACTGGAAGGATTTCTTGAAGTGCCTCATGAACGCTGGATTTCGCAGCGGCAAGGTCATCACCTCGGACACGACGGTCCTTTACAGCTATGTGTTCTACCTCCTCGGCAAGGCGGAATATGGTTTGTCGGAGAGCGAGCTTCGCCGGGCGATTTCGCGGTGGTTCTTCTTCGCCAGCCTCACGGGCCGGTTCACCAGTTCTCCGGAGTCGGCGCTAGAGAGCGACCTCATCCAACTCCGTGACGTTAAGGATGGCGCGGGATTCCTCGCATGTCTGGAGAAGAATATCGCAGCGCAACTTACCGATGATTTCTGGCGAGTCACACTACCGAACGACTTGGACACGGCGGCGGCGCGGAGTCCATCGCTGATGGCATATCTGGCGGCGTTGTGCCTTCTCGACGCGAAAGTGTTGTTCTCGGGGTTGAAAGTCGGCTCGTTGCTCGACCCGACGACGGACGCCTTCCGCAATTCGCTGGAGCGCCATCACTTGTTCCCGAAGGACTGGCTCAAGAGCAACGGCTTCCCAGAGATTCACCAGACGAACCAGATTGCGAACTACGCTCTTATCGAGTGGCCGGACAACTCCGACATCGGCGCGCAGTCGCCAGCGAATTACTGGCCGCAGTTCACAGACCGCTACACGAATGCCGAGTGGCCAACCATCCGCTACTGGCACGCGCTGCCGGAGAATTGGGAGACGATTAAATACGAGGACTTCCTTAAGAAGCGGCGCTGCCTCATCGCGCAGGTCATTCGAGATGGGTTTGAGAAAATCTGAGACGCCATGCACACGATGAGAACAACCTACCAACCCTAAGCGAAAAGCCATGAATTCAGGTCAATTTCACGATTTCTTGCGAGCAATCCGCCAACGCGACGCCAGAGCCTTGGTTGCATTGATGTTCGACCAAACCACTTGGGTCTTGCGCCCGGGTTTTCTTTGCGAAACAGAGGCTTGGGACTACAAGATTTGCGCTCCTGAACCCGGCACGGGCAGCGCGATGGAGTGGGCGGAGTTGTGCAAAGACATCCTCTCATTCCACAATCACAACGGCGGCGCGATTGTCATAGGTGTCGATAACGCCTATCGAGTGGTGCGGAGTCGAAACACGCTCGACAGCAAACTCGTGGTTGACAAGGTGCGCCGCTACCTCGGCGATTCGATTTGGGTGGATTACCACCGACTGAGTATCCAAGCCGACCAAAAGCACATCGGCATCATTCTAGTCCCGCCAAGAGGCCCAGTGATCGCGAGATTTGTTCGTGATTCACCGATGGAGGGGACAAAGCAGCTTTTCAAAAAAGGTGACACAGCGTTTCGCGAAGGTGATTCCTCAAAGGTTCTACATGGTGTGTCTGCCGAATCATTCGTGGCACAAAGTCGGACACCCTTCCGAACTCGGGTGTCCGA
>DASTXC010000113.1:0-23679 GCA_035765675.1 Verrucomicrobiia bacterium
TTTTAACCGCCATCGCCAAAATGCCTCGAAAAAACGCGGATCGCATTGACCATCGGAGTCGATTTGAAAAATCCATGTCGCTCCCTGTTCGACTGCTTTCCGGTATCCAAACAGACAACTTGAGCCATGGCCAGAATTCGGACGGTGTACTAGCAGCAATTCCGGGCATGGGAGATTTTCAAGGATGGTTTGAGTTCCATCGGTTGACCCATCATTGATTACAAGAAAAACGAATGAAGAAGCGGTTGTCCTTAGCACTGTTACCCATTCGTTGATTACCTCGGCAATTGCGGCAGCTTCATTGTACACAGGCATCACGACCCAAAGCGCAGGTGTTTCAGTCATGGGTTGGCCAGATGAATTATTGTTCTCAACGCATAGAGCTGATGATCGTCATCTTGAAACACCAGTCCATATTCCTTTTGAAGCAATTCTTGGTAAGGCAGTTCGTGTGATGAATTCGCGACCAAAATGATTCCTGGTTTTATGCGTTCCAATTCGGCAGCCATTTTTGCATTAGTCATGTCGCCAGACCAAAGCCGCTTTAAGGAAATATCCGCCAATTCAGGTGGTAGAGGTATTCCAGAATGGAATGTATAAACGCTTTCCAGGGTAAAGAAATACTGCGTATATGGCTTATAACGATTGATTTCAGCCAGCAACACAGATGTATCGAGCTGAGGTGCTTGGTTCATTGCAACAACCTGCAAGTACGCCCGAGCGCCGATCCAAACGCTGACGGTTACAACAGCAAAGGACGTAATCACGCCGCAAAGCCTTTGTTTGGATCCCCAAATTAGCGCTGCATCGAACCCAACTGCTGCACACGCGCAAAGGGGAATCGCATTGTGAAGATAATAGCTATTCCACCAGGGTTTATGCGTGGAAACGATAGCGAACGATAAAATCAACCAGGCGGGTAAAAATATGGCCGTGGATCGCAATCGTATTTTCCGAATTAGAATTCCACATCCTAATAGCGCAGGCAGAGTTGCATCCCAATTTTTAATCAACAAATGCCAATCGAATACGCGATCACTGGGAGAGCCGTATTCAAATGATTTAACACCAGAAAAATGGGACGCCCAAGCTTGTTGAATTTGCAGTGACAACGAGCATCCCGTGATCAGATTGAGACCTACGAAAGTTCCAAGAGTTGCGATACCCAAAACCAGGGTGGATATAATCATCTGCCGCCACTCTAGCCGATGTTTCAACCAAAGTAGTAGCACTACCAGAGGTAAATAAATGACGGCAATAACCTTCATTTGCAGGGCGAGGCCGAAAAGCATTCCGGCGTATATCTCCGCCCCCGGAAAAATGTAACGTTTGCAAGAGATCAGGAACGCAAAAGCCAAAACTGCCGGTGCGACACAGGGGATTTCCACCATGCAGGACGAGGCCAATTCCAAAAAGCCCGGCGCCGCGATCAACAAAATGGAAGCAAAGACTGCGGTGCGTAAATTCCGGATATAAAATAGCAGCCAGAACAATCCCCCCAACAAAGCGAGTGAAAATGCCAGTGTCACTAAACGCGCGGACAGGATTGAATACGAAAAACACTGAAGAGTTTTGGCAAGCAGATACGGATATAACGGTGGCTCGTCATTCCATACCTGCGAATAAAAATGAAATCCCTTTATATACAGCAGTGTCTTCGACAGTTCGAAGTCCTCATCTGCACCAAGTTTGACGGCCGTTTTGAGCGGGACTGTGCATTCAATCGCCAAGAAAACTGCTATAACAAGTGCAAACCAAAGTAGAGGCTTTGACAGAATTGCCAGAAAAAGAGGTCGGAAGCGCGAAGGCGCGAATTTAGACGGTTCTCTCTCAATTTCATTTTGCTTTTGTGCTTTCCCCATTTTTATGAAGCCTACAAATGCATCGAGGGGCGCTCAACGATTGATTTGAACAAAATCATTTCAGCGCTCAGAAATCTGATTGACTTGGAAATCTATTCGAATTTCTACGAGAGCGTTCGATTACGCGGTGCCTTTCCAAAGGCCCAAGCTGACACCGGAGGCCCGCAGTGAATGAATTAATCCCGAGAGTGCCCGCACATCAGCTGCGAGCGTTTCACACGCGCTGCTTAGTGCCTGAAGTTCGGCTTGTGTCGGCGGATCGCTGAAGGCCAATCCGCCAATCGCATTTTCAACGTTCCCCAACGTCACCGCCTGTGGATCGGCTCCAGAAGGCTGAACAACCGGCGCAACGCCAAACAACCCGAGCTTTTGGTCGGTCGAAATGCCAATCCTTGTTCCAGGCGGCGTGTTGGACATCTGAACGGGAGAGGCTTTCGCCACACCATCGGCGTATCGCTCGTCGGCAAAGAATTTTCCCAGCAGATCGGAAAGCAGGCCCATGATCAGATCACCGCTTTGTCGAATGCAACGCGAAGACGTCGGATGCGACGGGTTGTGGCGGGCGGATTATTCGGATCAGGAAACTGGCTGCACCAATCAATCGCCTCTTGCGCCAGCGCCATGATCTCCAAAGGCGAATGGCCGGTTGGAATCGCGAACGTGACCGTGCCGCCCGCTTCGGCACTGGAGATCAGGATTTTGCCGTTTTGCAGTTCACCGCTGAAAATGGCGTTGCGAATTTCCGCGAGAACCTGGCTGAGCGGCTTTCCCGTCTGCGCTCCAATAGCGCGCGCGCTTTCGACAAAACTGCGGATAAACAGAACTCGGTCTTGTGACATTCCAATTGACGGGGAACGTCAAAATTGAAGCAAGTGAGTTACAGATATTGGCTTTTTAATTGCAGCGATCATGTCGCGATCTGACAATCCAAGGCGCCCTTCTTTTATCGCGATCCATCAAGGAAGTCTTTGACCACAGGCAAAGACTTGGCATCGGTTGGTAGAGGATTTCAATAGGCACTTCCAGAGCATCTCTCTGCGCTTTGTGGCATTGAAGCCGCTGTATGTTTTCTGTGCAAAGGTGCAGACATTTCCGGTTTCAGTTGCCAAGAGAAGACGCTGATGAGCTTCGTGACGCAGATCTCGAACCTTGTCCAGTGTGTGATGCATTGCCGCACCGGCGATACGCGTTTCAGGGTGACATTGTCGCGAACGGCCAGCCGGTGAAAACGCCTGAAGCGATTGATTTCCCTGTTCGACATCTTCCACCACGCACTGATTCTTCATGGTTCGAAAATCTGTGGAATCAGGTCGCCGCTGCGTTTTTTTAAAGATGCCATTTCCTTCGCTGAATCCGATCTGACCGCGCCGTCATCACCTGCGTGTTTCTAATCTCCAGGTAGTGTAGCCATCGAGGCTTATTCGTCCGAATCACTGCTTTCAGAAAGTCCCACATTGTCCTCAATTCACGATATTTCTGACGTTGTCACCGTTTCAACTAATTGTCCTCAATTGGCACAGGCTTTGTCGCATATTGGGACGCATTTGCGTGTTAGAAGAGCAGGCATAACGTCAGGTCGGACTTTCGCATCGAGTCCGTCCAGTTCGCGCCTGCACAATCTTCGTAATCACCGCCGCTACCAAAATCATCAATTCACAATCCCGCAAGTGATTGTCGCGCCGCACCTGTTTCCAGAAATGGCTGATGCGGCCTTTGGTGTCGGTCTTTTCTTCGCGCCGCTCTGCTGTGATCTGTTTCAGATAGTCACTGCCGATTTTGCGCGGTAACGTCCAATCACCAACCAGACCGAGCATTTGTTCCGTGAGCATGTCTTTGGCGGCGTTGTTCGACCAGCGGAACAATGGAATAGGTTTCGTGCGACCAGCCATTTTCGTTCCGTAATGCGGATCAGCCCAGTTGCGCGTCCAGATTTGCCGGAAGGCTTTCTTCGTGCGCGTGTCCGTTTGCAGAAAATATTCAGTGTCGTCGCCTTTGAATGCTTTCCAGCCGGTCGCCAAGCAGAAGCGATAGACTTCGGAAGATTTGAACGCCGAATCCATCATGCAGTTGACCGCCTTCACGCCGTACGTGCGGCGGATTTCTTCCAACTCCTCTTTGGTGTTGCAGCGGCCGTAAGCAATCAACCGGCTTTTGCCGAACAAACTAAACGCGCGAATTACCCACCAATAATGTTCGCCGCCGCTTTGCTGTTTGTCCGCTGCGAGAAAGCGGACGCGTTCCTCAGCCCAGGGATCGCCAAAGTCGTAATCGCCTTTGCGGAGTTCGAGGAAATCGTAATCGTCAATTTCACCAAGCTGATCGTCCCACGGTTCGCCAAGCGTTTCGTTGATGAAAGTTTTCAGCGGTTCGAGATCGCCATTGCGAGCAGCCGCGCGTGCGGCAATGAATTCCTCAACCACGCTTCGCCACGAAACCCACGGCGGCAAAAGCGCATTCCAATGAAAGCTCACGCGATGACGTGGCGCGCTGGGATTCATCCGAACGAAGCGTCCGTTTCGCGCCAGCGCCTTGCGTTCGGCAGGTGTGTCGGCAATCAAATGACCGCAGGCAACGCACTGATAACGAATCCATTCCGCGAGCAGATCGAAATTCCACTGGCTGGATTCGTTCTTCGCACCGGGTACTTCCTGAAATTTGCAGGCCGCGTCGGTGTCGGGATGAACGGCTTTCAATTGTTCAAACTTCAGCGGCTGCAATTGGCTGCAAGCAGGACAACGAAAATGAAACACGCGTTGATCCCCGGCAAGATACGCGCGATGAACGGTGTCGTCCTTCCGATCTGGCGTGGAGATAATGACGCGCCGGGAATTCCAGAACGCGCGCGTGCGTTTCAGAACCGTCTCCAATGCGCCTGGCGGATAGTTCCGCACTTCATCCAGAAACAACCAGCGGATCGGTTTGGATTGCAGCTTCGAAGGGGAACCAGCGCCGGTGAAATAAAACGGCATCGAAGCGAATGTGAATTCATACGCTTCAGCGGAAAGCATTGTGTCCGAAACCGGACGGCAGTTGTCGAACGTGGGTTTAACGCGATCCCGCACAAACGTTTTGGCTTCATCCTTTGCCGCCATTACCCACATGGCCGGGCCGGGGTCTTCGGCGACGGACCAGCACGCGAGATTGAGGAACGTTTGCGTTTTGGACGATTGCGCCGAACACATGCCGGAGATGTCGGAAATTCGGTTGTCCGCGAAGCACTCCATCAATTCCTTACCCATGGCGACGAATCAGATCGCCAGCGTCCCGGCATAGGAGAGGTGTTATCGACGATCACGTATTCCTCGCACCATTCCCACGGCTTGCGACGGTCGGCGGGGCGAACTGCGGCTTTGAATCCTTTAATCAACGGATTCATTCGAAGCCTTCCAATTGCCGAGCGATTCGTTCAGCAGATGCAGCTGTTGGAGAATTTCATCTTCCAGTTCCTTCAATCGCGCTTCAGCTTCCGCCACCGAAACGCCAACCACCGACGGCGCGCAGAGATGAATGGTGGAAACGACCTTGCGAATGGCCCCGCCAAGTTCGCCGCCCCATTTTTCAACATCAGCCGCGGGAACAAATTCGCGGCGCATCAGCGCGAGTTGAAATTCGAGCTTTTGATTTTGAAGGAGAATCTGCCGGGCGCGGAGTTTGGATTGGCTCAGGCCGTCATCGCTGGAATCCATTCCTTGCCGCGCCAGCTTGAACGCACGCCAGGAGGGAACATGATAACGTCCGTCCGGCCGAACACCGGGATTATCTTCAATCTTCCGCCAGCGCTGAATGGTTTTGCGATCCACATCGAGAATGCTGGCCAGTTCCACTGCATTCTTGGCGAATTCAACTGAGGAAAGATTTTGGCCCGAAAGCGCCGATTGCAGAAGATTGCGTTCAGCGACCGAAAGCGTTTTGCCGGTTTGAACTTTTCTGGCCAGGTTCCGCAGATCAGCTTTGAGAAGAATCTCCGCCTGTTCCGAACTGAGTTTTACAGCCGATTTCTGTTCGTTTTCTGAATCACTTTTCGCGTCCATCTAAAGGACGGGGGACGTCCATGATGTAGCTTGTCTGAGGCGGGCTGTCCGCTAAAGTGAGCCCTCGCCTATGTCGAAATCACAGGATACCCCCTCTATCGTTGTACCGGACTCGAATGCACTATTCCCGAAAAGTCCGACCAAAATTGCAAGCGAGCGATTCACGAATACTTGGATCGAATGTTTGAAGCTTGGAAAATTGCGTTTAGTGCTGCCGGAAGTGGTAAGGGGCGAACGATTGTACCGATTGGTTTCTACAGTGCGATGCTCTCTGGAAAATGCCGCGAAGAATTTTGAGACAATTGCGGCGGTCTCCGCGTCAGAAATGACACCATTGCCGGGAATCGAAATGCTTAGAAGTGCAATTGAAAAGCGGTTTGACCAGTGGATGGAGTCGATGGGCGCTGAAATCATTCCAGTTCCGTGCGATAAGATAAATTGGCAAAGGGTTGTAAATGACGCCATCTGGCGAAACTCCCCCTTCACCCAGGCTGGCGACGACACGGACAGTGAGAAGGGCTTCCGAGATTGCCTGATTGTGGAAACCCTAGATGAACTCATTCGGTCGAATGTCGGTAGCCAAGTGGTCTTTATCACGAAGGACCGGCTGCTTCGGGACGCAACGATTGCCAGATTTCAGCCAGAAGCGCTCGCGGCTTACGAAGACCTCAATGCGTTCCTCTCGTATTTGAAACTGACGCATGAGCAGGTTGAAAAGGCGCGCAAGGAATCTGTTCAGGTCATTCTTCAAAAGGCTCCAAGCGTATTCTATTCCTCGGATAGTCCGAATTGCGTTTACACGAAATTCGCGATTGGGAATCGCATCTTGCAAGAATTCTCCTCTCATTTGAGTGCGAAGCCACCGTCGCACATAGAAGGTTCTCAAACCGAAGTCGAGACACTCATGCCGGCATCGGACGAGAAAATTTTCATTGATTCGACACAATATGAGCCGGTCACAAGATCGAAAGTGACTTGGGGCTGGAAAACGCGGCTTCGATTCGCGCGCGTGTTCAAAAAGCGGCGGGCACCGAGCAGCACCCCTGTTTCTGAAAGAACAGACCTGTGGAGAGAATTGGTCGATGCCTTGGGTGTGGACGATATGGTAAGAATTGCTCCGTTCGACGTGTTCTGGACCGCTAGATGCAGCCAGAGCGGGGACTTTTCGGAGTTGAAGATAAGGGATGTCAAACCACAGCAACAAACCTGGGAACTTGGTTTCAACAAATTCAAATACGGTTTCTCCTGAACAAAGCGGAGCAGGCGCAACCCTCAGATGCCTAATTCCTGCTGCCGCAAAGTCGCTTTGATTTTATGAATTTCAGCGGCTTTCGGCGGCTTGCTTTGTTCCTGTGCTTCCGGTGATTTCGGACGCAAGGCCAATGGAAGCCACGGTGCGAGATAGTGGATGTTTGACCATGCTGACCAGAATTCCAATGAAAGCGTGTTGCCATGAATGACGCGAGTTGGAATCCCCCAAAGCGTGGTGTTGATGAAGGTCATGTCACAGGCCGAACGATTGATATCGATAGCAGTGATCCGCAGGCGGCGACGGTGTTCGGGTGGCAAGGTCTGGCCTATGGCGAGAATCATCGCACCGGCACCGCAGGCTGGTTCGCAAATCGTGATTGGGCCTTCGGCTGGAAGACTCTGCGGGTCAAAAGTCATTTGCGCCATCAGGTCGCAAATGGGTTTGGGTGTGTGGAATTCCCCGTTCCATTGCTGGCCTTTGCTGGACAACGCGAAGTCCATGTAATAGCCGCCGATCAGATCTTCGAAGGGACGAGATTCCATTTCCAACACCAGCGCGCCGAGTGCTTGCGAAAACAACATCAGTTCATCCTTGGTCCAGCGTTGGGCTTCTTCCATGTATTCGACTTCACGCGTTTGCACTGCGAGCGCACAAGCGGCGAGCCGGGTGAATCCATCGAACACGCGCCGCGTGTCGTGCCGATGGGAAATGCTTTCGAGAATCCTGCGAAAATTATTCATGGCTGCGCGAAGGTTGCGTTTTGGGAAGCCAGTGAAGGTTGGAGTATTGGATACCCTCGCGTTCGAACCACTGGCCGTAGGAAACGGTTTGAGTTGCCGCGAAATAAACCCAGCGGGAATCTCCGCTCTGGTTCAGCCATTCATGACCAAACAGGTGACAAAGCCATGCAGCGGCGCGGGTGTCGCTGATCGGGCCAGCAGGTGGAGTTTTTCCGTCTTGCCAAGCCAGTTGCAACGCATTACCCCAGTTTTTCCATGTGCCGTTTTGAAACAGCACGGCGGCGGCGCGTCCGCGTGGATTCAACTGTGCGGTTCGCGTGATGGGAAAGGGATGCCGCAGTTCCGGGCAGGCACCGCCGACTGTGGCAATACGGAAGTGAATGACAATTTCGCCTTTGAGCCGCTGGATGAGTCGATGGATTTCATCCACGTCATCGGTTTTGAGCCATTCGACGACGTCGCGTTTACGCCACGCGATGCCGCCGCCATGGGGATTTTTGCGGGAGCAGAGTTGAAGAATTTCCGGCGATGGGCGCACCTCCAGCGGGCAGATTAAAACAACACACATAAGATTGGCGGAAGAGAGGGGTTACAGGTTGGCGGCGGGAAAGCGTTGCTCGAAGGTTTTGGCCATTTCGAGTGCGGCCTTGCGGTAGGTTCCAAATTCGCTGTGCAACGGGCCGAACAAACCGAGAGCGCAGTCGCGTCCCGGCGTGGAATCCACCCAGCCGAGCAACCGCCACATGCGGCGCAGTGCTTCGACAGCGTTCTGGATGTTGCCGTGTTTGCGAGTGCTTTTGCGGTCGAACCGTCCGAAGGTCTGGACCGTAGCAGCGCGACGGATCAATCCGAAGGCGGTCGCCAAGTGATGCAGGATACGGGCTTCATCCAGTGTTCCGGCAAAGGCGCGAAATTCCACTGCACTGTCCGGGCCTTTGAACGCTTTCAGAAAATTCACGATTCGCTTACGACCGCAGCGTTGCGCGAGTGAAATGGCTTCATCCGCATCACTGCGCGTCATTTGGCGAACGTATCGCTCGACTTCGAGGCTGAATGTTCCGGCGTAATTACTGTGATGGCGATCAGTGCCGGTCTGCGCGTAGATCGCCCATGCGTTGTGCTGCGTGATGTGGGCGAGCTTGCGAATGAATTGCGTCACGGCGGCGGTTTCAGTGGTTCCGAGAATGGATTGAATTCCGACGGTGATATGCAGGCCGCAGGAGGGATTTATTTTGGCACCGATGCGATTGGCGAATCGGATGAACTCCCGCAGGCAGGTGATTCCATCTTCACCTTGGAGCCGAGGCGAAACGAATTCGCAGCGGTTGTAATTACGCGGGCAAGCGATGGAACTGTCTTCTTCAGCTTTCCAGAACTGTCCGGCAAAGGACGGCGCGGGAACAATCTGGCTGGTGTTGGCTTCGCCACCGGAATAGACCGGATGACCGAAGTGATAACGTCCGATGGCGATGGCTGCGGATTGCGGAATGATGGTTTCGATTTCGACGCCGAACTGGATGTTCTGCGCGACCGTGTCCTGCGGTTTAGAGATTTTCATAAGCAAAGCGCAGAAGTTCATCGGGCGAGTTCAACGGATTGGCAGAAACCGATCGGGCCATTGGAACGCAGGCGTGGACGATGGCGATGCTGTTCTTTGGCTTCACTGATTTTCGCAATCTCAGCCATGAGCAATGGCTGAGTGACGCGCCAGCATTTCGGGTTGTCATGCACGCTGCCGGCATAGATCGCGTTGAGACAAACGTTGAAGATGTCGCCGCCGGAAAAGCCTTGGGATGCTTTCGCCAGTTCCGAAAGATCAGCCGTCACGCGCTGGGGATTGGGCAGATGCAGTTCAAAAAGACGGCGGCGCATGGCGGCGTCGGGCAGATCGAATTTGATGTGCCGGGCAATGCGGCGAAGGAGTGCGGGATCGTAATTGCCGAACAGGTTGGTCGTCATGATCACCACGCCGTTGAAGCGGTCGAGGCATTGCATGAGCACGTTGCGGTTCTGGTTCAGCGAAGTGGCGCAGGACTCGTTCATATCGACGCGCTTGGACAGGAGCGAATCGGCTTCATCGAAGAAGAGAACGGCATCGAGTTCGGCAGCGCGTTTGAATGCGAGCGTGATGTGCTTGGCAGTATCGCCGAGATATTTGGAAATGATTGTGGAATAATCGACCTGATAAAGAGATTTACCGAGTCGCCATGCGATAGCCAGAGCAGCACGGGTTTTGCCCGTGCCCGGTTCACCGTAGAAATTCAGGAGGCAGCGACCGTCCTGTGGCTGAATCCGGGAAATGTTCCAGACGCGTTCCATGTCAGCGCGCTTTTCGATAGAACGCAGACCGGCGAGCAAATCGGTCTTGGCCGATTCATGGAGAACGAGCAGTTCCAGTGCGTGGCGTGGTTCCGGTTGAACCAAAGTGCCGACTTCAAGTTCAACCGGCTGGCGGTCGCGGCGGCGTGGATTGCGATGATCGGCGGCGATGGCCGAATCGGGCGGCAGCATTTGTTCAGGATGATTGGAGTAGATGTCATTGATGTTTTGCATAGATGTTTTGCTTTCTATGCCTCCAATTTTTCCAGCCGCTCCCGCGAGACGGGAACCCGCCATCTGACGAGACGGAAAGTTTGAAGCCGGATTCATGGGCGAATCCGGCTTCAGCTAATGGCGTAAGGATTTCAGGGAAGTATTGAAACGGTAAACAAACCTTGAAGCGGCAACGGGCAGTGATTAAAACCTTGCCGTGCGTTCTATCAAAGCGACAGCAGCGATTCTGCTGGTTCTGACTTTGCTGCTGTCCAGTTTTGGAGACACCAGCCGGACGCGTTTTACGGGGAGTTCCTGCAATCTTAAACGGAACAGCGACGTTGTTCTCAAGAGCGTAATCTGCAACAGCCCTGAGTATGGCCGATTATCATCGCACGTAAAAATTCCCGATCTTTATTCGGAAAAACCGGTTGCTGATTCATCGATTTCAACGGTTTGCTCAACGGCCATTTCTTCCTCTTTGCCGCCAGAGCTTAGAACCGTCTGGCATTTCCTGTATCGTAATGCTTTGAACCCCAGAGCGCCTTCCTGCTGTTAGCCAGCAGTCTTCAAACCGTTATCCACGTCAGTGAAATAAACTTCGCGTGCGCGATTCGTGCGTACGCGTTTCGAAAGAACAACATGGAAAAATCAACGATACTTTGGATTCTTATTGTGGTGCTGGCGGTCGGGGTATTTGTGGCATGGGGCCACTTCACCAAGAAGAAAGATTAAAAAATCGGCCGCAGCGATTTAAGATGCTGCGGCCGATTTCAGTTTGAGCCGATCAGGAATAGAAATAGCCCAACTCGCGGAGACTCACATGGGCTTTAGGCCGATCAGGAGTGATTTCACCGATGATGACGTGATCCAACACTTCGACTTTGAGCAGTTGCCCGGCGCGGATCAGATCGCGGGTGATTTTTATGTCTGCTTCCGACGGAGTCGGATCGCCGCTCGGATGATTATGCATCAAGAGAACAGCAGAAGCGGCTCCGATGATTGCAGCGCGAAACACTTCGCGCGGGTGAACATGAACCGAGTCGAGCAAACCGATGCTGACCAAATGATGACCGATCAGACGACGGCGGGTGTTCACCAGCAGCACGATAACGCATTCGGCACTTGGATTGAAATATGGATGTTGCTGAACCTGTTGCCGCCAATAATGAGCCGCATCGTCCGGATTTTCCATTTTGATCTTTTCGACCGGGCAATCCCGAAGCGCGCGGATGGTAAATTCTTTAGGAACGTAGCTTTTCATCGCGGGCATACAGAAGCTGGTGAATGGCTTGAAGGAGCATTCGCTGGCCGGTTTTGCAGCGGTTGAATCCGTGCGGATTGTTGCGACACTGAGCGCATTTCCGAAGATGTTCCCGAAGCGGAGCAACCCGGCTGTTGGATTGATCTGGCACTTTCATCGCCGCGCCTCCTGAACCAAGTGATCGAACATTCCGGTGTCGCGCGGCTTCAATGCAGCAAATTCCTCCTGAAAGAAATCAGCTTTGGTTTTGCCCTTCATCCGGCCTTTGCGCGTGTGGACATCAAAGGTGTAATCAGGCAGGGGAATGTTCTCGGGATTCTGGCGCGCTTCGCTGATGGATTTAAGCAGTTCGCGGGCATCAATCATTTCGCGGTCGTAAACGAAGTTTTGCAGATGATCGGCATCGCGATTCTTGCGGGCTTCGCACAATACGATCACAGCTTTGGAGATGAAGATGCGAGCGCGTGGTTTTTTCGCTCCATTATTAATCAATGTGAAGCTGTCGTACAGGGCTTTGATTTCCTGAGTGATGACCCCGGCGCAATCTTCGGCGCTGATGGTGAGCAGGCGTTTCCAGCAGTATTCGTGAAAGCCGCTTTCGAACAATTCAATGGCCATGTAACCGGCGAGCGCCGTTTCGCCACGGCGAATGGCTTTTTGAAGGCAACTGGCAACTTCGAACAGATTGTAGCCGCGTTTGGTTTCGGGACTCATCGCACACCGCCTTTCGTCCAACGGGTTGAGAATGCCTGTTTGCCGTCGATGATGACTGGCTGATTTACGCGGCGTTCAATTACGTCAATGCCGCGAGTGATCTCATTGATTTCCGCTTCGCGTCTTTCCTTGGTCTTGAACCCGAACACATACCAACCGGTGAACTCAAGACCGTCTCCACGACAGGCCAGCGCGTAGGGATCGTCCCAGTGGGTTGATCCAGTGAGATCGGTAGTAATGATTTGAACCTTGGTTTTGCGTGCGCGTTTGGTGGAGGATTTGTTTTGCGATTTTGGTTTCATGCTCTGTTTGTCCATTTGTTTTCTTTCTATCTGCCTCCTATTTTTCCAGCCGGTACCGCGGCACGGGAACCCGCCATCTGCACGGACAGAAAGTTTGAAGCCGGATTCATGGGCAAACCGCCTGGCACTAATGGCAGCAATAAAGAACCGACGTAACATTCAAGAAATCTGTGGGCGGTCGCTGCTTTAATGCGTGGGGCGAATGCTTCCAGAGAAGATGTAATCCTGATCACTGGCGAAATAGCTGAAAAAGCATCCCAAAGAATCTTCAATCGCCTGGGTTGCACGGATGACGATCCGCTTTAGGGTACGTCTGGGGCTCAGCTCGTTTTAAGACCGAGTCTTTGAATTAAACACGTCCACTCGGAGGAGTTGATTATGAAAGTGAAAACGTCAAACCAATCTGGAAAAGTGGTGTTCGAAGTCGAGCCAAAGGATTCGACGCTGCCGCCCATTTCCGTTTCCGAACTCCAGCTCAAGCGGATACTTGTTCCGGTCGATTTCTCCGACTGTTCCCGTAAAGCCTTTTGTTACGGCATCCACTTTGCCCGTCAATTCAATGCGGAATTGATGCTCTTGCATGTTGTCGAAATAGTTCCGATCCCCTCACCAGCCGTCGAGCTGTTGGAACAGACGGAAGCGGACGCGAAGCATCAGGAAGCAATGGCAAAGCAACTTGCCGAATGGCGTAAGGAAGCTGCCGTTTCGACAGTCAAGGCAGTCACTCGCACCGGAACTGTCGCGCACACAGAAATCGTAAAAGCCGCACACGAGAGCAACACTGACCTCATTGTGATTGGTAATCACGGGCGCACGGGGTTCTCGCGATTCTTGACTGGAGGAACGACGGAAAAAGTGGTGCGCCATGCTCCCTGCCCAGTTTTGGTAATTCGAGAACACGAGCATGAATTTGTAGATGACCAGAGTCTCTGAATACGTTTGAGGGATTCATAATCGCAGGCCGCGTTTCCAAATTTCCAGATTTGCCGCTCATCATTGCGCGAACGAAACCGAAGGAAGCTGTTCAAAGGTCAACTCGCTGCCTTCTATCAACATTCATCTTCACACGATCCTGGGATTGATACGTGTCGATGGTGATGTGCGCTTTCCATTTCCCAGCGAGATAACGCTTCTCGGCTTCAATGCGTTCGGGTGAGCGGAACAACGAATTGCCACCAAGATTCTTGTCGCGCTGCTGGAGGAAACAGAACCGCGATTCGTGCCAGATGATGCGATTCTTCAAAAGTTCAGTGAGGCAGCAATCGATGTCACACTTGAATCGCAGCAGTTCATCCCAATGAACTTCCTTGCCGAAAACCCCGAGAACGCCGCCGCACCAGTGAACGACTGAAACCGGATCGTTGCGCTGCAACATGCGCGGGTCAGGTCGCTGATTCCAACCGAATAGGCGCGCGCCAGCACCGGCGGCACAATACGCGGTGTTCTCTACCATCGCTTCAGTTTCGTCGGGCGTGAGATTGCGATTGTGCAGACCGACCAAGGTTCGGCAACCGGTCACGTCATCGTCGTACATCATCACCACATCTTCGGGAAACTTCTGCACGATCCAGTTCCGCACCGCGCTGACGCCGATGCGTTCCGGCGGAATCGCCACAATTTCAAGTCCGAGCGGTTCGTACGCGGTCACTTCGTTTTCCGGAACGACCAGCGTCGCTTTCGGAATCAGTTTGTGTGTGGTCACTCGGCTGCTCCGGCCCCGCGACATGATCACGTGTCGGATGGTCAAACCGTTCAAGAAGTCTCTTTCCATTGATAACACGGCCAATGCCAATCTTTTGAGTTTTGCGGCTGATGGAGAAATTGACCTTCGTGATGTTCAGCAACTGAATCACGCGCAGCCAATCGCGAATGTCCTGAAACATGAACATCAAATAGTCGTAATGCTCGAACGCCTGAAGTTCCATTTGCGGAATGGTTTCGAGCTTGTCCGTTTCATCAGTCAGATCGGTGAGTTTGGCCAAATCTTCTTCAGTGAAACCGGTGAGCGCAATGTCGTGACCAGTGGCTTTCAGTTCCGACAACACGCGGAGCAATTGATCCTCGTCCATCTCGGAGAGTTCCGAGAGGCGATTGTCGGCGATCATATCCGCGATTTCAGCGGCTTCACTTTCGTAATCCTGGAAATCGACGGGAGCGTTTTCAAAGCCCAGCAGCAGCGCGGCATCAAGTCGTCCGTGTCCCCTCGTCATAAGGCCGCTGCGATTGGAAACCACAATCGATTGACGCCAGCCGTTGCCTTCGAGAACAGCCGCGATAGCTGCGATCTGCGCGGCGGAATGTGTGTTTGGGTTTTTCGGATGACGACGCGTTTCCAGTTCGGCAAGCGGAACCAGTTTATCAAATGCACAGTGAGTTTTCACAATTGAGAGAGAACGTTCAGGAAAATTGCGGGGACTTGCGGAACCAGAGCATTGCCCACGGCAGTTAATTGCTGTCGAGCCAGCCCGGAGGAAAGCCCATCAACCACAGGCTGAATGCCGGATTGATGATACCACTTTTGGCTCGTGATTTTTCGAGCGCGTAAATCCGGCGCGGCAGCTGATCCATGCGGTTCCGTCCGCCTTTGGATTTGGACATGCCCGGTGTGTCTTTCCAATCCCGCGCCGTGGGAGTCGGCAGCCAGAATCCAGATTCGTTCCCGGAGATGGCCCGCACCAAGGACGGCTGCGGGAATACATTCCCAGAGCACATCATACCCGATTTGGGCCAATCCACTGAGGATTCCATTGAAGGCCCGTCCAGATTCAAGGTTAAGAATCGCTGGCGGGTTTTCAAACAACCCAAATCGGGGTCGTAACTGGCCCATGATTCGGAGAGCGTCGGGCCAGAGCCAACGCTGGTCAGCAGTTCCCCGTCGCTCACCGATGAGGCTCGCAGGCTGACAAGGAACGCCGCCCGTAATGAGTTCAGGCCAGCCGATCTCATCGAGAAACTGATCGGTTCCGATACAGGCGCATTCGCCGAACTCCATGTCGCATCGGGGACACCAGAAAAGGTCATCATCAATTCGTTCGCAGTCATGCACTCGGCGGCAGAGTTTGGTTATGTCGCCGCAGTTTGGGATTTCGGGGAAATTTCGCGCTAACACCTCGGAGGGATAGGTTTCGACCTCCGCAAAACCAATCGTTCGCCAACCGCTCCAAGAAGCCGCAAGAGCGAAGCCGCCAATGCCACTGAACAGGTCAAAATGTGTTTTGGGATGCAAAATTTATGGGACATTCAAAAAATGCGGGACGGCATACGAATGCCTTGTTGCTGCCTGACCTGAAACAGTTCGAGCTTCACTAAAAGATTCCTTCCACGCATTCGGGGTTCGTTTCGTTCATCTCAACGAGCGTTCGTTCTCGTTTCGATGGCGGAATTTCAGGCGGGCTTTCGATGCAGAGCATTCTACAACAGGGGGAACGTCAATTTTCGGAAGCTGAGAGCCAGCGCCATGAAAGACAGCGATAAATCCTTATATTATTTATATTATTAAAGGGCTGACTTTCAGGCGGTTGCCTGAACTGTCTCTAAAAGGTAACGAAATAACGCTTTCAAATTTCAGTAACGGTACGGATACTCTCGACGTTCCAAGCTGGTGACGTTGGGGAAAGGAATTTGGATGAAAGACAAAATGGTTTTGATTGCTGATGATTCTCCGGAGGATCAACTCATTTTGCGGATGGCTTTTGAAAAGGCGAAGGTCAACGCGGATATTCAGTGTGTTCGCGATGGAGAGGAGACCGTCCAATATCTTTCCGGGAAGCGGAATTTCCGAGATCGGAAAGCTCACCCGCTACCGGTGCTGTTGTTGTTGGATTTGCGAATGCCGAGGATGGACGGGTTCGATGTTTTGGCCTGGCTTCAGGAGCAAACAGGATTGAAACGCCTGCCGGTTTCGGTTTTGAGTTCCTCTGACGAACCGACGGATGTGAACCGGGCGTATGATCTGGGAGCAAATTCCTATCTCGTGAAACCTAAAGGTGTGGACGGCTATCACGAACTCGTTGAAAAAATACGTGGATATTGGCTGGAAGTGAATTGCTGTCCGGACTGCCGCCAGGAATAAATCAGGATTGGCGGAGACCCGTTTTTGATTGGGCGTTGATTCGGTTCCAGCCGTGAGCCTGAGCGCGGTTTTGCATCCCGAATTCGCGCGTGGCTTCTGCGCAGGTTCGGCTGAGCGTCTGCTTGTGCAATCCAAATGCCGCGGCTACGGCAGTCATAGACTTACCTTCAAACAATTCTGGATTCATTACCCAGGCAAACGCAATGATGCGGCGACCGAGCAGTTCAGCGGATTTTCTATTATTGATATTAGTATTAAGCACCCACTGTAAAATGCGTCGGAACAGAGCGATGAGCCGGAGTTTGGAATCTTCGTCCAATTCCTCGGCTTCGCCGAGGCAGGCATAGAGTTCGTTCCAATCGAAATCCGCATACGGCTCGGCTGTGGGATCAGTGTGCTGATGGATGTAATCTTCGTGGAATTCTGGTTTCATTCGAGTAAAGGGAAGGCGAGGCTGAAAAATCAGCGGTAGATTATTTCCGATAGCTGGGCCACTTGCATTCGATCAGTCCGCCAGTTTCCTGCATTCGGCTTACGAGGGATGGCCCGAGTGATTGGCAGAAGCTTTCAACGGTTTGATTGCTGATCAGAAGCGTGTCTTTGATGGCGTTGTAACGGCGGTTCAAAAGCTCAAACAAAAGGCGATTCTCCCATTCAGATTCTGAACGCTGCCCGACTTCATCAATCACCAGCAATTGCGGTTTGGTGAAACGATCCAGCACGTTCTTTTCGGAGTTTTCTTCGCTGTTGTAGGAGCTTTTGATTTCGATGAAGAACTCGGTTGCAGTGCAGAACCGTGATCGTTTCAAATCGCGTGAACAGCGGCGAATCGCTTCAACGCCCAATTGCGTCTTGCCACCGCCGCGAGTGCCGATCAGACCGATGAAAAATCCGCTGCCGAGCTTGGAGAGGATTTTTTGTTCTGTAACGGCCCAAGGGCCGCTGCGATCCAGATTGCGGTTCTGCCGCTGGCGTTCCGGCGCTTTGCTTTCATTGAGCAACTGCGTAATCGCAGTTTGTCGTTGTCGCTGTGCAATCTCATCAGCATGTCGTTTTCGTTCGGCCCGGATTTCTGGTGTCAACGCGTCAATCTGCTGCCGCAGTTGCGCAAAGGATTTTGCCAGAATGTCACCTGGCGTTTTCGTTGGTTCTTCGATCATAATCGCGGGATTTCCAAAACTTCTTGGGTCTGGTTGGCTTCAGGCGAAGCGCGTTTGCCCGAAGATTGGCGCGAGGCTGACGGCGGTCCCGCCGGTCGTCCGTCTGCCTCCCATTTCACCTTGATTCGCCTCAACACCGCTCGCCATGAAACGATGGGGCGATGCTGATGATCCAGCCAGCCGCAGCCTTCCATCTCATTAAACCAATCGCGTGCTTTCCACTCGGCCAACCCGATTCGGTGGGCTTCGAAAAGCACTTCACGTTCGCTGGGATGTTCCGCAAATCCGGTCGCTCGCTGGGCGCTGCTTGCGGAGACGGCGTCGGTGTCGGAATCGGAATCGGAGTCGGTACCGGGATCGGAGGCGGAGTCGGAGTCGAGCGCGGCTGTCCCCAGCTTGGGTACAGGCGAACTCCGATTGGGGACGGCTGTCCCCAACTGTCCGACGCCGCCCACCTTTGACCCCATGTGTACGCCGGTGCCGAGGTATTCCTTTTGATCCAATTTGGCGGCGACTTCATCCGATGGCGGATCGTATTGTGAAACACTGGCGCGTCCTTTCTCCCATTTATTGAGAACGAGAAGATGCTTCCCGTTGGTCGCATAAACGAACAGCAACCCGGCCTGCTCACACTCAAGGAGCAAGCGTGGTATGTCGGTCTCGCGAACCTTCTCAAGCTGCAAAGGAAAAAGTGAGGCGCGTAGCAACGCTGGATGCGCCGTGTAACGGCCAAAATCGTCCACGCGGTTGATCAAACGACGATAGAAAACTTCGGCCTGCCAACTGAGCGAATTGACTGCTTCGCTTTCGATGATGCCTTCACGGATGTAACGATTGGGCATGAACGAATTCAGTCCGAGGCTCTGGCTTTGAACGAACCGCAGAAGTCGCGGTGTTTGGTGCTGGGGAATTTGGTGATGAAACGGTGATCGCGTGAGGGAAAGATTTGCGGCGCATGACGGCGACAATCACCGACCACGAATTGCGGATTGGGCTGCTCCGGCCACAATGACCAGAATTTACATTGCTGACAGATTTTTGATTCCATAGGTCAAAACGGAATGTCGTTCTCTTCACTCGCCGCAGTGAGTACCGGAACTGCGGGCATGGCGTGTTCGGATGATTCGTTTTCAGCTTCAGTGAATGCCAGACTGTGAAACTCGCCGCGACGACCGGTCTTCTTCCAGCCAGCGATTTTGAATTTGCGGCCGTCAATGGTCGCTTCACCGATCCAATCAGGATGCTTGGGTTGTGTCTTACGGAAATTGCGGAACAGAATTCCGCGATTGTTGAACTCGTTCATGATTGTGTCGGGCAGTTTGGAAAATGCTTTCACGCCAGGCCCGATTGTCTGGCGTTTTGATTTGAAACGCGCGCGCACTGCGCCAGATTATTTCTGCAACGGGCAGCGGAACTTCGATTCCGTGATCCTTCAATGCGTCGAGCGTAAGAATCAGGTCGGGAAATCCGTTAGGTCGGGGAGACATTGCTTTTGCGACATCGCTTTTTCCGGACGCGGGGCGGGAACCTGGAAGTGTCTTCGCTTTTTTGTTCAGCTCGAAGCCGAGCCATGCACAATCGAATACGTCGGCGGTATTCATCTTCAACCGCATTGCGCTTCGGGGCGGAAGGGAGGCGAATCCAACCGCGTTCAATGCCGCGTTGAACCAGCGCCTTAGCCTGCGATTGCGTCAGCATTCAAATCCTCCACTTGAATCGTGCAGCTGGGGCGGCCATACCGTTTCTCCAAGCGTTGATCGACGACCTGCGCGTCATCGCGCCAGACGATCCCGGTGAGCGCGTCCTCAACGGCACGCGTGAGTTTCAAGAGATCAGGTTTGGTGATCGGAAATTCCGGCGCAGTGCGCCGCAATTCCGCGGCCTGTTTGCCGGTGCGATAGTGACCTTTCGGTCGCGGCATATAGAAGATCGCCGACAAACGCACCGGTCCAAGAAACATCTTTCGATGTTCCTCATTCATGATGATGGCCGCTTCGCGTGAGACGATGGTTTTCCATTCGCGCGAATCTTTGCAGGCATCCACGACGGCAATTCTGCCGGTGGGCTGTCCCTGCTTTTTGATCGCGAATGCGCGTTTGCTTCCGGCGGGGCGCGGCAAACCCAAGACGCAGAACGTGACAGATGTGTCTTTCATGCAGCGAATGAAAATTCTCCTCGCTTCAATGCCCAACCGGGCAAACTGATTTCCTGAATATCCGGATTGTAAGCCGGCCAATGATCCTGTTCCCGGCATTCCATGTAGAGTTGCAGGAGGCGGATGTATTCCTTGCGACCTTCGTTGATCGCTGCCCGGGAAAGGTCAAAAACGCTGACGGCGTACGGAGCCGATTTCTCGACAGCGATGAACACAAACGAATCTTTCGGCGTTTCACCTTCCGGCAGCGAATCATTTCAGATGTCCAGGTAATACGCGGCCTGAACGTGATAACGCATATTGAAGATCGTTCGGGCAAAGGCGTCCGGACGAGCGTCGTCCGTGGTTTTGATGTCCACGAGCGCATTGCCGTTGTTCACGAAATCAATCCGGGCGCGCCGCAACACGGAACGCCCGAGATTGAATCTGCGGAACACGCTGACTTCCGAACGACCCGCTGCCAAGGCGAGCCGAGCCGTTGGATGTGACTGAACGCTGGCGGCCGCGCCCTGGATGTTCTGCCATTCGGCTTGATCCAGAACCGGTTGATCACCAATGCGCGCTTTCCATTCCTTGCCTTCCTTGCTGCGCCCATCCAAACCCGTCGGACGTACCGCCCAGAAAGGCGCTTTGTCCGGCTCCAACAGCAGTTGATGCACGACCGACCCGAACAGCATCGCCGGAGTTTGTTCCGACGGCTGTTTCAGGTAGGTTTTCAAGTGGGCCGGGCTGCGAGCCAGATGTTTCAACATCGAATTCGAAACACCCGGTGCGCTGTGATATTGCGGCGCGGGCATGTTGTAGAAAATGCCCTCGCTGCTTTCGATCAGCGGAAACTGTTCTGCAATGAACATGATTATGCCTTTCCCACCGGCGCGGCGGCGCGGAGTCCGCGCAACAATCCGGTCTTTGCTCCGATGAAACGTTTGGCAATGGCTTCAGGCAGATCATCGAAGCTCGTGATGCCATCCAATTGTTCCGGTGTGAGATTGCCGGTTTCGTGACCCCACGTAGCGAAGTCATCGAAGTTGAATCCGGCGGTCGCGACGATTTGCGCGAGTTCCTGTTGTGACGTCAGACTCGCGGGCTCTTCGGCTTTTACAGGTGCTGGTTCCGTTGCGGGTTTGGTTTCCGCGAAGCGCACAGAAGGCTTTGGTGCCGTCGCGGTGATTTCGATTTCTTCATTGGCTTCACCTTCGGGCGTAACTACGCCAGTGAGCCGGTCGTGAACTGCGGCGAGCAGCTTTCGTTGTGCTTTGCCAAGAATGGCATCGGAACCCATCCCGTGATTCACGCGCACGGGAATTTCCCGTTCGATGCTCTGTGCAATGCCATCCTTGTTCCAGGTCGCGCGACATTTTACGACCGCGCCTTTGTCACCGACGAGACGCGGAACTTCATAGTTGTCTTTGAAATCCGTGAGACCCGGCCATTGCGTGACCTTGCGACGGAAGCCGCTTTTGCAGGCGTAGAATCGGCCTGCGATGATGTTCCATTCATTGCCTACGGCATGAAAGCCGCGCAACTTCGATTCGATGAAACATTCGCGAACGACTTCGACGGAGTAGGGGATCATCGGATTTCCGTCTTTATCGCGAGGCGTGATTCTCGGATCACGATCCGTGCGAAAGCCCAGATCGGTATTCATCAGCGTTATGACGGGCTGCATCAGTTCTGGTGTGAGCGCGACGCGCAGGTCGGAGATGACCTGCGCGACCGCCAATTCCGATTCAAATCCGCCAGCGGATTTGAACAGTTCCATCGCACTGGACGCGATCTCATCAATACGCCGGGCGATGCTGCGTTGGTTTTGATTGGGGTTGGGGAGATTTGTTTTATTCATGGTAATAAAGGTGAAACGTTAATTGTGAGCTGTGGCCCCGGCGCTACGGCGCGCCAGTGCTTCGAGCACTTGCATCAGAAGTTTGAGTTCAACCACCGCCGCCAGAAGCTGTTGCAGGTCGAAGGTGTTTTCACGCAACGCGGCGAGAATCAATTCGGCATCGTCGCGCGCAATATTTAAGTGATAAGCGGCCGCTTCCTGAATGCCCGAAAGTGGACGGGAAAGAATTTCCTCCAGTTCGTCATTGTTGGTTTCGATTTGGGCTTTGAGAGTTTTATCGCAGAGCGATTCCCATGACTCAGCGCCATTCCGAAGTTCGAGTCCCGTTTCCTTTTTTAGAGAACAATTCTTCGACGTTGTGGCGGTCGAGGTTCCATTGCGCACCGAACGACGTTGCCGTCCGTCGGCACCCACTCGGATTGCTGGAATCGAACTGGCGGATTCCGCCAGTTGATCCTGACGCACTTCGCCGACCAGATCGTGGTGTACGGCACAGATGCGCGCGATTTCGCGGTTACTGAGCGACGGCCATTCGGTGACTGCCAGTTTTACCGAACGACGTTTGTCGGCGTTGGTTCGTTTCAGGCCGTGTTTGCTGTTGGCCTGAAGGGCATATTTCAAGGCATCGGACTTTGTTCCTTGCCGCACTTCAGCGCGGATATGCAAGGTGCCGCGCCGAGCGTTGGCCATCAGTCGATGGAAACCATCGGCTAAGACGTATTGGCTGCCGTCGTGGAACACGATGACTGCGGGAAACGTGGCTCCTGCCAGCATTGCTTCGGCGTATTCAGTGACGGTGTTTTCATTGAGGGCTGCACGAATTTGCGTTCCGCAATCACAGCGAATAGCGGAAAGCTCCAACAGTTGAATAGTTTGGGAATGATCTTCTGAATGATCAGGCGTGAGGAACCTATTATTCATTTTCTATCGATTTTTTGGTTATGTTTCGGAGCGCGGCGTCATCCGACGGCGCGGAATCTTCGGCTGCTTGAACAGCCGAACAGAGTTGAAACGGGGGATTAGCTACACCGCGAAGAATCAGAGGCGGGGTAAACCGGAACCGACAAACTGCTGGTTACATTCCAACAAAGCTGGAACGTAAAACTCTATTACTACCATAAGTTCAGAACTTAATGGAAGGAGTCAGACAAAAGGTGTCCAAGGCTAAAGTATTTCAGTTTTGTTTGTTTTCGAGCGAGCGACGCACCTGTTGCGGAGAGAAAAAGACGAAGCGCCCGATCTTTACGAAGGGAATGCGCCGGGCAACCTGTTGCTCCCGCAACCAGCGCAACGTGGGACGGGATTCCTCGGAAAATAGCAGTTCCAGCAGCCTGGCTCCGCTGACAAACTTTTGATCAGGAGATTCAGCGCTTGAAGTTCCGGTGGATGAATTCGGCAATGTTTCGTTCATGCACCTGACGGGGAACGTCAATAAATTCAGATTACACCCCGAGTATCACGCTGCCAATGAGCGTGGAGTTAATGGTGTAATCATCGCGGCCACCGTTGCTTTTGCTTCTTCGGGAGTCGGAATTTGGATTTCGCCGGGCACAGTACCGGGCATGATTCCAAACCATTGTGCCGCCTGCCATGGTTTGCGGCGGTTCAGATAATTTTTTCGAATGACGTAAGGTGAATTTCCGCTTTCATCGGCGACGCGGGGAATATCGCCCGTCAGAGCGATGCGATAGCTGATGGCCGAATGCCGAAGCCAATTGTGCTTCCAGATCACGCCCGCTGCTTTACACAATG
>DASTXC010000114.1:0-13024 GCA_035765675.1 Verrucomicrobiia bacterium
AGTGACCGGCCTGAAAACAATCGTTGCGTTGACTGTGTTGCTGGGGATCGCCGGATTTATAGTATTATTCTCCCTCATCGTTCCCACAGCATACTCACTTCAAACAAATCGAAAAACTGTGGCTTTTTAAACGGGCTGCTAACAATCGGGTGGAGCGAACAGCCGCTATGCGTTTCGGTTTGGACGGTGATGGGTTGCAGACCGCTGTGGTTGCAGTAGCGAGTGCGCTGTCAGCGGCTGTCGCTCACCCGTGTCGTTAGGCCACCATGTCAGCTAACTCCAATAAGCCGCTGACTATCTACGATCATCGCGTTCGCTGGGTGGCGGCGGTGAATATGGCTTTCGTCGTTGCGGGCATTTGGCTGGCAGTGAAGTTTGGGGCGGGCGCTTCTCTTTATGTTCCAGTCATATTTCTGGGCTTGTTTTCTTTGTTTTGGATTCGCGATCTTCTCTTTGGCCACAGGCTGAAGCTATCCTGTGATAGCTCTACGCTGCGCTGGCAGGATGGCAAAGCCACGGACAGTGTGCGATTGCGAGATATTCGGAAGGTTCTGATCGGCGCAAAAACCATACGGATTGGGGGGAATAGTGTTATGGGATGGACATACGTAAGGTTTACATTGAGTTCTGGCACTGAGTGCGAGTTGCCACCCAACATTGCCTCGGGGTTGCGGGCACGGAGTTGGCGGCGACTCCGACAGTTGGTGACCCACATTCGCATCGTCTCCGAGGTGACGGTAGAGCCGATTAGTGAGCCAGGAGTGATTCTGGAAAAATGGAAGGATGAGACAGATGTTACAACGGAGAGAGTGGCCTAACCATGCGTGAGCCTGTGTAAAAACTCTCGATCGGAACGATGTCTGGGAAGATGATTTTGATTTGGAGCGGAAGTTTTCTGCGGATGGAAAGGTGGGACGGTGTTTCGTGATTGGAGCGGTTCGGGAAGTTATCGGAACACAGAAGCGTGATTTTTGACGGATCGGCGCTGGTCACTGGACTTTCAGGCCACGGCGGCGATCAGTTTCTCAAAGCTGACCAGGTTCAACACGCATTTGAGATTATAGGCCAGCGTGATCAAGCTCCATTCAGTGCGGACTTTCTCCAGCCCTTTCACACCAGTGGCAGGATCAACGCGGGGCCAAGCTCCTGAATGGGTTCGAAAACACCAGCGGCAGGCCGGCCTACCGCTTCCCTTCCGGTTCATGCTCAATTCCCCAACACCGCACATGGCAAGCATTGGTTTCTTCCGTCAGAGAATTTCTCCGAAACATCTTTTCGCGCATTGAACCCGTGAACTTTGGAATGCGAACGGGATGTACGAACCGTTTAGTGCTGCTGTGAGCCACTCGGTTCGGCGCGGGGCGCGTCGAACTGCAGCCAGGGCGGCTGCGCTCCCCAACAAATGAACGGCATCGTTCCAGTTTAGAGACTCGTGTAACTCGCCTTTCCGAACGGACTATTTTCCGGAGATGGAAGCGCGTTGGCGGAGGGAGTGCGTCAGGAAGGGCAACAGTTGTTTCTTGCGCGACACGACGTCCAGCAATTCAAAAATTCCCGGTTCAATGCTCGGGTAATTGATGCGATCAACGAACTCTTCGTCGCCGACCACCAGCAGCAAGGAATTCTGCGAGGTGACATCCGTAATCAACAGCGCGGAGAAATAATAACCGCGGCTGTTGCGATAGGCTTCCAGCGCCTGCATCAGTTCCGTTTTGCGCTTCCGGAACTGGTCAAAGCCGATTTCCTCGATCTGCGCGACGCTGAACGTAACGCCATTCTCGCGATACTCTTTGCAGTCCGTGGTGATCGCCTGGGGCGCGGATTTCAGCGTCAGCAATGAGCCGGACGCAAAGAGTTTTTCCGTGAACTCACGGGCATTCACACCGGCCAGTTCCTCCAGCCGTTTCAAGATTTCCGAATCGCGCGACGTGGTGGTCGGCGACGTCAGGTTCAACGTGTCCGAAACCACGCCGGCCAGCAGCAGACCCGCAATCGGCGCCGGCAGCGGCACGTTAAAGCGAAAGAAACAATCCGCTACAATTGTGCTCGTGGATCCCACCGGTTCGTTGCGGAAAAGAATCGGCTGCTGCGTCGTCAAAGCGCCGATGCGATGATGGTCGATGATTTCAATGATCTCGACCTCACCCGCGCCCTGCACCGCCTGCGAGAGTTCATTGTGATCGACGAGAATCAGTTTCCGCGAAACCGTTTTCAGAAAATCCGTTTTGGAAAGGAGGCCTACAGTTCGTCCGTCTTCGTCCAGCACCGGAAAAATCTGATGGCCGGAAGTGGTCGCTTCGTCCTGCACAATCGCCAGCGGAGCGTTCTCGCGGAAGCAGACAAATTCTTCATTCAAAACATGCCGCACCGCCACTGCGGCGCGGGATAAAGTGGCAGTCGTCGCGGTATCGTGCGGCGAAGTGAGAATGCTCACGCGTTTGCGTTTCGCGAGTTCCAACAGGCGTTTTTCGACCTTCAATCCGCCGGTGACGATCAGCAGCCGAACGCCTTCCTGAATGGCGGTTTCCTGAATGTCCTGCCGGTCACCAACCACCACGATCAGCTTTTCGCGCAGGAAAGTTTCGAGTCGTTCCGCAAACGATTCGAGGCTCATCGCGCCGATGAACATGATCAGGTCTTCCTCACGATCCGCTTCAAACGAAACCGGCATTTCGCCCTGCAACGTTTTCGCCAGACTGTTCAATGTGGAAAAAACGCGACGCGAATCGACGAGCCGATTGGCTGCGGGAAACAGAAATTTGCTGAGCTTGAACAGTGAGAGCAATCCGCGGCAATGACGATTTGCATCCAGCACGGGAAGAATCCGGATATTGCGTTCGTCCATCAGTTGCAGAGCCTCGGCGCCAGTGGATTCCGGAGTGACGCTCATCATCCGGCGTTGCATGACATCGGAAACCTTCGGTGAAACGTCGGCAACGAATTTCGGCGCGGAAACCCCAAAGGTATTCAGGACGAAATCGATCCGGTCGTTGGTCTCGCCACAGCGCGCGGCCACGGCCTCCGGCATTCCGGTGCGCCGTTTGAATTCCGCGTAACCGATGGCGGAGCAGATCGCGTCGGTGTCCGGGTTCCGATGGCCAATGACCAGAATCTCATTCATGGATGCGCGCGAAACTAAACGTCGAACGAGGCGGCGGCAAGAAGGGTTTACCCGAAAGCACCCCGAGCGCGGACTTCAGTCCGCGTGCGCATTTCCGGTTCCGCATCACGCAAATGGAAGTCCGAGCCCCGGCCGAACCGGCCCGAGCAGGAATTGACGCTTTATTCGCCGGGCGGTAGCCTGTTCACGTGATTAACACGACCGAAATCCAGCCACTCGGACCGGAGTCCCTCCAGCTTCGCAAGCCGCTGCCAGCCTCCGAAGCGGAACCGCTCAAACAAGAAATCCTCGAACTGAAGAAAAAGCTGAACGCCGTTATTCTGGCGCACAATTATCAGATCGCGGAAATCCAGGACGTGGCGGATTTTGTCGGCGATTCTCTGGGCCTTGCGCAGCAGGCGGCCAAGACAAACGCAGACGTCATCGTCTTCTGCGGCGTGCATTTCATGGCGGAGACCGCGAAAATTTTGAACCCGAACAAGATCGTGATTCTGCCCGACGCGAACGCCGGTTGTTCGCTTGAAGAAAGCTGCCCGGCGGACAAGCTCGCCGAATTGCAGAAGACCAATCCAAATTTCTGGACCATTGCGTACATCAATTGCAGCGCGGCGGTGAAGGCCTTGTGCGACGTGATTGTCACCAGCGGCAACGCGGAGAAAATCGTGAACGCCGCGCCGAAGGACAAGGATTTGCTCTTCATTCCCGATGAAAATCTGGGTCAGTGGGTGATGGAAAAAACCGGCCGGCCGATGACGCTCTGGAAAGGAAATTGTTACGCGCACGTCGAGTTTCGCCGCGACAACATTCTGCAACTGAAGGAACGATTTCCCGATGCGAAGATCATTGTCCATCCGGAAAGCCTGCGCGAAGTGCGCGATCTCGCGGACGCGGTCTGTTCCACCGAAAAAATGATCACGTTCTGCAAAACCGATTCGGCGAAGAAATACGTGATCGTCACCGAATCCGGAATCATTCATCGCATGCAGAAGGAATGTCCCGACAAGGAATTCATCTGCACGCCCACGTTCAACGTGATGCAAATGCCATCGGACAACTGCCGTTGCAGCGAATGCAAATTCATGAAGATGAATACGCTGCCGAAGCTGCGTGATTGCATGAAGAATCTTTCGCCGCGAGTGGAACTGCCGCCGGAAATCATCGAACGCGCGCGTCTGCCGATTGAGCGAATGCTGGAAATTTCGGCGCGGCCGAATTGAGCAGGATTTCAAGACGGGGCGGCGCATGACGATTTTGACTGATCGCGGTCGAACCAGACATGAAAGTCATTCTGTGCAGTCTTACGATCCTTCTCTATACACATTTCTCCTGGGCCTGCCTCAATAGGAGCGGCACAAAGTATGGCGGCGGAAACGGCTCGTATATCGGTGGATGGCCGGGCTTGCGGGCTGCTTTGGCGACCAGCCTTGCACACGACGGAGTTGAAATGGAAAGTCAGCTCCGCGGCTCAACCAATTTCAATGACCGCAGCGATTACGCCGTAGCATTGATGTACCTGGGCCGAAGCACGGAAGCTGTCGATCTGCTTTCAAACCTGGAACGGGAACAGCCGGGACATTTTTTCATCGCTGCAAATCTGGGAACGGCTTTTGAGCTTTCCGGAAACAACACTGAAGCGCTGCATTGGATCAAGGAAGGCATCCGACGCAATCCGATGGATCACAACGGAACGGAATGGCTGCACGTTAAAATCCTCGAAGCAAAAATCCACCAGGAACAGGATCACAGCTATTTCGAAAAACATTCGGTGCTTGAACTTCAACCGGGAGACATTAAAGACGAAATCGCAGTGGGAAATCTGAAAATGTCACCGAAGGACTTGGCCAATGCCATTCAGTATCAATTGAGGGAGCGATTGCAATTTGTAAAGCCACCCGATGCAGCGGTTGCGAGTCTGCTCTATGACTATGCCGCAATCGAAGCAGCTACACGATCAATGGAATCCGCAAAACACATCCTGAAAATGGCGGCTGATTTTGGATATCCGCAGGCCAGAGTTCAGACACTCCAATCGAAATTCGATCAACGCCTGAAGTGGTATCATATCAGAAAATCGGGATTGATTATCCTGGCTGTGGCCGCGATTGCCGCGGTCCTGATGCGGTCCAGGTTTTTGGTTGTTTCTCGCAAAAGAACCTAAGCGCTTTGCGATGTTGAAGCCTGATTGATCTCCGACGTTCCAAACAACAACCGAAGGCTGTTCATCACCACAACCACCGTGCTCCCTTCGTGGCCGACGACGCCCAGCGTCAGCGGAATTTTTCCGAGAATCGCAAACGTCACCAACACCGCCACGGTTCCGAGAGAAATAAAAAGGTTCTGCCGGATGATCCTTCGTGCGCGCTGACTTAATCGAAACGCGGCGAGGAAATTTTCCAATCGGTCGTGCATCAACACGACGTCCGCTTGTTCCAACGCCGCATCAGAACCGCGCGCGCCCATGGCCACGCCGATATGCGCCATCGCCAGGCTGGGCGCGTCATTTACGCCGTCACCGATCATTGCGACTTTCCGGTTTAGACCGTTCAGATCGCGAATGGCGGCAACCTTGTCTTCGGGTTTCAGTTCGGCGCGGACATCATCAAGGTGAAGCTCGGTTTTCAAATGCTCGGCAGTCGCACGGCGATCACCGGTCAAAACAATCGTGCGCAAACCTTCTTCACGAAGTTGTTCAATCACCGTTCGCGATTGCGGACGAATGTCATCACGTAAAACAATTCGCCCAAGCAAATCACCTTCTGCGAGCCAGATTTCAGAAAAGCCTGCTTCGGTGGCGGGAACTCGAGACATGATTTCCATGCGCGATTCAGTCGCCAGCCAATCGCGACGGCCAAGAACGCATTCCACGCCATTACGAATGGCGCGCAAGCCGTGGCCGGTTACTGATTCAAAATGGTCGAAAGCGATCGGCTCCAGTTTTTCCTGTTTGCCGTAACGGGTGATCGCGCGAGCCAATGGATGAGTAGAAAGTTTTTCGAGCGAATACGCGAGCCGCGCAATTTCCGTTTCCTTACCAGCCGGGAAGCTTTCGACTTTTTCCACGCGCAATTCGCCGGTCGTGAGCGTGCCGGTTTTGTCCAGTGCGACGGAATCTATCTCCGCGAGCTTTTCCACCGCCGCGCCGCCGCGAAACAGAATTCCGTGACTCGCGCCCCAGGCAATCGCCGCCAATACCGCCGAGGGAATGGACAACACCAGCGCGCACGGCGAAGCCACGACCAGCAGCGTCATGGTTCGATAAAAAGCGCTGCGTTCCGCGGCGTCCGTGGTGAAGGGCGCGTAACCCAGCACCAGCCACCAGACAAAGAACATCGCCGAGGAAAGGCCGAGCGCGATGTAAGTGTAATACGTGCTGAACTTGTCGGTGAACTGTTGCGCCGGCGCTTTCTGATGCTGAGCTTCCTTGATCAGCCGAATGATTTTTTGCAGCGCGCTTTCCGCAGCCGGACGCAGCACGGAAGCTTCAACCGCGCCCCAGAGATTGATCGTTCCGGCGAGGACGGTGTCACCGACGTTCTTGTCCACGGGCGTGGCTTCGCCCGTCAGATTGGATTCATCAGCGGAGGTTTTGCCTTTGGTGATTTCGGCATCGACGGGAAATTGCGCGCCGGGCTTGACCAGCAATTGCATTCCTGGCCGCAGGGATTCGACATTGACTTCGCGTTCCGTTCCTTCCGAATCGATCACCGTGGCCACTTTCGGAGCTTCGCGAAAGAGCGAGCGAATTTCTTTTTGAGTTCGGCCCAAAGCGAAATGTTCCAGCGCGCCGGACAGCGAAAACAAAAACAGCAAGGTCGCGCCTTCGCCCCAGGCGCCGATGCTGGCGCTGCCTGCCGCAACCGCGATCATGAGAAAATGAACATCAATCGCGCGCTGCCGTAATCGTTCCCAGACCTCTTCGGCAGGAAACCACGCCCCCGCGACATAACTCAGCAGAAAAACAGGAACCCGCCACGCCGAGGGAACAGCGTATGCCGCGAGCAATCCAAGAATGCCGCAGGCGACGGCAAGAACGAGTTGCGCTTTCCATTCGTTGATATGTTCGTCGATGTGTTCCTCGTCCTCGATGAATTCGAGTTCGCGTGGAACGACTTTAGGCCAGGGCAGATTGCGCCAGCGCCAGAACTTTGGCGCGGTCGGGCAAGTGACTCGTGCAATGGTGGTTTGGTCACCCTGGCGTTGGATGGAGATTTTCCGGCGTTCCTCCGGAGAAAGCGGCGCGTCACAGGTGTGGCATTCCTCTTCACCTTCGAGCAGGCGGCAACGCGTTTCGGGTCCGGACTGATATGCTTTCTGAATGCTGCCCGCGACGGCTTGTGCGATTCGCGGTTCGTCGGTCTTTCCCAGCGTCGCCACGGAAATGGTTTGTTGAGCACGATCAATCGTAATGGCTTCCAGGGTCGGTTCGGCGGCGAGCGCATCGACAACAGAACGCGTGAGGCAATGGGATGAATCTTTTTCTTTTGAAACGGGGAACTGCGATGAGTCGCTCATAACTGCGGCTCCAGCTTACGCTCAGTTCGGCAACGGCACCAATGAATTTGAAACCCGTTGGAGGTTCGAATCTTGATAGAAATCCAGCGATGCTGTAGCGCGAGAAATCATTCGGCGAGTTTCCATTGCTGACGCCCAATCCGGGCGGAGTGCATTTCGCGATCCGGTGGGCGTGATTGAAAGTGGGTGATGGAGTTTCGGCGAGGTACGCGTTTGATCGTTGGACCCGGGTAGGTAGCGCGGCTCGCGCTGCGAGCCGCCGGCGCGAACGGGTTCTTCGCGCCGTTTGAGTGACTCACGCTTTTCCGGACGGGCGCGGAACGGCGCGCCCGGGCTGCCGCAGCGCGGCAACCGCTACCAGAAAGACTGTCCGCGTCCTGCCGTTTGCGTCACCCACTTTCAATCACGCCCCGATCCGGAATGTTTCCCGAAATTCACTCGACGGCTCCGGGGAGTTGTTCTACAAAGAGCAGCATCAGCGAGAGGAGCACTTATGATGAATCCAGGACCCGTGAAGATGACCGCGGTGAATGCCGATAAGATCGAGTCGGTGGGTTATGTGATTGCCGGCCGCAAGTTGTATGTGAAGTTCCGCAATTCGCCCGCCGTTTGTTTTGAAGGCGTTCCCAATTTCCGATATCAAGGCCTGTTGGCCGCGCCCCGCAAAGACGCGTACTTCCGGACTTACATCAAAGATCAATTCCTCGCGAAGGAAGCAGCGGCGGGCGGAATGTAAATCAGTTCAAATCCGTTGCTGAGCGCGAAACGATTCTCGCGAATCGGGCGATGCGAGTTGCGCATCTGGCTTGTCGTCAAACCCCTTGGCCACATGGAGCCGGAGCCAGGCAGTTGATTTATTCCAATCAACGCAGATGCGCTGAGAACGCGGAGCATCGCAAAGTTTTCAAACTCAACCGGAACTCCACCCTTCAGTGGTCTGGAAAACCGAATCCTTCTCAGCGCAACTCAGCGGCCTTTGCGTCTCTGCGTTTTGCCGGTCCTCATTTCAACTGCGTGGCAACTACGGAGCCGCAGCAAGCGCAAGAAACGAGGGAGGTCAGTCCTGCTGCCAGGCCTCGTTCTGCGCGAGCGTTTGTTTGAGACAGATTCGTTTCAGTGCATTCAGCAGTGAAACCGTTTTTTCGCGCGTGCATTCGCCCATGAGACAAATCTGCATCCAGTTTTTCTTCCGCAGATATTCGCTCGCATAGCTGACAAGATAACCTGATTCGTGGAGCAGTTCCGCAATCCGGGTGGAACTCATTTCCTCCGGCAGCGAAATCGTCACCACGGCGGGAGAAGTTCGCGCCTGGCGTCCGACGAGCGTGAAATCCATTTCCTCCAGCTTCCCACGCAGAAATTCCGAAAGGTTTTCAATCTCGCCAAAACGCTTTTCCCAATCGATGTGTTTGATGGCGGCATGCAGCGCGTGCAGCAGATTGGAGGAGAATGTGAACGGCACGCCCTGTTGCTCCGCGTAATAGCCGAGGTCCAGATAGCGCGGCAGGCGTTCCGGTTGCGATTCGATTTCGTGATTGTAATAAACCATCGCAATGCCCGGGTATGATCGCAGCCCTTTGCCGCTGGAACCCGATGCCAGATAAACTCCGGAGAGATTCACGGGCAGCGTCCCGATGGAGCTGATGCAGTCCACGCACAGCTTCACCTGAAATTCCGCGCACAATGCTTTCAGTGTATCGATGTCATTGAGCACACCGGTGGACGTTTCGCAATGCGCGCACCAAAGCCAGCCGATCCCGGGAGATTTTTCGAGCGCTTTTCGAACCGCCAATAAATCCAGCGGGCGGCCCCACTCCGATTGAATCGTTTGAAACTTCAGTTGAAAACGCCGGGCATGATCCATGAGCCGCTGACCGAATTCACCATTGACGAGCACGATTCCCGGCATGGATCCCAGCGACAATTGCGCCCCGATCACATCGTTGGCCAGCGTGCCCGAACCGAGCAGCAGTTCCATGTACCGCGCCTGCACGAGCCCGGTGAGGATTTTTTTTGTGGCGTGAAAATCTTTGATGAATGCCTGGCCGCGATGCGACTCCGGCGCTTGTTCAAAAGCCCGGCGCACCTGGCGTCGCACCGCAACCGGTCCCGGAAGAAAATTCACCGCGCCCGCTTGAAACGAGCGCGAGGGCGAGGAACGCAGGAACTCGCGCGCGCTGGCTTCAAACGTTTCCATCGTCAGATACATCGGTTGAAATTGCGCTTCGCCCGTGCCCACCGTCGGCCCGAACGGCACAAAACCAAGATGCTGATACAGCCGGAACTGGCGCGTCGTTCCCGAGATCACCGCCATGCTGTAACCTTTCTCGATTCCATGCTGCCACAGCAAAGCGAGCAATCCCTGAAGCACCTGCGCGCCGCGGAATTGTTTTTCAATCGCCAGCAACCGGACTTCAAAAAGCGTGTGCCCCGCGGGCAGATACGAATCGAGGTTCTCCAGTTTTTGATCCAGTGAAAACGGACGCTGGCCGCGCGCGGCAAGCATGCCTGCGAGCTTGTTTCCCGAAAGGCAGATCAAATAGGTGTTCTCGGCGTGAAATTTGTCCACCAGCCGTTCGTGCGGCGAGCGCTGATGCTGCGGGATTTCCTCCACGAACGTTTTGTAGTTCAGCCGGTGAATCTGTTCAAATTCCCATTCTTCGGTTGCGAACTTGAAAACGAGTGGTTGTCGTGAATTCATAACGGAGGTTGCTGGGGTTGCGGATTGCGCCGGGAAACGAACACCGAAAATTCCTCGATGAAATTGCGGCGATGCGCCAGCAGCACCAGCCCTGCCCACACGGAGAGCAATGCTACGCGCATGGGACTGTGATTCAGCCAGAAATCAGCCAGGGGAATTCCCGCCATGGAAAACAATCCCGGCAATACCGTGCGGCGGAACAATACCCACAAGCACACGAAGGAAATGGCGAACGCGAACGCCAGCGTCGGATCGAACACCAGCAATGCGCCCAACGAAGTCGCCATGCCTTTGCCGCCGCGAAAACGCAATTGCGCGGGCCAGATATGTCCCGCCACCACCGCGCTCATCGCGAGCAGGACAAGTCGATCATCCAAGGTAAAATGCCGCGCGACCAGAACGGTGATAACACCTTTGGAGACATCAAAGAGGACGGTGAGGAGAAAACCTTTTTTGCCCAGCAGCCGGCCGACATTGCGCGCGCCGACGTTTCCGCTGCCGACCCGGCGAATGTCCTGTCCGGTGAACCAACGGACGAAATAGTAGCCGGAAGTAAAGCAACCGAGGACGTAAGCAAACAGGCAGAGGACGCCAGCCTGGTTCCAATTGGCGGAATGGAACTGATCAATCCACGACATAATTAGGTTCGGTTCACTCCAACAGCACTGCTCCATTTCGCAGTGGCCGAAGTCTAATGCGTTAACCGGTCAACTGTGAATCAAAATCTTGCGCCGGATTTCGCGATGTCAGCCAATGTTTTTTGCTACGGAGAGATCGGCTTCAGCTCAATCAATTGAAGATTCATCGGCTGCCAGCCAGCATTCACGGGGCGAACGCTGAGCGTTGTTTTTCCCGAATGCGGAATCGTAATCGTGCCGAGTTTCACGGTTTCAAACTTTTGATATTCCCCTGTCAACGGTGCCGTGCAGTGCAAAGTGATGTCACCGATTCCAATTTCGAACGCACCACTCGCTTCCGCCGCAATACTGGCGGTCACTTCGAAAGTGCCCGGCTTTGTGACCTTGAAACTCCAGTCCACCCAATCTTTGGGATTGGTCCAATAACCAATGTTGTCCAACGGTTTCCGGGATTCCAATTGGAGCGTCTTTCCGTGGAGATCCGCGTGGCTGGCCGGCAGCAAGATGGAACCGTCGCGTTGTTGGGAAATCAGCACCGGCACAACTTCTGGCGCTCCATCGATCTGCAAAACGACCGTGGAGGAAATCGCATCCGGCGCGGAGGACGGCAGCGAAATCGTGACGCCCTCCTCACTTTTCGAAGTGTGCAGTTGCGTTTCTGGCTGAATCAATAACGCGGCGGATCGCACCCGGCTTTTTAATCCGGGAAGCAGCAGTTTGCCATCTTCTGGCCACTCGAAGACATGCAGATAAAGCGTCGTTGCTTTTCCATTGCTCTTGGTCGTGCAACGGCCCCAGCGCAATTGACGTTTGAATGGACTCGCGGACGTTGCGTAAATCGTTTCGCCATTCACTTTCATCCAATCGCCCATTTCCCGAAGACGTTCGATGGAAGCTTCAGGAATCTCGCCTTCACCGGTTGGACCCACGTTCAACAGATAATTGCCGCCTTTGCTTGCGCAATCGATCAAGTTGCGAACAAGCGTCGTGGTGCTTTTCCAATCGTGATCGCTGGCCTTGAATCCCCAGGTGTGATTCATCGTCATGCACGCTTCCCAATCCACGCCCGGACCAAAACCATTCGCGGGAATCATCTGTTCCGGCGTGCCATAGTCACCAATGCGTTCCTGGCCATCCATCGTTCCCGCAACGCCCGCGCGATCTTTGCCGACGCGATTGTTCACAATGATGTTCGGCTGAAGCCCGCGCACGAATTGATACAGATCCAGACCGCGGTCGTAATTCCAGGTGCTCTCCCAATTACCATCAAACCACAACATTCCAATCGGACCATAGTTTGTGAGTAGTTCCTTCAACTCGCCTTTCAGAAACGCCACATACATCTCGAAGTCCGGCGCGTTCGTGCTGCCATCGAACCAGCTTTTGCGCGGCGCGTAATCCGGATGATGCCAGTCCATGATCGAATGATAAAAGCACAGCGTGATCCCTTCGTCCTGGCAGGCTTGCGCCAGTTCTTTCAACGGATCGCGTTGAAACGGCGTTGCGCTGATGCACCAATCCGTGAGCGCCGACGGATAGATCGCAAAACCATCGTGATGTTTCGTGGTGATGCAGATGTATTTCATGCCGGCGTTTTTCGCGACGCGCACCCAATCGCGCGCATTGAATTTCACCGGATTGAATTGCGGCACGAGCTTCACGTAATCGCTGGGATGGATTTGCAAATCATTCATGATCCATTCGCCCGCGCCGGAGGTGGTTTGGCCATTCCATTCACCTGCGGCCTGCGAATAAAGTCCCCAGTGAATGAACATTCCGAAACGCGCTTCGCGAAACCATTTCATTCGCGCGTTATGTTCGGCCGGTGTTTCCTGGGTGTAGGCGTTGGGCGTCTTGGTTTGCTCTGTGATAGTTTCCGTACGGCATCCGGTCAAGGAACCGGCGAGCAGGAAGGCGAAGATCAATCGAGATTTCAGGAGTTGCATGCGTGTGGAGATTTGGTGACTGCAAATTGTTGCCAGAGCTGACGGCAGTTCAATCAGATAATTCGAGAAGCCTGCGAGTGTTAGAGCGGCGCTGAAGCGCACGCAC
>DASTXC010000115.1:0-18450 GCA_035765675.1 Verrucomicrobiia bacterium
CGGGGTGAGGAGGTTTTTAGCTCAAAATCCCCTCTCCCTAGCCCTCTCCCCGCGCTTCGCTGCGGGGCGAGGGAATCGAAAATGGTGCGGGTGTCAAGTTGCGCCCACGCCTGATGCATGTCATGGGTTCGCCTACTGCAACCGGGATTGCTGATATGCAGGGAACATTGAACTCCGAACGTTGAACTCCGAACATCGAACTTTGAACGGGCGCGCATGCTGCGGGCCGGGTTTCCTTCGCGCGTCTGCTCCGGAAATCTTCTTCTTCGTTCGCTTTGTTTGCTTCTGTTCAAATTCGACGCACCGCAATCATTCCCTCTCTTCCGAGCGAAGCCGGAGGAGCTGGTTGGAGAGAGGAAGCTGTTTAAATTTCAAAAGAGTTAAAATCCCCTCACCTCAATCTTCCCGATGAACTCTCTTTATCGGAGCGCGAGTCTGTGACTCGCAGCAGCCTGGCGAATCGGCAGCTTCTACTGATCCAATAGCCCCGTGAAAAATCCCGCTGCTGCAGGTCACAGACCTGCGCTCCGTTCCCATTTCAAAGTTTACGGGTTCAAGGCGCGAAAGGATTTGTTTCGGAGAATTCTCTCCCCGCTCCTCTGCTGCGGGCGAGGAAGAAGACCAGAACAGTTCAATGAACTCCGAACGGGGCCACGCATTTCTACAGATCATTCGGAGTTCGAAGTTCAATGTTCGTTGTTCAGCGTTCGTTTTTACTTCCTTGAGAATCCGGCTTTCCCCGCAGTGGCGTGAAATGGCAAACCACGTTATTCTCGACCATGTTCATTATCGGACTCGGAACCGCCGCGCCGTCGCAGCGCTACACTCAGGCGGAATGCTGGCAGGCGCTTCAGGCATCCCGACAATTCGCCGAGCTCGCTCCCCGTTCACGCGCCATTCTCAAAAAAGTTCTCTCCGGCAATAACGGCATTGCGACGCGCCACCTCGCGTTTGAAAATCTTTCCGAAGCCTTCGATCTCACGCCGGATGCACTGCACGCGCGCTTTCGCAAAACGGCTCCCGAGCTTTCCACGCAAGCCGCCGAACGCGCGCTCGCCAATGCGCAGACGCAACCCACAGAAATCGACGCCGTCGTGATCAGCACCTGCACCGGATATCTTTGTCCGGGCCTGACGAGTTATGTCAGCGAGCGATTGGGATTGCGGCCCGATGTTTTGACACTCGATCTCGTCGGTCAGGGCTGTGGCGCCGCGTTGCCGAATCTGCGTTCCGCCGAAGCGCTGCTGGCGGCCGGGCGCTGCGAACGCGTGCTTTCCATCTGCGTCGAAGTCTGCAGCGCGGCGTTGTATTTCGACGATGACGTGGGCGTGTTGATCAGCGCGTGTTTGTTTGGCGATGGCGCGGGCGCAGCGGTGCTTTCGAATCAGCCGAACGGCAATCGCACTGTGAAATGGAAAACCAGCCGTTCCCTGCTTCAGCCGAATGATCGCGAACTGCTGCGCTTCGATCAAAGAAATGGAATGCTGCGCAACATTCTCGCGCCGCAGGTTCCATCGGTTGCCGCCGGACACGTTGAAAAGCTTTTTCAAACAACGCTCGCCGAAACGCAAGTCACGCCCGATCAGATCGCAGGCTGGATTCTCCATCCCGGCGGCCGCGACGTGCTGAATGCGGTGCGCGAGAAATTAAATCTTTCCGCTCAGGATGTTCGGTGGAGCGAAGCTGTTCTTCGCGATTACGGCAACATCAGCAGCCCGTCGGTTTATTTCGTTCTGCAAAGTGCGTTGAGCGACAGCATTCCCGACGGCCTTTGGTGGATGAGCGCGTTCGGCGCGGGATTCAGTTGCCATGGCGCGCTCTTGGAAGTCAGCGGTGGGAAAAGCGAAACGATTACGAATTAGGATTCAAGAGTTACGAATTGCGAGTTAGCAATCACGCACCACGCATCACTCACCACGAATCACGCACCATGCCTCGCATTGTTCAACCCGAATTGCTCGACATCCTGCCACCGAACGATCCCAAAGCGCTTGGGTCGCGGCAGGATTTGTTGCGGCTCAATCGCATCATGGGCCATGTGAAAATCATCGCGCAGCAACTCGACACGCTTCCTGCCGCAAAGCCTTTTCAATTGATCGATCTGGGCGGCAGTGACGGAGCGTTTCTGCTCGAAGTCGCCGAAAAACTTGGCCGACGAAATCCCGCCGCGCTGGTGCAGGCAACGCTCATGGATCGGTCGCCGGTCATGCCGCCGGACATGATTGAACGCTTTGCGAAATTGAACTGGCAACTGCGCTCGGTGACCGCGGACGCGCTTGATTTTTTGCGCGACGCTTTTGCCGAGGTGGATGTCATGATCGTGAATCTGCTGCTGCATCAATTCGATGACGAAGCGCTGCGCGAACTGCTTGCCCTGGCGAGCCAGCGCACGCGGCGTTTTATCGCAGTGGAACCGGAGCGCGGCGGCGTGCCGGGTTTTCTGAGCGGCCTCATCGGTTTGATCGGTTGCAACTCCGTCACGCGTCACGATGCGCGCGTCAGTGTCGAAGCCGGATTTTGCGGACACGAACTCACTGCGTTCTGGCCGCGCGGACCGCATTGGGAGATTGAAGAACACCGTGTGGGTTGGGTGAACCATTTGTTCATCGCGCAAAAGAAATAAACAAAATCGGAAGGGCGAGTTCTACGAGCCCCAAATTTTGTAAGCCGTTGAACCATTTGAAATCGAATTTTGGGAACTCGTAGAACTCGTCCTTCCGAATTTTTTCGCAATGAAACCCATTGTCATCATCGGCGGCGGATTGGCGGGCCTGACGCTCGGGATCGGGCTGCGGCAACGCGGCGTTCCCGTGACGCTCTGGGAAGCGGGACGTTATCCGCGTCATCGCGTCTGCGGTGAATTCATCAGCGGCGACGGCCAGATCACTTTGGAACGACTCGGCTTGCGTTCTCTGCTGGACCACGCCGGCGCAATTCCCGTTCGCAATGCGCAATTCATCGCTGGCGCGAATCACTCGCCGATCCGTGAATTGCCCGCTGCAATTGGACTTTCGCGATTCATTCTGGATGCGCAGTTGGCGACTGAATTTCAACGACTCGGCGGCGAACTGCGCGTCAATGAACGTTTCAATTCATCTGAAACGGAAGGCGTTGTGCGTGCATCCGGTCGCCGACCGCATCCCACGGAAAACGGCTGGCGCTGGTTTGGTTTGAAAGTTCACGTGCGCAACGCCGATCTGGCAGCCGATCTGGAAATGCACCTGGGCCGCGATCATTACATGGGTGTGAATCGCATCGATCACAATGAGGTCAACGTCTGCGGTTTGTTTCGCGCGCGACCCGGACAATCGCCAACAGAAACGGGTTTGAATCTACTGCGCGGCGCGCCGGGCACTGCGTTGCAGGAGCGCCTTGCGAAAGCGGAGTTTGATGAAGCTTCGTTCTGTTCCGTCGCCGGTCTTTCGCTCCAGCCGCAACGCGCGATTTCCAAAACGGAATGCTGCATCGGCGACGCGTTGACCCTGATTCCGCCGGTGACGGGAAACGGAATGTCGATGGCGTTTGAATCCGCCGAGCTGGCCATCTCTCCACTCGCTGCTTTCAGTCGCGGCGAACTCACGTGGGACGAAGCCCGGCAAATCGTTGCGACCGATTGCGATCACAAATTCGCGCGGCGCCTTCGCTGGGCGCGCACGTTGCAGACGTTGATGTTTTCGAAATTGCCGCAGAGCGCAGTCGGTTCGTGTTTGTTGAAATCCGATTGGCTCTGGAAATTTTTTCATGAGCGAACACGATGAACGAGAGTTAAACCGAATCGTCGATGCAGTTGCGCGGGGAGCACACGCATCCCGCGTGCTGTCGTTGTCGTCGCGACAACGTCTTCAACCAACAACGTCTTCCTTCATTGTTTAACACCCGCACCCTTTTCGATTCCCTCTCCCCGCGGCGAAGCGCGGGAAAAAGGTCAGGGAAAAGGGATTTTGGGCTAAAATCCTCCTCACCCCGGCGCTCTCCTCCTTCCTTTGTCAGGAAGAGAGCGGGTTAGCGGGCCGTATGAATTTCGAAAGTTCCTTCATTGTTGTGCATGGAACAAAGTTGCGCAGTTCACGTACCCTGCTCCGCTTTGGGATTTTCTTCCAGCGACGCGCGACGTAGATTCCGCGCTTCAATGAAAGCACTTTCGGAATGCCGGCTTTACGCGTTTGTGGACACAGCTTATCTGCACGGCCGCCCGGTGGATCAGGTCGCGCAACAATTGTGCGACGGCGGCGCGGATCTGATTCAACTGCGCGCGAAGCATTCCTCGCCAGATGAAGTTCGGCAAATGGCTGAAACCATTTTGCCCATCACACGCCGCGCGAATATCGCACTCGTAATCAACGACCATTTGCAAATCGCGAAAGAGATCGGCGCGGAGATTTGCCATCTCGGTCAGGAAGATTTTTTTGACGCAGGCCATACAGACGTGGCGCAAGTGCGGTTGGAGTCGCCACTACAGATCGGTTTGAGCACGCATGCGCCGGCGCAGGCGCAACGCGCGATTCATGCCGGCGCGGATTACATCGCCATCGGACCGGTTTATGCGACCGGCACCAAGCCAACGGCCCGCGCGGTCACGCTGGATTACGTCAGTTGGGCGGACGCCTATGTAACGGTTCCGTGGTTTGCGATTGGTGGAATCAACCTGACAAATCTCGACGAAGTGCTCGCAGCGGGAGCGCGACGGATTTGTGTCGTGTCGGCCATTCTGAACGCGCCGGACATTGCCAAAGCCTGCGCGGAATTTCGGATGCGCCTGGAATAAGACCGAAGGAACGCGAAAATAGTTTATTTGTTGCAGTCGCATCAAGACGCGCGCGCCCGGTTGCATCCTCTTCATTGTTGAAGTCTGATTCCGGCTCGACTACCTTCGGTCGCTTATGACGTTGACAGAAAAAATTCTCGCTCGCGCCGCCGGCAAAGCGCGCGTGGAAGCGGGAGATAATGTTTGGGTGAAAGCTGATGTGCTGATGACGCACGATGTGTGCGGCCCGGGCACCATCGGCGTGTTCAAACGCGAATTCGGCAAAGACGCCAAAATCTGGGACAAAAACCGCGTCGTCATTATTCCCGATCACTACATTTTCACCGCCGACTCCAAGTCGAATCGCAACGTGGACATTCTGCGCGATTTCGTGAAGGAACAAGGCATCACGTATTTCTACGACGTCATTGACGACCCGAACGGTCATTGGGTTTTCGATCCGAAAAAGGGCGCGCTGAATCGTCAATATGGTTCCCGTTACGCCGGCGTTTGCCATACCGCGCTCCCGCAAAAAGGTCATACGCGTCCGGGCGAAATTCTTTTCGGGACTGATTCGCACACCTGCATGGCGGGCGCCTTCAATGAATTTGCGACCGGCATCGGCAACACCGACGCAGGTTTCGTGATGGGCACCGGCAAATTGCTGATCAAGGTTCCCGAAACCATGCACTTCCGGCTTGAAGGCAAGATGCAGCCGGGCGTGATGGCGAAGGACATTATTCTTCATTGCATCGGCGAAATCGGTTTTGACGGCGCCACGTATCGCGCCATGCAATTCGACGGGCCGGGCGTTGCTTCGTTGTCGATTGATGACCGCATGACGATTGCAAACATGGCGATTGAAGCGGGTGGCAAAAACGGCATTTTCCCCTTCGATTCGCGCACGGCGGAATATGTGGATGCGCGCACGAAGCTGAACGGCACCAAGCAAAGTTACGAGCCGGTGGAGTTGGATGCCGATCAGAAATTCGTGTACGAACACGTGGTCGATCTCGACAAACTTGAACCCACCGTCGCGTGTCATCCCGACCCCGGCCAGCGTAAGAAGGCCAAGGAAATGAACGTGAAGCTGGATCGCGCCTACATCGGTTCCTGCACGGGCGGCAAGACCAGCGATTTCGTGGAATTCGCGCGCGTCCTGCGCGGCAAGCATGTGACGATTGACACGTTCGGCGTGCCCGCGACGCCCGAGATTGTTCGCGATCTGCAATCCACGTATTGGGGCAATCAAACGATCTGGGACGTACTCGTCAGCGCCGGTGTACAGATGACGGAAAATGCTGGTTGCGCGGCGTGTCTCGGTGGGCCGGTGGATACCTTCGGTCGCATCAATAAATCTGGAATCAAGTGCATCAGCGCGACCAACCGGAATTTCCCCGGCCGCATGGGCGATAAAGAATCGCAGGTGTTTCTGGCATCGCCCGCGACGGTTGCCGCCAGTGCGTTGGCCGGTAAAATCACTGATCCGCGCGAATACCTGGCGAACTGATTTATTGTATTTTTGCAACGCGGCCCGCTCACTATCCGAGCGGGCCGTCTTTTTTGCATGACCTTGAAGGAGAGTTAATTCGCGTGACGTTCGCGGAAGGCTTTTTTAGCTTTGCCGGATTGTGAATCGCGAACTTCTGGATAAATGGTGTGAGAAAGGGATCCTCGGGCTGGTTCTGGCGATCCTGGTTTATGGTCCTCTGGCAACCGGCGCGGTTCGAACAGCGGATTTTCTGGTGCTTCAGGGACTCACGATGGGAGTAATGCTGCTTTGGTTGTTGCGGCTGTGGATCAAGCCGCGAACCAAATTACTCTGGCCGCCGATCTGTTGGGCGGTGATCGCTTTCACAGCTTACGCGATCGGGCGTTATCTTACTGCCGATCTGGAATACGCCGCGCGGTCGGAAGCGGTTCAAGTGCTGATGTATGCGTTCCTCTTTCTGGCGATTCTCAACAACCTTCATAAGCAGGAGAACACGCAGATTATCATTTGGACGCTGGTTTTCCTCGCGATGGCGATTTCGTTTTACGCGCTTTACCAGTTCGTGACCGGCTCCGACCGGGTTTGGACTTTCATCAAGCCATATAAGCACCGCGCCAGCGGCACTTACATATCGCCGAACAATCTCGCGGGATTTTTGGAAATGGTTTTGCCGCTGGGCCTCGCGGCATTGCTGGTCAGCCGCGCGAAACCGGTCATGAAAATCTTCATCGCTTATGCTTCCGTGATGATTCTGGGCGGCATTGCGGTAACGCTTTCCCGCGGAAGCTGGATTGCGGTCGGGGTGATGTTGCTCGCGCTTTTTGGTGTTTTGTTGTTCCACCGGAATTACCGATTGCCCGCGGCGGCGTTGCTGATTGTGCTGATCGGCGCCGGGATTTACTTCATTCCAAAAGCTCGCTTTCTCAAGGCGCGCGTGGAACAAACGACGCAAAATGACCGGTTGAACGACAGCGCGCGTTTTGATCTTTGGGAACCTGCGGTTCGGCTTTGGCAGGAGAACATCTGGTGGGGAATCGGGCCGAATCATTACAACTACCGTTTTCGTCTTTACCGTCCGCAATCAGTGCAACTACAGCCCGACCGGGTTCACAACGATTATCTGAACACTCTTACGGATTGGGGTATTGTCGGATTCGCGCTCATTGCCCTGGCATTTGTGCTGTTGTACGTCGGAGTCGCTCGAACCTGGCGCTATGTGCGCGGACATTCGGCGGATCTTGGCGGCGGGAACAGCAATAAATTTGCGCTCGTGCTCGGAACCGCGCTGGGTCTGCTGGCGATCCTCATTCACTCGATCGTGGACTTCAACATGCACATTCCGGCGAACGCAATTCTGGCAGTTTCATTGATGGCGCTTTTGAGCAGCACGCTGCGTTTCTCCACAGAACAATATTGGTTCACCGCGAAAACATTGAGCAAAGCGACGCTGAGTCTGGCACTGCTGGCAGGAATCGTCTGTCTGGGATGGCAGGAAATCCGGGCGGCGAAAGAATACGTCTGGTTGCATAAGGCGGAGCAATTGCCGGAAGCTTCGTTGGAGCGAGCCGCCGCGTTGGAGCAGGCTTTTCAGATTGAGCCGCATAATTTTGAGACCGCCTACCAGATTGGCGAAGTTTATCGGCGACAAAGCTGGGAAGGCGCTTCTGATTATGAAACCTGGGCGCGAAAAGCCATGGACTGGTTCGAGCGTGAAACCAAGTTAAACCCTTACGACGGCTACGGATTCATGGGATATGGCATGTGTCTGGATTGGCTGGGCAAGACGAACGAGTCGGATTCTTATTTCGATAAAGCTGTGAAATTGGATCCAAATGGCTATTTCACGGCTGCCAACATGGGATGGCATTACATTCAAATCGGGGATTATGCAGCGGCACGCACCTGGTTCGAGCGATCCAAGCGGTTGGAATGGAATGAAAATCGCATTGCTGATTCCTATTTGCCCATTGTGAACCAGAAGCTCTTGGAAGCCGCTTCGCGACCGAAGGGTTAATCCTCGAAAATGGACTGATTTTTCGGCCGAAGAATGCCGCTTTTGGGAGGGTAGAATACAGGGTGAAATCAGAAGAATATTCGGTTGACATTGAAAGGCACATCCTTAGAGTGAACGCAGACTGTAACAGTTCTAAACAGCAGGAAAGGTCCTATGAAATTGATGAAAAGTCTTACCAACGGGTTGATCGCACTCGCAGTAGTTGCCGCTTTGTCCGCTCAGGCGGCTGAACAAGGTATCGCCAAAGTCGTTCACATTCGTGGCGCTGCTCGATATACCACTACTGAAAACCCCAATTGGCGTCCTTTGAAAACGGGTGCCGTCCTGAAGCAAGGAACTGTTATCCAGACCGCTGCCGATTCTTATGTTGACGTGGTTCTGAACAACCCGAATGCCACGGCTGCTGAAAGTGCGGCTTTGGGCGCGGCAGATGCCACGATGTCCAATCCCGATGTTTCCAGCGCTTCATACAATCAACCCAAAGCTGAGCAAGACGCGATTCGCGTTTACGAAAACACGGTCCTTGGTCTCGACAAGTTGACGCTCAGCCAAACCGGTGCGGATAAAGTTACGGACACGCAGCTCGACCTGAAGGCCGGACGCATTCTCGGAACGGTTAAGAAACTCTCCGCCGCTTCGAAATATGAGATCAAGATTCCGAACGGCGTGGCGGGTGTGCGCGGAACAATTTACGCCATTAGCTCGGATGGTATTCTGAGCGTTCTCAGCGGATCCGTGGTTCTCGCTTACGTTGGCGCAGATGGTACTCCCACTACTCAAGAAGTCAAAGCGGGCCAGCAATACGACGCGAAGACGGGTCAGATTACGGACATTCCTGAAGCCGAACTGAACCAGCGCCTCAAAGACGCTCGCGCGCTCCGCATGGGCTCGACGGTGCCGCCGACCACTTTCACTGTGGACCGCACGGTTTACTACGTTTCCCCGACGACCGCTGAAACGGCGGATTAACGGGTCAGCACCTTTCCTTTCAACCCAGAGCAGCCTTGTGTTGCTCTGGGTTTTTTGTTTAGTTCGCCAACGTGAAGCTCAAGCCCGCCAAGCTGGCTCCCGCCCTGATCGCCCTCATTGTGGTCGCCTTCGGCTGCCTGTTGCGAATTTGGCATCTCAGCTACTTCGAGCATCTCGAGCGGACAACCTACGATTTTCGGGTTCGTCAAGCGCTGCGGTTTTCACCCGCCGTTTCCACCAATCTCGGTTTCGTGTATATCGACGATGCCAGCATTGACTTCGTCAGGACGAACAAATCACTCGGCTATAACTACGGCCTTTACTGGCCGCGCCAGGTATATGGTCGATTGGTTGAAGAACTCTCAGCCCAAGGTGCGAGGGCCATTGGATTTGACGTTATTTTTGGAGACCGTCGGCCAGATCATCCGCCCGCCCAGATGGCCGATGGCAGACTGATTGAATCAGATGAATTTTTCGCGCTTCAATTGAAGCGCGCAGGCAATGTCGTGCTGGCTGACGCCAAAGACCTGACCCCGCCCGACCTTTTCACGACCAATGCTTTTGCACTGGGCGATATCACGACAGATTCCAGCAAAGATCGCGACGGCGTCCTGCGCCGCGCACAGGCCTTTCATATCCGACGCGAGTGGCACCCAGTGTTCCAGATGGTCGAGGTTGATCCCGAATATGGCGTCGATCTGAAAAAAGCCCGTGTGGAAACAAACCAAATTGTCCTCCCGCGCGACGGAGCTGAGGACATTAAGATACCGCTCGATGATCAGGGGCACTTTGCGTTGGCGGATTTCGTTGGCGATCATCTGCCGCCCGGAACTGCTCCTACCGCCGCGCCGTTCACTGAGAAACGTATTTGGCATATGGGAATTGTCCTGGCCGCCATCCAATTAAACCTCGATCTGGATCGCGCCAAAGTAGATTTGGAAAACGGTCAAATCGTTCTCCCTGGCCCGGACGGGATTCAAAGAATTCTCCCGGTTGATCGAAATGGATACTTTTATGTGGATTGGTCGATTCCGCATGAAGATCCGCGATTGTTCAAAGAATCCATTCAAAAGCTGTTGCAGGAAGATCGCTGGCGTTTGGATGGCACCAACACGATTCCCAATAATTGGGCTGGAAAAATCGCCATCATCGGATCCAGCGCGATTGGCAATGATCTGACGGATCGAGGCGCAACGCCGTTGGATCGCGCCACTCTGCTGGCCAGCGAACATTGGAACGTCGCCAACTCCATTCTCATGAATCGCTTCGTCCGGCGCACTTCAATACCGGTGGACCTGGCGTTGATCGCAGTGTTGGGATTCCTGGTCGCTTTCATCACGTGGCACCTGCGGATTCTGATCGCCACCGGTCTCGTCGCCGCCATTATGGCCGGCTACTTCGTCGTCGCGGTCGTGATTTACGTTCAGACGCGCTATTGGATTCCGCTGGTGCTTCCGCTTTTCGTCGCCGGGTTAATAAATTACGTCGCATTGCTGCTTTGGCGCGTGCTGGTGGAACAGGCGGAGCAACGGCGCGTGCGCTCGATCTTCTCGCGAATTGTTTCGCCGAACATCGTTCATGAACTGCTGGGCGCGGAAAAGCTTTCACTCGGCGGCGCGCGGCGCGAAGTCACGGTTTTGTTTGCCGACGTTCGCGGTTTCACCGAATTCACGGACACCAACCAGGAACGCGCTGATGCCTTCGTAGCTGAACACAAGCTTTCCGGCGCGGAGATGGAAGCGTATTACGATGAACAAGCGCGTGAAACACTGAACACCGTGAACACGTATCTGGCGCTGGTCGCGGATATCGTGAAGAAGCATTGTGGCACGCTGGACAAATATATCGGCGATTGCGTGATGGCTTTTTGGGGCGCGCCAACTCCAAACGCGGCCCATGCCTGTGATTGCGTTCATGCAGCGATCGACGCGCAACGTTCGTTGGCGAATTTGAACCGTCAACGAATGGAGGAAAATCAGCGGCGCGAAATTGAAAACACCGCGCGCATTTCCGCCGGATTGCCTCCGAAGCTTCCGCTGCCGGTACTCACGCTGGGCAGTGGCATCAACACGGGATTGGTCACCGTCGGCCTGATGGGATCGGAAGATCACATCTCCAATTACACAGTGTTTGGCCGCGAAGTGAATCTCGCCAGCCGCATCGAAAGCCTTTCTGGACGCGGCCGTATTTTGATTACCGGAACCACCTACGAACGTCTCTTGCGCGATGATCCGGAATTGGCCGCCACTTGTGTCGCGCTTCCGCCCGCTAATGTGAAAGGCATTCGTTCCGCGGTGAAAATCTATGAAGTGCCCTGGCAAACCAAGGAACTGACGGCGCCCGCCACAAACGCGCCGCGCGGAACACTTGACACTTCCTTGCTGGCGGCCAAGAACGAATCGGGACAGTAACGATTCGCGGTTCCGTTTTCTTCCTCGTCATCAAAGGTGTGTTTGTTAAAGTCCGCGCCATGCGAACTGCCATTTACCCCGGAAGTTTCGATCCACTCACCAATGGCCATCTGGATGTGATTGAACGTGCAGTGAAGCTGTTTGACCACGTTGTGCTGACAGTTGCGAACAATGAGAGCAAACAGGCGCTGTTCACCATTTCCGAGCGGATCGCGTTGGCGCGGGAATCGGTGAAGCATTTGCCCAATGTCGAAGTGGACACGTTTGAGAACCTTTTGGTGGATTATGCGGAACGACGTTCGGCAGCGGCGATCATTCGCGGTTTGCGCGCCGTGTCTGACTTTGAATTTGAATTCCAGCTCGCCCTGATGAATCGTAAACTCAATGAACGGGTTGAAACGATTTTCATGATGCCCAAAGACACCTACACATTTCTGAGTTCCAGAATCATCAAGGAAATCGCCCGGCTCGGCGGAGATATCAGCGCGTTTGTGCCCGAGAATGTGCGAATCGCGCTGACGAATAAATTGAAACACATTCAGGAGAAATGAACTTATGCCGCTGTTAATCAATCTCCGACACCTTGAAGAAAGCACCGTCCATCTCAAAGGCGAATTGCCGGTTGAGGATCTCCAACTGGAGGTGCGCGATGAATTGATCCGCGCGGAAAGACCGCTGCAGTACGATTTCGAAGTCCAGCGTCTGGATCAGAGTCTTCTGTTGAATGGATGTCTGCATTTGACGCTTTCCTGCCAGTGCGTGCGTTGCCTCGAGCCGTTTGATTACGATTTGATCCTGGAAAACTGGACCGCGCATCTGCCGTTGGAAGGCGAGGAAAAGGTGCCCGTGTCAGGCGATTTCGTGGACTTGACGCCCTATGTGCGGGAAGATATTCTCCTTGAGTTTCCGCAACATCCGTTGTGTGCGGCGGATTGTCGTGGCTTGCCAAATACCAACTCTGGCAAGTCAAACACCAGCGACCCAACCCTGACGGACGAACCGTCGGCATGGGCGGAGTTGGATAAACTGAAGTTTTAAAAATAGAATTTAGATTATGGGCGTTCCAAAGCGTAAACCTTCGAAAAGCCGCCAGCGCATGCGCCGGGCTTACAACAGTGTCATGACCCTGCCCCAGCTCAGCGTTTGCCCTCAATGCGCCGCGCCTTACGTCCCCCACCGGGTCTGCCCGGCGTGCGGTTTTTACAAAGGACGCCAGGTCCTGAGCATTACTGCCGGAGCCTAAATTTCAGTTAAGAGCGCAAAGTTTTGTTCTTTGCGCTCTTTTCTTTTATGCGCATAGCAGTGGATGTCATGGGTGGCGACCACGGAAGCGCGGTCGTCATCGAAGGCGTCAAACGGGCACTGGAAGCGGATCGGGCGATTCAAGCTGTTTTCCTGGTCGGCAACGAAGCGGAAATCAAAGCCGCCCGCCAAAAGCATCAACTCAACGATTCCCGCGCGGAAATTGTCCACGCCAGCGAAGTGCTGACGATGGACGACAAGCCGTTGGAAGGCATCCGCCGGAAAAAAGATTCTTCGATGGTTCGCGCCATCGAGCTCGTTTATGACGGCCGGGCAGACGCGGTAATTTCTCCAGGAAATACCGGAGCATTGGTCGCGGGCTCAATGAAGTTGCGCCGACTGGACGGAGTTAAACGTCCGGCAATCGCCACGCGCATGCCGTCCAAGACCGGCGACTTCATTCTGCTTGATGCCGGCGCCAACGACGTTTGCGAACCGCTGCACCTCGCGCAATTTGCCGTGATGGGCAATATCTACGCCCGCGAAATTCTCGGTATTTCCAAACCGCGCGTTGGCGTTCTCAGCAATGGTTCCGAAGAAACCAAAGGCAACGATCTGACGCGCGGCGCAGCAAAGCTGTGTTCCCAACTGGGTTTGAATTTTCTCGGTTACGTCGAAGGGTTTGATCTGTTCGATGATGCCGTGGACGTCGTGGTCACCGATGGCTTCACGGGCAACGTCGTTCTCAAAACTGCCGAAAGTCTCAGCCGGGCAATGATGCATCTGCTGAAACAGGAACTCACCGCCACGCCGGTTCGCAAATTTGGCGCGATGCTTTCCAAAGGGGCGTTTATGCAGCTCAAGAAACGCGTGGATCCGGAAGTTTATGGCGGTGCCGTTCTGCTCGGATTGAATGGCATTGTGGTCAAAGCTCACGGTTCTTCGCGCGAACGGGCGATCACCAATGCGATTCGCGTGGCAGCGGAAGAAATTTCCCACGGCGTAAACCAGATTATTTCAAACGAAATCAAACAGGCCAACGAACGCCTGATGGCCGAAAGCACGACTCCGCCATCCATCCCAGCATGAGTTCATCCTCCACCACGCAGATTTTCAAAAACCCACGGGCCAAACATAACTTCCAGGGACGCACCTGCTCCATCGCTGGAGTTGGCTCTTACGTCCCCGCCAAAGTTCTCACCAACGCCGATCTCGAAAAAATGGTCGAGACATCCGACGAATGGATCACGTCACGCACCGGAATCAAGGAACGCCATCTTGCCGCCGCCGACGAATTCACTTCTGACCTCGGTGCGGAAGCAGCGCGGCGCGCCATGCAAAAAGCGGGCATCACGGCGGATCAGATTGATCTCATCATTGTGGCCACGATCACGCCCGATATGCCCTTCCCTTCCACTGCATGTCTCGTCCAACAGAAGATTGGCGCCAAACGCGCCGCCGCCTTCGATCTTGAAGCGGCCTGCTCGGGATTCATTTACGCGTTGGAAATCGGCCAGCAATTCATCATGTCGCGCACGTACGACACCGTCCTCGTGATCGGCGCTGAAAAACTTTCCTCAATCATCGATTGGACAGATCGCAACACATGCGTGTTGTTCGGTGATGGCGCGGGTGCGGCGATTCTGCAATCGAGTCCCGGTTCCCATGGATTGCTCACCGCGGTGATGGGTGCGGATGGTGACAAGGCGGAATTGCTTTTCATGCCGGCCGGCGGCAGCCGCTGTCCCGCGAGTATCGACACCGTCAATTCGCGATTGCACTACCTGCGAATGGAAGGCAAGGAAACGTTCAAGAACGCCGTGCAAGCGATGCAGACCGCCGCGTCGGAAGCACTGCGGCGGTGCGAAATCGATATCACGAAAATCAAATGCGTCATTCCACATCAGGCGAATCGCCGGATTATCGACGCGGTGGGTGATCGCCTCGGCGCGAAGCCGGAACAACTTTTTGTGAATCTGGATAAATACGGAAACACTTCCGCCGCATCGGTCGCCATCGCGCTGGATGAAGCCGTCGAATCAGGCCGAATTGAAAGGGGAGATTTGATTTTGCTGGTGGTGTTTGGAGCGGGATTGACGTGGGGCGCGGCGGTCATTGAATGGTAAACGTCGTTTGACGGAGCAACCGTCTGTGCTAGTTTGAAACTGCTTCTATGAGCGCGAGAAAAATTCAAAACTCCGGTTCCCTTCAAGATGTCACTGTCGAAGCGCGGCAAGCCCGCCTTTCCCTTTCTCCTGGTTCAGTCATCATTCACAAAAATGGAATCGAATTCCGCAGCGCGACTCAATTTGCGCCCTGGACGGAAATGACTCTGTCGCTCCAATCGCCCGGTGAGAGCTCAAAGATCAACTGTTCCGGCGTGGTAATTTCCTGCACTGGAAACAAACACACCGGTTATCACGTTTCCATGGTTTTCACCAACATCTCGAAGCAGGCACAGGCGCGCCTCAACACCATGGCGTATTCGCCGTTGAGTTGATTCCGGATTTTTTGTTCCGCCCGAAACAAAATCCGTTTCGCCAAAGTTCGCGAGTTTGCATTTTTCGCGTGACGATTCTTCCCCATCGGTTTTTCAATTCCGTTTCCGCACGATTCAGCAACGAAACCGCTTTTCCTGATTGGCACGCGCAAGCTCTCTGCTAGTCTGGCGCGCGATATGGAAATGTTTCATAAGATTTTGAAGATTGCCGTGGAAGGCGGCGCGTCGGACGTTCACATCAAGGTCGGAGCACCGGTTATTTTCCGCATCAATCGCCAACTCGTCGCGATTGAATGCCCTTACCCGGCGGAAGACTGGATGAACTCAATCGTAAAACAGGTCACGCCCCCGCACCTGATTCAAAAACTCGAAGCCGAACGTGAAGTGGATTTTTCCTACTTCGTTCCCGGCCTCGGACGCTTCCGCACGAATCTGTTTCAACAACGCGGTTCATGGTGCTTTGCCATGCGCTTTGTCAAAACCAGCGTGCCCAGCTTTGAAGATTTGGGATTGCTCCCCATCCTGAAGCAGATCGCGGAATCGCCGCGCGGAATTATTCTGGTCGCCGGTTCCACCGGTTCCGGAAAATCCACAACGCTGGCGGCCATGATCGAACACATCAACGGCAATTTCAAAAAGCACATCGTCACGCTGGAAGACCCCATCGAATTCGTCTTCGAGGACAACCAGTCCGTAATCGAACAACGCGAAGTCGGCCTCGACACGCAATCGTTTCATCATGCGTTGAAACACGTTTTGCGTCAGGATCCGGATATCATCATGGTTGGCGAAATGCGCGATTCCGTCAGCTTCACCGCCGCCATGAGCGCTGCGGACACGGGCCATCTGGTGCTCTCGACCTTGCACACGACGAACGCCGCGCAATCGATCAGCCGTATTCTCGACTTCTTCAAAGCGGAAGAACGCGAGCAGATCCGGCGTCAGCTTTGCGGCTGTCTCCAGGCGGTTATCTGCCAGCGCATGGTCACGACCGTGAGCGGCACGATGACTCCAGCTTTGGAAATTCTGATCAACACGCCGACGGTGAAAAAGTTGATCGAAGAAAATCGCCTGGACAAATTGCCGGCTGCGATCGAAACCGGCGTGGAAGACGGCATGTTGAATTTCAATCAATCGCTCTTCCAACTGGTGAAAGAAGGAAAGGTTTCTCAGAAAGAAGCAATGGCCAAAGCGTCGAATCCGCAGGCGCTCGAAATGAACTTCAAAGGCATCTTCCTCGACGAAGGCCGAAGAATTCTCGGTTGATCGCACGCTTCGCGAAACCTGTTTCGCGAAGCAAAGCCACGGCATTTCAACGCCCGGAGTCTTCCAAATCGGATGGGAACTCCGGGCGAACTGTTTTCAGAAAAACAAAACAGCCGGACAAGCTGCTGCTCGTCCGGCTGTTGAACAGTGACAGAGAATCACACTTGCGGCGCTGACAAGGATCCCGCCGGAACTTCTTCGATCTTCGCGTTCTCCTGCAGAAAATCCATGACCTTCTCGTTCACGAGCTGGTCGTAGATTTCGCCCACGCCATTTCGTTTCTGCAAATCCTTCACGAACTTCTCCGCGGGAATCTGATACATCGCCGCCAATTGACTGACGCGCATCGCCACGTCTTCCTGGCCGACTTTGATGTTCTCTTTCTCGGCAATCTTCTGCATCACGAAAAGCGCTTTGACACGTTCCTTGGCGCCGTTTGCCGCAGCGGAATAAATTTCATCCTTCTGCTGCTCGATCATCTCCCGTGAAATGCCGCGCTTCTGATTTTCGCGAACAATGTCGTAAACCACATTGCGCGTCTCCTGCGCCACGGTCGATTCCGGAAGCTCGAAATTCAGGCGGTCCAACAGCGAACGAATCAACTGCCCGCGCACGTTCTTGTTCAATGAGAAATTCAATTCATTTTCCAGATCGCGCTGGACTCCCTCACGCAATTTCTCAATGTTTTCCGCGCCGAAGGATTTCGCAAAAGCGTCATCGACCACCGGCAAAACTTTTTCCTTCACCTCCACAACTTCCACTTCGTAAACGCCTTTCTTGCCTTGAAGCTGCGGCGTCACAAAGTCCGCCGGGAAATCCACCGTCACCGTGCGCTTGTCCCCTGCTTTGCTGCCGGTCAATTGATCGGCAAAACCGGGAATGAATGATTTCGGCTCGATCTCGACCCAGAAATTTTTCTGCTCGGTCAAACCTTTTGCGGTCGGCGCGGTTTCGGTAATCGGTTTTCCGTCGCAGGTTCCCGTGTAATTCACCACGACCATGTCGCCGCTTTGCGCCGGACGTTCCACGGTTTTGAAATCCACCTGCTGCTGGCGCAACGTGTCGATCGCGCGTTCGATATCTTCCGGCGTGACCGTGCGGGCTTCGCGCTTGACCGGAATGCCTTTGTATTCGGGCAACTCGAATTCCGGCGCCGTTTCCACGGTGGCCGCAAACTGCAGCGTCTGACCGCGGGAAAACTGGATTTCTTCAATGTCCGGATAGCCAATCACTTCGAGCTTCTGCTCTTTCATGGCATCGCGATACGAATCGGAAATCAGCTTCCGTTTGACCTCGTCTTCGATGTCCTTCTCGTACTTGCGCAGGACGATGTCGCGCGGGGCTTTGCCGGGACGAAAGCCGGGCAGCGAAGCCTGTTTCTGGAAATCCTTGGTAATGGACTCAAACGTCTCATCGACCTTTTGCGCTTCGATTTCCACCCGCACGAGTTTCTTGCACGGGGCCAAATTTTCTACGGTAACATTCACAAGCAAACCTTTCCGTTAAATCGCTGAAAAAGTCAGGACGTGATCCTGAAAAGGGTTTTCCGCCATCAGCGAGCCGAAAAAGGTAGGATAGCCCGCATCCCTCCGTCAAGCTTGCCCTCGGCTGATTTGACGCGAAGGGCGCAACTTGGCACCCGCGCCAAACAACGGGTTGAACTTTCGAAATTCGAAACGGCTGCTCACTCCCTCTCCTCCGAGCGAAGCCGGAGGAGAGGGACGGGGTGAGGAGGTTTTTAGCTCAAAATCCCCTCACCCTGACCCTCTCCCCGCGCTTCGCTGTGGGGAGAGGGAATTGAAAATGGTGCGG
>DASTXC010000116.1:0-49043 GCA_035765675.1 Verrucomicrobiia bacterium
TTGAGGTAAGTCCATTGGGCGTCAGTCAGGTCAGTGTCGTATTTGGCGATTTTCATCGCCTGACTGGCGCTACCGCGAATAAAAGCCAACCACATTCCCAGCAAAATCAAGCTCTTTCTCTATTTTTCAGACAGGTTCTAAACAATCCGATGGCGCCGATGGAAAGAAGCGCGAAGGACGAGGGTTCCGGAAGCACTTCAATCGCTGTTCCTTCAATGCCAACGGTGAATCCGTTCCAGTATTCATCCGACATGCTGCGCCAGGTCAACGTGTCGAATGCTCCCGTGAATTGAATCGTGCCGTGCGGTTCGCCCGTTCCCAAAAGACGGTATTCGATGTGCCCGTTTCCCAAATCAACTACCTCTTTGTATGAAGTGCCGGCTCCCCAATATCCGTTGTGATTTCCATCACTGCTGTCGCCAAAACTCAGAACATCGAAATCCTGATCCAAAAAGGCGTATCCATTTCCATTGAGGCTGACGTAAGAAAAGACCGGATTGGCAATGGCTTCCGAGAACTGCAAGGTCTGATACCCGGCATGCATCAGTGCGACGATGTCTGTTCCTGTCGGAATATTGTCCACGATCTCGCTCGTAAAGGGCGAAGTCGCATTGTCCCGCACGCCACTGCTGTCTGCCCAATAATCCGGACCGCCAGCGTTCTGAAAAAATGCGATACCCTGCAAATTGGTGTAATCGACGGTGATCGTGGAACTCGGCGTGGCAATTGTTCCTTGAAAGTGCGTCGGTGAAATTTCCGTGGTCCAGTCCGTCCAATAAAATTCGGAAGCTTGAACCGAGGTCACTGAAAACGCGATGAAGACCAGTCCGACAATCGATCGTAAAAACGCATTTGATGATTTCATAAATAACAGCAGCCAACCAGGAATCCCACCCGCCGCAATTTCGGCAACAGACATTTAATAAACAAAAAACCTTGCCCGCTATCGGAAGAATGTCATCAGACTTGAGGGAATTGTTTGGCTCGCGGAACTGTGTTGAAAACAGGCGTGCTGTCAGGCCGTTGAAAAATCCCGAAGCCAAAGCCGTGAAAGAGGTCAGCTCTGCGGCTTTTTCTTAAGGAGTAAAATACCGGAGCAAATCAACAATATCGCGAGCGACGGGCACAGATAAAACCACAAGGTTTTCACGAGTTCCACTGTTGTCCTGAAATCCCTGGCACTGGTTTCTGCGGTGTTCAAAATCCTGTCTAGAAACTTCCATCCGATAACCACACAGCTTCCGAGAACTGTCAAAATCAGGGTTCCGAAGCTCACAAATATCCAACCCGCATTTTTTTCGATCGCACGATTGAGGTTATTTATTTTTATCATTTCCGGTGCTCCATCTCGATTCACTTCGTTTTGAGAGCTTTCTGAAAAAGGTCAGGAGAGATCGGTTCCGCGCCTCTACAGCTTGAATTCACCCCACTCGTTGGCTCTCGTTTCGCTGCGGTACGAAGTGGGCTACGACCGACCAATACCACAAAATCGATGCCGCAAGCATTGCGACCGTGCCCCAATCCCATCGCAGGGAAAAATGCCAGGCTCGCAAAATTAAAAACGCAATTGAGAAACAACCCAACCATGCCGAACAAAAATGAAGCGCCAGCTTAGAACCTTGATACGCTGCCAGGGATGCAATGATCAACGAGACGGAACAAAATAACGAAGTTGGACCGAAACCGAGCCGCCAGAATTCCGCACGAGACAATTGAATTCCTCTTCCAAGAGTGGAGACCACTGGTAATAAAGGCGCTGAAGCGACAAAGGCTGCGACGACGAGAAAGAAAATTAATTGTCTCAGCTTCATAACACGCTCCTGCGGTTTTCGGTTATCATCGTGTTTGCAATTCACGCTTCGGAAACGGGCGCGGAACAGCGCGCCCGGGCTGTCGCAGCGCGACAGCCACTACCCTCTACCAGCAAGCCTCCCCACCCTTCAAACGCTTCTATTTACTGATCCCGCGCTCGCTCGTGCGGACGAATTCGACGAGGTGCTGAATCTCAGTCAGACGTGGAAGTTCGGATTCGATTTTTACAATCGCGTTCGAAATCGTCAGGCCTTCGCGAAAGAGAATCTTGTATGCCTGGCGCAACGCAGTAATCGCTTCTTCGGAAATGCCGTGGCGTTCGAGACCAATCTTATTGATCGTGCGCGTCTCGGCGGGATTGCCATCCGCAAGCATAAACGGTGGAACATCCTGAACCACTTTGGAGCAGCCGCCGATCATCGACAATTTCCCGACGCGGCAAAACTGATGCACGGCGGAAATGCTGATGACCGCGTGGTCTTCCACAATCACATGTCCGCCGAGCGTTGCCGCGTTCGACATGATGATGTGATTGCCGAGCTGGCAATCGTGCGCGATGTGGGAATACGCGAGGATATGATTATGCGAACCGATCCGCGTGGCGTTGCCATCACTGGTCGCGCTGTGAACCGTCACGTATTCGCGAAAGGTATTGTCATCGCCGATCTCGACGCGCGTGACGCCGCCCTTCCATTTCAGGTCCTGCGTTTTCAGACCAATGCTGGCGAAGGGAAAAATGTCATTGCGTTCGCCGAGCGTCGTGTGTCCGTCGATGACCACATGCGAATGCAGTTTGCAACCTCGCCGAAGCACGACGTTTTCGCCGATGAAACAAAACGGCCCGATATTACAATCGTCGCCGATTTTTGCGCCGGGATGAACGACTGCGGAAGGATGAATGGAAGCCATAAGGAATCAGCCTTCGCGCAGCATGAACGTGACTTCGGCTTCACTGACCGTTTCGCCGCGCACTTTGCAAACGCCTTTGGCGCGTCCGAGTTTGCCGCGAATTTTGGTCATCTCGATTTCAATCACCAACACGTCACCGGGCACCACGGGCTTGCGCCATTTCACTTCTTCCGCCGCCATGAAATACGCGATCTGTCCCACGTTCTCCGCGCGTCGCAGCATTAGAATGCCCGCGACCTGCGCCATCGCTTCCAGTTGCAGAACGCCCGGCATGATGGGATGACCCGGAAAATGTCCCTGAAAGAATGGTTCGTTGATCGTGACGTTTTTCACTCCGGTGATGAAGTTTCCTTCCATCTTCGTGATGCGATCCACCATCAGGAACGGATAACGATGCGGCAAAATGCGCATCACCTGATGAATATCCAGCGCGCCGTCCTGATCAATAATTTCAACCGGTTCCAGATCAAGCTTCTTCACCGGTGGCGGTCCGAATGCCTGCGCCGCGCGCAACGGTTTTTGCATCTGCGCACTGACAAGCCGCGCCAGTTCGCAATTCGCCATGTGACTCGGCTTGACCGCGATCAGATGTCCCTGCAACGGCCGTCCGATCAGTGAAAGGTCGCCGACAATATCCAGGATTTTGTGCCGGACAAATTCCTCGGTGTAACGCAGCGGCTCAGTCGTCAGCACGGCGTCATCGCGAATCACGACCGCATTTTCCAGGCTGCCGCCGCGGATCAAACCATTTTTGATCAGGTATTCGATCTCCTCGTAAAAGCAAAACGTGCGCGCGTGCGAAAGTTCCACTTCCCAGGTTTTCGGCGTGAGATCGACGCTGTAAAACTGCGTGAAGCGTCCGCCTTTATCTGAACTGGTGCAGGAGATTTTAAAACCGTCGTACGGAAACAGCGTCATCTCGGTTTCGCCGAGCTGCAGTTCAATCGGCGCGGAAACTTTGTAAACGTCCCGACGTTCGTTCTGTGGCGCGAAGCCGGCGTGCTGAATCAATTTGCAGAACTCGCGCGAACTGCCATCAGCAATCGGGGGTTCGTTGGCATCGATCTCGACAATCGCGTTGTCGATTTCATAACCGGCGAATGCGGCGAGCACATGTTCAACCGTGTGAATGCGCGTGTTGCCTTTGGCCAGCGTGGTCGAGCGATTGGTTTCCGCGACATTTTCCACGCGCGCTTCGATTTCCGGTTTGCCGTCGAGATCGACGCGACGAAAGCGAATGCCGGTATTGGGCGGTGCCGGGAGGAACGTCATGTTCACCCGATTGCCGCTATGCAGGCCGACGCCGGAAAATTCCACGGGGCGGCCGAGAGTTTGCTGATGTAGCACCGGGAGATTAAACAAATGCGCCTGAGCATTGGCAAGCGATGAGATGACGCCGTGTGACTGTCTTTCATCCGGCGCGTCGTAGCGCAGGTTTGAAACCTGCGCTACAGGAAAGGGCGATATCTTCATTGAACAGCGCGCGGAAAATTCACTCCGCGAGAAGCAGCGATGTCGGCGAAAAAAGAAATGAATTTCCCCCCGACGAACCGGAAATGTGATCAAGAGTTATTGTCAGGATCGAATCGATATCTGCGCTAAAAATTTTCCCGAAAGGCGATCACGATCTTCTTTCATTGAAACATCACGAACCACCCGTGGAATAAATTGTTCCTGCTCTCCTGCTGAAGCTGTCCGTGGTTTTCCCGGCTTATCCTCGGAAGAACCGGAAATTGCAAATCGTCCTTCCGCTTGGCATGGTCTTTGCCCAATTTGATCTAATCGACTGAAACCCACAGTCGCCCCATTGAGCCCCGGTTGAAATGGGTTAAACGTTTCTGCAATCGCCGCTCAGTTGGGTGTTTTGGTTAGCCTTAAAAAAATGACGAATATTCTGATCCGAAAAGACGCTTTGGAAACCGCAGGCAACAGCATCAGCCGATTGTCTTCGCGCATTCTCGAATCTGTGTTTGGCCCGGCAGTTCATCACACCGCAATTGGCCCGATCACCTGGGCGGATCTCGCGGCGACGCTGTTCATCGTCATCATTCTTCTGATCGCGCATTCGGTGACCGCGGGTTGGATGCGCCGCTTCTCACGCCGTTCCACTTCAACCTCGTGGCAGCGCAATCTGATCAATGCCGCGAGCCAGCCGCTTTATCTGCTGATCTGGATTGTCGGTGCCTACATCGCGATGCTGCCGCTTCTGGCGCGGCTCACCAACGAACAGAACGAAAACGTCTTCCTGCTGGTCTGGAACAAATTGTTCGATGCCGGAATCTTCGCGATGATGTTCTGGCTGTTCCTTCGTCTGACGCATGTCGTCGAAGCGCAACTGCTGCTCATCGCCGCAAAATCCCAAAGCAAAATCGACGACGCGTTCGTCCCGTTGATTGGAAAAACGTTGCGCGTCGTGGTGCCGGTCGTGGCGGTGATTCTGGCGCTGCCGGTGATCGGCTTGCCGCCGGCTTACAGCGGCGTTCTGGCCAAAGTAAGCAGCTTGATGATCATTGGCACGGTTTCCTGGGTTTTGATGCAATCGGTCTGCGCGTCAGAGAAAATGCTGCTCAGCCGCTACGACATCAAAGCCGCGGACAACCTTCAAGCGCGGAAAGTTTACACGCAGGTTCACGTCATCAGCAAAACGATCTACGTATTGATCGGCATTTTCACCATTGCTTCCGCGTTGATGCTGTTTGAAGAAGTCCGCCGGTTCGGCGCGAGCATTCTGGCATCGGCGGGCGTGCTGGGAATCATCGTCGGCTTCGCGGCGCAACGGACGATTGCGAATCTCTTTGCCGGTTTTCAATTGGCCATGACGCAACCGATCCGCATGGACGACGTGTTGATCGTGGAAAACGAATGGGGCCGCGTGGAGGAAATCACGCTGACCTACGTCGTGATTCGCATCTGGGACGACCGCCGATTGGTCGTGCCGCTGAGTTATTTCATTGAGAAACCGTTCCAGAACTGGACCCGCGTCTCGGCGCAACTGATGGGCTCGGTTTTCCTTTGGGTCGATTACACCGTGCCCGTCGAGGAACTGCGCGCCGCCGTCAAGCGGATCGTGGAAGCCAGCCCGCTGTGGGATCGACGCTTCTGGAACCTTCAAGTCACCGACACCAGCGAACACGCGGTGCAATTGCGTATTCTGGTCACGACCGCTGATTCCAGCAAAGGCTGGGATCTGCGCTGCGAAGTGCGCGAGAAGATCATCGCTTTCATTCAAAAGAATCATCCCGACAGCCTGCCGCGGGTTCGCGCGGAACTGGACGATCTCCGCCCCGATTCGCTATTGCCGGACAAACAACTCCCCAACCCTTTCCCGGCTGCTTGAGCGAAAACTCTTCATTTAACGACCTCCAGAAATTCATCGGCCGGCACATCCAATCCGTCGAGCAGTTGGAAATTCTTTGTCTGCTCTTCGAAAATCCGGCGCAGGGCTGGACCGTGACGGACGTTTTCCGCTGCATTCAAAGCAGTGAAAAGTCGGTGGCCTCCTGGTTGAAGAAATTCACGCAGGACGGCTTCGTCGCCGAAGAACCGGAAGGCGTGTTTCGCTTCGCGCCCGCCACGGCGGAGTTGTCCAGCGGCGTCGCCATGCTGGTCAAGGGCTATCGCGAGCGGAGAGTGACGGTGGTGGAGATGATTTATCAGAAGCCGACGGATCCGATTCATCATTTTGCGGATGCGTTCCGGCTCAGAAAGGACAAGTGATCGGACAAATTGTTTACGGTCTCTGCAGCTTGACGTGCATTCTGTGCGCGGTGTTGCTCTATCGCCAGTACCGGCGCAATCCCACCCCGCTGCTGTTCTGGAGCATGTGGTGTTTCATTTGCTTTTCATTGAACAACATTCTGCTCTTCGTGGATCTGGTCGTTCTCCCTACCTCCATCAACCTCGCCAATGCCCGCAGCGGACTGATGCTCGCAGGCATGACCATGCTCATCGTCGGACTGATTCACGAAAAGAATTGAAGCATGAAAATGAAACCCGCTTTGAAGTTTATTATTCAGTTGCGCCAGGCCGAGATTGAATTGAAGCGGAATAAATTCCCCGCCCCGTTCACCTGGCGTGCGACTTCAACTTCGTCGTTCCGACCGACCGATTTTCGCCCCGCTCCGAAATCCTCCACCCCGGTGAGCCGGATAAGCCTATGATGATGAATCCATTCCTGGCCGGAGCCAACATGATGGCTGCGGCTGTCATTGGAGTTTTCTTCTGGAAATATTATCGCCGCACCCGCGAACGGCTCTTCGGATACTTCGCGCTGGCGTTTCTGCTTTTGGGAATCGAACGCGTTTGCCTGATGCTGGTGTTCGACAATCCGCGTTCCGCGCTTTTTCTGATCCGCCTCGTCGCTTTCCTCCTGATTCTCTTCGCCATCTGGGACAAAAACCGCCAGGACAGCAAACGGTGAGCGAGAGGGAAAGGGAGAAAAGGAGAATCGGAGAAAGGGGGAATTGGGGAAACGACTCTCAGAACCCAAATTCCTGACTCCATGCCTTAGCCATCACGGCTGGCCTGTAGTCCCCAACGTTCGAGAACCTTCTGCTCATCTTTTGCGGTCGTAAAATAGAAAGACTCCTTCTCTGTAAGTGGTGTGCGACAAACCGGGCAATACCCGCTATCGAACTTGTCAACCGCGTTACAGTCCGCGCAATAGAGGCATTCTTGACAATCGCAATCCCGATAATCCTGTCGTAGAAAATAAACCAGAACCGTCGCGGTCATGCTCGTGATCAGCAAAAGCATAACCACAATAAGCTTTCCGTCAGAAAGGTCCATCCGAAGGTAATCCCGAAACATTTCCAATACCGCGTGGCCTTTTACAATCATTAACAAGGTAATGATCAAAGAAAATATAAGAAGCAATGCTGGAAAATGCCTGACCGTCGAGCGAAGGCGCAATTGCCGCAATTCCTTGAGGAGCGGAGCCTTCAATTCCGGTGGAACTTTGGCGTACATGAGGGTCGTGAGATAATTGATTTGGCTATTGTTTTCATGGGTTGGTCCAAGTGCTCATTTTTGTGAGATGGCCGAAGGCGAAATCGGAATTGTTCCGAGTGCTCCGGCGGGTCTTTTCCAGAAATGTGCGGCAACCAAAAGCCCATACGCGATCAGCCATGCATAATAACCGACCTTGATTTCACCGATTTCTGGCGGGTGTTGAAGAATGTTCAGGATTAACCACGACACTACCTGCAACAAGCAAGCCACTGAAACACCCGACCGAAGTCCCCGACGCTTCTTCGTCGTAAACAGCGCCGCGACCAACGCGATGAAAAGCACACTGGAGATCACAAATCCCGAATAATAAAACCAGCCTCCACTGAAAACATCAGCATCCCGACCCAAAAGAATTTTCCAGCAAACAACAAAACAAGCGAAGCCGGACCCTTCACCATAAGCAGGCAAAAAATGTGAAATGACGAAGATCACCACCGCAATCAATCCCAGCTTTTGAGGTGTTTTCAAATCGCTCCGGAGTTGGTTAAATCCCATAGCCCTTCTTGTCCGAATTCCCTAATCCCGTCGAGCTTAAAGATCAAAGTCCGTAGTCTGAAGTGAATGAACCAATCGGCAAATGCGGCATTGTTCGGGTAGCGGTTGCCGCGCTGCGGCAGCCCGGGCGCGCTGTTCCGCACCCGTCCGGAAAACCGGCGCGAATCCAAAAATCGCTGACCTTCTTAAACGAATACGCTCGTCCCGTTCCGCGCCGGTTCCCCGTTTCCCCCTTTCTCCGTTTCACCTTTTCCCCTTCCCGCAGGACGGGGAAAACGCCCACCCAATTCGTTTCCCGAGACGTGATACCTTCCAACATGTCGTTCAATCTCAAAAGCCTGTGGGGGTTGTTGAAAACTGCCGGAGCGCACTGGGTCGAAGACAAATCTCCCCGGCTCGGAGCGGCGCTTTCGTATTACACGGTGTTCGCAATTCCGCCGCTGTTCGTCATTATTCTGTTTCTCGTCAGCCTCGTCGTCGATCCCTCGGATATTCGCACCATGATGTTTTCCGAAGTGGGCGGATTAATCGGCGAACAAAGCGCGAAAGCCATCGAATCCGCCATGGTCGCGCAATCGCAAAGCAACAAAGGATCGTTCGCCAGCATCATCGCCATCGCGACGCTCGTGGTCACGGCCACGGGATTGTTCATCGAATTACAGGATGCGTTGAACACCATCTGGGGCGTAAAAGAAAAACCCGGCCAGGGTATTCTCGGCTTTATCAAAAACCGATTGCTGTCGTTCGCGATGGTGGTTGGAATCGGATTTCTTCTGCTCGTTTCGCTCGTGGTCAGTACCGGACTTTCAGCTTTGGGAAAATACATGAACGGACTGGTGCCCGGCCTCGAAGCGCTTTGGAATGTCACCAATATCGTGGTGTCGTTTGTCGTCATCTCGGCGTTATTCGCGCTGATCTTCAAAGTTCTGCCCGATGTGAAAATCCGCTGGCGCGATGTCTGGGTCGGCGCAGGTGTGACCGCGCTGCTGTTCACCGGCGGAAAATTTCTGCTCGGCATGTATCTCGGACGCAACTCCGCCGTGTCGGCTTATGGAGCGGCGGGATCGCTCGTGCTGATTTTGTTGTGGGTTTATTACTCCGCGCAGATTTTATTTTTCGGCGCGGAAGTGACGCAGGTTTATGCGAATCGCTTCGGGGCGCGATTGGAACCTTCCAAAAATGCGGAATGGATTTCCGACGCCGAACCGACTTCCAAATCAAAGTTCGCGCACGCACAAAAAACCAAAGCGGCGGAAGTTAAAATTCCCGATCGTCGTTCCCGCTTGATCTGGAATTTGCGGAAAGAAGTTGAGTCATTGCGCGAACAGGTCGGCCACTGACGCAATTCATTCGACCAATTCGCCACCGGGCTCCTACACTTGCCGAATGCGAATTACTGGCGGCAAAGCAGCGCGGCGAATCCTCAAAGTCCCCAAAGGTCTGGACGTGCGGCCCACGCCCGATCTGGTCAAGCAAGCGGTGTTCAACAGTCTCGGCGAACGCGTAGTCGGCGCGCGTGTTCTGGAATTGTTCGCCGGCACGGGCGCGCTGAGTCTCGAATGTTTGAGCCGCGGCGCGAAGTCCGCCTTGTGCGTTGAGAAATCTTCACGCCACGCGGAGGTGCTTCGCCAAAACGCCAGCGCAGCAGGTTTCCCTTCCGGCTCGCTCGACGTTCGCGTGCAGGACGTTTTTCCCGTTTTGAAACAACTCGCGGAAACCGGCGCACAATTCGATCTGATTCTCGCCGACCCGCCTTACGGTGAAAAAAACGTGAATCGCCGTTCGACCTCGTTCGCCCAAAAACTTCTCGATGATCCGCATCTTCCCAAAGTGCTGAGCGAAGGCGGCTTGTTCGTGCTGGGTCACACAAAGCGCGACACGCTCAGTTTTCCTGAATTGTGGCACGAACGAAAAACTCTGAAACACGGCGACACCATGATGCGGTTTCTGTTCTTGAAGAACGAATGATCCAGAAGTAATCGAGCGCAGCCGGAAAGCTTTCAAAGCCGAAAGCAATTCGCACGCACCGTAGCGCAGGTTTCCGAACCTGCCGTATCGCCGATTTCCAAATGGGCTGAGCGTTAAACACCCGAGGGTGATTAAACGATCAACAGGCTCCACCCACGAACATCAGCCCGGATGCTCATCGCCTTCCGTCGTACCACGTATGACACGCTTCCCGGCTGGTCAGCGTTTTCCCTCCGCACAAAACCGTTCGCAGCATAAAACTCAAATGCTCGCGCGCCGTGTAGAGATGCAGCTTGCGCGCGGAGGTCACGAGCGGATGCCGATGCAGAATCACGATCTTCTTTTTTCGCGATCGCGCCAGCCGTTTCAATCGTTTGCTGAATTCAATTTCTTCGCTCGCAAAAAGCTTGTCGCTGAAACCGCTAATGTCGCGGAACGCTTTTGCCTCGCAAAAAATGAATGATCCCGCGACCCAGTGAAACGTCCGGCTGATTCCGTTCCACATTTGCACAATCCAATTCGCCTTCGGATAATTTCCGTCCAGAATCACCGTGCAACCTCCGCCCAGACAGCCGTGGGATTCGATCTGCGCCGCTACATCGTTCAGCAACGCCGCGCTCGGATGCGAATCCGCGTCGATGAAGATCAGCCAATCGCCAGTCGCCGCCTCAGCTCCGCGATTTCTCGCACGCGCGATCTGATTGATCGGTTCAAAAACCACAATCGCTCCGGCGTTCCGAGCGATTTCGGCCGTGCGATCTGTGGAATTGTTATCGCAGACAATCAGTTCCATTTCCCAACCGCGGCGCGAAAACGGATCGAGCACGGATTGAATCCGGCGCAAGGTTTCGCCGATCAGCCGTTCTTCATTGAACGCAGGAACGATCACAGAAATTCGCACGCGCTTTCAGTGCGCCCGCCGGGAAACATTGTCAAGCATCCACCACGAAAACCCGTTCGCCCGAACAATCTACAATAATTTCAACCACGGATGGACACGAATGAACACGGATTCAAAACGTTCATCGGTTGGCGTTTTCAATTATGATTCGAACAATGGTCTTCATCCGTGTCCATCAGTGTTCATCCGTGTTAATTATTTTAAACTGCGTTGATGGGCTAAGCAGCGGAACGATGCAGGTCATTTGTTGGGGAGCGCAGCCGCCTCGGCTGCTGTTCGGCGCGCCCCCGCGCCGAACATAGCGGCTCACAACAGCACCGACCGGTTCGTACAATTCCATGCCTCACAATCAGCCGCGAGGGCGCGGCTGATTGCGCCCGAGGCGGGCGCGCTCCCCATTCCCACTGCATGGATTTGGCTTAACCACTGTGCCGTTTTCCTTTCGTTTGCTCCGTTTCCTTCTGTTCAATCTGAATCGGAACCGGAACTTGGAACTTCGAGTTTGGAATTTCCCTCCGGTCTCCGCTTGTCATCAGCAATTCGCTGGCGCAAAGTTTTTTCCATGAAAGCCATGCCGTTGGTTCTGATTTGCTTGAGCAGTCTTCTTTCTACCACCGCGCTTTCCGCCGAAACAAATCGTCCGAATTTCGATCTCGTCCGTCAGCTCAATGACGCCTTTGTGCAAGTTGCCGAAACCGTTTCGCCCGCAGTGGTTGTCCTGACGGTGACCGAGAAACAGACCGTCTTCGCCGAACCTGACGCGCTCGCCGAACCGGAACAACACGAATACTGGCGCAAGCACCACGGATTATTCGATGACGAACCCGCGCAGGGCCAAGGCTCAGGAATCATTGTCAAAACCAACGGCTTCATACTGACCAATCGCCACGTCATCGAAGACGCGGAAAAAATTCAGGTGCGGCTTCTCGATGGCCGCGTGTTCACGGCTACTGTGCGTGGAGTCGATCCGCAATCGGACGTCGCCGTGATCAAAATCGAAGCCGACAATCTGCCGGTCGCGCGGCTCGGCGATTCCTCGAAAGTTCGCGTCGGTGAATTCGCCATCGCAATCGGCGCGCCGTTCAGCCTGGATTACTCGGTCACGTTTGGCCACATCAGCGCGAAGAGCCGCGGAAACGTGATTCCGTTTTATCTCGGGGGCCAGATGATGGATCAGGATTTCTTGCAGACCGATGCGAATATCAATCCCGGCAACAGCGGCGGCCCGTTGGTGAACATCGAAGGCGAAGTCATCGGCGTGAACACGTTGATTCGCGGGCTGCGCACGGGAATTGGTTTTGCGATTCCGATCAATCTCGCGCGTGACGTGGCGGAGAAATTGATCGCGAACGGGAAATTTATCCGCCCCTGGCTGGGCGTGGAAATTCGCGCGTTGCGGGATGAACCGGAATTGCGTGGCAAAATCAAAGGTGTGAAAAACGGCGTGGTGGTGAAATCAATCCTGCCCGACAGTCCCGCCGCGGAATCCGAGTTGCGCGCCAATGACATCATTGTCGCCGTCAACGATCATCCGGTCGGCACAGCGCAGGAGTTGCGCGGCGAAATTCGCGGTCAAACGATTGGAGAATCCGTGACGCTGAGAATCATCCGCGGCGAAGAAAAAATGTCCGTCGCGGTGAAGCCGGGAGAATATGCCCAGCCCGCCACCGTGCTGATCAAAGACGAAAAGCCACAGTCACCGGAATGAAGCGGAAGTGGACTGAGCCGAGGTGGAAGGGAGAAAAGGGGCTGAGAGGTTCGGCGCATTTATCCGCGCTTTTGAAAGACCGCAAACCACAAACCGAAACGGCAGCGCTCATTCTTTGTTTCGTTTGTTTGCTTCTGTTCTTTTTTAAAAAACAGAATCGTTTGCCAGCAGCAATAAACCCGGAATTCATCGCGCGATTTGCGCTTCAGATCCCGGGTTTAAAATTTTAGAGTGATTCTCAAAAGTTATTTCCGAAAAACGGGTGGTGAAACCCTCATCCGGCTCTCTGGCCCACCTTCTCCCATCCGATGGGAGAAGGGCTGGGGATGAGGGCATCCGCTCAGTTCGTCGCGGCCGCTTCTTCCGCTGAAGGAGCAGGCGCAACCGGTTCTGCTATCGGCGCGGGTGCTGGAACCAGCGCCCTGCCCTGCGCCTGCATTTCCAATTCCTTCGGCTGCGATTTGTGGAACTTCACGCTCACGATTTTGCTGACGCCGTGTTCTTCCATCGTGACGCCGTAAAGCACATCCGCCATGCCGATGGTGCGCTTGTTGTGCGTGATGATGATGAACTGCGAGTGATTGATGAATCGTTGCAGCACGCGAATGAAACGATTGATGTTCGCTTCGTCGAGCGGCGCGTCCAACTCGTCCAGCACGCAGAACGGGCTCGGCTTCACCTGATAAATCGAGAAGAGCAACGACACGGCCGTCATCGTTTGCTCACCGCCGGACAGCAGCGAAATCGTCTGAAGCTGTTTGCCCGGAGGTTTCGCCACGATGTCGATGCCGCTTTCGAGAACGTCGTTTTCGTCCACGAGAATCAAGTCCGCTTTGCCGCCGCCAAACACTTCGGTGAACATCACACGGAAGTTGTCGCGAATCTGCAAAAACGTCTGCTTGAACATGTCGCGCGTCTGCGTGTTGATGCGCGAAATCACTTCCAGCAACTGCGTCTTGGCCTGAACCAAATCCTCGTGCTGCTTGGTGAGGAATTGATATCGCTGCTCGGTTTCTTCGTATTCCTCAATCGCCACGAGATTCACCGGGCCCATTTCATCAATGCGCTTCTGCAACGCTTCAACCTGTTGCGACACGGAATCCCAATCCGTTGCGGCGCCCGCTTCGGCCATCTGTTCGGGCGTGAGCGTTTCAACGCGCGCCGGGCCTTCATCGGCCATCGTGATCGTAATGCACTCGCTGCGGACGTCGTCGATGTTGACGTGATACTTCTGCTGAATGCGTTCGCGAAGGTTTTGAACCGACATGTTTTTCTGCGCGAGTTCAATTTCGATGGTGCCGCGCTGCTGCTGAATTTCCGACAGATGACGGCGTTGTTCGCGCAACGCTTCTTCCCGCGCAGAGACGTCCGATTCCTGCGCCTGCTTTTGTGAAAGCAACTCGACGACCTGCGCGTTCACCTGTTCGCGATCGTGCTGCAAACGTTCGATCTTGCCGCGCGAATCCTGAATTTCCGATTCCGCCTGTTCGCGGCGGCCGAGAAAGGAAGAACATTCCGCGCGACGCAGTTCCACGATCTGGCCGAGCTCGCGAATGCGCTGCTCAAGATTCTGCGTCTGCTGGCGGAAGGAAACGAACAACTGTTCCTCGCTTGCGAGCGAAACCTTGCTTTCATTCAAATCCGTCGTCGCGACGTCACGGCGTTGTCGCAATTCCTCCAGCAACGCAGTCAGGGAAGCAACCTGTTCCTGACCCGCGGTTTCGCGCGCTTCGCATTCGCCAGCCCGCGCGGCCAAAGCAGCGCGCTTTTCCAATCCTTCGCGTTCCTGATCGGCAAGGCTTTGCACTTCGTAAACGACCGTGTCGATTTTCTGATGCAACAAGCGGCGGGAATTTTCCAGCGCGGTGAATTCGCCCTGGCGCGTCGCAATCGCCACTTCCTGCTGGCGCAATTCCGTCTGTGCCTGCTGCAAACTCGCCTGCAATTCTGTCTGTTCGCTTTGCAGCGCGCCTTTCGTGCGGCTGATTTCAGCGATCTGTTCCTGCAATTCAGCGAGCGCCGCCTGCAATTCCGCAATCTGGTTTTTGCGTCCAAGAATGGACGACGGCGCTTTGCCATTGCCCGCGCCGTTCACCGAACCGCCGGTGTAAATGCCGTGACGGCTGAGCAAATCGCCGGACAACGTAACAAAATCGCAACCGGCGTGGCCGTTCTGCAATTGCTTGGTCGCAGACGGCAAATCAGCGGCAATGAAAGTGCGTCCCAGCAAACTCTTGATCAGCTTTTCCACCGAAGGCTCGGGCTGAATCACGCTCAACGCATGAACCACTTCGCCTTTGGCCAATTGATTTTGGACTGATTGAAGATCTGATCCGGGCGACATTTCGCCGCCAAAGACGAGTTGATTTTCCGGCACCTGAACCGCCAGCGCCGCGATGCTCGCGCGACCGGCTTTGCTCGAATTGAGATCGGCAAGAATCTGTTGCGCGGATTCCGGATGCTCGGTGAGAACCAATTGCAGGTGATGGCCCAGCGCGTTTTCAATCGCCAAAACGTAATCGTCCGGAACCCGAATGCGTTCCGCGAGCGAACCGATCACGGATTGCGAACGCCGCATCGCGGCCAGCGCGCCGGCGCTGAAACCTTCGTGCGAACCTTCAAGCTGTTCCAGCACATTCAGGCGCGAACGTTTTTCCGACTGCGCGTGCAACAATTTGTCCTGCGCCTGCGTGGATTGATTGAGTTCTTCCTGAATCTGACGCAAGCGCGCCTGACGTTCCTCCACCGTGCCGCGCGTGGTTTGAACGTTCAGCTTTTCAGCTTCAACGTTCAGCGCAAATTCCTGCAAACGGATTTCCAAACGATTCCGTTCTTCTTCGAGTTGGATTTTTTCGGCTGAAAGTTTTTCGAGGCGAACCACATTGCCCTGCTTCTGAAGATCGAGCGCATTGAGTTCGTTGCGAACACGGCTGAGGTCCTGCGCGGCGGCGAATGCTTCCGCCTGAGCTTTGCGCAAATCCTCCTGCTTCTGACGCAGTTCGTTTTCCACCTGGCGCAACGCTTCCTGCTTGGTGGTCAAAGATTCGCGATGCTGATTCAGCGCGGCTTCGCAAACCGCGAGCCGTTCTGAAACCGACGCGAGTTCATCGACGGCGGCCTGACGACGTTCCTCCGCTTGGGTGATTTCGCCCAACGCTTTGGCGTTCTGCGATTCCAGCTCGCGCAGGCGTTCTTCGTTGAATTGAATGCGGCTTTCGTTGCGATCGATTTCGCCCTTCAATTCCAATCCCTGCTGCTGCATCGCGCCGATCTGATGTTCCAGTTCGGACAGGCGCTCGCGGAGTTGTAGGATTTCATCTTCGCAACGCAGCACGTCAGCAGAACCGGTTTCAATTTCTTCGCGCAGTTTCTCGGCGGTTTCCTGGCGCTGCGTAATTTCCGATTGCAACAAATCAAACTGATGCCGCGCCAATTGCGTTTCGAGATGTTGCAGTTCCTGGGCGATCTGTTTGTAACGGCGCGCCTTGCCAGCCTGGCGTTGCAGCGATCCGATCTGGCGTTTGACTTCCTTGATCAGATCTTCGACGCGTAACAGATTTTGATCCGTGTATTCGAGTTTGCGCAGCGATTCTTTTTTCTGCGCTTTGAATTTCGTGATGCCGGCGGCTTCTTCGAAAATGAGGCGGCGATCTTCAGGTTTGCTGGAAAGAATTTGCGTGATGTGACCCTGGGCAAGAATGCTGTAACTCGTTTTGCCCATGCCCGTGCCCATGAACAATTGCTGAATGTCCTTCAGCCGGCACGGAACTTTGTTGATGAAATATTCGCTGCCGCCATCGCGGAAAATGCGGCGCGTCACCGTGACTTCGCTGTAGGAAACCTCGACGCCAGCCGCGCGCAGATGTTCCTCATCGACATCGCCCAAAGTGATCGAAACCTCGGCCATGCCGAGCGGCTTGCGTCCGTCGGTGCCATTGAAGATGACGTCGGCCATTTCACCACCGCGCAACGCTTTGGCGGATTGTTCGCCGAGCACCCAGCGGATGGAGTCCGAAACGTTGGACTTACCGCAACCGTTTGGGCCGACGATGCCTGTGACGCCAGGCTCGAAATTGAGGGAGGTCTTGTCCGCGAAGGACTTGAATCCTAAAACGGTTAAGTTTTTGAGATACATTGGCGATTACACTTTCAAAGCTGCCTGAACGAGTAAAGCCAAAAACCACCACATATAGGCAAAAGTTATTCCCAAAGCACAACTAATTGGTGAGGAACCGGGATCAGGGTTGTGCCAAAATTTCCCGCAACACTGGCTCTACTGGATAAAGGTTTTACGCCTAAAACCGGTGCATGCAACTACTTTTTGTCGATATGCCGTCTCCGTTTTCTGAGGGCCAAAGGCCGGGCATTTACATTACAGACTCTCAGCCCGGATCGAAGGCGCGGCGCTGCCTTGGTTCAAATTGATATCATGGCGGGTTTATCAGGGGCGGGTTTATCGGAATAAGGAATTTCAAACATTGTCACAGCGGACCAGCTTCCCGCATTTCAAACTCATGCACCGTCAGAGTTTTTGCTCAGACAGAACAGTGTCGAATCCGTGTTCAACCCTGTCCATCGTGGTGGATTCCTCCTCCACCGCACGGATTGCGAAAAGTTTGGAACTTGTGTAACTCGTCCGTCCGAATTGACCGGCACGTTGGGATTCACCCCATCGCATCCGGGGTCTGATTCACGGAACGTAATTTTTTATGACAGACACAACGACATCTTCTCCGCGGCCAAAACGACGGCGCGGCTTGAAAATTCTCGGCTGGATCGTGGGCATTTTCGTGGTGCTGCTCGTCTCGGTTTATTTCATTGCCACCAGTTCCGGCTTTTTGAAAAGCGTGATTCTGCCGCGCGTCGGCAAGTCGTTGAACGCCGACATCACCGTCAGCGATGCGTCAATTCATCCGTTCAGTTCCGTGACCTTTCGCGATTTGAAAGTCACGCCGCACGGAAAAGAAACGCTGCTGACCGCCCCGGAAATCCGTGCGGGTTACAGCCTGACGGCGATTCTCGGCGGCAATCTGAAAATCGAAGAAGTTGTCATCACCTCACCGACCATTCATCTCGTCGAGCAACCGGATGGCAGCAGCAATCTCGATCCTATTCTGAATGCGAACAAGGAATCCACTGAATCGTCGAAAGGCGAATCCAAAGAATCTTCCAAACCGCCGCAGATCGATCTGCAACGTCTCGCAATTTCCAACGGCACGATTCAGCACGAAAAAATTTATTCCGCCGATCAGCGCGATTCGATGGTGCTGACGAATGTTACGGTCACGTTGAACAATCTGAAGAATGGCGACAGCGGCAAACTTGCGCTGAATGCCAACGCATTGATTGAGAACAATCCGCCTGCACCCGGAACCAACGGTGTATTGCAGGCCGTTGTGAATGGCGAATATGTGTTCGCGTTTTCTGCTGATCTCAAACCGCTGTCGATCAATGGCGAAACCCAATTGAAAGTCGCGCGCGCGGAAGGTGCATTCAGCGAACTGGCCGCTGCGAGCGCGACGTTATCGGCTGACGTCGCACCGACGGAAATCAAACAGATCGCGTTGAAATTCCAGAAAAACGGCGAACCGCTGGGCGATCTGCACGCGCATGGACCGTTCAATTTCGAAAAGGTGGAAGGCCGCTTGAAGGTGGAACTGGCGGGCATCGACAAACGTCTTTTGAATCTCGCTGGTGCCGGCAGCGGAATCGATTTCGGAACCGCCCGGTTGACTTCCACGAATGACATCGAACTCGCCAATGGTGGAAAATCCGTTTCGATCGTCGGCCGCTTCAACGCCGATAAACTCCAGCTCACGCGAACCAATCAAACCACGCCGACGCTCGACTTTCATGCGGACTACAATGTCAGCGTGGATTCGGCTGCCAGCAATGCTGTGGTGCGAACCCTGACGCTGACCGGCACGCAAAACGGCAAGCCTCTTTTGAACGGAGAACTGACGAGTCCGATGACCCTTTCCTTCGGTGGCGCGGAAAGCGCGGTTGGCGATTCCGCGTTGAACCTCACGCTGGCGAATCTGAACTTCGCGGATTGGAAACCGTTTGTCGGCGATGCGATTTCGGAAGGCACTGCGAATCTGAAATTGAAACTGCTCTCGCAACAAGGCGGCAAACAATTGACACTGGACATTGTTTCGCAACTGGCAAACGTCGCACCCATCGGCGGCGACAAGAAACTTTCATCGGCGAACCTGAGCGCGAATCTCGCGGTTCAACTCGCCGAGAACGACGCGAAAACGATCAAGGGCGGCGCGCAATTCAGCAACATTGTTGTGCTCGACCCGACCGGCGCGATTCCCCCGAGTCCGCTCGAAGCGAAACTTCAGCTTGATACGACGCTCGCGAAAGACACCGTCGATTTGCGTCAGCTTCAAATCACTTTGACGCCGACGGAGCGCGCGCAGAATCAGCTTCAGCTTCAAGGCCGCGTGAATATGGCGGACACGAACGCGATTCAGGGAAACCTGAAACTTACCGCCGAATCACTCGACGTCACGCGCTATTACGATCTGTTCACCGGCGCGACCAATGAGACGGCGAAACAAACTTCCGCGCCAGCCAACGCGCCTTCCACCGAAACAACGCAGCCGGAACAGGAACCCGAGGCGCAAACGTTGCCGTTCAAAAACTTCGTCATCGAAGCCAGCATCGGCAGTTTTTATCTGCGCGAAGTCGCAATCACCAATCTTCAAACCACGTTGAAACTGGATGGCGGCCACGTCGTGCTGAATCCGTTTGCGTTCGTGTTGAATGGCGCGCCGGTCAAAGCGACGGCTGATGTGGATTTGAGCGTGCCGGGTTATCGGTATGCGATTGATTTCAGCGCGGATCGCATTCCGGTTGCGCCGCTCGCCGATTCCTTTGCGCCCGAATATCGCGGCAAAGCGGCGGGTGATCTGATTGCGAAGCTGAATCTCAAAGGCACGGGCACGACTGGCGTGAATCTGCAAAAGAATCTTTCCGGCGATGCCAATCTGTCCTTCACCAACGCGAATATTCAGGTCGCCGGACGCTGGCAAAAAATTCTGACCACGATTGCCGCGGCGTTGCGCGTTCCAGAACTGGCAAATTCACCGATCAATTTTCTGACCAGCGAAATCAACATCGCGAACGGGAATATCAATTTGTCGGAGTTTCGTGCTAAGGGCGATGCGTTCGCCGCCAGCAGTCAGGGAACGATTGCGATTGCGCCGGTGCTGACGAATTCCGTGATTCAAAATCTGCCGGTGAACTTCGCGCTCAGCCGGAACATCGCCGCGCGAGCTGGTTTCAAAAACCCGGGCGATACCAACAATGCTTACGTTGATCTTGGCGCGATTGCGCATGTTTCGGGAACTGTCGGTGATCCGCAACCGGAGATCGACTACGCGCGCATCGCGTTGTTTACCGGCCAGCAATTGATTGGCGGAACGGCGGGAGAAGTTTTGCGTTCCATTGGCGGAAGCGGGAACGGAACCAATGCCGGTGTGGGAAATCTGATTCAAGGTCTGGGCGGATTGCTCGGCGGAAAACCTGCACAAACGAATGCGCCAAACGGCGGTTCAACCACAAATCAATCGGCACCAACCAACGAAGCGCCGCTGCTGGACATTTTGAAATCGCTTGGGCCGAGGAAGAAGTAGGCGTTCGGCCGCGTCTTTCCGTAGCGCCGACTGGCAGTCGGCTGTGTCGCGGATTGGCAATCCGCCGAGGCGCAATACAGACAGCAGCATAAATTCTTTCGAACGTCTCGCCCTTCCTCGCGCTGCCGACTGCCAGTCGGCGAAACAGCAGACAAACTGTCTGCGTTACGGCTTCCGCTTCTTTCGCAAATAATTTTGACCCACCCCGCAACTTTCCCTAGCTTGGCGTGTAATTCATTGGGAAACGATTGAATCGTTTTGACTGAATGGCCTTTTTATCGCTGAAAGAATTCTTTGCCCGCATGGGGCTGGTGACTCCCGAACAGTTCGATGAGCACAGCAAGGCCTGGCGCGTGGCAGTCGAAAACGGCTCCCAGGAGTCGCTGCTCGCATTTATCTGCCGGGAACGCGGCATTGCCGAAGATGTTTTCCTTCAGAAACTCGCGGCCGCTTTGAACTGGCCGTACCTGGATATTCTCAAGCTCGACATTCCCACCCAGGCCCGCACCAAAGTTTCCACCAAAGTCGCTTTCCAACATTCCGTGCTGCCAACGGACATCATTGATGGCACGATTCGGGTCGCCGTCAGCAATCCCTTTGACACAGCGATGCTGAATGCGGTGCGGTTCGATGCGAAAGCGCCGGTGCAGTTCGCGCTTTCACCCAAAGCCGATATTGAAAAAGCGCTGAAGAAATATTACGGCGTCGGCGCGGAAACGCTGGATGAAATGGGCGAAGCCAGCGAAGACGAATCGCTGGAACTGCTGATTGGCGACAAGGAAATCACTGAAGGCGATCAGGAAGCCAGCGTGATCAAATTCGTCAACCAGGTCATCTGGGAAGCTTACAAGGATCGCGCCACGGACATTCATCTCGAACCGCAGGAAGACGAATTGCGGATTCGTTATCGCATCGACGGCATTCTGCATCAGACGCCGATGCCACCGCAGTTGAAGCGATTTCAGGCTGCGATCCTTTCCCGCATCAAAGTCATGAGCGGGATGAACATTGCCGAAAAACGTCTGCCGCAGGACGGACGCATCAACGTGCGGATCAAAGGCGAGGAAATCGACATCCGCGTTTCCACCGTTCCGACGGTTTATGGCGAAAGCACGTCGCTGCGTTTGCTGTCGCGCGGCAAGATTTTTCTCAGCCTCGACAAGCTTGGTTTTGCTCCGCAGGACGAAGCGGCGATTCGCGAATTGATCGTGAAACCGCACGGCATTCTGCTCGTCACGGGACCGACCGGTTCGGGAAAATCGACGTCGCTTTACGCGATGCTTTCCACGATCAACTCGGTTCACAAACGCATTATCACCGTCGAGGAACCGGTTGAATACGAACTCAAAGGCATCAACCAGATTGCAGTGCGCCCGGAAATCGGGCTGACGTTCGCGATGGGTTTGCGCCATATTCTGCGGCAGGACCCGAACGTAATCATGATCGGGGAAATTCGCGATCTGGAAACGGCGGAGATCGCGATTCGCGCGGCGCTGACGGGCCATTTGGTTTTCTCGACGTTGCACACGAACGACGCGCCGAGTGCGTTCACGCGTTTAATCGACATGGGCATTGAGCCGTTCCTGGTAGCGTCGTCGGTGGAAGCGATCATGGCACAACGCCTCGTTCGCACGATTTGTCCGCATTGCAAAACGGAACAGAAACTGGAGCCGAGTTATCTCCGGCGCATCGGTTTTCCGGAAAGCGAAATTGCGACCGCGAAATTTTATCATGGTGCGGGTTGCGAGAACTGCCGCCAGCTGGGTTATCAGGGACGATTGGCCATTTACGAATTGCTGCTGCTGAACGAGCAATTGCGTCCGCTGATTCTCGGCCGCGCCGCTGCGTCCACTATTGCCGCGCGCGCGATGGAACAGGGAATGCGCACGCTGCGCACCGACGGCTGGAACAAAGTGCGGAATGGCGTCACGACTCTCGAAGAAGTCCTGCGCGTGACGCAGATTGAGGAACATCTGGATTCCCTCGTCGAGAACAAGACCGAAGCGCTGACGGGCTTGTCGCAATCATGAGTTGCCTTTTTTCATTTACGATTTGCGACTTACGACCGGCGCAAAGCCGGCGTGGTCAACGCGTAAATCGCCCATCGCAAATCGGAAAAACCCACTGATATGGCCCGCTGGAATTCCTGCAACGTCCTTCAACATCGGCCCGACGGGTGTCATGTCTGGCAGTTTGACGGCGGTTCATTTCGCCTGCATCGCGAGCAGCCATGCCGCGTTGGCGAACCGCTTCCGCCCGCGCTCGTGGCCAAAAGCTGGAGTTCCCTCTGGCAGAAGAAACTCAACATTGCCTGGCTGCCTCCCGAGCAGGTGTTCATCCGGGTCGCGCAATTTCCCCAAAGCACACCGGACGAAACCAGCGCGATGGTCGAATTGCAGTTGGAAAAACTTTCACCCATCCCGGTGACACAGGCGGTCTGGTCACTGCACGTTCTTCCCGAAATTTCGGGAGGCATGCAGACAGTGATTTTGCTGATCGTCTCGCGCAATGTTGTAGAGGAATTTCTCGGCAAACTCGAAGCGGAAGGCTTTCTCGCCGACCGGCTGGAACTGCCGCTGTTGGATCAATTGCAGGCCACTCAGGTGCGCGAGGATGGCGCGTGGATTTTTCCCGATGCCTCCGGACGAAACACCGCGCTCGTCGGCTGGTGGTATGGCGGCGTGTTGCGCAGTGTTGATCTGCTCACGTTTCCGCCGACGGAGAATCGCGCATCGGTCTTGAAAGATCAGTTGATGCAGATGGCGTGGGCGGGCGAGCTGGACGGCTGGCTGACTGCGCCGCCGCGCTGGCATCTGGTCGCGGACGACGGCGCGGCTGAACTCTGGCGTCAGCCTTTGCAGGAAGGATTGGATCAATCGATTGAAGTTATTGCTCCCCTGCCCACGCCCGAACTGGCGGCGCGCACTGCGCGGCGCGCCGCGGAATCTGATCCGAACGTCACTCTGCTGCCGCCGGAATTTGCGACCCGTTATCAGCAACAGTTTGTGGATCGCTTGTGGATGCGCGGGCTGGGCGCGGTGCTGGGATTGTATGTGGTTTGCGTGCTGATTTATTTCGTGGCGATTGGCTTTCTCAATTTCAAAACCAGTGGCGTTGAGCAACGCGTGGCCGGACTCGGCGCATCTTACACGAACGTGCTGCAACTCAACGCTCAGTTCAAAGTGTTGAAGGAACGGCAGGAACTGAAATACGCCGCGCTCGATTGCTGGCAGGCGGTGGCGGAAACCATGCCCGCGGGAATCACGCTCGATTCCATGAATTTCAGCGGTGGAAAAAAATTGTCGCTCAACGGCACCGCGCCGGCCGATCAGGTCAGCGCCGTCCTGGATTTCAGCGACAGCCTCCGCAAATTCATGGTTCGCGGACAGCCGTTGTTTGATGTTCGTCAGGTGGATCCACCCCGCACGCAGGTGATGCCCGGCGGCGGAGTTCGCTGGAGCTACGAGCTGGAACTGAAAAGGAGCGGAGAATAATGAACAGCTACCTCGCCCGTCTCAATCCCAGCGAACGCCGTTTCGTCGTCGGCGTAGGACTTCTGTTTTTCCTCGTCATCAACATCTTCTGGGTCTGGCCGCATTTCAGTGATTGGGGAAATCTGCGCGGACGCCTGGACAAAGCGCGCACCAAGCTGGGCCGTTACGAAGCAGCGATTCAATCGAAACCTAAAGTGGAAGCGGACATCAAAAAACTGGCCAGCGAAGGCAGCTACGTTCCGCCGGAAGATCAATCGATTCAATTCCTCCGCACGATTCAGGCGCAGGCCGCGCAAAGCGGCGTGGGTTTTCAGGGCAGTTCACGCGCCTTCACCAGCACGAATCAATTTTTCCTCGAACAGGCGCAGACGATCACTGTAATTGCGGAGGAAAACCAACTGGTGGATTTTCTCTACAATCTCGGTTCCGGCAATTCGCTGATTCGCGTCCGGGAAATTTCCATTCGACCCGATCCCAGCCGTCAGCGGTTGAACGCCAACATCACTCTCGTCGCCAGTTATCAGAAAGCCGTCAAAGCTCCGCCTGCGAAGGCCGCGACATCAAACACAAAAGCTTCGACCGCGAAGCCATCAGCGCCCACGCCTGCCCGTCCCGCAAGACCCCTTTCCTCACCGGCAGCCCCGAAACCCGCGTTGCCCAATAAAAAATGAAAACGAATCTGCCCATTCTGCTCCTTGTTTTTCTGGCGTCCTGTTCGCATCCGCCAACGCACAGCTTCGCTGATCCCGCGACGCTGCAAAACACCGAAGTCGCGCCAGCGGAATCCGTTTCACCGGAACCCGCGTCCGCAGTGGAAACGCCTGCGTCGATTACCGAAACCGCCGCGCCGACGATTGCGCCGGAAGCTGAACCCTCGCCCGCGCCCGTTGTCCCCGCTGCTCCACCCGCTCCGCGTCCACCCGCCAACGCCACCGCTCCAGCAACGGCAAATCCGGTTGCGCCAGCAGTTCCCGCCACAGCAAATGAGACCGCAGCGTCAGATATTCTCGCTCCCGGAATGATCGATTTCCGGAATGCACCGCTAGATCAGGTGCTTCAGGTTTATTCGGAATTGGTGAACCGCACATTGTTGCGCCCGGCGACTTTGCCCGCGCCCCAAGTCACATTGCGAACCCAAACACAATTGACGAAAGCCGAAGCCATTCAGGCCCTCGATGCGGTTCTCGGTTTGAATGGGATTACGATGATCAATATCGGAGAAAAGTTTGTGAAGGTGGTTGCTCAACCGCAGGCCGTTCAGGAAGGCGACGAACCGGACACACGCACAGCGGATCAGCTGCCGGAATTCGGGCCGTTCATCACGCACGTCGTGCAATTGAAATACGTGAAGCCCAGCGAAATCGTTCCCGCGCTGCAACCTTTTGCAAAAATGAATTCCATTCTGCCAATCGACAGCAGCCAGATTATCGTCCTGCGCGACTACACGGAAAACATCAAGCGCATGTTGGAAATGATCGACCGCATCGATGTCGTGGTGCCCGATGAATTTGTTTCCGAAGTCATACCGATCAAGTATGCCAAAGCGGGAGATATCGCGGACGCATTGAACGGACTCAGCGGCGGCGGCGGCGCGACGAGCATTGGCCGCAGTTCCTCCAGTGGCCGTTCGACCGGAGCCAGAAGCAGTTTTGGAAATCGCCGTGGCGTGAACGGATATAATTCCGGCAACATCATGAACCAGGGCACCACGTCATCGTTCGGCGGAGCCGGTGCCACCACACCATCATCCGGCAGCAGTTTCACCGATCGCTTGAGAAGCATCGTGTCCAAAGCAGCGACGTCCGGTGATCTGGAAATTCTTGGCAAAACCAAAATGATTGCGGATGAACGCAGCAATTCGTTGCTGATCTTTGCTTCGCGCCAGGACATGGAAATGATCAAATCCGTGGTGGCCAAGCTGGACGTCGTGCTGTCGCAGGTGCTGATTGAAACCGTGATCATGGATGTGCAGATCGGCAACACGCTGGCCTACGGAGTTTCTGCCGGGCAACATCCGGAAACCAATTCCTCGGGCAGCGCCATTGGCGGCGTTTACAACAATGGCGGCGGGCCGCTCAGCACATTGGCCCAGTTTTTTGGAACAGGATTGACCAACGGCGCCGCTTTCCCCAGCAGCAGCGGCTTGAATTATTTCGGCAGTTATCGCGGCGACATCGACGTCGCGGTTCAGGCTGCGGCGACCGACTCGCGTATCAACGTGATTCAAAAGCCGCGCATTCTGACCTCGCACGCCACGCCTGGATCGATCTTCGTCGGCAGCACGGTTCCTTATGTGACGAGCACCTACTACGGCGGCGGTTACAGCGGCCCGAGTTCTTCCTACCAACAGTTGCAGGTCGGCATTGGTCTGACCGTCACGCCGTATATCAATCCGGATGGATTGGTCGTGATGCAGATTGACGAAACGATTGATGAACTGGCCGGCTCGACGGAAATCACCGGCGTCGGCGCGGTGCCGAACACCACGAGCCGTCAGCTTTCCGCGGAAGTGGCGGTGCGCGACGGCGACACTATTCTGCTCGGCGGATTCATTCGCAATTCCACGACCAAGAGCGCGTCCGGCGTGCCGTTGTTGAAGGACATTCCCCTGCTCGGTGCGTTGTTCAGCAGCAAATCCGATTCAAAGGAACGCAAGGAATTGCTGGTCATGATGCGCCCGACGGTTCTCAAAACGCCGGAAATTGCCGCGCTGGCGACGACGCAGGAAAAGAAGCGTTTGCCGGGCATCAGCGCCGCCGAAGCTGAAGTGCTGGAACTGGAAAAGAAGGAATTGGAAAAAGAGCAGAAGGTGGAAGCCGCGCGCCGCAAAGCCGCCGCCGCGCAAGAGCGCCGGATGCAACGGGAAAGCCAGGAGCGGTAAGCGAGAATTGATTTTGATTCAAGAACGCGCCGTCGAAAGATGGCGCGTTTTTTTGTGTAGCGTTCGGCCTGCGACCGAACCACGTTTCACTCTGCTGCGAACCGTCGAGCCACAGGCTCGACGCTACACCCGATCTATTCGGTGAATCTCACCTTGATATGGCCAATCTTCAGGCTCAGCAACCAGTCCTGCCCGCACTGGATTGCGCCAGACATAATCCCATTTCTGCGCGTAGCTTTCCTCGTGGCGCAGCAGATGATCGAAAAAACCCGGCTGCCAAAAGCTTCTGATCTTTGCGCCGGGAATTGTTGCCGGCTCATATCCTGAAGCGGCCAACGCTTTTCCCAACCGTTGTTTCAAGCCACTTTCCCACCTTCGCAAAGTCATATCTCGCCCGATGCGAATGAACACATGAACGTGGTTCGGCATCAGGACATAACGCCCTGTTGCAATATTGAATGAGAAGCCGCGTTCGGCATACTCGCGAAACGCGGCATGGACAGCCTCGCAGGCCAGCACCGAACGTCGCAGGAGCGTGTTGAACGTGACCAGGTAAAGTGGCGGATCGTAGCTTTGAAAAATGACCGGCAATCGTGGCGGCGTTCCTTTGAATTTGCGTTCCATTTGCCCGGTAAAAGTTTGATTCTCCTTTGCTATCCGCGACTGACTTGGGGCCAATCGTCTTGAGCATTTTGAATACGCCAAAACTCTCCTGCTGCGCAATTCAAAGGTGCCGCGTTCCCAAAGGTGTAGCGTTCGGCCTGTGGCCGAACAAGATTTCAGTTTGTAGGCAGGCCGTCGAGCCACAGGCTCGACGCTACACACGCCATGCAAACCTTTGCATTGAAACACCGCAGCATTTTTCCCACAGCGCTCACGCTTTGAAATTGCCAGGCTCCTTTGCGGCGTTATTTCTTTTTGTGCACCTTGGCCGCAACTTTCAATCGCAGGGCATTCAGCCGGATAAAGCCCGTGGCGTCGTCCTGGTTGTAGGCTTTGGTCGGATCGGCTTCCATCGTGGCGATATGCGGATTGTAAAGGCTGACCGGCGATTTGCGGCCGCTGACCATGATATTGCCTTTATAGAGTTTCACGCGCACGGTGCCGGTGACGTTCTTCTGGCTTTCCTCAACGTAGGCCTGGAGCGCGAGGCGTTCGGGCGCATACCAGAATCCGTTGTAAACGAGTTCAGCGTATTTCGGGATGAGCGCGTCGCGCTGGTGCATGACTTCACGGTCCATCGTGAGCGATTCCATCTGGCGATGCGCAAATTGCAGAATCGCGCCGCCGGGCGTTTCATAAACGCCGCGTGATTTCATGCCGACAAAACGGTTTTCCACCATATCCACGCGGCCCACGCCGTGTTTGCCGCCCAGCTTGTTCAACGTTTTCATTACGCCCAGCGGATTCAGCTTCTTGCCATTCACCGCAACGCAATCGCCTTTAACGAAATCAAGTTCCACAAATTCCGGTTTGTTCGGCGCGTCTTCGGGCAACACAGATAACGTCGTGAAATAATTCCGATTTTTCAGGTCGTAGGAATCGTACCACGGATCTTCGAGAATGCCGGCTTCGTAGGAAATGTGCAGGAGATTGCGATCCATCGAATACGGTTTCTTCGCGCTGGCCTGCACGGGAATCTTGTGCTTCGCGCAATAATCAATCATCTGCTGGCGGCCGGGAAATTCATTGCGATACCGCTCGTCACGCCACGGCGCAATCACCTGCAAATCGGGCGCGAGCGCAGCGGCGGTAAGTTCAAAGCGAACCTGATCATTGCCTTTTCCGGTTGCGCCGTGGGCGATGGCGTCGGCTTTTTCTTTCCGGGCAATTTCCACCATGCGCTTGGCGATCAGCGGGCGGGCAATGCTGGTGCCGAGAAAGTATTGGCCTTCGTAAATCGCGCCGGCGCGCAGCATCGGAAAAATGAAATCGCGCGCAAATTCCTCCTGCAGATCGTCGATGTAAATTTTCGAAGCGCCGGTTTTGATCGCTTTCTTTTCCAGCCCGCGCAATTCCTCTTCCTGGCCGATGTCGGCGCAGAAGCCGATCATCTCGGCATTATATTTTTCCTTGATCCAGGACATCAGGACCGAGGTATCGAGACCGCCAGAATACGCTAAAACGATTTTCATTTGCCGGGGATTAAAGCGGCAACGCCCTGCGCGAGCAAAGGGAAAATGGAAAGAGCCAGCCGATTTAACGCAGAGACGCGGAGAACCGGCGGAGAACCGGCGGAGGATCGGTGAGGAGCAGAGGGGAAAAGGGGAAAAGGAGAAAGGGCGCGGCGAATTGGTTTCGTCCTTGCACCGGATTCGCGATCTCCTTTCCCCCTTTCTCCTCTGCTCCTTTTCCCCTCTGCGCCTCCGCGCCTCTGCGTTGATCCCCTGCCCCGCGTTATTTGATTTCCAGATCGTCCTTCGACGGCAGTTTGGGAAACGGCTGATGCGGTTCGGTTTGATACCAGAACGCGACCGACGCGATGTCCTCTTTTAACTTTTGATAGCGTCCGCCCGACATCCAGCCCAACGCCTGAATCGTGACCTTGAGATCTTTCTCAAAGCGGATCGGATCCGTGATATGCCAGCGGTAAAGACTGAAACGCTGTTGTGAATCGTAAAGTCCGTCCGGACGAATCACCAACGGCATTCCCGTGTACGGCCCGGAAAACTCCGTGTAATGCCCGCGCCCATCCGCGCCGCGCGTGTCGAAGTTGTAACTGCCGCAGAAATAATCCTCCGTTCCGGTGCCGGCGATCGTCGGAAATTCCTTGTCACCGTCCATAAAGAATTTGATTTCGCCTTCGCCCCACCAGCCGGTGGAATGCGTTTCCCAGGCGAGATAGGTTCCGATGTATTGGCCTCTGCCTTTCACGCCGTCGAGAATGGTATATAGCCCGGCTTCCTTGAGCGGGTCTTCACGGCGGAACTGTGCGTGAAAATACGCGGCGTCGGACGGAACTTCGGTCAGCGCGTAATCGATCTGGTAATAAATCGTGATCTGCGAATCATCAAGATTCTCAATCGTCACGCGCGCCTTTTTGTGAAACGGCATCTGCCAATAACTGTTAAACGCGCTGCCGGGATTCACACAGACCGGCAGCGAATTGATCTGCGCATAACGCGCCCAGCCGCTGGCAAAGAAATCGCCCAGCGGCACTTCCACGGACGGTTCAGTTTCGTCGTCCCAATACATCCGCAGGATCATCCAGCGCGTTTTATCCAGCGGCGCGGGGGTAAGCCAGATGTGCTGGATCACACCGGAGCCATTGATTTCCGCGAGCGTGAAGGTTTTCTTCGCATCGATCCGAACGTAAGGAGAAACTTTCCAGCCCTGGCCCAGATCGCGCGCGGCTGGCAGCGCCGGACCGTTGGTGGACATTCCGGCTTTGCCTTTTTCGCCGGTGAAATTTTCCGGGCTGATCGAGCGCGTCTGCGCGTTCGACAGCCGAAAAAGATTTCCAATGCTCGAACCGATTCCGTTGAACGGTTCTTCAGCATGTGAATTTTCCATCGCGACACCCAACACCAGCGCCAGACAAATCGAAAAGTTTCTCCAGTTCATAATGTGTGAATTCGGTTTTTGTTTGTGTCAGATTCGCGGCGGACGATCCGCAGGCGCGGAGCCAAAACTGTGATTGGGTTGCGGCCCCATCGTCAACACCAGCTTTCCGCCCGCCGTGATTTCATCCTGCGAAATCCAGCTTTTCGTGAATGGTTTTCCATTCAACGTCGCGGACTGGATGTAGGGATTTTCCTTTGAATTGTTCTTCGTAATCACGGTGAACGATTTGCCTTTTGCGAAGTTGCGATCGAGATGCACCGTCAATTTGTCCACCAGCGGACTGCCCAGAACATACGTGCCGCCGGCGGGATCGACGGGATAAAATCCGAGTGCGGTGAACACAAACCAGGCGGAAGTCTGACCGCAATCGTCGTTACCGCAAAGTCCGCCCGGCTGATTGTGATAGAGCGAAGTCGCGATATCGCGCGTGCGGGCCTGCGTTTTCCAGGGCTGGCCGGCGTAGTTGTAAAGGTAAGCCACATGATGACACGGCTCGTTGCCGTGCGCATACATTCCGATCAGTCCCGTGACGTCCGAAAGCTGATTGGGAATTTTTTCCTTCGTGTCGAACATCTCATCGAGCCGCGCGACGAATTTGTCGTCACCGCCGAGTTTCTCAATCAAGCCCTGCACATTCTGCGGCACAAAGAAGTTATACTGCCAGGCATTCGCTTCGGTGTAATTGTTGGAGTCGATTTTCTTGGGATCGAACGGTATTACCCAGCTTCCGTCGGATTTCCGGCCGCGCATGAAGCCGGTTTCGGGATCGAAAACATTCGTCCAGCTTTGCGAACGTTGCGCGTATTTTTTCGCCACATCTTTCTTTCCGAGCGCGTCAGCCAGCCGCGCGATGCACGCGTCGTCGTAGGCGTATTCCAGCACTTTCGAAACGCTTTGCGCATCATGATGCGTCGGGATATATCCGCGATCGCGATAATCTTCGAGATCTGCGCGATCCTTGTCAGTGGAATCAATCATGGCTTTCAACGCCTTTTCCGCATCCCATTTCCGAAAGCCCTTCAGGTAGGCGTCCGTGATCACAGGAATCGCGTGGTTGCCGATCATGCACCAGTTTTCCTTGCCGCTCTCGGTCCAGACCGGAAGCGTGTGCTCTTCGAAATACGTGTAGTGATCCAGCATTGTGTTGACGAAATCATTCACGCGGCCGGGCTGAACCAGAGTGAGCAACGGATGCTCTGCGCGGAACGTGTCCCACAGGGAAAGTTCAGAATAATAATTGTAGCCTTTCGCCTGATGCACCTGGCGATCCGGCCCGCGATATTGTCCATCGACATCGCTCAACAGCGTCGGCGCGAGTTGCGTGTGGTAAACCGCCGTGTAGAAAGTCTGCTTCAGGTTTTCGTCGTCGGTTTCAATTTCAAATGCGTCCAGCGCCTGATTCCACTGGCGTTTGGCTGCGGCCACGATTTTATCGAAGTTCCAATTTGGAATTTCCGCCTGAAGATTTTTGCGCGCGCCTTCGACGCTGACGGTTGAAAGCCCGACGCGAACGAGAATTTTTTCACCCGCGCGGGTTTTGAAATCGAAATGGCCTTTGGTTTCCTTGCCCTTGGTTTTTTTGCCGGCAACATCTTTGTCGCCCTGCGCCACACTGGCGGAATCGAACGGACGCGAGAATTCCATCACGAAATAATAAATCTTGTCGCCGCCCCAGCCGTCACTGCGACGATAACCGCTCGCGGCGTGATCGTTTTCAATCGTGAGCTGCGAATCGGTGACGTTGTTGCCGATGCCGTGTTGCAGATCGACGATGACGTGGCCTTCGCTGGTTTCAGGAAACGTATAGCGATGGAACCCTGCGCGGGCCGTCGCGGTGAGTTCCACCTTCACTTTGTAATCCGTCAGAAAAACTTCGTAATAACCGGGCCGCGCGGTTTCCTGATCGTGTGAAAATCGCGCGCGATAACCTTCGCCCGGTTTGTCGCCCGGCGTGAGGCGCACAGGGCCGACAGTGGGAATCAGCAGAACATTTCCGAGATCCGCGCAGCCGGTTCCGGTCAGGTGATTGTGCGAAAAGCCCAAAATGCTGTCGTCGGAATAATGATAACCGGAGCAGCCATCCCAGGTGTTGTCGCGCGTGTCGGGCGAGAGCTGAACCATTCCGAACGGCACCGTCGCCCCGGGATAAACATGGCCGTGTTCATCCGTGCCGATCATTGGGTTCACGGAATCGACGGGCGATTTGGCTGATGTGCTGTTCGCCGCAAACAGCGCGATTGTCACAGCCGCGATGCCACCGAGAGTTTTGAGAGATTTCTGCATAAAGGTTTTTGAACTGTTAGCGAAAACAAACGATGCCGAATTGCGCGGTCACGTCAATTCACTTCAAACGTGTCTGGCAAAGAAACACCGCAAACAAACGCAAAGGCATCCTAAATCGCATCGAAGGTAGCGGCTGTCGCGCTTGCGGCAGCCCGGGCACACTGGTTCTGCGCCCGTCGGGGAAATTCAGTACCAGACCCACGGCGCAAAGACCATTCGCGGCACCAGCTCGCAGCGCGAGCTTTTCTACCTGAATCCCCAACACCTATTCCCAGCCGTGCATTGAATCGTAGCGAAATGTCATTTCGTTGGTTTTGTAGCCGTTGAACCATTTCGAATGACCGTCAGCGAAAAGGATATTCTGGCCTTTGCTGTGCGCCTGCCAATCGATCGTCGGCCAGCCGTTATCGATTCCGCCCACACAGTTCTGTGAGTAATCATCTTTATCCGAATCGTCCGGTGAGAATTCCAAGGTGTCACCGACCAACACATAGGCGACGGGAAAACGGATGCGTTTGGAATTCACAGATGCAGCTTTTCCTTTGCCGTCTTTTGCGATCTCCTCCACGTACGCCGCGCGCGCACCGTTGAAGTAATTGAAATCCGACTGCTGGCTTATGGGCAACAGCTTGTTCGACGGACACCGGTAAACATTCGTGTTCTGCACATACGGATAAAGCTGCTGCATCCAACTGTTCGTCGGCGAGTTCGGATCCACGGTGTTCCAGGGAATCGAACCACCAGATTTTGGATAAAGCCCATTCGCATCGTCCGCATACATCGTCATGCCGATGCCCATCTGGTGCAGGTTGGAATTGCAGAGAATCGTCCAGGCCCGCTGCTTGGCGGACGACAGCGCGGGCAACAGCATCGAAGCGAGGATCGCAATGATCGCAATCACCACCAGCAATTCGATCAGCGTAAAGCCCTTTCTGAATTTCATGCGGAATCAGACGCAAGGAACCGTTGATTGTTTCAAATTTTTTGAGAGTACGGGAATTAACCGCGGAATACGCGAAATACGCGAAAAAAATTCCGTCTGAAAAATTCCCCTTCCGTATTTCGCGTATTTCGCGGTTGATTTCAGCCCGCCGCTTTTAAGCCGTGGTAAATCGATTGATCATGTTTTCCAGAGCGGTAATCCACTGCGGATGCTCGTTCATGCACGGAATTCGCGTGAATTCCTTTCCGCTCGCGTTCAGGAAATCCGTGCATCCGCGCATGCCGATTTCTTCAATCGTTTCCAGACAATCTGAGACAAACGCCGGACAAATCACGAGCATTCGCTTTTTCCCTTCCTGCGCCAGACGCAACAGCTCGTAATCGGTGTACGGCTTGAGCCACGGATCTTTTCCTAGCCGCGATTGGAAGGACACGGAATATTTCCCCGCCGGAACTCCCGCTTTCGCGACGAACGCCCCCGTGGTTTTAAAACATTGCGCGCGATAACAGGTCGCATGCGCTGGACTCGGAACTTCACAACAGTCCGGCCGCGTGAGGCAATGGCATCCGGTCGTGTCCGACTTTTTGATATGGCGCTCGGGAATGCCGTGATAGCTGAACAGCAGATGATCGTATTCCTGCTTTAAAAACGGTTCCGCACTCGCGACCAGCGCGTTGATGTAATCCGGCGAATCGTAATACGGCGGCTGCACCGTAATTTTCATTCCGGGCGCCAACTTCGCCGCCAACTCGCGCACGCGCACCACCGCCGTTTCGTAACTCGACATCGCATAATGCGGAAACAGCGGAATCAAAAAAACATCGTCCGCGCCTTTCGCTTTCAAACTCTTGATCGCGGATTCGATCGACGGATTCTGATAACGCATCGCGAGTTCAACGGGAACACTGACGCGCTTTTGCAAAGCGGCTTGGACGTGACGGCTGATTGCAATCAGCGGCGAACCTTCCTTGGTCCAGACTTTGTCATAGGCGTGCGCGGATTCCGCCGGACGTTTGATCAGAATCATTCCGACCACGAATCGCCGCGTCAGCCAGGGCAGATCGATGACGCGTTCGTCCATCAGAAATTCATTGAGATAACGCCGCACGTCGGGAACGGACGTCGAATCCGGCGAACCTAAATTAACCAGCAAAACCGCTTTGCTCATTGGGAAAGCTTAATGATGCGAGAAGAAATGAGAAATCGGAAATCCGCAGTGGGGCATGGGCGTCCCGCCGGTGCGTTGATGTTTGGCTTGTGGCTCGGAACCGCACAGGCGAGACGCCCGTGCCACTAAGCTTCTGGAAAACAAAACTCCCCTACCCGCTCCGCCACGTTGACGCCGGACAAAATCGAATCGCTGAGCGAAACGCCATCGCGATAATGTCCGGCGAGAAAAAATCCCGGCGCTTCAGCTTCGACTTTGTTCATCAGTTCGCGGAAGCGTCCGTAACCGACGTTGTATTGCGGAATGGCTTTGGGGAAAAAGGCGGCGTGTTTGAACACCGGTTCGCCCCGCACGCCCAGCAGAACGCGCAAATCCGCGATTACCAATTCATAAAGTTTTTCCGACGGCAACGATGCCAACTCGGGATAACGTTCGCCCCCGATATAGCTCGTGAGCGTCAGGCAACCTTCTGGCGCGCGATTTGGGAACAGCGCCGAGGAAAAAATGGTGCCGAGAATTTTGAAGCCCTCGATCTTTGGAATCAACATGCCGAAGCCGCACACCGGATGCGTCACATCCTCGCGTTTGAATCCGAGCACCACGCTCGTGACGGGCGGATAACGAATTTCTGCGAATGCGGAGAGATCGAGAAATCGTCCGGGGCGTGAATTCCCTCCCCCCTCTCCCATCGGATGGGAGAGGGCCGGGGTGAGGGTTCCGTATTCGAGCGTCTCAACCTGCAACTCCGCCAGCCGATGCGCCGTCCCGCAAAAAACAACCGCGCTATGTTCCATTTCCCGGAAGGACGAGTTACACGTGTCCCCATTTTCCTTTTCCTCGAGATTTCGATTGGGGCCTCGCGTAGCTCGTCCTTCCGATAACGAAAGCCGCCAGCCGTCCGCGGTTTGAGTGATTTGACTGACGCTGGTATTCAGTTGCACAGCTTCACCCAATTGTTCGCGCAAGGCATCCGGAAGCACCTGCAAACCTTCATCGAACGAAAACTTCGGCGCGCGATCTTTGGCGACGTCACCGCGCTTCTTGCGTTCGCGCGCGCCGAAGATCTGGCCTTTGATCATCGAGCCGTAATTGTCTTCCAGCGCTTTCAGTTTCGGAAACGCGTGCGTGACGGAAAGCTTGGACGGATCACCCGCATAAACTCCTGCAACGAGCGCATCAATTGCGTGATCCAGAAATTCCTGATTGAACCGGCGCACGACAAATTGCGCGATGCTTTCCTCCAAGCCCTCGCGACGTCGCGGCACAAACGGTTCCCTCGCGACTGCCAGCTTTGCTTTTGGCGAAAACAAATCCGTTGTGAGAAAACCCAGTGGCGAACCGGGCATTTCAATCGGTCGCTTATAGCGAACCACAAAACGCGCGCTCGCTTTGGGATTCGTCTCAACCCGCCGCGATTCCAAACCCGCGTCCGCAACGAGCTGCCGAATTTTCGGCGATGTTTCGAGAATGGTATTCGGTCCAAACTCGGTCAGAAAACCATCGCGCCGCACCGATTGAATCACACCGCCCACGCGCCCGCCCGCTTCGTAAACCGTGACTGGAAACCCTTTGCGTTTCAGATAAAACGCCGCGGTCAAGCCGGTGATCCCCGCACCGATAATTGCGACGGATTTCATCCGCGGCGTGAGTTCTGGTCCGAAATTTCCGCGGACGAGCGCAACGGTTTCGCATGAAGTTTCTCGTATTCCACGCGAAAACTCTCCAGCAACGGCAACTCCAGTTCGTCTTTTTTTCGTCCGCTAGCTTTTTTACTTGCAATGATGTCGCGGATATTTGCCACTTGGAAAATGCCTTCTTGAACCGCGCGCGATTTCGCGGCGGCAAAACTCTCAATGCCGTCGGGTGCGAAAACAAAATCCACATCAAAAGGACCTGTCTTAATCTGAACAAAATCTTTTCCCGTCACGATTTCCCGTTCCAGTTCCGGACTGATTTCGAAACCAAGATTCCTCAAGGATACCACAATTCTCCGACCGTTTTCAGGAGACTTGGCTGGAAATATATCCACATCCTGTGTTGTTCCCGGATAACCTAAAAGTATGGCACCGCTCTTGCCGATGAATAGATAATCCACGCCGACGTTTTGGAATTCCTTCGCGATTTCCTCGGCCTGTAAGGGACGAAATTCCCGCCGTTCGTTCATGCGGCAGGGCGGAAGCCCAGATATTCGGGAAGATTCTCTGCACACCAGGCCCGATATTCAGCGGTTGAATTAAACGATCTCCACGGAGCGTCATCGAGCACGGGTTTGTGAACGCGATTGAAGCCATACTTGATTCGCAGCGCCAAAGGCCTTTGCATCTGACGTCGGCATTGATCGCGAAATGCTTCGTCGGATTCAAAATCTCTCGGTTTCATATTGTATTCTATACCGGCCTTTCCGCGCGTTCGCAATTCGTTCAAATCGTCTTCGAATGCTTCCGTTCCGCCATCGGCGCGAGCGTGTTGTCGAAACTCATCGCGATGTTGCGGATGAACAGGCGGCCGGCGTCGGTGACTTCCAGGCCTTGAGCAGAACGTTTCACCAGTCCGTCCGCTTCGAACGGCGTGAGCGTCGCGAGTTCAGTTGCGAAATGTTGCTCAAAGTTGATTCCCAGCTTTTTCGACATCGCGGCGAAATCCAATGAGAGATCGCACATGACGCGCATGATCGTTTCCCGGCGAATGTTGTCTTCCTCCGAAACGAAATACGCGCGCTGTAGCGGAACCTGTCCGGCGTCCACTGCTTCCTGATACTTCGGCAGTTCCTTCTGGTTCTGCCAGTATGCGTCCGGAATCTGCGAAATCGCTGACATGCCAAACGAGTAAATGTCCGATCCTGCCCGCGTGCTGTAGCCCTGAAAATTGCGCTGCAACTGCTTGTTCTTTTGCGCAATCGCGAGTTCGTCGGTCGGCTTCGCGAAATGATCCATGCCGATATAAACGTATTCGTTGTTCGCAGTGAGCCGTTCGATCACGAGCTTCAGCACTTCCAGCTTGGATTCCGGCGTCGGCAGAACTTTCTCCTGAAGAATCTTCTGCGCGGGTTTGATCCACGGCACATGCGCGTAACTGAAAACCGCGAGCCGGTCCGGTTTCATTTCCAAAACCGTGTTCAGCGTTTCATTGAAGGTTTCCCGCGTTTGATTCGGCAGGCCGTAGATCAAATCCAGATTGATCGAGCCATAGCCGAGTTCGCGCATCCAGTCCATCGCCTGCTGCGTCATCTCGCGCGGCTGAATGCGATGAATCGCTTCCTGCACTTTCGGATTGAAATCCTGCACACCCATCGAAGCGCGATTGAATCCCACTTCACGCAGTGCGACCAGATGATCGCGCGTGAGCCGGCGCGGATCGACTTCCACGCTCGCTTCGATATCCGGTGAAAACTTGAAATGCTGGTGAATGATTTCGCCGAGTCGCCGAATTTCATCGGGCCGCAGAAACGTAGGCGAACCGCCGCCGAAATGCAGTTGAACAACTTTTCGATCCGGATTCAGCATCGGCGCCAGCCGCGCGACTTCGCGTCCAAGATATTCGATGTATTGGCTGCCCTTGTCGTGATTGAGCGTGATGACCGTGGTGCAGCCGCAGAACCAGCAGAGCGTTTCGCAGAACGGGATGTGAAAATAAATCGAGAGATCACGCGCGGAACGGTTGTTCGCTTCGATGCGTTCGGACAATTGATTCCACGAGACTGCATCCGTGAATTTTGTCGCGGGCGGATAACTGGTATAACGCGGCCCGGCGACGTTGTATTTTTTCACCAGGTCCAGATTAACTTGCAGCGAATTCATGCTTAAAATTTAAACGCAGAGGCGCAAAGGACGCAGAGCTTCGCAGAGTTTGCTTCCGAATTCTTCGTGACTTTCTCTGCGCTCTTCGCGTCTCTGCGTTAAAGAAAACCTTCTCATTTTGAAATGCGCACGGTATCGACGACCGCTTGGATATTCTCCAGCTTCGCTCCAGGCGTCAAACCATGGCCCAGATTGAAGATGTGCCCTGCTCTGCCGCGCATCGCGTCGAGCACCACTTGCGTTTCGCGCGCAACAATTTCCGGCGTCGCATCGCTCAACAACGCCGGTGCCAGATTGCCCTGCAATGCAATGTTGCGCGGAATCACTTTGCGAACTTCCTCCAGCGATGTCTGCCAATCAATGCCGATCACATTCGCGCCGGTCGCCATCAGATCGTGCCAGTTGGCGTGAGTGCCGAGGGAAAACACAATGATCGCCGGCGTCGCGGGAACGGTGTCCTTTCGGAGATTGGAAATAATTTCCCGCATCCAACGGCCGGACGCTTCGTCGAATTCACCGCTCGCAAGATGTCCGCCGTGACTGTCAAAAAGCTGCAACGCATCCACGCCGGCGGCGATTTGCATTTTCAAATAATTTGTAACCGCGAGCGTCAGTTTTTCGGCGAGTGCGTAATACGTTTTCGGATCTTCGCGGAACAACGCCAGCGCGCGGCCATATTTCGGAACGCTCGCGCCTTCCATCATGAAAGTGGCCAGTGTCCAGGGTGAACCCGAGAAACCGATCAACGCCGTTTTTTCACCGAGTTCCGCGCGCAGCAGCCGCAACGCTTTGTCCACGTAATGCAACCGTTCGCAAACGTGTTCGACGGAAAGCTTTTCAATATCGGCTTTAGTTTGAACCGCGAAATCCATCACCACGCCGCCGGTTTCACGAAAATGATACGTCTGCCCCATCGCTTCCGGAATGACGAGAATATCGCTGAACAAAATCGCGGCATCGAAGCCAAATCGCCGAATCGGTTGCAGCGTGACTTCGACGGCGAGTTCCGGATTCTGCACGAGTTCAACGAACGTGTAGGTTTCCTTGAGCTTGCGATATTCCGGCAACGCGCGTCCGGCCTGACGCATCAGCCAAACCGGCGGACGATCCACCGGCTGGCAGCGGCTGGCATTGAGGAAACGTTGGCGACTGGTGATCGCAGCTTCATTTGAATGAGGGGAACTCGCGCTGGCGTTCATTGAAATCAAGGAATGGGAGCGGACTTGTCTTTTCCAACCGGTTCCGGTTTGGCCTCGGGTTTCGGCAATTGAAATCCGTACTCGCGCAAAAACCAGTCCGCCGATGCGCGAATGTGAATCCGTTTGCGATTGAATGGATCGTTGAACGCGAGACTCACCGCGCGCAAGGCCAGCGGCTTTCTGGGTTTTGGTTCCGGCCCATACAGATCGTCGCCAACAATTGGAAATCCGGATTCCAGCAGATGCACGCGAATCTGATGCGTCCGGCCGGTGAATGGATGCGCTTCGATCAGCGAAGTTTTTGTGCCGGCCTGAAGCACGCGAAAAGTTGTCTCGGCTTCTTTGCCACCGCGGGGATCAACTTTCATTCGGCCATGGCGTTCCGCGTCCGGGCTTAATTTGAAACGCGCCGTCCATTCGCTTTGCTTCGGAACACCGTGAACGACCGCGAGATAAACTTTCTCCATCCTGCGGCTCTCAAACAAATTTCCGTACGTGTCCACCGCGCCGAGACTTTTGGCGAGCAACAGAATTCCCGTGGTCTCTGCATCCAGCCGGTGAACGAAGCGGATGAATTTCAGGTTTCGCGATTTCGCCCAGAAATCTTTGGCCGCAATGGAAGAGGTCAACGCGGCTTGAAGATTGCGATCGGTTCGCTGCCAGGAAAACGGCACGAGCATCCAGCCGCGCGGTTTATCAATCGCCATCACCGCGCGGTCTTCGTAAAGGATCGGGATCTTCTCGCCGGTCGGAAGCTCGATGCAATTTGGTTTCGCCATTCCGCCCAGCCTAAACGAATTCAGCAGCGAATCAAACTTTGCGAGCTGATCTCAGAAACGGAGCGCGGGTCTGAGACCCGCAGCAACTCCGTAGAAGCAGAAGGCGTTCACTTTTCCGGAGCCGCTGCGAAGATCGGCATTGCTGCGGGTCACAGACCCGCGCTCCGACGATTTATTTCGATTCCGGTGAAGTGGTTTCGATGGTCAGCCGTTTCCCTTTTTCCAATTCGTGATACGGGATGAAATAGCCATCCAGCTTCTGGCCGTCGTAAACGATTTTGGAAATTTTCGTCCCGTCGTTCTTTCGCGCAATCGTGACGGTTCGCCCATTCAATTTCATTTTCACTTTGTCAAAAAGCGGCACGGACACGATGTAGCTGTCGTCCGCGGGCGAATACGGATAAATGCCAATCGCATTGAACACATACCAGGACGACATCTCGCCGGCGTCATCCATTCCGCAAAGCGTGTTGCCGCCTTCCATGCCGTAAAACCGATCCATGATCTCGTTGAGAATCGCCTGCGATTTTTCCTGTTTGCCCACCCAGTAATAGAGATACGGAAAACCGTGATCCGGCTGGTTGCCATGACAATACTGGCCGATGAAACTGTTGATGTTCATCGCAATGTGATTCGGATTCCAGGGAATCGAAAAGAGCCGATCGAGCTGTTGCTCAAACGCTTGTTTGCCGGGGAAAAGCCGGATCAAACCTTCGGTGTCCTGCGGCGCAAAAAACGACGACTGCCATGCGTTCGCTTCGCGATACATGTATTCGTAATAAGGAAACTGCGGATCAAATGGCTTTACCCAATCGCCATTCTCCAAACGTCCGCGCATTAAACCCGTGGAGGGATCGAACAGATTCGTGAAGTTTTCCGAACGTTTCATCATGAGCTGATACGTTTTCTCGTCCTTCAACTCGCGCGCCAGCAGCGCGACCGCGTAATCGTCGTACGCGTACTCCAGCGTTTTCGTGACGCCGGCTTTGGCTTTGGTTTCCACGTTGGGATGTTCGATGTCGGGCGTTGAGATGTAGCCTTTCTCAATGTACTCAGCGACATGCGGCCGCGCTCGACGATCTTCAATCGTCGCGTTTCTCAATAATAATTGATACGCGCTCTGCACATCGAATCCGCGCAGCCCGCGCAAATACGCTCCCGCAATGAATGCCGCCGCGTGATCACCATGAAAAAACGTGGGCATGAAACCCGTGACTTCGCCGCGATCCACCATTGATTGAATCACATCGCGCGTGACCTCCGGCGACAGCATTGTGAGCAAAACCAGCTTGTTGCGGTAATCATCCCAGAGCGACGGAATCGTGTAATACTGAAAATCCTTGCGCACGACTTTGCCGGCTTCGTCGCGAAATTCACCGTTCACATCGCTGCGCAACGCCGGCCAGAGAAACGAGCGATACAGGCAGGAATAAAACAATCCTTTCTCGCGTTCCGTTCCTCCGGCGACCTGAATTTTCTCCAGCATGGCTTCCCAGGTTTTCGAAGCGTCTTTTCGGACTTTCGCGAAGCTCTTGTTCCCCAGTTCCTTTTCCAGATTCATCCGCGCGTTTTCGGTGCTGACAAACGAAAGTCCGATGCGGATTTCCAAAGGACCTTTCGCATTTTCAAAATTAACCACGGGCAAATCGTGCCGACCGGCGTCGAGCATCGAAATGTCTTTGATCCGGTGATTTGCAACCGCGTAGAAGAAAACTTTCTCATGCGCATTTTGAAATCCCTGGAAGGCATTGTCGCTCGCTTTGTCGATCTTCCAGTTCCGTACGCGCTCGTTGGAAACCGCGAGATTCACGACGAGTTTTTTGTCCTGCGACTTTTCAAAAGTATATTTGTGGAAACCGCAGCGCAGCGTCGTCGTGAGTTCCACATTGATTCCGTATCGCTCCAGAAAAACCTGATAATACCCCGGCTCGGCGGATTCGTGTTCGTGGCTGAAACGCGATCCAAAATCCCGCGGATCAACTTCGCCCGCCACGGGCATGAACGGAATATGGCAGAGATTCCAATGGCCTTTGTTCGAATGTGTGAAGGCGTGAATCACGGAATCCTCGTATTCATAACCCGCGCCGCTGCCGAACTTCGTAATCGGGCTGAGCTGCACCATGGCATTCGGCATCGATGCGCCGGGAAACGTCAGACCCGCCCACACGCGCCACGGCGGCGTGAATCCAATATCCGTCACATTCGTGATCGGCGCGGTGCCGAGGAAAGGATTGACGTAACGCACCAAAGATTCGGCTCGAGCGGAAATCGCAGTGCACGCCAGCAGGGACGCTGCGAGAAAGTTTTTTATCTTCATACAAAAATTGCGCCAGCAGTTAACTCCAATCGGTCTTCACGATAAATCAATTTCTCGAGGCCAGACTCCAATTGAGCGTGAATTATTCGAACCAGATGAAACACGGACGAAACACTGGCTACGGGAGCAACTTGGCACCCGCACCATTTTCAATTTCCTCGCCCCGCGGCGAAGCGCGGGGCGAGGGAGTAATCAGCCCTTTCGAATTTCGAAAGTTCAATCCCCTATTTGGTGCGGGTGGCAAGTTGCGCCCATTCGCTACGAGATATCGCAGTTTGGCTGGTCTTTTCGCAAACCCCTTCCGCGTATTCGGTGTGTTTGGCGGTTCAAAAGATTCCTGTGGCGCTATCGCCAAAAATTGTGAGCCTTGGTTTTGCCTTTTCGTTCGACAGCATTTCTCCCGTTGTTAACGTGACGCCATATCGCGGGAGTTTTCAAACCGACGCGATCCAATCCTTATGCAACGCGTATTCAAATATTTCGTTCTTTCCGCCATGGGCAGCCTGCTGCTGTTGAACACCGGATGCCAGACCAGCGCTGAAACCAATTCTTTGAGCCATTGGCCGGCGGGAACTTCGCCCGAGGAAATCGGCCGTCGCGCCGCGGAAAATTTTGTCGCAAGACCCCTCGATTTCGAAATTCATGCCAGCCGCAAATACGTCATCTATCCGGAGGTCTGCGCCTGGTACGGATCGCTCAAAGTCGCGAAACTGACGGGGAACAAAGATCTTCAATCGCGGCTGATCAAAAAATTTGATCCGTTGCTTGGCCCGGAAGCCCGGCGGATTTCGCCCGATGATCATGTCGATTACCGCGTCTTCGGGATTGTGCCGTTGGAAATTTTTCTTCAGACCGACGATGACCAATATCTAAAAATCGGAAAAAGCCTCGCCGACAAACAATGGCTGAATCCCACGCCGGACGGCCTCACTCACGAAGCGCGTTATTGGGTCGATGACATCTACATGATTTCCGCCGTGCAGGTGCAGGCGTATCGCGCGACTCACGACCCCGTTTATCTCGATCACGCCGCGGTGACGGTGGCGACGTATCTCGACAAGTTGCAGCAGCCGAACGGATTGTTCTTTCATGCGCCGGACTCGCAATTTTTCTGGGGCCGTGGAAACGGCTGGTTTGCGGCGGGCATGGCGGAGTTGTTGAGTGAATTGCCGGCGAATCATCCCAAACGCGAACGCATCCTGCGCGGCTACAGAACCATGATGGCGTCGCTTCTGAAATTCCAATCAGACGAAGGTTTGTGGCGCCAGCTCATCGACAAGCCCGAATCTTTTCTCGAAACCTCCGGCAGCGGCATGTTTGCGTTTGCGATGGTTACCGGCGTGAAACACGGCTGGCTCGATGCCGCCACTTACGGACCTGCGGCGCGGAAAGCGTGGCTGGGACTGGTATCGCGGCTGGACTCAAAAGCGAACATCAAAGATGTCTGCGTCGGAACCAACAAGGCGGCCAAAGAAGTTGGCGCCGATCCGGAAACGCAATTGAAGTTTTATCTCAATCGCAGCCGCAGAACCGGCGATCTTCACGGTCAAGCCGCCCTGCTCTGGACCGCTTCAGCGCTGCTTCGCTGAACGGGAACAATGCAATCGCCGGTCAGTCTGCCGGAGCGGGATTTGCGTGATCGATTTCAGCGTGCCGGCAAACCCGATCCACTGCGCGTCCCGCTGTCGATACCGGTTTGCGTGGTTGTGTCACTGCCGACGCCGAGGCCGGTCGTTCCCTGTTCACGGATGCTGCCGCGCGATGTTTCAGGGACATCTCTCGTCCCGCCCTGATAGCTGGCGCAACCGGTCGCGAGCAAAACCCACAAAGTTGATAATCGCCACAGTTTCATGGAATTCCTTTGTGGAATGATTTTGTCGCCCGGACTGAGATTGGAAAGGAGGAGTTTCCTCCATAAACCAAAAGGCGAGTCAGCAAGAAACCGAGTTCATTGCTTCACGGTTTAACGGCAACAAACGCAATCGCTTCCAAATGATCCCGGTGTTTGCGAAACATTCGGCGCATCGACAGCACGCGACGCCGCGCAGCGGGTTTCCGAATCACGTTGCACACGAAACGTAACGCGCGGAGAAAACCTTCGTCGCGAATCAATCGGCGCGGTTCGAGCAGATGCATCGGTGCGACCGCCTGAGCCTGCACTTTGAACCCGGCGCCTTCGAGGAGTTCGCGCCATTCACGCGTTGTCAGCGGCCGGGCGCCCACATGAATGCTGTGGGACATTTCGTGGCTGATGTCGTCTTTGACGTTTTGCGGCAAATCATCCGGCGTGAGACTCAATTCGTGAATGCCGTAGCGTCCTCCGGATTTCAACAAACGAAAAGCTTCACCCACAATGCGCCGCTTCTGCTCCGGCCCCTGCATCGTCAACATCGCTTCGCCATACACGACCGTCGCGGTCTCATTCGGCAAAGCGATCTGATCCGCGCTGCCGATGAGACAACGCTGATTCGCTCCGTGCAAATAGCTGCGAACTTCCGCAGCGGCGGTTTCGTCCCGTTCAATCGCCGTATAATCCTTCGGCTGCCGGCTCAAGGTGAGGCGCGCGGTTACGCCGAGTCCGGGCGCAAATTCCACAACCGAATCGCGCGATTGAATCTCCAGCCCGTCAAGCATCACGCGCGTCAATTCGAGACCGCCCGGACGCAACACGCGTTTGCCCAGGCTCGCGAGCAACCAATGGCCGGGCATTTTGTGCGCGTTATCGAGCGGTGAGCGTGGCGTCTCGGGAACAGGAGTGCAGAGAGTGCAGTTCATAAATCTTTATTGTTTGCTGGTGACAGGTGCCGCATCAGCTTTTATGCGCTCAACCTGCCACGCTTTGCTGGTCGAACTTTGACCTGAATCAATTTCGGCCCGGAGTTCGCAAGTCGCCGACGAGTTTTGGCAAACGACCGTTAGAGATTCGGCTGCTCAGAGCGGGCGATTGGAGGGATCGCATCAGCCCGCTCCACCTTCTCACTTGAACAAAATATGTTGGCAGCAGGACAACCTGCGGAAAGCGGAGCCGCAGAAATTATCCGACCTTGTCCGCATCAAAACAAAAAACCATCAGAGGTTTCGACCGGGATTCGCGAACGGCTTCCAGACGAATGTCTCGCGCACAACGCACGAATGCTTGACCTGCATCAAAGAAACTCTGAGGGCCAATTCCGATTCTCCACGTTGACGACAACATTTATGAGATCCATCTCAATCACAGTGGCGCTCGGCCTTTTCGCCGTTGGTTGCAAACCCTCCGCGCAGCCGCCCGCGCCGCAGCAGCAGGACAAACCAGCCGCCGCGGTCACCGCCTCGCAACCGGTCAAAATCACCTTCTCCGATTTGCCGGTGCCGCCAAGACCTGAAGCGACGCCGCAAACAATCGCCCGCGGCGAGACGGTTTACGCCCAGAACTGCCTCGCGTGTCACGGATTGAAAGGCGATGGAAACGGCGATGCCGCCGCGTTCCTGCTGCCGAAACCACGCAATTTTGTTCAGGCCAATTACCGATTGCGATCCACCGCCATGGGCGAACTTCCAACCGATGAAGATCTTTTCCGCGCGGTTTCGCTCGGCGTTTCCGGAACGCCCATGCCGCCCTGGCGATTTCATCTGAGCGAAAACGATCGCTGGGCGGTGGTTGAATATATCAAAACATTCTCGCCGCGTTTTGCCGCGAATGAAAAGCGGAACGTAATTGCGCTTGGCAATCCACCGCCGCGCAATGAAGCCGCGCTGGTCGAAGGAAAATCGCTTTACACCAAAATGTCCTGCCTCACCTGCCACGGAGAATCCGGACGCGGCGATGGCAGTTCAGCGGCTGCTTTGGTGGACGACAGCAATCTGCGGATTCGTCCGCGCGATTTCACCCGGCCCGCAGCTTTCAAGTCGGGTTATGCGACGAAAGAAATTGTTCGCACCATTCAGACCGGATTCAACGGCACGCCCATGATCGGCTTTCACGGAACGGTTTCGGACGAGGATGCGTGGAAGCTGGCTTATTACATTGAAACGTTTGCCAAAGCCGCGCCGGCTTCAGCCATTGTCCGGAACTCGCGCAGTTTTCTCGAACAGGAACCCCTCGGCGAACCGGACGTGCGCATCAAGCTGATCGAACGCGCGTGGCATTACGATCCCAACGTCATCCGCGTGAAGAAAAATCAGATCGTGGAAGTCACGTTCGAGCCGACGGACAACGGCCTCGGTGTTGGACACGGCTTTGCAATCAGCAGCTACGATGAAGTTGCATTCTTGAATGGCGCGATGGTCGGCGCGCCAAAAACTGTGAAGTTCCGCGCGGATCGTGCCGGCAAATTCACGTTCTACTGCGCGACGCAGTGTTCGACCGAAAAACTTCATCCGCTGATGAACGGCACCTTCATCGTGGAAGAAACCGCGTCCAAAGAAACCGCATCCGCTCAGTGACCTCCATTCCATTTTGACATGAAAAAAATTCCTTTGTTTCTCCTCGTCGCCTCGGCTTCGGCGCTGATCGCGGGCTGCGATTCTGATTCCACCACCAAAAGCGAAAAACAGGCTGCTAAAAATAAATCCGCCGCCGAGCAGGTTTACGTCGCGCCGGGCAAGCTCGATGATTATTACGCGATTCTCAGCGGCGGCCAGAGCGGCAGCGCGTTTGTGTTTGGCATTCCGTCATGCCGGTTCATCAAAGAGATTCCAATCTTCGAACCGCGCGCCGGACTCGGTTACGCGAACAATCCTGGATCCGAAAATTACAAACGCCTCGCCGCCACCGGACCATTCTGGGGTGACACGCACCATCCCGTTTTGAGCCAGACGGACGGGCGCTATGACGGGCGCTGGCTTTGGATCAATGACAAGGCGAACGACCGTGTTGCGAAGATCGATCTCCGCACTTTTGAAACGGTTGAAATCAAGGTCGTTCCCAACATTCAAGGCGCGCACGGACTCGCCGCGTATCTGCCTTCCTGCAAATACGTGTTCGTCAATGGCGAACTGGAAACCGATCCGGTCAGCAACTCGACGGATCCCGAAAAATATCGTTCCGCCATTTCATTCCTCGATGCGCAAACGCTGGAAACCAGATTCCAGATCAGCTTCGTCGGCAACGCGGACATCGCCAGTTCCGGCAAGGATGGCCGCTACGTTTTCTCAACGATGTACAACACGGAAAACGCTGTGTCCTCGGAAGGCATGATCGAACAGGATCGCGATGCCGTGGGCGCCATTGATGTGCCGTTGGCGGAAAAGCTTCTGGCCGAAGGCAAGTTTACCCGGATTAACGGCGTTCCTGTGATTGAATCGGAAAAAAATCCTGGCGTGCTGACGCTCATTCCGGTTCCGAAAAACCCGCACGGCTGCAACGTCACGCCCGACGGCAAATACGTGCTCGCCAGCGGCAAGCTTTCACCCACTGTCACCATCATCGACGCGCACACGCTTAAAGTGATTGCCGAACCGGAAGTCGGCCTGGGCCCGCTGCACACCAGCTTCGACAATCGCGGCAACGCCTACACTTCGCTTTTCGTGGATTCACAGATTGTGAAGTGGAACATCGACAAGGCGATCAAAGGCGAACCGGATTACATCATTGACCGCGTGGACGTGCATTACAACGTCGGCCACACCAAAGCCGCCGGCGGCGACACGAGTTATCCGAGCGGCGACTGGTTGATTTCATTGAACAAACTCAGCAAAGGAATGTTCCTGCCCGTCGGCCCGGCAATGCCGGAATCGCAGGAACTCATCGACATCTCCGGTGATAAAATGCGCGTGGTCGCCGCCTTCCCTTCCCTGCCCGAACCGCACGATGCCGTCATGATTCCGCGCCAGGTTCTCGAAGGTCAAGTGGTGCAGACCTATGAACCGGAAGTCACGGCGGTCAAAATGGGCGAGGAACGAATCGTCCGCACCGGCAATCGCGTGGATGTTTACATGACCTGCATCCGTTCGAAATTTGTGCCGGAGCAGTTCGAAGTTCATCTGGGCGATGAAGTAAAAATTCATCTGACCAATGTCGAAACGGTCCGCGACATGACCCACGGATTTGCGCTCTCGCGCTACGGCATCAATCTCGCCGTCGATCCGGGGCAAACCGCTGAAACCACATTCATCGCGAACAAGCCGGGAACTTATTGGTACTACTGCACCTGGTTCTGCTCCGCACTGCATCTGGAAATGCGCGGACGAA
>DASTXC010000117.1:0-24374 GCA_035765675.1 Verrucomicrobiia bacterium
CCAGCAGACGCGCCTGCACTGCCAGCGGTTACGCCATGCTCGATGAGCATTGAAATCCGAAGCGCGAAATCTGAAATCCGAAAAAAGCCCAGCGCGCGGGAACGATGCTGGTCGGAGCGCGAGTCTGTGACTCGCAGCAACCTCGTAAAAACGACAGCGTCCATCCGCTCAACAGTCGCAGTAAAGTTTCTCGCTGCTGCGGGTCACAGACCCGCGCTCCATTCGTGTTTTCGGTTTCGAGCGTGTGATTCAGTTCGCATTTCGACCTTTGCATTTCAGTCCTCGGATTTATTTTAGCTTTCCGCTTTCCATTGCGCTGAACTAGTTTCTGGCTCACGTATGCGCTGGAAAATTTTTTCACTTTTCGCCACGGCTCTCGCCGTCACCGCCTGCAATCACATGAAACCTGAACCTGCCGCCATTCCGCGCGAATCGATCGCCGCTTTTCAGGCCCGCGCCGCGCAATTTAATTCCGTTGTCAGTTTGCCGACTTTCGAAACCGAGCCGGATCAAATCCAGAGCACTGTCACGAACGCTATTCGTTCGGGCAATGCCGCGCTGGATCGCATCGGTCAACTGAATGGCAGCGAGGTAAATTTCACCAATACCGTCCGCGCGCTCGATGATCTCGGCTTTCAACTTGCCGCCGTGGACAATCGCCTTTCCGTCATTGAACAAACCAGCACGAACGCCGCCTTGCGCGATGCCGCCACGGAAGGCTTGAAGCAATTTGAATCCTGGATGGTTGGGCTCGATTATCGCGAAGATGTTTACCGCGCATTGAAAGCCTACGCCGACACGCAGCCGCAGCTCGCCGGCGAAGATGCCAAGTTGCTTTTCGAAACAATGCGCGATTATCGCCGCGCGGGATTGGATTTGCCGAAAGCGGAACGCGACGAAGTCGAACGTCTGCGCAAAGAGCTTTCCGCGCTTTCCACCGATTTCCAGAACAACGTCACGAAAGCGAGGAAAGCCGTGAAGTTCACCAAAGCGGAACTGGAAGGTGTGCCCGAGGATTTTCTGGAACAAACCAAAACCGGCGACGACGAATACACGGTGATGGCGAACATCACCTGGCAATATCTCGCGCTGACCGACAACGCCAAACGCGAGGAAACCCGCAAGCGATTCATCATCGAACACGACAATCTCGCGCGCGAAGAAAACATTCCGCTGCTCGAAAAAATTCTGACCCTGCGCGACACCATTGCCCATAAGCTCGGTTATGCGAGCTGGGCGGATTACGCGACGGAAGTCAAAATGGTGAAGAACGCCGCGACCGCGATTGCTTTTGAACAGAAACTCAAAACCGGTTTGCAGCCGAAGTTCGCCGCTGAACTGGAGGAATTCCGAAAACTTAAAGTTGCCGAAACCGGCGATCCCAACGCGCAGATTCACATCTGGGATTGGCGCTATTACAGCAATCAATTGAAGAAGCAGCGCTACAACATCGATGCCGAACAGCTCCGCGTTTACTTCCCTTACCAGCGCGTGCTCGACGGCATGTTCGCGATTTACCAGCGCATCTTCGGATTGAAATTCGCACGTGTGGAAGCGCCTTACAAATGGGTCGATGATCTCCAGCTTTACGCGGTTTCGGATTCGAAGACCGGCGAGCCGATGGGATTGTTCTACCTCGACATGTTTCCGCGTGAAGGCAAATACAATCACTTCGCGCAGTTCGGAATGATCGACGGCAAGCTGCTCCCCAGCGGAAAATATCAGCGTCCGACCGTCGGGCTGATCTGCAATTTCCCATCGTCCACGCCGGATCATCCATCGCTGCTGGCGCACAGCGATGTCGAGACGTTGTTCCACGAATTCGGTCACGCGATGCACTCGATTCTGACGCGCGCCAAATACGTTCGCTTTTCCGGAACCAGCGTGCCGCGCGATTTCGTGGAAGCGCCATCGCAGATGCTGGAGAACTGGGTGTGGGACAAGAAAGTTCTGGACAGCTTCGCCGCAGATTACCGCGATCCGTCGAAAAAAATTCCGGACGAAATTCTCGCCAAGCTGAAAGAAGCACGGCTCGCAACCGAAGGCACGCGTTATCGTCGGCAACTCGCGTTCGGCATCATGGATCTCGCGCTGCACACGCAGATTCACGCGACCAACGCGCAGGAAACGCTGGCGCTTTCCAATGAAAAACTCGGCGAAGTTTTTCTGCCGATGATTCCCGACACGGCGTTTGTCGCTTACTTCGGACACATCATTGGCTATAGCGCGGGCTATTATGGTTACGCGTGGGCGGATGCGATTTCGGCGGACATGGCGACCGCGTTTGAGAAAGCACCGGATGGTTATTTCGACAAGGAAGTGGGAATGCGTTTGCGCAAGGAAATCTACGAACCCGGCGATTCCCGCGACGTGAATGTTTCAATTGAAAAATTCCTCGGCCGTCCACGTTCTCTCGACCCGTTCCTGAAACAAATCGGAATCAACACCAGCCACTGAATCCAGCGAGCTATGTTCGAGATTCAATTCGATCAGGCAAAAAACCTGTTGCGCATCGCGTTTGCGGGATGCGTCACTGCAGACTAGGCGAAATTATCGAGCGAACAGTTGGCGCAAATAATCAATTCGGTGCCGGAAGGTTTTCGGTTGCTGACGGACCTGAGCGGATTGAAATCGATGGAATTGCAATCCGCGCCGTTTGTGGAAGAGACGATGAAGCTGTGCGCGAAACGCGGCGTTTCACGCATTGTCCGCGTCATTCCGGATCCGCAGGCGGACATCGGATTGAACATCATGTCGGTGTTTCATTATTCGCGACGCACTCCCATCACGATCTGTCAGACGCTGGCGGAGGCGATGGAGATTTTGGAAAATAGTTAGCGCCACGTCCGTAGCGCAGGTTTCCAAACCTGCGCGGGCGGAAATTTTCGGCGCGCTTGAAAAACTTTCACATTCCGCCGATTTGGAAATCGGCGATACAGCAGACTCGGAGGTCTGCGCTACGTTTGAGAATTTCCACGCCAGGTTTATCCGTGTTTATCCGTGTCCATCCGTGGTTAAAAAAACGGCTTTAAATTGAATTGTTCCGACTCCGAAAGCGAAGCGAAGTTGCGGACCCGTCAGAACAACGTTTTCAGCAGTCCAAGAACTCCAATGCTCAATGCCGCCAGCGAATCGCCCGCGATCAAACCGCCGCCAATCAACGACATCGTGCTCATGTCCGACGGCACTTCGCCTTCGGACGGTTTGGTTTTTCCGGTGCGCAAACGTCCTTGCAGAACATCGAAGAGCGAAGCCAACACGCCGCCTGCAGCAAACCAGGCCGCGGTCAGAAATTCCACGAAACCTCCAAACGACGACGCATACGGACTCGGCAGCAGAAACGCGTCGATCACAAAATCCGCGGCTTTTCCCGAGCGCGAACCTCTCGCGAATTCCAGATAACGGCGGGATTTCTTCAGCAGCTTGCGCGCGAGTTCAATCAGCAGTCCGATCGCAACGCCCAGCTTTAGCGCGCGCATCACGTACGGTTTCGGATTCGTAATGTCCTGAAGCGCGCCGACGAACTTGAAAGTCATCGCTGATTGCCACTGCTTTGCGCCTTCGAGATGCGGATTTGCAAACTGATTTTCTCGCAACACCGGATACGCGTTCATGAAAATCTTGGCCAGCGCAACCGCCAGCACCGCGCCGGCAACAATCCCGATCACCTGATAGCGAAACTGAACAATACGGTTCGTTCCCAAACGCCAACCGGTCGAACGATCCTGTTGCATGTCGCAACCTTCACTGCACGCGATCAACAAAATCGACGCACACATCAGACCGATGCCGGCGTCTTTCAAACCGACGGCGGCGAGAATAAAAACCGCGAGCACGAACGCGCTGGAAATTGGATTGCTGTCGGAAATGCCGAGCGAAATCCCGTTCACCAGAACGAACAGAAAGCAAAGTCCGACGGCGATGATCAGGAAGAAAACCGGTTGATGCAGCACCTGGCTGCCAACGATCACAACGCCCGCGCCCCAGAAAAGAATCCACAGAATCAGTCGGAGAGAATTCACGCGTTTCCAATCTTCCGTCGGCGCGGCGGGCGCGCTGCGTTGCTGCCGAAAACGTTTTGCGGCTTGAAACAGAATCAAACTGATATCGATCAGTGCCGCGCCCAGAATGGTTCCCAGCGCAATGATGAAGCCGATTTTCCGGAACGGATCGCCGGGTTGCAGCCAGCCGATGCTGATGAGATAGGGTTTCAGTTTTTCACCAATCCACGCGACCATCAAAGCGGGCAACGCGATGCGAGCGCCGACAATCATTCCCGCGCCGAAAGTGGAAGTGGAAATTCCAATTTTTTCAAATGCCGTCACCTTGAACGCTGCCAGTCCCACTGTGTAACCACCGAAAATTCCACCCGCCAGTTTGGCGATGGAGCGCTTCAGCAATTGTTTATCGGTGAGCGCGCGCAGAATATTCGCGACGGCGAAGCCGGACGGGAACGGCAGTTGCATGCGATCCACGAGCACGGGCGTGTAGAGCATGCCCACACCGACACCGAACATGCCGATGCACATGAAATATAGAATGAGCTGCCATTCCGGCGGTTCGGGCAATTTGAGCCAGACCATGGATTGCATCAGCACACCCATGCCGCACATGCCCGCAACGGACGCTGCCATTGTTTGCATGTAATTCGCGCCGTGCTTTCCTTCCGGCCCGTAAGGCAGCGTGACTGTGCTTCCGAGAATTCCCGCCAGCACCTGTCCCCCGATAAAGAAGCCAATCGAGAAATTCATGAACGCCGCGGAAATTCCGCCCAGCGGTCCGAGAATCAGCAGCGCCACAGCGGCGAGCATCACGTGATAGGCCGGGGAACCGATGCGAGGGAGAAGACGTTTCAATGTGGATTCAGGCTTAAGCGGGGGCATGAATTTTCGACACCGTAATGAAGCCGGTGAATGAAATCAAAAGATGTTTCCGCGTGATTTTTCGTAGCGCGGTTTCCAAACCTGCGGTATCGCCGATTTTCCAAATCGGCTGAGCGTGAAACTTTCCAGGCGCGTCGGACTTTCCCCGCCTCGCAGGTTTAGAAACCTGCGATACAGCAGATTCGGAAATCTGCGCTACCGGCGACGGCGTTGTTGCTTCCCAAGACAACTTTTCCGCGCTGGCTCAACGGCGGGCGTTCTGGAATGATCCGGCAAATCTTATGGCCCAATCCGATCAACCCACCAGTCCGGTCAAAACCGATAAGATGCCACCCGGCATTCCCTTCATCGTCGGCAACGAAGCCGCGGAACGTTTCAGCTATTACGGGATGCAATCCATTCTCGTGATTTTCATGACCAAGTATCTGCTCGACGCGCATGGTTTGCCGGATCAGATGACCGAGCCGGAGGCCAACGGGTGGTTTCACATGTTCGTGTCACTCGCTTACATCCTGCCTGTGCTTGGCGCGTTTCTCGCCGATGCAGTTCTGGGCAAATACCGCACCGTGTTGATTCTCTCGGTCGTTTATTGCTTCGGCCATTTCGCGCTGGCTTTGAACGACACACGTTTCGGTCTGGCGATCGGCCTCGGTCTCATTGCTCTTGGAGCGGGCGGAATCAAACCGTGCGTCAGCGCAATTGTGGGCGATCAATTTGGCGCGTCGAATCAACATCTGATTTCGCGCGTGTTCAGTTGGTTTTATTTCTCCATCAATGCGGGCTCCGCGTTTTCCACTTTGCTGATTCCTGAATTGCTGAACCGATACGGACCCAAGGTCGCTTTTGGAACGCCGGGCATCTTCATGGTCATTGCGACCATCATCTTCTGGTTCGGTCGGCGCCGGTTTGTGCGGATTCCCGCGGTGGGCGTTGGAAATTATTTCCGCGAATTTGGACAGCGCGAAAATCTGAAAGCGATTGGCAACCTGCTGATCATCGTTCCGTTCGCCGCGATGTTCTGGGCGCTGTGGGAACAGAATTTTTCTTCGTGGGTTTTGCAGGCAGACAAAATGGATCGGCACCTGTTCGGCCATGAGTGGCTGCCGTCCCAGATTCAAACAGCCAATCCGTTTTTTATTCTCCTGCTTCTACCGGTGTTCTCCTACGGCATTTATCCGCTCCTCAACAAGGTGTTTACGATGACGCCGCTGCGGAAAATTGGCCTGGGGCTGTTTACTGTGGTCGTGGCATTTCTGATCGCGGGATGGATTCAGATCCGCATTGATCATGGCGAACATCCCAACATCATCTGGCAGCTGGTCGGATTTCTGGTCCTGACTGCGGCGGAAATTATGGTGTCGGTCACTCATCTGGAGTTTGCCTATACGCAGGCGCCGAAGAAGATGAAATCGCTCGTCATGTGCACTTATCTCGGAGCCGTTTCGCTGGGCAACGCTTTCACGGCGTTGGTCAATGTTTTCATCGAAAAGGGAATGCTCAAGCTTGAGGGCGCCAACTACTTTTTCTTTTTCGCCAAAATTATGTTCGTCACCGCAGTTCTGTTCGTGTTCGTAGCGAGATTCTATCGCGGTAAAACCTACATCCAGGACGAAGTGTAAGACGCGAGCCGCGTCAGAGCTGACGAAGGAGAAAAGGTGAAAAGGAGAAAAGGGGCCAGGTGAAACATCGCGAAGCAACGATTGAAAATCTCTTCGCTTAGCTGAAGCTCAAGCGTTGCTCCGCGACGCGAATTCCCGATTTCACTCGGCGGTGGGATTCATCCCACGTCATGTGCCGCTCCACGACAGACGGAGCTCGGCTCAAAACGGATTCGCCCCCGCACCTTTCCCCTTTTCTCCTTTTCTTTTCTCCGCTTTTACTTCGCCACGAGAAATCCAATCAGCGTGCAGCCGATGGCGATGAATGCCGCGACCAGCGATTCGCCCGCCACAAATCCCGACGCCACCGGCACGGAATAGTTGGATTCGTTTTTCGCGCTCACTTTTGCCCAAACCCAAACCAGCACCGCGCCAATTGCAAACGAAAGCGAGTTCTGAAACGGAATCACCCAAGCCAATCCCAGCCCCATGGCCGACGGCAAAAAGCGGCGCAGTTTTGGCAGAAGCTTTTCCATCACCGGAATCACAATTCCGACGAGCGCGCCAATGACAATGGCGGTCAATGCGGTGGTCGGCAGCAGATGAATTCCTTGCGTCAGCAGATCGGCCACAGCTTTCCACATGTTCGTGGCCGGTGAATTGAACGCCTCGAGTCGCGCTTTGTCCGGCACCATCAGATACCACGCGGGCACAATCGCCAGCGTTCCGAAAAAGATGCCGACGAATTGCGCGATGAATTGTTTTCGCGGATTCGCGCCGAGCAGATAACCGCTTTTCAAATCGGTCAGCAAATCCGCTGAACTGCCGCCCGCGCCGGCCGTTGTGCCCGCCGCCATGAGATTGATTACCGCGTTGAACTTCGCTCCGGGCAGCACGGCGTAGATCAACTGCGTCAGCTTGCCCATCGCGCCAATCGGCGTCGTGTCGGTTTCCCCCGTCGCGCGACAACACACCAGCGACGCGATAAACGAAACCGCCACCGCGATCAGTCCCAGCCAGATTGAAACGTGAAAGCCCAGATACAAAATAATGACTGTTCCAATTGTGATCGGGATCAATCCGCCGATCAGCCAGGAATTGGGAACTTCGATTGCCGCGAGCGCATCGTTCTTCGCGGTTTTATCCTTCTTTTTGAAAATGCTGAACGCGCGCGCGACGGTTCGCCATTGCAACGCAATCGACGTGAGGCTGGAGAAAACCATCACGGAAGTTCCGCCCCAGAGCGACCAGCGCGTGGGATTGAGCGCGAGCATTCCCGTTTCGGGATTGATGCGAGTGGAGAACGACGGCACAAATCCCGCCAGACCCGCGCTCGCCTGATCCATCGCGAGCAGATGCGGTGTAACGAAATAATAAAGAATGATCGAGCCAAGCAGCATCGAAAGCGAAACGCGCAATCCAGTAATCATGCCCGCGCCGATCAGCATCACGCTCGGTTCAAAACTCAATCCGCCGAGTTGAACTCGTTGTAACGGCACGAGCCAGCCACTGAAATTTATTTGTTCAGGAATGAAAACAATGTGCCGCAAACGCTCCAGCCAGCCGACGTTTCGCCCCGCTTCCTTGAGCACTTCGGCAATCTGACCGTAGCCGCGCAGCACGCCGATGATTGCGCCCGCCGCCAGCGCTCCGAGCAGCGCATACGCTTTCCGCATCGCTTCGCGGCCTTTCGAATAAAGGCTGCGCAAGGTTTCCGCCGCCGCAATGCCGCTGGGAAATTTCAGTTGTTCGTAATTGATCATCTGCCGCTTCATCGGAATCGCGACAAATACGCCCAGCGCGGCCGTGAACAAAACGAACGGCGCGATCACATACCACGGTTGATGATGACCGCTGATCAACAACAGCGAACCAATCGAAGTCGCCAGCGTGGTTCCGGTGGACATGCCCGCGGCTGAAGCGGTCGATTGCATGCAGTTGTTTTCCAGAACGGTCATCATGCTGACGCGCCGCGCGAACACGGTTCGGATGGCATTCCAGACCACGAAACTGATGACGCATGCGGTGATGGTGACGCCGAACGACCAGCCGATTTTCAGCGTGGTGTAGAGGTTTGAAATCGACATGAACATTCCCAGGACACCGCCCATGAGGACGGCGCGAAGCGTGAGCTGTCGTTGGGTGTCGCCGCGGTAATGATGTTTGAACCAGTAAAGATCTTTTTCCTCAGGTGTGCCGCGAATTTCGTCGATAGGCAGATTGATATCCGCTTCCAAAGCTTCGATCCGATGCGGCGAGGCTTCCGGCCCTTTGCCCAAGTCCGTTTCTGGATTCATGCCGGAAGTTCCCATAAAGCCCGCGCCACGTGCGAGAACTTTTTCGGGAAGCGCGGAAAAAATGGTCACTCACTGCCGGCGCAAGACAGACAGTGACTCAATTTGAATCAGGGAAGAAACGGCGAACGAAGGTGGGAGCATTCAATATTCAATGACCCACTTACAAAACATGATCACTGAACGGTTCGACGTTGAATGTGGGTTGTTGAATGTTTCCCAGGCACCGCCCGGGAAACACGACGAACGAAGATGAACGAATTGCGCTATTTCGAACTGCGTGGCGCGACGTGTTTGATCAACACGGGCGTCGGCAGCGTGGCGATGTCCCGAAGATCGAACGCGACCTCCAGACGACGCTTGGCGCGGCTCGCGGCCTGGTTTCGCATCTGAATCAGATACAGCGCCGAAGGTTTGGGCAAAGGTTGCAAACGGCTCATCTCCGAGAAGCCGCGCATCTCCTGCAGAAGTTTCAACATGTTCATTTTAGTAGCCATTGCGTTTTCCTGAACGCAACGCTTGCAGTTCATGTGCCAGCGCAATTTCCGGTCAGTTTGCTGGAAAAAGGAAATCGCGGATTCCATCCGGGGAAAGATTTCACGCATTCCCGTCCGCCCTTCACGCAACCGGTCTGTCGTCAGACGTAAAGATAAACGTAGATGGCAAACAACACAGCCGTGATGCCCGCACCGGCCGCCAGCGACCACAGCAAACTTCGTTTGCGGGCGGCCAGCGCGAGGGTCGCGATGATCACCGCAGCCTGCGCGGCCAGCATGCCGAAGAAGAATTTCTGGCTGCGCGTGTGATGACGTTCCGCCGAGAGATTGCTTTTGCGCACCTGAAGTTCATAAACGTAGGCAACGGCCTGATTCAGCCGCGCTTCGACTTCATAGCGCCGCGCATTGAAATCCATTTGCCACAACAAAAAATCGTGTGCCTGCGTTGGGTTGGAGCTCAACCGCTGTTCGGTTTGATCCAGATCCGACGTAATGCCATCCAACTTCGCATCGAACGCACGGGTGCGATCCTTGGCCAGCTTCAAAGCCTCGTCGAGCGAACGCCCGTTCACATTTTTCAGCAACGCCGTCACTTCGCTTTCCGGTTTGTCGTCGTTGAGCGCGTCGAATGCGGGCTTCACCGGACCGCTGAGCGGCAAGGGTTTCTCGGCTGATGCCAGCAACTGATTGGCGGCGTCAAAAGCCATTTTGTTGCTGGCCCCGGCGGGCTGCACCGCGGCGGGATTCAGGGATGCGGAGGCAGAAGTGGCGCGCAGCAGTTCCAAAGAGTTTCGCTGAATGGCACCTCTAAGTTTCTTGGCCTGAAAATAATTCCATTGATCGCCGGCTTTGGATTGCAGTTGCGCGGCGTAGGCGCGGTCGTATTGCGCGCGCGTCATTTCACTGGATGCCAGACCCGCCAGCAAGGTCGCGATCACCGTCATGATCACTGGCGTCGCGCTGAGAATTTTTCCCCACAGACTGGGCGGCACATCGGCTTTCAGTTCGTCTGGAATTTCAGTTTTCATGGTGGATGGGTGGGGCCAAAGTACCGCAAGCAACCCGCCACTGCCAGCGCGCATTCCAAGCGCGGCAAAGCATCGAGCACGGATAGAGGCGTCGATGTGGAACGTCATTGCGCCGGAGCGCGGAATTCATTCCGCGTGTCTCATCACAGTTTGCGGAACGCGCGGAATGAATTCCACGCTCCGCTTTCGATCGTTGTTTTGCCCAAGAAATTGCTCTCTTTCCCTCGGGTTTCGCGCTATGTTGCCCAACTTAAATAGAAAGATCTGAATGAAATTGTTTTCTGAACTGGGCCTGTCCGAAGAAACGCTGAAGGCCATCAACAAAATGGGATTTGAGAAAGCCTCACCCATCCAGGCCGCCGCCATTCCACCATTAATGGAGGGAAAAGACGTGGTCGGCCAATCCCAAACCGGCTCCGGCAAAACCGCCGCGTTCGGTATTCCCGCAGTGGAAAAAGTCGATCCCGCATTACGCGCCGTGCAGATCCTGATTCTCTGTCCCACGCGCGAACTCGCAGTTCAGGTTTCCGAAGAAATTCACAAGCTTGCGTTCTTCAAACGCGGCATTCATCCGCTGCCGATCTATGGCGGACAATCCTACGAGCGCCAGTTCTACGGCTTGAAACAAGGCGCGCAGATTGTCATCGGCACGCCCGGTCGCGTGATGGATCACATGCGCCGTGGTACGTTGCGATTCGATTCGCTCAAGATGGTGATTCTCGACGAAGTGGATGTGATGTTGAACATGGGTTTTCGCGACGACATCGAAGCGATTCTTCAGACCACGCCCAAGGAGCGCCAGACCGTTTTCTTTTCCGCCACCATCCCGCGTCCCATTCAGCAATTGATCGAAAAATACGTTCGCGATCCGGAGAACATCCGCATCGAACAGAAGGCGATGACCGTTCCGACCGTAGAGCAAACATTCTTCGAAGTGGATCGCCGTTACAAAATCGAACTGCTCACGCGCCTCATCGATATTCACGATCTGAAACTCGGCATCATTTTCTGCAACACCAAACGCATGGTCGATGATCTCGTCGATCATCTGAACGCGCAGGGTTATTCCGCGGATCGGTTGCATGGCGACATGAACCAGGCCCAGCGCGATCGCGTGATGAACAAGTTCCGCAAATCCGGTTTGGAATTTCTCGTGGCCACGGATGTCGCGGCGCGCGGCATTGATGTCGATGACGTGGAAGTGGTGTTCAATTACGACCTGCCCTACGACGGCGAAGATTACGTGCATCGCATCGGGCGCACGGGACGCAAAGGCCGCAGTGGCCGCGCGATCTCTTTCGCGTCAGGCCGCGAGGTCTTTCAAATTCGAAACATCGAGCGTTACACGAATATGAAAATTCAACGGGGTCGTATTCCGACCGCGAGCGAAGTGGAGGAAGCCCGCGCCAGCGTGTTCCTCGACAAAATTCGCGCGACGTTGAAGAGCGGCGAATTCAAGCGCAACGATCACCTCGTGGAAGTGTTGCTCGAAGAAGGATTCGCTTCGACCGATATCGCTTCCGCGCTGATTCATCATTTGCAAAGCGGAGAAGCCGCGCCTGCGAAACCGGCTCAGGAATCCTACGAACGACCGGAACGCGCCGATCGCGGTGAGCGTCCGTCATTTCGTGAACGTGATGGACGCGGAGATCGATTCGGAAACCGCGAGGATCGAGGGCCGCGCAATGATCGCGGATCGCGATTTGAGAATCGCCGGGAAGAACGTCCGCGCCGTTTTGAAGAACGCGCGCTGCGACCCGAACGCAACGTTGCCGAACCACAACGTCCGCGTCCGAAAACGTCCGCTCCGATTGCGCCCGCGCCAGTCGCGAAGTCAGTTGAAGCACCAACTCCAGCCAAACCCGAAAGCAAGCCCGCTGAGAAAACTTATTCCGATTCCGAAATCCTCGCTTCCGTGAAAGCGCCGGAACCGCGCAAAGCAGCGGAATCCAAATCCGCCACAAAACCCAAAGTCAGCCGCGCCACGCCGCCGGATCAAACGCGCCTTTGGATGAGCATTGGCGAAGACAAAGGCGTCAAGCCGATCGACATCGTCAACGCGGTTTCCGGTGAAACAGGTTTGCCGGGAAAGGTGGTCGGCACCGTGGACGTGCGTGAGCGCCATTTGTTCGTCGATGTTGCGAGCGAACACGCGAACAGCATCATTGCGAAGCTGAATCGTTCCCAGGTCAAAGGCCACAAGGTCAAAGTCAAAGTCGCGTGATTTCAATACGGAGCGCGAACCTGCGCTCCGTTTGCTTTTTTGCTTTGATCGAGAAGTGCCAAGTCGTTGCGCTTCGGAATTCAGAGCCGTTCGGGAAGCGTTCGCCAGCCGGGCAACGGATAAGTCAGAGCGGATCGAATCAACACGTTTCGCACTTCGCGACGGTTGATTTTGATGCGTTGTTGTGGATCCAGAACATTGCCGATCCGAAGCCGTTCGAGGGTTTTTAATCCAATCAAAATCGGCCAGGCGCAGGCGAGCCGCACGCGCACCTCGGGTCGCGGAATCAGATTCGTGTATTCCCAGCCGGCGGTCAGATGCGCTTTCGCGCGATCCAGCAATTCATTGTAAAACGGACGCAATCGCGGTTCGTTGGCGGGCTCAAGAAGATCGCGGACGGCAATGCCTCGCGCCGACAATTGCTCCTCCGGCAGATAACAACGTCCGCTTCGCAAATCCACCGGCAGATCGCGCAGGATATTGATAAGTTGCAAACCTTTGCCAAAACGCACGCCAAGCGCTTCGAATTGTTTTTCGCTGACAGAGCGGTCTTTCAGAAAGCCGTCAGAGAATTGATTCTGCACGCACATTTTTGTCCAGAATTCTCCGACGCAACCCGCGACACGATAGGTGTAATCATCCAACTCGTCGTCCGTGCGCAACGCCACAATGTGATCTCGCGAAGCGCCAGCGAACCGCTGTAAATCCAGACCCTGACCGCTCGTGATGGTCTCGATCACTTCGCGAATCAGCGTCTGATCCGCGGGAGCCAAACTGTTCAGCAACGCCAAAGCCGCTTCCACTTTCTCCAGCAAAACGCGTTCAGCCGGCGTTCCCTGATTGCGAATCAACTCGGCGAAATCCAACGCTTCCGTTGTACGTCCGGAAATGCGATCGCGCAGACGTTCCAATAATTTCAGCCGTTGTTCGACCGGAAGAATTTCCGTGTCCGCGATGGTGTCCGTGGTTCGCGCCAGCAGATACGCCAGACCGATTTGCTGCCGAACGGATTTTGGCAACACCCGCAGCGTCAGATAAAACGAACGCGAAACGTCCTTGAGCAAATCGGTTAGAAGTTCGTTCGCGGGCGGCATGACAGAGCAGTTTGAAATCAACCGGATTTCCGTTGAACGCGTTCAGCGAAACGAGCGATGCGAATCACCGCGCGTTTGTGAAAACCTTTCGCGATCAAGTCCTGCGAATCGCGCGCTTCAATCTGAAAACCAATGTGTTTGCCATCGATGGAAACAACGCGCGCCGAGCAGGTCACGGACGCGCCGACCGGAGTGGCCGCGAGATGACGCAGCTCGATTTCGATTCCGACGCTTCGCTCGTCCGAATCAAGAAACGGCGCGAGCGTTTGCCGAGCTGTTCGTTCCAGCAGACCGATCAGGTTCGGCGTGCTCAACACGGCGGGCATTCCGTCGGTTGCAAAATCAATCGCGTGTTTGGATTCGACGACAAATTGCAATTCACCGGCGAGGCCGATTCGGGGAATGGATTTCATCATTCAACGCAACTGTTTCCGCCAGCGCGCCAACTGTTTCGCCACTTCCCGGGTTCCCGGCGCGCCGATGAGATTGCGCCGCGCCATGGCTTTTTGGAGATTGAAAATTTCCTTCGAATCCGCGGCGAAAGTTTTATCCACGGATTGCAATTCCGCGAGCGTGAGTTGATCCAAAGGCTTCTCGGATTTTTCCGCCAAGGCGACCACCGCGCCGACCACATGATGCGCCTGCCGAAATGGCATTCCTTTTTGCACCAGATAATCCGCGAGATCGGTGGCCAGCAATGCCGGATCACTCGCCGCGGCGGCACAGACCTGCGCGTTCACTTTTGTGTTTTGCAACATTGCGGCAACGATTCGCACGGTGGCGCGAACCGTATCCGCTGTGTCGAACAGCCGTTCCTTGTCTTCCTGAAGATCGCGGTTGTAGGTCATCGGCAAACCTTTCAACAGCGTCAACAGCGACATGAGATTTCCAATCACGCGAGCGCTCTTGCCGCGCGTGAGTTCGGCGAGGTCCGGATTTTTCTTTTGCGGCATCAACGATGAACCTGTGGTATAGGCGTCGGCGATTTTGATGAAATTGAATTCGCTGCTCGCCCACAGAATCAGATCCTCCGCGAGCCGTGACAAATGAACTGCGAGTAAAGCTGCGCCGGCGCTGAATTCCACGGCGAAATCCCGATCGCTCACGGCGTCCATGGAATTTTGCGAAACACGCGCGCGGCCTTTCTCATCCACAAAACCCAGAACCTCGGCCACGAGTTCGCGACTCAGCGGCAGCGTGGAACCGGCAATCGCGCCTGCACCGAGAGGACAAACATTCACGCGCGAAAAGCCGTCAAAGAAACGCTGGTAATCGCGCTCCAGCATTTCGACATACGCCAGCAGATGATGCGCGAAATACACGGGTTGCGCGCGTTGAAGATGCGTGTAGCCGGGAATGATTACATCACGATTCTGTTCGCCCAATCCGACCAGCGCGCTTTGCAGCGAACGAATTTCGCCGAGCAATTGCAGCAGTTGATCGCGCAGCCACAAACGGATATCGAGCGCAACCTGATCATTGCGCGAACGGCCGGTGTGGAGTTTCGCGCCCGCCGGAACACGCCGCGTCAGTTCCGCCTCGATGTTCATGTGAACGTCTTCGAGTTCCGGTTTCCAACGGAATTTTCCGGCGGAGATTTCCTGGCCAATCGCGTCCAGCCCTTTGGTGATCGCGGACAGTTCCGCTTTGGACAAAATGCCGACTTGCTGAAGCATTTCCGCGTGCGCGAGCGAGCCGAGAATATCGTATCGCCACAGCCGCCAATCGAACGAAATGGATTCCGTGAATTCCGCCACATCAGCGGCGGGACCGCTGTTGAAGCGGCCGCTGCGGGAAACTGGAGAAGACTTTTTCATCGCTTAAAACCGCGCGAATGTGCGCCGGAAACAAGGAAAAGTCACTTCGAAACACGGCCGACCGACGGCTTCGAAGCACGGCATCGCAGAGTGATGAAGAATAGCAGCCGTGGGATTGATCCCTCGGTTTTGAAGTTTGGCGGGTATTTCCAGTGCGGGAACGACGGATGAAATCGAAATCCGTTTTCATCCGCTTACCTTCAGACATTGCTCCGCCAAGTCGGCCCGGATTGATTTCGCTGCGCTAACCCTGGGCGGACGCAACTTGGCACCCGCACCATTTTCAATTCCCTCGCCCCGCAGCGAAGCGCGGGGAGAGGGAGTGATCAGACCTTTTGAATGTTCGAAAGTTCAATCCGTTGTTTGGTGCGGGTGCCAAGTTGCGCCCAGCTTGGGCGCAGGAATAAATTGCGGTTTAATTCGCGTCCGGTAATTTGCCTCGGTGAAGCTCTCGGTTAAAAGTGATTACGCCGCCCGCGCTGTGCTCGGGCTGGCGCGTCATTTTCCAACCGGCAGCGCATTGCGCGTGGAGGATCTGGCATCGGAACAAGGCGTTCCGGCCAATTACCTCGTTCAGATTCTGATCGAACTCAAAGCCAAAGGGATTGCCCGCAGCGTGCGCGGCAAGGAAGGCGGTTATCTGCTGGCGCGTTTGCCGGCGGAAATCACGCTCGGCGATATTCTCCGCGCGGTGCATGGGGAAGTTTTCGATACTCCCGCGTTGAGCGATCCGGACTGCGCTGCGGAATTGCGCAATGCCTGGCGCCAACTCAAAACCGATGTTGAAGCCGCGGCCGACAAGATCACGTTCCAACAGTTGCTCGATCAAACGTCGGAAAAAGAAAAGATGTATTACATCTGACTCTGACCGTTCGTTCCGTCGGAAAAACATCAATCGCCGCTTCATTTGTCGGAGAGATTATCTGGGGAAATCGCTGCGTAAAACCGCCTTCAAACTCCAAATAGAGCTTGACTCCCGCATGAATCACCAGACAAATTGGCCGAACCTAACAATCATAGAGTCGGCTGCGATCCATCAGGAAGTTTCTGACGAATTCGCGGCCGACAGAACCCAGGAACTCAGAAATGAAATTGCATCGTCTTATTCTCACGTCAGGAATCCTGTTGGGCGGCTTGAGCGCCGTTCACGCGACCAATCTGGGCTTTGGCCAATTGGGCGGAAACAACACTACGGTTCCTTCGAATTTCGGCTCCCATGCCGCAACGGACGGGAACGGTTATGTCGTCTCCCTCGGCGGCGCGACGCCGAACATCGGCCTGACCTGGGATTCCAATTGGGACATTCACACTTCCGGTTTTTTCAGCACCATTGAGGATCAGGTTGTCGGTGGCGGCGACTGGGACAATCAAGGAAGCATTCCCCGCGTCGGGCAGCTCGATTTTGGCACTCACACAATCAATTTCAGCGCGGATCCCGGTTTCGCCTTGATGCTCAATTCGTTTGTTTTTGGTCATACCGCCGAAACAGCCGGCAACACCGCATGGGACCTTGCTCTCACTGCGGATTCCACTTCCACGATCGTCTGGCAACAATCGGTCGCCTTTGAGAATGGCCAGGCGTTTACCATCTCGCCCAACTTCGTGGGCGCACTCGGCGAGAGCTACACCCTTTCATTCAATCGCACATTCTCCAGTTACGGTTCCGACGGTCGTCATGCGATTGATAACCTGAGCTTCAGCCAGGTCGTTCCCGAACCGAGCACTGCCGCTCTGTTGGGAATCGCCGGGTTGGCCACTCTGTTCCGTCGCCGCAACCGGAAGTAACCGACTGATCCCGCTTCTGTTTCATCCGCCTCTCGGACTGGGTTCGAGAGGCGTTTTTGTTTTCGGAAAACTCTCGCTGAACTTCTGATTTTTTTCTTGGCCTCGCGCACCGCAGAAGCCAAACCCTCGCGCAAATTCGAAATCAAAACCGCTAACGATGTGGTGCGGGTGCGCAACAAGCTTGGCCTGCCGCACGTCAAATTCACCAAGCTGCTCGGCATCCGCGAAGACACTCTGCAGAACTGGGAACAAGGCCGCCGCGAGCCCTCCGGCCCGGCCAAGGTGCTGCTGAAAATCGCCGCGAAGCATCCGAAGATTGTGTTGGAAACGGCGGCGTGAAAAGAGCGCAACCGTATCCGCGGTGCCAGTCGCAGCAGGCGAAACGGATGGCATTCGGAGATTTAACGACGGCGTAATTGGATGTGCTGCGTCTGGGCTTCGCCACAGCCGCGTTTCAACCGCAACGCGGTTGCAACATTCAGCCCAGCGTTGCCGCGACGAAGGAGCGGCTACGCTGGGTAGCGAATGAAAATGAAAACAACTCTGAAGGAGTTGTGGCGACGGGAATCGAACCGCGAAATACGCCAAATACGCGAAAGGAGTTTTGCGTTGAGTTTTCGCGTGTTGGCGTCCTTCGCGGCTGATTCTGGTAGAGACATGGATGGAACGCCTTCAGCGTTGAAAACATTTTGCGGAACGCAACCCAGGGTAGCTCGTTCCTCGCGACCCTGGGCTGAGGGATGGAATCCCGTTGGGATTCGCGGACGGAAGCGCGAAACAACAACCCCTTCAATCAGAACTTGTCTGGTTTGGAAGGAATAGGCACGGCAACTCGTGATAACCGATTGGAAAACTCTTGTGCAAATTTCATCCGATACGGGTCTGCGATGCAGGCAATTCTCGTATGCTTCATTGCCACGAGCTTTTCGGTAGGCACGGTAAGAGCCACGGAAAAATCCACGTAGCTTTCTGGCACTTGAAACTTGTCATCTTGTTTCAAGAAATGCATCCAGCCCTTTTTATGAACACCGTCAAGATAGTTGCGAACTTTATTGCGATCCTGTTCCAATGCTTTTGTTGCGGGATTCCACGACGCAAAAACTTTCCGCACAGTTTGAGGGTATGAAAACGCATCAACCTGCTTTCTCAAATCCGCAACATTGGAATTAGCCTCAATGAATTCTTCGATTGTCACCTCTTGATTGTTCATCGAAGGGAATGGCAACCTTTGAAACCTGCAGATGTCGCGAACCGTTATGATGGGAAGGATTATGGTTGTAAGTAACGCTGGTTTATCAACGCCACATATATCGCAGGTTTGGGATACGACAATGAAATAGGAAGTAAGTGTAGCATGAACCACAACCAACTCAGGGTGTCCATCGGATGTGGGGACGAACGGGTCTGTATGCAAAGCCGAGCGGGCGCAGCTATTCAACGACCCCCTTAATTCATTCTCTTCAAAAACGTGGGCAGAAGCGCCATCGGCAAACACAACGCTACCGTGCCGGCCGTCGGCTGCACGAAAAATCCTCTTTTGAGCATCGACAACAGGGGTAACGACTTCCTGACAAAAAATATCCCCCTGTTGTATGAAATTCTTAACAGGGAGGTATAAAGCTGTCTCTTCACTTGTCATTTCCATTTTCTGAATCCATCGCCAACCAGCTTAAATAAGCTCCCGATGGTGCAAAGAGCGATGAGGCCATCGCCCTCTCGCGAGGAACACGAAGGCTTTCAGAAACTGTTACGCTTGCACGCCGCCGCTGTTGAATTGCTCCAATCAAATATGCAGTCTCAATTCCCTTTGTTTGAATAGGCCGCGGCGAGAAAGCTACAAAATCGATCAGCGTTGCCGCCAACATAGACTTCAATTTTGGTCCGATTCCCTTGGTGGAATGAGGAACGGGAACGGGCGGGAAAAGATTTACGCTGGTGGGGCTGTCCAAATCGAAATTAAAAGGCTCAACGCCGGATGGGACGAACGGAAGATTTCGATTTGGCGGTTGCTCTTTTTTGAGAAGTTCACCCAGAGAAGGCGAGAAATATTTCTCCAGCGAGTCTACGTCTATGGTTCTGGTGTCATTCGCTGTCATAACTCAACCTGGAATTTGCGCGATTATTGCTCGTGTCTTGGCGGCCACCAAACTCCACTTCCGCAAAGCTTCAAGTGCATTTTGAGCGGGAGCAGCAGGGTTCAAATCCGCGTGATAATTGAAATTGAAATGCACCCACTCTGTCGCTGTTTGTAGCTGTTCGACCACTTTGGGGGCAGCGACAGCTCCCTTTATTGGTCTGACATTTATTTTCAAGCGCATCCCCTCAAAATCCAATGAAAAATATGCTCCAAATCTGAGTTTGTCTGCGGGGTTTTCACAAACGGCCAACGCGCTACGAGATGCAAACAGGTTTTTATTCCAATCAGCAAATTTGTCCAAATCGTTTGGCCCGACAAAAAAATCAAAATTAATTCCTAGTCCCGCGAAAGGCGTGTGTGGCAAGTTCATGAGAATGCCGCCAAGAACGCGATTTAGGGGTTCGCTAACGACTGCATCATCCATTTCTGCAAATGCCATTTGCAACTGATTAGGAAGAACCAACAAATTGAATTGAGCCGTCGGAATTTGAACGACACCGGGAGAAATTACACAGTCGCCCGCCAATTCATCTGGCCGTAAAATTTTTGTCTGCCCGAGCCAAATGGGCTTAAAAATGGAAAGATTAATCTCGTTTGCCACGAGAACTACGGACGCTCCACCAAACACGCTCCGAGCCATTGCTGTTGTTTTGGCATCCATTGTCATTCGTTGATGTGACAAGCTATCGCTTTGTCAGTTCAAAATCCATCAATTCTTCGCCCCCGCCAGATCCTCCTCAAAATCCACAATCTCCTTGATCTGCGTCAGGAACCAACGGTCAATCTTCGTGAGGTTGAAGATTTCTTCGATGGTGAAGCCGGCGCGGAGGGCGTGGCGGATGAAGAAGATGCGTTCGGCGTTCGGAATGCTCAGTTTGCGAATGATCACGTCGCGCGGAAGAATGTCGCGGTCGCCATAGACTTCGTTGCCGATGCGCCACGGCTTGCCATCGCCGCCCAAGCCGCTGCGGCCGATTTCCAGCGAGCGCAGACATTTCTGCAAACTTTCCTTGAACGTGCGGCCAATCGCCATTGCTTCGCCCACGCTCTTCATCTGCGTGGTCAACGTTGCGTCGGCTTGCGGGAATTTCTCGAACGCAAAACGTGGAATCTTCGTGACGACGTAATCAATCGTCGGCTCAAAACTCGCCGGCGTTTCGCGCGTGATGTCGTTCTTGATTTCATCCAGCAGATAACCGACTGCCAGTTTTGCCGCGATTTTTGCGATGGGAAATCCGGTCGCTTTGGACGCCAGCGCGGAACTGCGGCTCACGCGCGGATTCATTTCAATGATCACCATGCGACCGGAATTCGGGTCCACGCCGAACTGGATATTCGAACCGCCGGTTTCCACACCGACCGCGCGGATCACCGCGAAACTCTGATCGCGCATGATTTGAAATTCCTTGTCGGTCAGCGTTTGAATCGGCGCGACGGTAATCGAATCGCCGGTGTGAACGCCCATCGGATCGAAGTTCTCGATCGAGCAAATGATGACGCAGTTGTCGGCCTTATCGCGCATCACTTCCATTTCGTATTCCTTCCAGCCGAGCAGCGATTCTTCGATCAACACTTCGCTCACGGGTGAAAGCTCAATGCCGCGTTTGGCGATTTCTTCGAACTCTTCGCGATTGTAGCCAATGCCGCCGCCGGTTCCGCCCAGCGTGTAGGCCGGACGAACAATCAAAGGAAAGCGTCCAATCTTTTCCGCCACCGCCCGCGCTTCTTCCATGTTGTGCGCCGTGCCGGAAATCGGAACGTCGAGGCCGATGCTCAACATCAAATCTTTGAACACCTGCCGGTCTTCACCTTTCTCGATGGCTTCCGCTTTCGCGCCGATCATTTCGACGTCGTGTTTCACCAACGCGCCGGAGTGATGCAGTTTCATCGCGGTGTTCAATGCCGTCTGGCCGCCGAGCGTCGGAAGCAAAACGAGTTTTCCTTTCGCGCCCGCTTTTTCCATTTCGGCTTTCTCGCGCACGATGATTTTTTCCACGGCTTCCGGCGTGATCGGCTCGATGTAAGTGCGGTCGGCAAATTCCGGATCGGTCATGATCGTCGCGGGATTGGAGTTCACGAGAATGACGCGATAACCTTCTTCCTTGAGGGCTTTGCAGGCCTGGGTGCCGGAATAATCGAATTCGCACGCCTGGCCGATGATGATCGGTCCGGCGCCAATGATGAGGACGCTATGAATGTCGGTGCGCTTGGGCATAATTCAAACCCGGAGAGTGAACCGGATTTGCCCGTTCAAGTGAAGCAAATTGCGAACTGTGATCGGCCGGGAAGAAACGAAAGGGCCAGGCTAAGCAAATTCCAAGTTCCACGCTGACGCAAGACGCGCGCGCCTCCATCAGCCATCCTCTATCATCCAACAACACTCACGGCGCCGGCGCATACGCCGAACCCGTTTCCGGATCAGTGGGATGATGCAGATAACGCCCATTCTTCGGCACGGCGACTTCGGCGAAATTGCGCGCCAGCGTTTTCAAGGCACTCCGCATGATCAATCCACGCATCGCTGGACCATGTCCCGTGACGGCCAGATCCGGCTCCAGCGATGCCAGAAAGCGAACGGAATTTTCCGCGTCCACCCAGTTCTGCGTGTAATACATCGGCGGCCCATGCATGTCGGGACTTTGCATCGCCACCGCGTAAGCCGACTCCTGCGTCGTGGTGATGAACGCGTCGCCGGCGACCAAGGTAAGATCGTCCTCGCGCCACAGCGAAACATGTCCGGGCGTGTGACCCGGCGTTCGCAGCCAGGCCCAGCCCGGCATACCCGGTACGGAACCGTCCCGCGGCAAAGGGCGCAGTACTGGTTTCAAATCGATCGGCCCGCGCGGATACAACGGCGAAAGAGCCGACATCAGTCCACTGCCGGCTTTGGGATCGGGCGGCGGATACAAGGCGCGCCCGTCGAGGTAAGGCAGTTCCAGTTCATGCGCGTAAACCGGAACTTTCCATTTCTCAAGCAACGTTTCCAGCGCGCTGACATGGTCGAAATGACCGTGCGTCAGAATGATCGCCGCAGGCTTTGCGCCTTCGCCAAAACGCGCTTCCGCTGCGCGCAGAATCGCTCCGGCGGAACCCGGAATTCCGGCATCAATCAAAACCCATTCACCCTCGCCGCAACCGGGCAATCCGAAGAAAACGACGTTCACAATTGCCAGCCGTTTGTAAGCCAGATCGGGAGTCACCTGACGCGTGTAATCCGCGCGCGTCCTGTCCCACCGCGAATCGTATGCGGGCGGTTCGTTCAAAATAACCTGCTTCATAATCCTTGATCCCATGAATCGATTTCCGGGAACCTCCGCTACAGTCTCCGGGAGCGTCAAGGGAGGGAAAAACCAGAATCAAATGAAGAGGTCTGATCTCCGGCGGACGCGTGAAAAACAATCGCGAGAGCGCGGCTGATTCTCCGCCGGAACTGGCGTGTTTCTTACTCCGATTGAATCGGTCTGCTTCGGAAGATTTCGCGCTCAGCCGATTTGGAAATCGGCGATACAGCAGGTTGGGAAACCTGCGCGACGCGATGCGAGATTGGTCGCGCGTTCCGATCTTCTAATCTTTTCAGCGCGCGATTTCAGCCGTCAGCAACAGATCGGCGCCGAGCTTTTTCCAACGCAGTTTTTCAAGCTGGAGAATGTCCGTCAGATTCGCCGCGCCTTCACCGGCAACCGCTTTGCGGGAATCGCGACCGCCCAGAATTTTCGGCGCGTAAAAAAACGCAATGCGATGTGCGAATCCGCCGAGCAGAAACGCCGCGTTCACTTCGCCACCGCCTTCAACCAGAAGACTCGTGACCTTTTCGCGCCCCAACTTTTTCAGCAGCCAGCGCAAATCAATGCGGACGTTTTGCGTGATGCGTGGTGCGTGGCTGGGCGTGGGCGAAATCAAAATATTGGCCCGCTTTTCCAGGGCTGTGATTCGTCGCGCCGGCGCTTGGTCACTGATAACGACCGTCGTCAGATCTGCAAATTCATCATTCAACACTCTGGCCGCCAGCGGCGTTCGCGCGTGGGAATCCAAAACGATCCGACGCAGTCCACGCGCCGTTTCCGTTCGAAGTTCGGCGTTCGATGTTCGATGTTCGTTGTTCCCTTTTTTTGAAATTCGCACCGTCAGACCGGGATCATCAGCCAGAATTGTATTCACGCCGACCAGAATGGCATCGCTGCCCTGGCGCAACTTCATTCCCTGCGCCCGCGCGAGTTCGCCGGTGATCCATTTTGATTCGCCGGAGGCGGTCGCGATTTTTCCGTCCAGCGTCATCGCCGCTTTCACCGTGACCAGCGGTGTGCGGTGAACGATCCAATGATTGAACGCCGCGTTCAGTTCCGCGCATTCCTCCGCCAAAACTCCGGAAATGACTTCGATGCCCGCGCGCTTGAGAATCGCAAATCCTTCGCCGCAATGATCGGGATTGGGATCTGTGGCGCCGACAACGACGGTTTTGATTCCAGCAGCGATGATCGCGCCTGTGCAAGGCGGCGTGCGTCCGTGTGTGCTGCACGGTTCCAGTGTGACGAAGAGCATTGCGCCGCGGACTTTGTTTCCGCGCCGGTCCGCATCGCGCAATGCTTCAATTTCCGCGTGGGGCTGTCCGGCGCGATGATGCCAGCCGCGTCCGATAATTTTCCCGTTTTTGACCAGCACCGCGCCGACCATGGGATTCGGGGAAGTCTGTCCGTAACCGCGTCGGGCCAGGCGCAACGCTTCGCGCATGAAGGCGGAAGAACTCATGAAAGCGAGCCGCCGCGGATTTCAATTCGGGTCGGGAACAATTCTGAACGCAGACAATGATCGGCCATGCGGCTCAATCTAACTTTGGCGACCCGGTTGGCAAGCGCTCGATGGTGCGAGAGAACCGCGCGGGCGCAACTTGGCACCCGCACCAAACAACGGGTTGAACTTTCGAAATTCAAAACGGCTGATCACTCCCTCTCCTCCGAGCGAAGCCGGAGGAGAGGGCCGGGGTGAGGAGGTTTTTAGCTCAAAATCCCCTCTCCCTAGC
>DASTXC010000118.1:0-5782 GCA_035765675.1 Verrucomicrobiia bacterium
TACTTCATAAACGTCTCCCATTAAAAAATTTACCGACTTTTGCTGTCCAGCAGTGCGCAAGCCAAAAGCGGCGCTATTCAAGGCAGGATCGATCAACCCCTATTGCCTAATGGCAAACGAGATTGAAATAAATTTGGAAACGGAAAAACGCAGGAGCGTGAAGTGCCAGAAATTGTAAACCAACCCGACGTTCAGGGGTGAACCGGCTGGAATCCAAATCGAGCGAATGAATCGCTTGAAGCTGTAACAGTTCTCTTCAACTGCGCCAAGGCGGACGGCAGAGTGCCGGATAGATCGGCACAGGAGTAATTTCTGCGGCGATGATGGCCGATCAATTCTTAATGCTTGTTCTGACGCGGCCTCTCTTCGGGTTCGCTCCAATCAGACAACAACCACGCCACAATCGCCGGACCGAAACAAAGAATCGTTCCAATCGGCATCGCAAACAAACTCCAGAAGATATCGCTTCTCATAAAGCCGGTAATGTTTAGCAATCGACCTGCGAATGTAAAGCTTCGGCGAAAAATCTCAAAATGCGACCGGCACTCCATCAACGATCATCGCTGCGGCCCGATTTCAGTTCGTCCATCAGCCGCTTGGTCTTATACACGTTTTTCAAAGATTCCAGAATGGCCGCCGAGTGAACGGCAATTCCGCGTCCTTGATCGTCGTCATAAGCGTAATCCCACGGCAGGCTCTCGGGGTTTCCATCAAAAACGATTCCCACAAATTCCCCGGCGCGATTCAGCACCGGACTGCCGGAATTCCCACCGATAATATCCACGGTGTTCACAAAGTTGAATGGCGTTTTCAACCGCAGTCGTGAGCGCCGCTTTTCCCATCGCTCGGGTAAGTCGAAAGGTGGACGGAAGCCCATCGACTTGGCTCGTTCGTAAAGTCCTCCCATCGTGGTGAAAGGCGGAATTTCCAAACCATTTTCGCGATAACCTTTCACGGTTCCGAATGCCAGTCGCAGAGTAAAGGTGGCGTCCGGATAACCCGTCGTGCCGAACAGCGCATTCCGCGCCTGCGCAATCGCGGCGTAAGCTTCCTGTTTCGTTTCGCTTTGCGCTTCGGCGACTTTCCGCAACGCGCGAGATTCGTCATCAATCAATCGCGCCAGTTCAATCATCGGATCGTTCGCCGCTGAAACCGCTGCCGCGCCGCCTTGATAAAGCTGGCGCCGAAACGCCACGTCCCGCACGCGCGTATTGGAGATCAATTCCACGGCGCGCTCCTCGGGCGATTTGCCATCGAGCACCTTCTTCACCAGCGGATCGTTCACGCCCAATTCGCCAGCCAGCCAGGTCAAGGAATTGGCCAGCATCAATGTTTCCAAATCGGTGTAGATGGGCCGCTCGGAAAACAGGCCGATTTCAAGCGACGTTTTGTGCGAATCCGAAAACTCCCGCAGTCGTTCGCCGTTCGGCTTGGGAAATTCATCGCCGGCTCGCAAGAGAGTTCGCGCGATGCCAAAGCTGTCCGCTGAAAATCCTTGAGCGCCTTCGAAGAGATTGTAGCGCTGCGATTGCGCTGTGAGGATTTGCGTCGCTTCGGCAATGCGATCAAACGCAAGCAAAGCTTCCCGGTCGCGCGAATTGGACGACTGTCGCAAACGCGACTTGAGTTCGTCTTCGCTCTTTCGTTTCGCTGCGATTAAATCCGGATCGAGCAATCCGCCGAGCCGGCCATTGTAAGCTTTGCGTCCATTCTGAACGCTGAAGAGCGCGCCTTTGGCACGGCGGGCATTTTCCTGGTTGCGTTCGCTCCAGCTTCCGAGCAGCACCTCCAGCCGATTCAATCGTTTCAAACGATCCGGCAAAACGTGATCGCGCAAATTTTCCAGTTCAGCAACGGTCAACAATCGGCTGGTGTGTCCCGGATGACCGGAAACAAAAACCAGTTCACCGTCCTTCGCACCAGTCGGTGAGAAACGGAGATAATTTTTCACTTTGGCTGGGTGCCCGTTTTCGTAAGCCCGAAAAAAACAGATATCCAGATCGTAACGGGGAAACTCAAAGTTATCCGCATCACCACCGAAGAAAGCGATTTGTTGTTCCGGCGCGAATACAAGGCGAACGTCGGTGTAACGTTTATAGCGATATAAATGATACGCTCCGCCCTGCCACAACGTCACCACATCAGAACGCAACCCGGTTTGATCCAGCGATTCTTTTTCGATTTCCGCGATCACCTTGCGCCGCGCGGCGAAAGCATCCGCGGCTTCGGCATTCGTCGGCACCGCGGCATTCACCCGCGCGGTCACGTCTTCAATCGATTGCAAAACATTCAATTCCAGATCGACGCATTTGATTTCATCCGCCTGCGTGCGCGCGTAGAAACCTTCCTTCAAAAAATTACGATCCTTCGTGCTCAACTTCTGCAAAGCATCGCTGCCGACGTGATGATTCGATATCAGCAGACCGTCTTCGCTGACGAAACTCGCCGAACCACCGACATTGAAGCGCACGGAAGATTTCTGCACATGCTCCAGCCATTCATCCGTCAATTCGTACTGATATCGCTTCCGCAGCAAATCTTTCGGCGGTTGGTTGAACAGCCACATTCCTTCATCCGCGCCCGCCGACAATGCGAGAATGGAAATCGAAACCGCCAATGAAATAGCCTTCATGATGCGGCCAAGCTACTCACAGGAAAATTCCGAAGCAATCGAGTTCGATTTTCAATTCATCACTGGTTCATGCCCGACGGAATATGTTGAACCAAATTGATTGCACAGCACGCTTCTTTGCTGTGCCATTGTTTTGTGAACTGGAGAACTTTAGGATCGATCTTTAACCTGACCCTGTTCCGCGAAACTTCGCGGCGACCGGTCGCAAAAACACACTGACATGAGATTCAAACTGCCACTGATGATTCTGGCTGGTGCGGTTGCACTGGCGACCCGCACGTCGTCTGCGGAAAACATTCCCGATCTTTTCCTTCACCAAAGCATTTCGTTGAACGGCGAATGGAAAAGCATCATCGATCCCTACGAAACCGGCTTTTATGACTATCGCCATGAGCAGCGCGATCACAGCCGGAATCCTTCGCGCGAAGAAACTTTTTATCTCGATGTGAAACCCGCGAATCCGAGCGCGCGCGTTGAATATGATTTCGATACCTCGCCGACGTTGAAAGTTCCCGGCGATTGGAACACGCAAAAGCCCGAGTTGTTGTATTACGAAGGCAGCGTCTGGTATCGCCGCACTTTTGATTCGCCCGCGCTGTCGAAGGGAGAACGCGCGTTCCTGCGTTTTGGCGCGGTGAATTATCGCGCGGACGTTTATCTCAACGGAAAAAAACTGGGCGTTCACATCGGCGGATTCACTCCGTTCACGTTCGAAGTCACCAAACTGCTCCGGCCCGGAACCAATTCACTCGTGCTCAAAGTCGATAACAAACGTTACCAGGAAGCCGTGCCGACGTTGAACACGGACTGGTGGAACTACGGCGGCATTACGCGTGACGTGACGCTGGTTACGGTTCCGCAGCAGTTCATTGCGGATCATCGAATTGTTTTGGAATCCGAAACTTCACGCGCCATTTCGGGCTGGGTTCAGATTGCGAATGCTGCTGCTGGCGAAGCGGTGGAAGTTTCCATTCCGGAACTGAATCAAACCGCTTCTTTGCAAACCGATGCTGAAGGCCGGGCGAAATTTCATTTCGTCCCGCAGCAATTGGAATTGTGGAGTCCGGGAACTCCGAAGCTCTACGAGGTTCGCATCGCGCACAAAGCTGAAACCATTTCCGAACGCGTTGGATTTCGCACGATTCGCACGCGAGGCAAACAGATTTTGCTGAACGGCAAACCGGTATTTCTCCGCGGCATTTCAATTCACGAAGAATTTCCCTTGAACGGCGGTAGCCGCGTGAATTCTCCCGAACAGGCCCGACAGCTTCTGCTCTGGGCGAAGGAACTCGGCTGCAATTTCGTCCGGCTCGCGCATTATCCGCACAACGAAGCAATGACACGGCTGGCGGATGAACTGGGAATTCTCGTTTGGTCCGAAGTGCCGGTGTATTGGACGATTGATTGGACGAACGCGGCAACCTACACCAACGCGCTGAATCAACTTTCGGACAACATCAATCGCGATGCCAACCGCGCCAGCATCATCATCTGGTCCATTGCGAATGAAACTCCCGTGAGCGACGCCCGCACGAAATTTCTCTCTGGTCTCGCCGAACGCGCGCGAACGTTGGACAACACGCGTTTGATCAGCGCCGCAATGGAAAAACATTCCAAACCCGGATCGCCCGATGTGAATATTGTTCAGGATCCCCTGGCCGACCTTGTGGACATCGTGGCGTTCAACGAATACGTCGGCTGGTATGATGGTCTTCCGGAAAAATGCCGCCGCATCACGTGGGAAATTCCTTACGACAAACCGGTGTTCGTCAGTGAGTTCGGCGCCGATGCGCGACAGGGATTTCACGGCGATAAAGCGCAGCGCTGGACCGAGGAATTCCAGGAAGAGTTGTATCGGCAGACGTTGCCGATGCTGGACAAGATCGACGGACTCGTCGGCTTCTCGCCGTGGATTCTTGTGGATTTCCGTTCGCCGCGACGCGTGTTGCCCGGCATTCAGGATGGCTTCAATCGCAAAGGACTCATCTCCAGCGAAGGCGTGAAGAAGAAAGCATTTTCAGTTCTCCAGGAATATTATCGTAAACGCGCCGCAGCTAATTCGAGCGAATGATTTTCGTTTTCTGATTGGCAGATCGCGGTGTGGCGCGACGACCGGGTTTATGGCATCGCGGAATATTTTGATCAAGCGACCGGCAAATAAATTTTCACGCGAGAGCAAGCGGTTGACCCTCGTGGACGGCGGAAGATTTGAAACTGATCAGCGGGCAGTGATCAACCCCGGCGGCGCGGTTACTTCACATCCATGTGCGCAAACGGGTTGTTTGAAAAGCCCGGCTTTGAATCGGTCGCAGGTGAAGCATTTCGATTTCCGCGATCCACCTGAACCGTTTCGGTTGCAGGCCGATTTTGCGGTTCAGATTCCGATTCCGCTTTGGGGATTTCCGCTGTCTGATTTGGATTCCGCGCGCGTTTGTTGCGTGGCAACGGACTGATCATCACGTTGATTCCCTTGCCGATCAGTTTGGGAGGAAAATCCGGATGCCCGTAGGGCGCGATGTTTTCGAGAAATTTCTTGATCACTTCAAAGCCCACTTCCGTGTGCGCGTTTTCACGACCGCGGAATTTGAGGGTGATCTTGACCTTCATGTCCTCGCAAAGGAAATCAATCGCATGAGTCGTCTTCACGCCGAGATCATGCGGGTCAATGCGCGGACTGAGCTGGACTTCTTTCACCATGCTGGCGTGCTGGTGTTTCTTGGATTCCTTGTCCTTTTTCGCCTGCTCATAACGGAACTTGCCGTAATCCACGACGCGGCAGACGGGCGGGTTCGCGGTCGGTGCGATTTCAACCAGATCGACTCCGCTGGCGCGGGCAAGGTTCAAAGCTTCCGCGAGGGAAAGAATGCCCGCCTGTTTGCCATCGAGGCCGATGACCCGGACTTCGCGAGCACGGATTTTCCCGTTGACCCTGACGAATGAACCGGAGGAAGAAAAGTTACGTGAAGGAAAAGGGCGGCTCAAGACACCCTCGCCGGTTGAACTTTATTCATGCAGATAGTTACAAGCCATACTGGCAACTTATTGGGGCGTAATTAAGCACGAAGGCAAGGATGTGCAAGTACAAATTGTCATCTTTTTCAAACCATTTTTAATTCTCCTCGAAGCCTGGAAATGATTGAAGAAAGAAGC
>DASTXC010000119.1:0-15235 GCA_035765675.1 Verrucomicrobiia bacterium
TAACTGATCCGGTGATGACCGTCCCGATGACTGTGTTACTGGGAATCGCAGGACTTATGGTATTGTTCGCCACCCTTACCCCGGCAACAGCCTCAGTTCGAAGGAATCGAAAAAGTGGGGATTTTTAAACGGGCTGTTAGCCAGCGGAAAAATCCCATCCAAAAGGCACCACGTGGAAAGGTTTACTTGCAAAGCCGTTTTCGTTTTTGTGCGCGATGGTGCGAATACATCCGGCATTGCGCCACATTTGAGCCTTGCTGCGTCCGACCCTCATTCCGCCACCTCATCAAATGCAGGAGCGAATCATCTGACGGCGGCACGATAAACGATGCGGTTGCTAATATACTGCGCGATACCAGAAAGCTTTGATGCGTGCTGGCTTGTCAGTGTTCCCAGCAGCAGAGGCAGGCTACGGCAGATTGAATCGGAAGCGGGTAGCGCGTTTGCGCGTGCCTTTCTCGACTACGCTCAGAATCCCGTCGCGCACGAGTCCCGCCAGCCATGCCGATGCTTGCGTTAGTCCCGTTGCATCTCCGATCTTTGCCGCATCGCGGACACCAAGGAAGAATGGGCTGTTGCCTTGCAGCAGTTGGAGGTGATAGCAGACGCAAACCAGACGCTTGATTTTTGGGCTGGCGTACCGCTCGATGTGAGGTGACTCCGGATTGGCGTTGGCGCGACGAATGGCTTCTTCAAGCGAATTTGCGCCGAGCGGTGCGTGTGTCTTGGCAAAGGTGTCCTCGAAATCAAATCGCCACTCATCGAATTCAGCATCTGGCGGGAGCGACGGCTTGGCTGCGTTCCACCACTGCGCAAAAGCAGCCTGCAACTCTGGCGGCGGCAGGCGGCGATCATGGGTGATTTCAAATGCCTTGATTGCACGGCTGAACTTGAACAAGCAGTCCTTGGTCAACCCATGCTTTAGCGAAAGTTGAACCGCCTCTTGCAGCGTTTTCACGGACGCTGCAAGAGGCGGAACATCTTCCGTCACTTCCGTCACGTCTGAATCTCCGTTACTCAGTTTCTCAATATCTCCGTTTATCTGTATCTCTGTACCTCTGATACTCATTATCTAAGTGTCCTCTTTTGCAGGTAAATCTTTTGATCCGTAGGGGGTCCCTTCCCTCTTCCCACTGTCCCTTTCCGTTTCGAATTGCAGTCGTCGCTCATGTGCGGCGCACCTGGCGTTCAGCCAGCCATTCGTTTACAGCTATCCTGGGGAATCTTGTTAGCTTCCGCGTCAGTTTGATGTGGGGCAGGCCGCGCGTTAGAAGATTGTCAATCGTGCGGACGGACACGCCCAGGCGCGCCGCGAGTTCCTTTTTTGACTCATAGTCCTTGGGATTCGAGTGGACCGCCTCGGAAGTTGGGGAAATATTTTCAGTTGGCATCATCGTGATTCTCGGTGATTCATCGGGCGCATAGAGCACCGTGAATACACGACGGAGAATCAACGCGAATAGGTCGAAGGTTCAAGAGCCGCATCCCCGGATTGCCTCTGATTAACTGTGATCCGCTCTGATCTACTCTGACTTCTTGCCGGGATGCGACCAATTCGGCTTGCCGGGTGGATGCCAGCGGGAATCCCAATCGGTAAGATCAAACATGGCAGCAACGCGGGACTTCTTCTTTCCTTTGCCGGGTTTGCGCACGTCTGCAATCTGTTTGGTGAGGTAAAACCATCGTTCCCGATGAACGTCCAAAAGTTTTCTGAACGTGCTGTCGTCTTTGGTGGTTCTTTGATGTTCGGCAAGTTCCCCTCGTCGGACCATCTGCGGCCCAGCCTTGCGCCATTCCGTTCCCTGCACATTCACGTACTCGAACTGCGGATCGGCCGAGGGTGAGGAAGTTGACGCAGCTGGTGGCATTGAACGGCTGCCAGCGAATGTGAGCCTCGCCAGCTCCTCATGTTCGTCTGCCGTTAATTCCTCGCGCAGTTCACAGTCGGAGAGATAGACCACGGTATTGGCGTTGTCGGCAAAGCGCGCGCGATAGCGAACCTGCGCGCACCCTTCCAAAAATTGAGGGTTGTTCTCGAATCGCTCGCCAAAACCAGGCGGCGCAATTTCATGCCGCCGTTCCCTTGTTGTCATGTCGAAGACGTTCGCCCGCGTTCCCGTGTGGGTTTCGAGCCATCGCCGAAAAGCGTGGCGCTCACGGAACATTAAGGCCAAGTCCTCGCCATTCTTTGCGGCCCAATCTTCGTGCATCCAAGCATCGCGGATGCCCTCGTTACCGCGCTTCACGTCTGCCAATGTAAGTTTTAACCGGCCCTTGCATGGCACGCCTTCAATCAGATTTTCAGATTCCACGATGTCCAACTGGCCCCGGAGTTCGACCAATCTCTTTTCCCGTTGTTCTTCGTTGTCAAAGCCGAGTTCCTGCAAGGCCGCTGTCTTCGCCCGTGTGATCCTGTCGCGCCACAGGGCGGCTTCGTGTGCGTAGGCCGCGCGCATCGCGTCCAGCCATCGGTCGAGCCGTTCCCTCAACGGCCCGTCGTCTGACGGCGCCAGGAGTAGAACTTGATTGTGAGTCTGGATATAAATCCATCGCCACGGCTCGAAGAAAAAATGCCCCTCACGCTGGCGTTCAAATTCCTCGCGGGACTGATAACACGGCGGAGGCAGCAACTGGGAGGGTGAGATTTCGATGCAGACCGATTCGGGGAACGGTTCGCATGAAAGGATGGCCCGTGCTTGGCGCAATGGATCGTAAAAGTCCGGCATGGCCACTTTCGGCGTGACGACCAGCGGCTTGCCGTCCGGGGCGAGCGCAAAAAAATGACGGCGGCAATCGTTATCCTTCGCAGTTTTCCAGCCGACAGATTGAAGCTGGCGCTTTGCGCCTTTCATCAATTCAATCGTCAGCGGTTTCATTAACCGCGACAGTTTGCTCGTGCATCAGCCTTTTCGCAACAGCGCCCGTGAATCCATCAATGTTCGAAGTTCAATTGCTGGCAACGGCCATCAATGGGACCACGTTTTCCGCTGGTGTAGGCGGACACACGCCGAACCATTCCTTCGCTTCGCTTTCCCGGACGAGTTGCCGGTAATGCTTAAAAACCATCTGCGGGGAATTGCCTGCCTCAAGGCTGACCTGGCCTACGTCTTTTACAACAGCAAGCCGGTAGCTGATGAAGGAGTGGCGCAGGCCGTTGTGTTTCCACGAGACGCCGGACTTTTCCGCGAGATAAAGGAAAAGCTGTTTGTCGGCGCGCGAAAGATTGATGACCGGACCGGACGGCTTGGCATAGCGTTCGAGCCATGCGGCGCAATTGTCTGTGATCGGCACGGTGCGGCGCGAGGCGGTCTTGGCATTACCAGCTTTAATTTCAACGAATCGTTCCGGGCCGACAAGGTGAATCTCCGACCAGTCGAGACGCTGGATTTCAGCAGCGCGCAGGCCGCAGAACGCAGCGACGGCCAGATAGGGAATCATTTCCTCACGAGTGCGCCATTTGCCACGTTCTTTTACGGGCGTAAGGCAGGCATCGAATAACTTTCGCAGTTCGGCAGGGCTGAACACTTCAATTTCACCACTGTCCACAGTCGCTTTCTCAACGGCACCAATTTCGTCGTTGTCTTTGGGAAGATAGCCGCGTTTGATGGCGAACTTGAACAACGTGCTTATCAAGCGACGGATGTTGTTTTGCGTTCTGCCGGAGAGCGCCCGGCGTTGGTTTTCCTTGCTGCCCTGAGTTTTCAAGCCGCGAATGTAGTCTTCAATCTGTTTGCCGGTGACGGTGGAAATGCGAAGTTGGAAACTGTCGGCGAACGCACCAAGTCGTAAGGTGAGGTCTTTGATATAAACGTCGCTCTTGCCCGAATTGGTCTTGGACGCGATCAGTTCGTCAACCACATCGCGGACCGTTTTCGGCGGCAGCCCGACCGGATGGCGCTTGAGAAAGAATTCAACGGCTTCACTCAAACTGACGTGTTCCGGCAACCGCCGCATGGCAGCAACGTAATCGGTGACGGCCAAGTTAAGATCAATGCCCGGCTTCCACTCGCGGAGCTTTTGCATGGCACGAACGTAATCAGCGCGGTCGCCGCCGGTGAGTTTGAGAGCTTCGCTTTCGCCGTTTGCGAGTTTGATGGCGATCAAATCGGCCTCGCGCCGAGCCTTCGTCAAATCGGAAAATTTCTGGCGAACTCGTTTGGTTCCCTGGTAGTAAGCAACCGTGTAGATTGCGCTCTGATATTTGACGAGCGCCTTGCGTGTACCATCCGGCTGGGTTTCGTAGAGAATTGCGCCTGACTGGGGGTCGCGTTGGGGGATGATGTTGTTGTGGGCATAAATCGGAATGGAAATGCTACCCACCTTGACGACTTCAAACGGCTGATTGGATTTGCCACTCTTGACCTTGGACAGGGCGGTTTTCATGCTGCGACTGTCCCGTCTTTGTCCCGTCCAGTCAAGCGCAAACAAAAATCACCAATAAAAACTGGTGGAGGCGGCGGGAGTTGAACCCGCGTCCCTGGCAAACAAACCAGCCGCGACTACATGCTTAGTCCGGAGTAGATTTTCTGCTGTGCGATGACGTCCGAACTCGAGTCGCACTGCCTAGTCCGCATGGAATTTTCTCGGTTGCCGGCGCGCGGTCTCCGCCTTCAACCATGCCTGCTGTAGCGTTCATCCAACCTAGCAGGTGTCAGCCGGTGAACGTCGAGGCACATTAGGCCGCGAGAGCTAGTTCTTGATTAGCACTTAATTTTTGATTCGAGTGATTAACGAGGCCAACGAATCATCCTCGGCATGCCGCCTCTGGCGCATCCATCAGGTCGAAACCAGTACGCCCCCAAAAGCAACGGCCCACATACTCGCACTGATTTCCCTTTGGTCAAGCGGCGGTTCAGTTCCGAACGTGGAACATCGAACAATAAACATCGAACTCTGAACGCCGAATGAGATCGCCCCAAACCTTCGGACATCGACAAGCCTCGCAAAGCAAGTAACCTCCCGGTTACGGTAACTGTCTGTATCAGGACGTAAAAACTATCGGTTATGGCGAATAAGAAATCTGGATGGGGCAGGTGGATCGGAACGCTCATCGTGCTGGGCGGATTGATCGCGGCTGGCGTTTGGTATTTCAAACGCGGCAAAGAAGCGCCGCAATATCAGACCGCGGCCGTGACGCGCGGTGATCTGCTTCAGGTCGTGACGGCAACCGGCAATCTCAATCCGGTCGTGAACGTCCAGGTCGGCAGCCAGATATCCGGACGCATCAAACAGATCTACGTGGATTTCAATTCCAATGTGACGTCGAACCAATTGATCGCGCAGATCGATCCTTCGACTTATCAGGTCGCCGTGCTGCGGGCCGAAGCGCAATTGTCCAATTCCATCGCGAACCTGACCCTGACCAAAGTGCAGGCCGAACGCGCGGATTCGCTCTTCGCCAATAACCTGATTCCCGCAGCGGATCACGATACCGCCATGGCGCAATTGCAACAGGCGGAAGCCGAAGTGCGTTCCAGCCAGGCGAATCTCGCCAGCGCCAATGTTGATCTTTCCCGTTGTTCCATCGTGGCCCCGGTGGATGGCGTGGTCATTTCCCGGAACGTGGATGTCGGACAAACGGTTGCCGCGAGTTTCAATACGCCGACGTTGTTCATCATTGCGAACGATCTCAGCAAAATGCAGATCGGCGCGCTGGTTTCCGAGGCGGACATTGGCGGCGTGCAGACCAATCAGAATGTGAATTTCACGGTGGACGCGTATCCGGATCGCACGTTTCGCGGCAAGGTCAGCCAGATTCGTTACGGCGCGGTGACGAATCAGAACGTGGTGAATTACAGCGCAATCATTGAGGTGAACAATGAAGATCTCAAACTGTTGCCCGGCATGACTGCCAACGTTTCAATCATCATTCAACAGCGCGACGACGTGGTGAAAGTTCCGAATGCCGCGCTGCGTTTTCGTCCGCCGGAAGGCGCCATTCCTGAAACAAAAGCCGGCGCTCCAAGCGGCCCGGGAGGAAATCGTGGCCCGCGCATGGGCGGTCGGCCCGGTGGAAATCGCCCTTCGAACAGCGCTGCCGGCCACACTGGCAAACGGACGGTTTACATTCTGGAGAATAAAGATTCGGATGCGCCAAAACTGAAGCCGGTGCAGATCACGACCGGAATCACGGACGGCATCGCGACGGAAGTGATCGACGGCTTGAAGGAAGGCGATGAAGTGGTTACGGCGGTGATTGCTTCGGATGATTCCGATTCCGGGCCCGCCAATCCGTTTGGTGGCGGAGGCCGCCGCGGTCGGCGACTCTAACCTTTCGCGCTTGCCCGATGGAAACTCAAGCGGTCATCGAGTTGGAGAACATCCAGAAGATTTATCACACCGGCGAGGTGGATGTTCACGCCGTGCGCGGCGTTTCAATGCGGATTCAGCGCGGTGAATTTGTCGCGATCATGGGCGCGAGCGGTTCCGGGAAATCCACCGTGATGAACACGCTCGGCTGTCTGGATCGGCCCACCAGCGGCAGTTACCGGCTGGATGGAATCGATGTTTCGCAGTTGGATCGCGACGAACTGGCGGATGTCCGCAATCAGAAAATCGGTTTCATTTTCCAGGGTTTCAATCTGCTGTCGCGCACTTCCGCCATTGAGAACGTCGAACTCCCGATGTTCTACACGCATCACCATCTTTCCAGTCGCGCTCAACGCGAACGCGCTCAACGCGCTTTGGAACTCGTCGGGCTGGGCCAGCGCGCCGATCATCATCCCAACCAACTTTCGGGCGGACAACAGCAGCGCGTCGCCATTGCGCGGGCGCTCGTCAATGAACCTTCATTGTTGCTGGCCGATGAGCCGACCGGAAATCTCGACAGCCAGACCAGCATCGAGATCATGGGCGTTTTTCAAAAGCTCAACGACCAGGGCATGACCGTGGTGATGGTCACGCATGAACTCGATATCGCGCAGTTCACCAAACGCACGGTGGTGATGCGCGATGGTCGCATTGTCACGGATTCCGCGGTGGTGAATCGGCTGAGCGCGGAAGAGGAATTGCAGCGATTGCGGGAAGCGCAGAAAGCTGTGCAGCTCGACTCATGAAGCGCATCCTCACGACGTTCAAAATCGCCCTGCGCGCCTTGCGCCGGAACCTGCTCCGCACGCTGTTGACAATGCTCGGAATGATCATCGGCGTCGCCGCGGTGATCTTCGCAGTCGGCATTGGAAACGGCGCGAAGGCGCAGGTCGAAGCGCAGATTGCGAGTCTCGGGCAGAATGTGGTTTCCGTTTTTCCCGGCAGCCTGACATCCGGCGGCGCACGCGGCGGATGGGGTTCGGCCAGCACGCTGGTTCCGGAAGAAGCCAAAGCGATTCAACGCGAAGTGTACGGCGTGGTGGCTGTCACCTGCGAAATCCGTGATCGCCAGCAGGTGATGGCGAACGGCTTGAACTGGAACACGCAAGTGCTGGGCGAATCGCCGGATTACCTGAGCATTCGCGCCTGGAGTCTGGACAGCGGCGCGATGTTTACGGAAGCCGATGTCAGTGGCGCGGCGAAAGTGGCGATCATCGGAAAGACCATTGTCGATCAGCTTTATTCCGGTGACGATCCGATTGGCGAAACGATTCGCATTCGCAACATGCCGTTCAAAGTGGTCGGCGTTCTGAAAGCCAAAGGCGTGAACTTTTTCGGCCAGGATCAGGATGACGTCGTGATCATTCCTTACACCAGCGCGATGCGCCGCGTGTCGCGCCGGCAATACCTCAGTTCAATTCTCATTCAGGCTTCTTCACCTGCCGTGATGACGCGCATCCAGGAAGATGCCACGGCGCTGTTGATGCAGCGGCGTCCTGGACGCGAACAGGATTTCTTGATTCGCAACCAGTTGGAACTCGCGCAGGCCGCGACCGCAACTTCCAAAACCATGGCGCTGCTGGTTGGCGCGATTGCCAGCATTTCCCTCGTCGTTGGAGGAATTGGAATCATGAACATCATGCTCGTCAGTGTCACCGAACGCACCCGTGAGATTGGCATTCGCATGGCGATTGGCGCGCGGGGCCGCGACATTCTGCTTCAGTTTTTGACCGAAGCCGTGACGCTCAGTCTGCTGGGCGGCGCATTGGGAATCGTTCTGGGATTTTTCGCGGCACATTTCATTTCCAGCAGGACCGGCTGGCCGACTTTGATTTCGCCGATGTCCGTGGTGATCGCGTTTGTGTTCAGTGCCGCCGTGGGAATTTTCTTCGGTTTTTATCCAGCGCGAAAAGCTTCGCGGCTCGATCCCATTGACGCTTTGCGCTACGAATAGTTCCGATGCCCGAGTCTGTTTCAGTTGAAGTCCTGTCAACGCACACGCCGGCGTTGTTCGCCGATGCGGTCAAACGCGCGGCGGAATTGCTGCGCGCCGGCGAAGTAGTCGCGCTGCCGACGGAAACGGTTTACGGCCTCGCTGCAAATGCGTTCGAGGCGAAAGCGGTGGCGAAGATTTATGAAATCAAAGGCCGCCCGGCGCACAATCCAATCATCGTTCATGTGGCGGATTTGAATCTCGCGAAGCAGTGCGCGTCGGAATGGCCGGCGATTGCGGACCAACTGGCGGCCGCGTTCTGGCCCGGACCGCTGACGCTGATTCTACCGCGCTCGGATCGCGTTCCCGACAATGTGACCGCGGGCGGTTCCACGGTGGGAATTCGCTGGCCGAGTCATCCGTTCGTGCAAGCGGTGATTCACGAATGCGGATTTCCACTGGCGGCGCCGAGCGCAAATCCGTCGAATGCGGTTTCACCGACGAATGCCGGACATGTTCAAAAACAGCTTGGCGACAAATTGCAATTGATCGTGGACGGCGGGCAATCGCAGGTCGGAATTGAATCAACGGTGCTGGATTTGACTGTTTCGCCACCGCGGATTTTGCGTCCGGGAATGATTGATGAGGATGCGATTGCGGCGGTGGTTGGAAATATTTCCAGCGGTGCGATGCCGGCAATTTCCGGTGCGTTGCGAAGTCCGGGCCTGTTGCAGAAACATTATTCGCCGAAAGCGAAGTTAAAGATTCTGAACTGGCGCGATGATGCGGATTTGCGGGCGCAATTGAAATCCGTTTCCGAAAAGAAAACGCACATCATTGCACACAGCCACATTCCGTCCGATGAAGGCTGGGCGCGTGTGAGTGTGATCCCGCTCGACGCGGAGGCATTCGCCCGGGCGATTTACGCGGAGCTGCATCGGTGCGACGCCGCGGGCGCGGAATGGATCGTCGTCGAAGCGCCACCGGAAACATCTGAATGGCGAGCGATTGCGGATCGTCTGCATCGTGCGGCTGCGAGTTAGAAAAAGTTTGATGAAATGAAAACCATTTACCACTCTTCGAATTCCATGAGATTTCTTGTCACGCTCCTGTTGACCGCCTGCACCGCCGCGAGCGTCACCGCGCAGACCACGAACGCGGTCCGGCAATTGACGCTGGAAGACGCCATTCAAATGGCGCTGAAGCAGAACATTGAAATACAGATCGAGCGCTACAATCCCGAGATCGCACAATACAATCTGACGGGCGCTTACGGTCTTTATGATCCGACCTTTTCTTTTTCGGCAGAACGCACACACAGCGAAGGCGGCCCGACGTTGCTCGGCACGAATGTGATCAGTGGAACGGTATCTGATGGCAGCTCGTTCGATTCCGGTCTCACCGGACTGTTGCCGTGGGGCATGACTTACAACCTTGTTGGCCAGGCGAGTGATACGGATCGCACCAGCGCCGGGGGACTGGGTAAAATTGCCAATTCCGGAGCCTCCGCTTCGGCCAGCGTTCTTCAGCCCTTGTTGCGCGATTTCTGGATTGATTCCACGCGCCTCAGCATTCGCATCAATCGTCATCGCCTGACACAATCGGAACTGGGATTGAAGCTTTCCGTAATGAGGACGGTAACGATTTTGGAACAGTCTTATTATGATCTGATTTACAATCGCGAAAACGTGATTGTGCAACAGAAAGCCGTTGAGCTGGCAGATCAATTGGTTGCCGAAAATCGCAAACGCGTGGAAGTGGGAGCCATGGCGCCGCTGGAAGCGCGTCAGGCGGAATCGCAGGCGGCATCGGCGCGGGCCGCGTTGATTCAGGCGAAAAGCAATCTGGCCATTCAGGAAAATGTGGTGAAGCAATTGATCACCGACAACTTCGCGGAATGGGCGAATGTCTCCCTGGTCCCGACGGGCAAGTTGACCGCGCCCGGACAGACTTTCGATCTCCAAAGCAGTTGGGAGCGGGGCCTGTCGCAACGGCCGGAAATTCTGCAGGCAAAAATCAATGCGGAAATCCAGGGCATCCAGTTGAAGTTCGACAAGAATCAATTGTTCCCGCGGCTCGATCTGTATGCGACCTACGGTTACAACGGTTCGGGCAATGAATTCAGCGGCTCGCTGTATGACGTGCAGGAACGGAATCGTCCCTTTTACACCTACGGCGCTCAGATCAGCGTGCCGCTGGCGAATTGGTCCGAACGGAACCGATACAAATCCAGCAAAGCAACGATGCAACAACTCGTGCTGACGGTGAAACAGTGGGAGCGCGACATCATGCGGCAAATTGATGACGACGTGAAAGTCGCCCAGGCCAGTTATGAAAACGTCGCCGCCACTCGGGTTGCCCGCGAATATGCCGAGGAAGCGCTGGCTGCGGAACAGAAGAAACTTGAGCAGGGCAAAAGCACGACCTACACGGTTTTGCAGATGCAACGGGATCTGACAGCGGCGCGCGGCGCGGAGATTCAGGCATTGGATGCCTACAACAGAAATCTTTCGCAGCTCAGCCTCGACGAAGGCACGACGCTCGATCGGCTGGGAATTCGTTTCGACGGCAAATAGAGCAGAGGGGAAAACGGGAAAGGGGGAAGAGGAGCCAGAAACGGACTCGCGAGCTCAACTCTCTGCTGTCTCCGCGACCTCCTGTTCAAATTCATTCGTCAAATTCACAGTGGCGATTCCAACAAGATCCACGCCGATTCTCGTTTTCCCATTTTCTCCTTTTCCCCTCTGCCAGTTGTTCAGCTTTCCGTCGAGAGCATCCAGCTCGGGTCATCCACAAAATCCCGCGCCATCTCAGTCAGGTCAGCGGATTTGACCGGCATGTATTTCCCGGTCGCGGAACAGAGGAGTTCGCCCGCGGCATTTCGCACCTCGCTTTTGGCGTCGAAAATCCGATTGCGCCGGTTTTCAACCAGTTCAGCCGTGACGGAAAGTTCCTCATCGGGTCGAGCCGGTTTTTGAAAACGCACGTTCAGCTCGACGCAATAGGCAAAGCGTTTGGTCTGGACGGCGCAGGCCCAGACCATGATTTCGTCCAGCACGGTGGCGAGAATGCCGCCATGGACGACCTGCATGAAGCCAATGTGCTGCGCGGTCGGAGTAAAATGCGTATGCACACTTTTCCCATCGGTCTCGAAACGCAGGTTCAAACCGCTCGCATTCGATTCTCCACAGACAAAACACGAATGCGTATGAGGCAAAACTTTCATGGGAGCAATAGGCGTTCGGTTCCACGCCCGCGCAAGTAGAAAAACGTCGGAGAGGGGAGTTACGCGAGCTCCCATTGTTGAATCGAGAAGTCGAATCCGAAGAGCTTTTGGCTTGTTACCTCTTGCTTCGGCATCATGTCTGAGGGGAAAAAGGTTGAGATGCGGACTCGTGTAACTCGCCCTTCCGACCAGGACGTCCAAGGCGGGACGGCGTTTTCCCCCTCTTGCGCGGCATCCGTGCATTTGTTATCCCCGACGCGCGGTTGAATTATTTGCGGCTTTAACGCCGTCTAACGCACCATGGCATCTGCCGTCTCAGCCCAGCCACGTGTCACCGTGGATGGAAAATTTTTCCGACTGGGCGAAAACAAGTTTTTCGTCAAAGGCATCGCGTACGGGCCCTTTCCGCCCAATGCGATGGGCCAGCCCTTTGCCTCGCCGGAACAGACGGCTGTGGATCTGGATCAAATCGTCCAGCTCGGCGCGAATGTGATTCGCGTTTATTACGTTCCTCCCCGCTGGCTGCTCGACATGGCGCAGGTTCGGAACCTCAAGGTTTTCATCGATATTCCCTGGAGCAAACATCTCTGTTTCGATTCCGAAGCGCGCCGCGAGCAGGCGCGTGATGCGGTGCGCCGCGCGGTTCACGCGTGCGCGCATCATCCGGCGGTTTTCGCCTACAGCGTAGCCAATGAAATTCCGGCTGACATCGTGCGTTGGACCGGAGCGAATGTGGTTTCGGAATTCATTGATGAATTGATTTTTGAAGCCAAACGCGTGGATCCCAATTGTCTTTGCACGTTCTCCAATTTTCCGCCGACTGAGTTTCTGAATCCGCGCGATGTCGATTTCGTTTGCTTCAATGTTTATCTGCATCACGAACTGCCGTTTCGTAATTACCTCGCGCGATTGCAAATGACGGCGGAAGCGAAGCCGCTCGTGCTGGGCGAATTCGGCGTGGATTCCTTGCGGGAAGGCGAAGCGCGGAAATGCGAATTGCTGGCGTGGCAGATCGAAGGTGCGTTCCGCAGCGGCCTGGCCGGAACGGTGATCTTCACTTACACGGATGAATGGTATCGCGACGACCGGCTGGTTGAAGATTGGAAAATGGGACTCACGACCGTTGATCGTCAGCCGAAGGAATCGTTCCTCACGGTTCAACGACAATTCAGCATCGCCCCGCATTTTGCGCTGCCGCGCTATCCGAAAGTGTCGGTGGTCGTCGCCAGCTACAACGGCGATCGCACGTTGCGGAGTTGTCTCGAATCGCTGACCCGTTTGAATTATCCGGATTACGAAGTCATTCTGGTTGATGACGGCTCGAGCGATTCGACCCAGCAAATCGCGGCGAAGTTTCCGGACGTTATCAGCCTGCGACACGAAAAAAATCTCGGCCTGTCCGTGGCGCGCAACACCGGGATTCTGGCTGCGACCGGAGAAATTATTGCGTTCACGGATTCCGACTGCCGCGCCGATGCGGACTGGCTTTATTATCTCGTCGGCGATTTGCTCGACAGTGAGTTCGCGGGAATTGGCGGACCGAATCTTTTGCCGCCGGAAGATTCTCCCGTGGCCGCGGCCGTGATGGTTTCTCCGGGCGGCCCCGCGCATGTGATGTTGACTGATCGGAAGGCGGAACACATTCCCGGTTGCAACATGGCGTTCTACAAATGGGCGCTGGAGGAAATCGGCGGATTCGATCCAATCTACTGGAAAGCCGGTGATGACGTGGACGTTTGCTGGCGATTGCAACAGGCGGGACACAGGATCGGATTCAGTCCGGCGGGATTCGTCTGGCATTATCGGCGATCAACCGTTGGCGCGTATTTGAAACAGCAACAGGGATACGGCGAAGCGGAGGCGTTGCTGGTGCGGAAACATCCGGAAAATTTCAATTCCTTTGGCGGCGGCATCTGGCGCGGGCGAATTTATACCTCATCAAAATTCGGCGTTCAGCTTCAGTCTTCGGTGATTTACCACGGTCTTTTCGGCAGCGCGGGTTTTCAAAAACTTTACGCTGCGGAACCGGCTTCGAACCTGATGCTCTGCACGACGCTGGAATATTATTTGTTCGTTACGGTGCCCCTTTGGATTCTGTCCGCCGTTTCGCGGCATCTGCTGCCGCTGGCAATTGTCAGCCTGCTGATTCCCATTGCGATCTGCGTCATCGCGGCGATGCAAGCGGCATTGCCGAGGAACAAGCTCCAATGGTGGTCGCGGCCGCTCGTTGCTTTGTTGTTTTTCCTGCAACCCATCGTGCGCGGCTGGGCGCGATATCGCGGACGGCTGGCCGTGAAACCTTTGACGCTTGCCCGCCAGCAGTCGCTCGATTCCCTGGCTCTCAGCCAAAGCGAACAAGCACTCGGTCAGGTGCAATACTGGGCGGATCGTCGAATCGAGCGGTTGGATTTTGTCACCGCGGTCTTGCGGCGATTGGATGAAAAAGATTGGCCGAATCGCACGGACATCGGCTGGAGCGAATACGATGTGGAAATTTACGGCAGCCGTTGGAGCGTGTTGCAACTGACCACCGTGGCGGAAGATCATCCGAATCGACGCCAACTGATCCGCTGCCGGCTGCGCGCGGTTTCATCGCTGACTTCTCGCATCGTTTTATCTGCGCTGGTGGGTTTCGAATTACTCATTATCGGTTGGCTCTGGCGGCCGTGGTCGTGGTTGTTGTTGCTCACGCTGCCGGTGTGCATCTGGTTTCTGCTGCGGGACCAGCGGAATCTCCAAAGCATCACCACCGTTTTTCTGGATGAACTGGCGAAGGAACTCGGCCTGGTCAAAGTGCAACCGGATTCGGCCAAGGAAAAGCAGCCCGCAAGCCCACCCGCGGATGCTACACCAATTCCTTAAAACGCCGGGGCACAGCGCGCCTTCCCGGGCAGCTTTTTGCAAATCGGTTGGCAATCCGGAAGTGCGCCCACTACCTTTCCCGCGATGACGCAGTATCTCGATCTTCTTCGATTGGTGTTGAACGAAGGCAAGTTCAAGGCGGATCGCACCGGCACCGGGACCTATTCGGTTTTCGGCGCGCAAACGCGATTTCCGCTCGCGAACGGGTTTCCGGTGCTCACGACGAAGAAGCTGCATCTCAAATCGATCATTTACGAACTGCTTTGGTTTCTGCGCGGAGATACGAACATCAAATTTCTCAACGAAAACGGCGTTACAATCTGGAACGAATGGGCGGATCAGGAGGGAAATCTCGGACGCGTTTACGGCGCGCAATGGTGCGATTGGCGGACTGCCGACGGCCGTTCAATCAATCAGATCGATCGCGTGATCGAACAGATAAAAAAGACTCCGGACAGCCGGCGGTTGATCGTGAGCGCGTGGAACGTGGGTGAAATCGAGCAGATGGCATTGCCGCCGTGCCATACGATGTTTCAGTTTTTTGTGCAGGACGGTGAATTGAGCTGCCAGCTTTATCAGCGCAGCGCGGATTTATTTCTGGGGGTGCCGTTCAACATCGCCAGCTACGCGCTTTTGACGTTGATGGTGGCGCAGGTGTGCGATTTGAAACCCGGCACATTCGTTCACACCTTCGGCGATCTGCATCTGTATGCGAATCATCTGGATCAGGCGAAACTTCAGCTCACGCGCGAGCCGCGGCCGTTGCCAAAGATGAAACTCAATTCGACGGTGAAGAACATTCACGATTTCAAATTCGAGGATTTTGAACTGGTGGGGTACGATCCGCATCCCGGGATCAAGGCGCCCATTGCGGTGTGATCGGCCAACTTGCTTTTGATCAGGGC
>DASTXC010000120.1:0-24219 GCA_035765675.1 Verrucomicrobiia bacterium
AGTGACCGGCCTGAAAACAATCGTTGCGTTGACTGTGTTGCTGGGGATCGCCGGATTTATAGTATTATTCTCCCTCATCGTTCCCACAGCATACTCACTTCAAACAAATCGAAAAACTGTGGCTTTTTAAACGGGCTGCTAGCGCCGAATGCGAGCCCCACGGATCTGTTTGATCGAGCTTGGAAGTTATCGACGGCTGCAGAGTCCACTCCACTCCTTTTTGTTCATCTCGCCCCGTTCGAGGATCAGGCGACTCTTCGTCGAAGAAAGGCAAGCTCACGTGGAAAGGTTCCATTTTTGCCAGTCTTTTTGCCACCGTTTCCGACTCCTCGATTGGCAATAACGCTGATGAGATTTTGACCTCGATATTATCAGCCGATTGCCAGTTGCCACACACAACGAGGCCATCGGTATTCGTATTCTTGATTCCCAATAGCGACAGAATCTTTTGCTTGTTGCTCGTTAGATTCACTCCGGACGAATCTGTTTCCATGAGGTTAGACTGAATTTCGATTGGCGGCCGATCCAAACCATCTGAAAGCCACAATCCGTCGGAGCACGAAAGTGTCTGGTTAGAGAACCAGGAGGTCCAACGGTCATCGTCGTATTCGGAAATTACCGTCGGGAATTTCTTAAGAAAATCACCTGCCGCTTCATACAAACCGTGCCATCCTAAATATTGCCCGTATCCATGGTGCTCGGAGTTCATGGACATGTAGCGATCACATCTGCCTTCCTCGCGCCCGCCATGGTCATACATGCCCTTCACGGTAGTATCGAAGCCTCTCACCCAACGTGTGATGGCGTCGCCCACTTCCCAGTGTGTTTTGTCGAAGACATTGCCGATGGTGGTGACTTCGTTTTTGTCAAAATCGTAATCTAAGTGAAAATCGTCCGGAGGCTCAGGCAAAGTGGCAGGACGTGGCTGATAATATGAATTCCCCCATGGTTGGGACGCTTTGACCGGTGGAAACGACGACGCATTCACGTTCTTGAGGTTTGTAATATCGGCCTTCGAAAATTCGCTGGGTTGCGCATTGGCGCACTGGAGCAGCGCGAGAGCCGCAAAATGCCGTTGCGATACATGCGCCCCATCTTTGCCAAGGGCAACTCGCTTCAAGAATGGTTTGTGCTTCAACACCTCCTTCGGATGATCGATTGCCACACGCGCGAGCGCGATTAACGTCCAAAGTTTGGCGTGAAAATGATAAAATTTTAGCTCCCCAGCCTGATACGGGCCGGCGGTCACCGAATTCCAGCAACCGAGCAATTTTTCGATAACGCCCCAGGAGCCTAATTGCGCCGCGATTCTTATCGTGTGCGCTGCTCTCCAGCGCCATCCCGCCCACTCGGAGCCCAAGCTTTGCCAAATTAAATGGGCGCAAGTCGTTTCCTCACCTTCGCCCACATACAAATTGGCCTTATACGGTCCATCGACCGCTTTCGAAGCGAGCTTCGCTGCGCCGCTATTCAAAAGTCGGTGCAGAGCAGCCTGGGCTTCCCCTGCGGCCGCCTCTTTGTTGATCGTCGACGCAAGCCCCAACCAAATTTGAGCCGGAAGAGTAGGCCTTGTTTCTGCAAACAGCTCCGCAGTGGTAATGGCTATCTCTGCAATCGGAACTCCTGATAAATCGGCTATTTGATTAACGATGTAAGAGGAAAAATGGTCATGAGTGATCAAATCAGAGGCGTGAAGCCTGACGAGGCGGGCCGCGGTTTCACGAAATGAGGGCTGCAATGCCGCTGAGCTGCTTCCCCATAATTCTTTACAGCGCGTCAACTCTTGGAGTTTGGGATAAATGTCGAGGTTTGGAATTCCAGCCACAAGTTTCAGGTATTCCGATTGCCTCCCGAATGGCACCCTCGTCCGAACCCTGTCGAAAAATTCCCGTTTGAGATCATATGAACGTTCCAGTTTATCGATCCCCTCTACCGCCACTGACAAGGACTGCTCATCCAGTGGATTTGCTTTTTTTGAGATTGCCAGAAAGACTCGCCGTTTCTTCGCTTCTGCTTTCTTTTTGCCCTTAACTTTTGGGGTGGGGAAATTGCTTCTGTAGTTAATCCGTTCGTTATCTTCTTCGATCACTCTACCGTAATGTGCGGCTCTCTCCGCGAGATATTTCACCTCTGGGAAATCATCACCAAAAATTTCTTTTGCCACTTCCGAAAGCTGTTGCCGTGTTCTAGCGAAATGAGCTTCAGGATGGTTGCGCTCAAAACTGTCAATCAAAGTAGTGACCAGTTCTTTCAGATTTGTCGGGGCCTTTTGTTTTAGAGCGCTTGCGAATTCCGGTGTGCCGCAATCGTTCAACTCAACGGGTTTGCCGAGATGCAGGAGCGTTGTAGCTAATGTCGGCTCCATTTTCCCGTCTTCGACGAGGGCCTTCAAAAATGGTAGAAGGGAGTATTCAAAAGTCGCTTTGCCCTGGTCGTTCCACCTTGCAAGCTTTGCAAAAGCACGGCTCCCCCCAGTCCGGGCGAACGCTCGTCCCAAGATTCCCCAGGACGTCCTGTCAGAATCGCCCATGTTCAATTCGCAAATATTTGCCAAGGTGTGAAAATCCGAAATGCTGATTTCCTTCCCCTTGATTGTTGAAGCGAAATACAAAAGCTCGTTTGTGAATTCGTAATCTCCGGAGCCGATGGCATCCATCTGCTCCAGCCCGGCGCGAAAATATGTGGCTGCTTCTTCGCTGCTCGCCGACAGGATGGCTCGTGCCAAATCGGCTAACATTGATGCACGACCGTCTACCTCATCCTCTTGTTCAATCAGGGTCTTTACCTTTATGGCCGTTTCACCAGCCAACTGCTGGAATGCCGGGCGCCTTGCTAACGCCGCAACAAGGCCCACGATTAGATTGGTTGGTGCGCTTGCTTGGAATAACTTCTCCAGCGCAGCCTTGACCGAATCCAGCGTCAAATCCTTTCGTGCCCACATAATGAAGGAGACAATTTGACGACCTACGACATCAAAAAACGAATTGAACTGCCGCGCTTCATAACCGACCTGTTTTGTCCGGTTGGCGAACCAAAGATCCACAATCTTGAGAAACTTCTCGTCTGCTTTCCCGGATCGGCATCCGAGCACCTCCGCCAGTAAGCGGGTAATCTCCAATACCGATTCGAGCCGTTTGTCGATGAAGTAAACGAGTTCATCTTGCCGATCGAACGCGTGAATTCTTTTTTCAATGGGCAACTTTTGCTGAACCTCCACTTCATTCTTGAGCTCGACCTTAAGAGCGTTGCGGAACGCTTCATCGGTGAGCCCGGTCGCGATCCGCGACGACAGCAGAGCAAGCCCACTGGGCAATACTTTGCCCACAGATACGTCTTGCCGTTCCGATACGGCTATTGTTGCAGCACGAATTAACTGCAATGAAACAGAGCGGTTTGAAAAATGGTCCGGGAAAGCGTAAACGTCTTGCCTCGATTCCGGAACAGCCGAGGCGATACGTTCAGCGTGCGTGTGCCTTTTCATTGCAACTGCAATTGCGGCTGCCTTTAAAAGGCTGTGCTGCAAGTGGTGATCAAGCTCGCCCTGGTAATCGTTTCGAATTTTAAGGTCTTTGCATTTCTTGCACGTGGAAGCGAGTTTTTCGATAAGCCTTCCTGTGACGCGAGAGTCTAACTCCAAAAAGCCAATCGCTGCGGCGATGCCTCCAATCTCGGCACTCATTGCTTGAAGGACATTGTCCAAGCACGATTGCGGGATCGTCTGCATAGACACGGCCTGCGCTAGAAATCCGAACAAGTGCTGCGCGATTTCGAATGCGGCCCAGTCGTAATACCCTCCCATGTATCTTGCGGCGTCCTTTGCCCGGCTCTGTGCCGCAATGCAAAGTGCAATTGCCGCTTTATCCAGCAATTCCGGCCCACGCCTTTGCCGGCGGGTATTGTCGTCGAGCTTCGAGTGATGCTGCATCCACTCCTCGGCGCTTTTCGCGTGCCGTGTGGCCTCCCCGATGTCACCGCCCAGTGCATGAGCAATCGCAAGCCTGCTATGCCTCGTTCCTGCCCATGCTGTTCGTATTTCAAAAAGTCGCCTTGTCGCATCCACGTCAGATGACGCGACAACAAGATCTGGATTATTGACTATGTAAGCAGTCCCACGCTGATTGACTGCGGCCAAGCTCGAAAGCTCAACGAGCAGCTGCACAAGCCGGCCTTTCTCCCCTTTTTTGGCCGCCAGCGACACGGCCGCCGTCAAGCGACTGTGCCGAATGTGCTGCTGCCCGATTTTAGTGCTGATTGCTTTTGGAAATCGATCGTCGAATGCGAGACGGAATAAGGTTGCGCTGTCGTCGAGCTTAGTCAGGAGCCCAGGTAGCGCGCTCGCGGCATAAACCGAGGTCTTTTGGTTATCAAACAGATTGTTCGCAAGCTTTCTGAGGGTCGCTTTCTTCGCGGCGTAGTTGTCTTTTACGAATGTCTCGGTGGGTTCGTCGCGGAAAGCGAGTCCGTGCTTTGTCTGTTCAAGGAGCGGCGCTAAATCCGCAGCAAAACTCTCCACTGCTGCGACATCAATCCCATGAGCGTTTGCATATTCAGCAACGGGAACGGGCGGCGGTAACACGGCAAGCCCGGCCAGGAAGGCATCGATATTTGGTTTGCTGTAACCTCGGCGTATCGCCTCCTTCAGAGCACGCTCTATTCTTTCAGCCAAAAGCGTGTCAAGCGCGATGGGCTTTTCCAACTCCGAAGGCTCCAATAATCCCCTGTCACTTAAGGCCAGGTGCTCCAAAATTCGCGGGTTGCCACCAGAGCGGGCGAAGGCAACTTCTATTTGAGAATTCGTAACCGGCGTGATCCGTGTCTGGAGATATTTTGCGGCTTCGTCTTTGGTAAACGGCAGGAGCTGAATTTCCTCGCAGGGAATTTCTCCCCGAGAAAGGTCGCAGCGGTGGGTCCTGCAACTGACGACCAGTTTAACCCCTTCTATCAAGCCGTTGTGATGAATGCTTTCCAAAATGAGCATCGGAAATGAAGGTTGCTTCTTGTCTTTGGCTTGATCAGCGGCGTTATCTATCGCATCGATGAAAAGCAAAAGTTTCGCCCCAGGGCGCACCTGTTTCAACATCTCCACAACCTGAGTGAGGCGATTGCGAAAGGCCCGCATCAATGCCTCTGCATCATCGTTCGAGGGAAGAAGCGGGTCGCAATATCCCTTGCACGCCAAACTGTTCACGATGTGAAGTAGCCCCCTTTTTGGAAGGTGCCGAGAGTCTTCAGGCGCACGGTAGCCCCCACCGCCGAAGCAATCGAACATCAAGACTTCATGCTCAGATGCAAGGGCAGCAGCTAAACTTTGAAGAAAAACCGTTTTCCCAACTCCGCCGGCAGCGTGAACCAGAATCGGCTTGGTTGCCTCCGGAATTCGGAGGAGCGTGGATGCAAGCTGTTCTCTTGGGACAATCGGACCGACCGCTGGGAATGCAGATTGGCAGGGAAGGAGCTCGTCTGACCCGCTCAATCCGAGACACTCCAACACGTCTACCCGTGCGATGATGTTTTGCCCCTCGCCTTCTAATCCCGCCTTTTTGCGTAATAAATAGCGTAGGTCGCCAAGCCTCGCGCGCGCGAGAACATCATGCGTTGCCGACCAGTTCACTATGACCCCAGCGAGTAATTGATTGTTTTCGCGAAGACTCCCGGCCATACCTGTGAGCCTGATTTTCTTAGCGAATACCGAGAGTTCCTTTCCCGACAAGCCGCTGGCGGTTTTGATTTGATTCGCCTGACTTTTCGCGTCGGCTTTAACCGCCTTGCCATTTGCGATGCCTCGCAAGGCCTCTTGGAAAGCGGTCGCAATCTTTCGATTTGTAATCAGTTCGAAGTTGAGTTTTTTATTAACTTGCTGAACGCCATACCTGCATTTGAAATCGAGATAAGTGGCGGCAAATTTTTCTATCGTCTTTTTCGCGTCTGAGGCGCGAAACGGGGTTGCCCCCTTCCCAATAGAATATTTGACTTGGACGACGACGACGCGGTTCGAGCGCCCAAAGTGCGGGCGTTTTCCGTAATACAAAGTGGCATCAGCAATTTGAACAGATTCTTCAGACGCTCCTTTTTGGTCAATTGGACTTAAGCCCTCAAGCGCGATTCCGACAAAATCGTCCGTGGGCATCACCAACCGAAGCGCTAAACGTGCCGCCCATGTTTCATGGAATTCGTGCCCGTCCCGTGAAGCTCTAACGGAATCTGTTTTTTTTGAGTGCCGTCGTCACCGACACCAATGTATGAGCAGTCAAATGTCATGAACAGCAGATTACTCCCACTGTATTACCACAGTGGAAAGTGAATGGTTTTTCCATCGTTCCAACCGATCAATCGGGAGATGCGCCATTCACTGTCCATTCGCACGGACTTCACGAGGACTGTGCCCGCATGTTGTGTATCAGATACACCATCGCAAACACAGGTTGTGCTCAACTACGAGCATGAGCACAACCGTGACTCCGAAGCCGGGCAGTCAACTCTGGGGCATTTACCTCACCGACAGGGAACACGCTCGCGAGTTGGGTGATCCACTTCGCACGGTTGTCGAAGCGCCCAACAAACTCATCGCCGAGGAAACCGTCGCGCAACTTAGCTTTGGTGACCCGTGGGCGCATCCCGTCACTTCGCAACAAGTGAGACACGCTCAGTGGCTTCACAAGCGGCGACCGGGACACGGAAGGAACTCGCAAACAGATCATCGCGCGGCATTCGTGTCTGATTATGCAAACACCCACCACCGCTCAATTGCGCACCGCCATTGAAGTGCTGAACAAACTCCGCGAGCGCATCAACACGCACGCCAACCATTCGGTTCAGCAGTTGCCGGATTCAAAACTCGGCAGCGATTACGCGGAGAAGATCCAGTCACAAGCAGTCGAGCAGACCACGCAAATCGCAGGTGCCGTCACGGAGTTGGAGTGTTGGTGTCAGGAAGTGCAGCAGCAAAGGAGGCAGTGTGTTTCTCATCATGTTTAAGACGGGGCACGCGTTACCCCTTCGTGCCGAAGGATTGTGCGTCCGCGAAATCGTCGCGGTGAATCCACAAAACAGCCGCGCGATATGAATCACGCACAACCACAATCGCGGCAAATCCGCGAACGCGAACAGGCAGAAGACAGGCCGCAGTTGCGGCTGATCCGTGTCCGCGAACAGTCCACGTTCGCGTCCAGACCACGCCAACAGGCGCAACAACCAGTCCGCAGCCACGACCAAGGCGCGGTATCAACTGTCCGCGACCTAAACGTGGCAATGGACATGAATACTCCGCGAGTGGGCCATGATTCCAAACTTGCCGTTGCCAAGACCTCGCTGCTGTCCGGCAGCAGTCGCGAACCCGAGCTGGCCGCGAATTGTCCGCGTCATCGCCTTGTCGTGGCCATTTCGCCAACTATCCGTTTCCCGGTTCACATCCGCATCGTTTCAAATCATGTCTGCATTTGACCCAGCCACAGTCCGCAAGGCGGTCGATGAATTTACGCCGCGCCGCCCAGAGAAGTTCCAGGACTTAATGCCCGCGAAGGATGTAATCATCGAATTGCGGCAGAAACGTGCATCATATCGCTCCATCGCCGATCTGCTCACGCAGCATTGCCTGCCGACGAGCAAGACGGCCATCGCGATGTTCTGCCATCAGGTGCTTGGCGAAAACGTACGTCCGCGCAAACGGCCAGGACGCAAAAAACCGCCTGTCCCTTCGGCGTCCACTGACGAGCCCCCACCTCATCAAGCAACAGACACGCATCAATCAAACGAGCAGCCAGTGAATCTCAACGGTGAAGAAGCGCAGCCGACCCGGACTCGCGGACCACGAATCGCCCAGGTGCGAATGGTTAAACCTCAAAGCACATGAAACGCCTCGACCTTATCCTCAACGGCAAAGGCGGTGTCGGCAAAAGTTTCTTCACCGTCAATTTCGTGCAGTTCTTAAAAGACAAAGGGATCGCTCATGTCGCAATCGATTCCGACAACGAAAACTCGACGCTGAAGCGGTTTCACCCTGACACGCAGTTTCTCGACCTGGACAGCCGTCGTGAACTCGATGGCATCTTCAACGCACTGGAAAAGGCGAATCTCGTCGTCATGGATTGCCGCGCGGCATCCACCGATTTGTTCATTGATTACTTCACTGAGATTGATCTGCCCGCCGTACTGACCGCGATGGGCGCAGCACTCACTCTGGTCATGCCGGTGAATCACGAGTCAGACAGCGTGGACCAAATTCAGCGCCTCACCGACCAGTTCGGAAAACAGTGTAGCTATGTGGTGGTCCGCAATGCCGCGCACAGAGAGAGCTTCGCGTTGTTCGAGTCGTCTGAAGTCCGGGCGCAACTCAAAGACAAACTCGGTGGACGGGAAATCGGCATGTCGCGAATGCAGGATTGGTTGGTTGAGGCGCTCAACGCTCAAAACTTGACCATCACAGCAGCGGTCAAGCATCCGGGATTCAGCCTTCTCGACCGTCAACGCCTTCAAACATGGCAGCGGAAGCTCTACACCGAAATCGAATCGGTCGCGGGATTGTTGCTGCCCGCCAAGTAAACCAATGCCGAATCCCGAACCGCCCAACTTCGACGAAGAGTTCGACGAGGCCGTTGCCGAGTGGCGCGATAAACATCGGCTGCGAGAAGACGACGCGGTGATGCTCCTCGTCGAGTTGTTCCGCATCCACCAACGGCATTGGGATGAGATTCGCCGGCGCGAGATTCCATCCTTCGAGCTGGTCCGCGCCGATATTGCGAAGCTTGGAGAAGCTGCACGGACGTTTCAGGGACAGTCAGCGGCCTTGCTCGAAACGTTGCGAACTCGAACGACGGCGCACGGCGTCCCCAGGATTACTCGGGCCGCCGCGTTCTTCGCCACCATCGCAGGATTGCTCGCCGGTTATCTCATCGGGAGGACATGGCCATGAGGCTCATTCAATTCGGACCGATTATGCCGCCAGACTTGATTCTGTTGTTGAGGCATCCCCAATACCTTTTTTTCGCTGGCGGCGTTCTGCTGATGCTCCTCGCACTTTGGCTTTTGTTCTTTGCAGGAAACACTACACGCTGCGTCGCTCGACTCGGCGGATTGAGATGGAAGCGCACACAGTTTTGTCGTGGCTGGCTCATCACCGGCGACACCGGTTCGGGGAAGACCAGTTTTGGGCATCAATCAACTCGCCCACCAGGTTTTCCAAAACGAACCGACTTGGGGCGGACTCTGCATTGATGAGAAAGGCGTCTATTGGGAAACGCTGGCCGCGATGGCGAAGCATTATGGCCGTGAGCACGACTCACCGTGCCATCTTCCATGGCGTTCAACAGATCCTCTGACGTGGTTTCCACAATCACCAGAACGCGAAAATTATCGAGGGCAATTGTCCTTGGCGGCGGTTTCCCAGTGGTAGCGGTTTTCACTGCCTTTTGGTTTGGTGACGATTGTCGCATTGAGGGCACCCTGCCAGGTGCGCGAGCGCACGGCCGGATCGGAGGCATTGAAATAGATGTGGTCTTTCCGAAGATTGAAGAGCGACTCGCAGGCCGCTTCGTTCTTGGCGGAGAGAAGCTCCTGCGCGCGCTCCTTGTCCTTGGTTGCCAGGCTGTCACGGGCGCCAGTCTGGTGGTCCACACTAACGCACGGCCAATTGCGTTTCAGCAAGTTCGTGCCTGAGTACTTGCGGACTTTTATCGAGTTGTTCGCGATTCAAAAAGTTGCTGGCACTTGGGGAATATTCATCAATACAGGAGAACTGCCAATATCATTACACCCATCCAGTTTCTGTTTTCAGATTTTTCCGGTCCGACAGATCAGAATCAAAGTCTCCGCACTCACGTTGCAAAAACTCAGCCGCAAAATTTAAAATTATTGGCGCAAACGTCTATATTTCCACCAACCACTCTCTCTTAACTTGAGTTCGAGAAACAGCAGCATTTTCGGTTGGAAATGAAATACCAGAAAGCAGAAGGACTCGATTGGATCTCGAAAGAATACGAATTGTCTGGATCAAATTCACCGAACGCACGTTAACGTGCGTTCAAAAACGGATACTCCACAACATGACCTGACAGGTGATGGATTTGAACGTGAAGAACACACAGGCAGCGTCACGATCAGTGAACCCGAACCGGGTGGTCGCATGAAATGGCGCGGCCTTCGCTGGTGGATTGTAGTGTTGCTCTTCGGAGCGGCGGTGCTGAACTACGTCGATCGTCAGACGCTTTCCGCACTGGCTCCGACCATTCAGGTGGATTTGGGAATGGACGATCGCTCCTACGCAAATGTCGTCAATATTTTCCTGGTTGCCTACACGATTGCCTATCTCATTTCCGGGCGCATTGCGGATATTATGGGCACGCGCGCCAGCATGGTTCTCTTTGTTGTCTGGTGGTCGGTGGCCAGCATTTTCACCGCGGCAGCGAAGGGAGTGACTTCGTTGGGCGTTTATCGTTTTCTCCTGGGACTTGGAGAAGCGGGTATATGGCCAGCAGCATCGAAGGCAGTCAGCGAATGGTTTCCCGCCAGAGAACGGGCGCTGGCGATTGGATTTTACACGATGGGCGCTACCGTGGGCGCGACCCTCGCACCATACATTATCATTCCGCTGGCGACGCATGCTTATCATGAATCCATGCCGGTTGTGACGAATTGGCTGGGACATGGAACCGGTTGGCGCGTGGCATTTATTTTAACCGGGCTGGCAGGTTTGATCTGGGTGATTCCTTGGTTGTGGATTTATCGGCAACCGCGCCAGAGCAAATTGATTTCGAAGGATGAACTGCAACTCATTGAACAATCCGCCGCCACTGAAAATCCGGCCGATTCCAATCGAGCGAATGCCTGGTCGTGGAAGCAGGTTTTTCTTTTTCGCGGCACCTGGCTGCTGCTGCTGGGGCGATTGATTACAGATCCGGTCTGGTACTTCTATCAGTTCTGGTTCGCCAAATACCTCTCCGCCGACCGGCATCTTTCTCAGGACCAGCTCAAGATCACCTGGATTGTTTACGCGGCGGCCGGCGTCGGCAGTTTACTGGGCGGCTGGCTGTCTGGACAATTTGTCAAACGCGGCTTTGCGCCGGCCGCGAGTCGCTTGTGGGTAATGCTTGGTTGCGCCGGTGTCATGCCGCTTTCGCCGTTTATCGCGCATGTGGCCGGACTGAACTTCACCATGACACTAACCGTTTGCACAGTTTTCGCTTCGTTAGCCTGGCTGATCAACATCAGTTCGCTCGTGGTGGATGTGGTGCCGAAACATTCTCTGGGAACCGTGTTCAGCGTCGTCGCGACCGGCAGCACGATTGGCGGTATCATTATGAACATGATCGTGGCGGCGATGGTTTCCGGGCCCGCCCCAAACGGTGGAGGATTTCTGGATGAAGGAATCAAAGCGGTGGTCGGTCCGGTGCTGGCATTGGTCCAGGGCCACGGCTACGCGCAATGGTTTTTGATCATGGCTTTCCTGCATCCCATCGCGTGGCTGGTGCTTAAGTTCGGCGGTATTCACAAGCTGGCGCCGGTTAAAATTACAAATTGAAAAAGATGAGTTTGCAATTGAATGCGCCCGCGTTGAAACGGGAATTGAAAGTGGAAAAGTTGTCAGCGGACGTATCCGTTGTCGGCGGTGGTTTGTCTGGGGTTTGTGCGGCGATCACAGCCGCACGCGCCGGATGCAAGGTTTTGCTGGTGCAAGACCGGCCAGTGCTTGGAGGTAACGCTTCCAGCGAAGTGCGTCTGTGGATTCTGGGCGCTACTTCACACATGGGAAACAACAACCGCTGGGCGCGCGAAGGTGGCGTCATTGACGAGTTGCTGGTGGAAAACATGTACCGCAATCCGGAAGGGAACCCGCTGATTCTCGACACGATCATTCTCGAAATGGTGGTTAACGAACCGAATATAACGCTGCTGCTGAATACGACGGTGCATGAGATTGAGAAATCCGACGCAGATACAATTCAATCTGTGCGTGCGTTCTGCTCGCAGAATTCCACTGCTTACGAAGTATCCGCACCACTCTTTGTCGATGCCAGCGGCGACGGCATTCTCGGATTTCTGGCCGGCGCGGCGTTTCGCGTCGGTGCGGAGGCGCGGTCTGAATTTGGCGAGCCCTTTGCGCCCGAGCAGTCATCAAACGAACTATTGGGCCACACCATTTATTTTTATTCCAAGGACACCGGCCGTCCGGTGAAGTTCAGGCCCCCTGGTTTTGCTTTGCGCGATATCACCAAAATCCCGCGGTGGCGCGACATAAAATTTAGTGATTCCGGCTGTCATTTTTGGTGGCTCGAATGGGGTGGCAACATGGACACCATCCATGACAGCGAAAAGATTAAATGGGAACTGTGGAAAATCGTTTATGGCGTGTGGGATCACATCAAGAATTCCGGCAACTTTCCCGAAGCCGAAACACTCACGCTGGAATGGGTGGGCACAATTCCCGGCAAACGCGAGAGCCGCCGTTTCGAAGGCGACTACATGATCACGCAACAGGATATTGTGGAACAACGTCGCCATTTCGATGCCGTTTCGTTTGGCGGTTGGGCGATTGATCTGCATCCGAGTGAAGGGGTTTACAGCTCACAACCTGGCTGCCAGCAATGGCATTCGACGGGCGTTTATCAAATCCCCTATCGCGCGATGTATTCGCGCAACGTCGGTAATTTGTTCTTGGCCGGCCGCATTATCAGCGCCTCGCATATCGCGTTCGGCTCGACCCGGGTCATGGCCACGTGTGCTCATGGCGCTCAAGCCGTTGGAATGGCGGCGGCGATCTGCGCAAAAAATAATTTGAAGCCACGCGATCTGTTGGCCCCCGCGCGCATCGCGGAGTTGCAATTCGAACTCCTGCGTGTGGGACAGTTCATTCCTGGTATAGCGTTGCAGGATCCCACCGATCTGGCGCGCGCCGCAAAAATCTCCGCCAGTAGTGAATTGAAACTCAACCGATTGGTACCGAATGGCGAAACACTGGCGCTCAAATCCTCCTGGGCCATGATGCTTCCGGTCACTCCAGGTGAGATGCCGACCGTGGAATTTCTGCTCGATGTCGTTGCTTCGACCACTCTGCGTTGCGAATTGCGAATCAGCAGCCGGACTGAGAATCACACGCCGGATGTGACGCTCGGCGTTTTGAATCACGGACTTGAGCCTGGGCAGAAGGTAAAATTAACGTTGGACTTTTCGGCAAAAATTGGCTCGGCCTGTTACGCGTTTGTCTGCCTGATGAAGAATGAGGCGGTGTCGGTGCATCTCAGCGACCAGCGTGTGACCGGCATTCTGGCTCTTCGTCACAATGGCAACAAATCCGTCACTAAATCTTCCACCCAAACCCCTCCGGCCGGCAGCGGCATTGATGCGTTCGAATTCTGGACGCCAACCCGCCGTCCGGCCGGAAAAAATTTCGCGCTCAAAATTGAACCAGCGTTGGAGGTTTTCAGCGCCGCCAACCTCATCAACGGGATCGCTCGTCCGACGAACCAGCCAAACGCCTGGGTGGCGGACTTTGCGCACGAGCAGCCGTCGGTTCGCCTCGTGTGGGACCAACCGCAGACAATCGCGCGGATCGAATTAGCATTCGATACAGACTTTGATCATCCCATGGAATCGGTGCTGATGGGCCATCCCGAGCGAGTGGTGCCATTTTGCGTTCAGGAACTGCGTATTGCCCAGGGCGTGCGCGTTCCCGTGACTGCCGGCCCGGCCAATGATGCAACCGGCCCAGAACCCGAGCGCCTGTTATGCGAACTGACTGAAAATCATCAATCCCGCCAGGTGCTTCGTCTGAGCGAACCGGTGAAAACCAATTGTCTGGAAATTCGCCTGCTGGCCCCAAGCGTAAATGTTCCGGCGGCATTGTTCGAAGTGCGGTGCTTCGCCACAGCTTGAATGCTCATGTATTTGTCCAAAGCCATCCGCTCCTCGGCTGAACGCTGGCTCGTATTCGCCTTCGTTACATTTGGCTTTTCGTTCTCCAGCCCTGCGGCCACGAATGTTGTGGAGTACGACTTCAGCACGATGCTTCAGCCCGTGCCGATTACAGCGAAATGGGCGGATACAAATTACAACATCTGGTGCGGTGCAGCGGTCAAGGGAGACGACGGAAAATATCATCTGTTTTATTCACGCTGGCCGCGTTCGTTGGGACACGTTGCCTGGGTGACTCATTCAGAAGTCGCGCATGCGGTGAGTGATTCCCCGTTCGGCCCGTGGGTGCATCGCGACGTCGCTTTGCCTCCGCGAGGCACCCATTTCTGGGATGGTTCCTGCACTCACAATCCAACCGTTCTGCGTATCGGCAAAAAATTTTATCTGTACTACATGGGCAACTATGGGGATGGCGTCGCACGACGTTCGTTGAACTGGACGCATCGTAACCATCAGCGCATCGGCGTAGCCGTGGCGGATTCGCCAAACGGTCCATGGCAGCGATTTGATCGTCCCGTTGTGGACATCAGCTCAGACACAAATGCGCCCGACGCTTTAATGACTTCGAATCCCAGTGTTGCGGTTCGTCCGGAGGGCGGCGTGTTGATGGTTTACAAAGCCGTTGCGATGAAAGGTAAACTGCCGTTTGGAGGGCCGGTGTCGCATCTCGTGGCGACGAGTGACAGTCCACTCGGACCGTTCATCAAGCATTCCGGTGAAGTATTCGGAGCCAAAGGTGTGAAATTCGCCGCCGAAGATCCGTTCATCTGGCAGAGCGAGGATCGTTACTGGGCGGTGGTGAAAGACAACTACGGCAATTTCACCGGACACGGTTACTCGCTGGCATTATGGGAATCGACGGATGGTTTTGATTGGAAGCTCGCCAGGCATCCGCTCGTTGCGACGCCGATGATGATTCATTGGGCCGATGGGCACGATGAACAATTGACTGCGCTCGAGCGTCCACAGTTGCTGTTCGAAGATGGCGAACCGGTTGCGCTCCTTTGCGCCGCCTCCTCTGGCAAAACTCGTGATGGCACATTCAATGTGCAGATTCCGTTGAAAGCGGCGAAATGATTTTACATTTGAGTAGAAAAAAATGGTCAGGCCTCAGGGCTTGCCAGCCAATTCCGTTTCGGGCGTGTGTCTCGACAGGATTGGTGCTGGCATTTTCTTTATGCTGCCTGGTCACCCTTCACGCGGCGGAGACTAATTCAGAGAAACAGCCGCTCAAACTGCGCGGAGCGAAAGCGAGTTCCACCTGTGCGGAAAATCGGGTCACAAACGCAATTGATGGAATCGTGACCGATGCATCGCGCTGGGTAAGTCGGGTGACGCCTGAACCTTCATGGCTGGAACTCGATCTCAGCGGCAAACAGAAACTGGCAGGCATTCATCTCTACACTGGATACGAGAACAAGTATCCGCTGAACGATTTCAAAGTGCAGTTCTGGCGCGACGGGCAGTGGCACGATATTCCTTCAGCGACCTTTGAAAACAATGCCGCCACCGCTCTGGCCATTCCCTTCGATGACACCGTCGATGTCACCACGGACCGGTTGCGACTTTGGATTACGAAGACGCATCAGAACAGCGCCCGCATTTTGGAAGTCATTGTTTGGCCGGCCACGATCGGAAATCTTCCGCCGCTGGCTTTCACAAAAACGGAGAGCGGCAAACCGCTGGCGAATGAACACGTGCCTTTGATTTATCTCAATCAAAGTGGTTTCAATCTCAATGAGCCGAAACGATTCACCGCGCCGACCTTGCCGGAGGGAACACGATTTAAAGTGAGACCTGCGTCCGGCGGGGCAGCCGTTTTCACCGGCGTGTTGACGAATCACATCGGGGATTTCACGCCATTTAATCCGACGGACCAACGCGAATATCAGGTCGTCGCCGGAACGAATTCTTCCGTTCCGTTTCGCATTGGTTCTTGGTGGTTGGAACGCGTGACGTATCAAGGCGCGGTGAACTTCATGATCGACAGTCGCCATTATGTGGGCAATGAGCGGGTAATCTGCCCGGGATCGTTTGGCTGGCGCGATGATCACCACTTCGGCTGGGAACTGAATACACTCGTTCCTCAATATCTATCGAATCCGTCCGCGTACGCGCGAATGCCGCATCAGATCACTTACGAGCCCTCCACCAATGCCCAACTCTGGGGAAAACTACAGCCGTATCGTGATGATGCACCCGATCTCGTGAAGCTGATTCATTGGGGCGCGGATGTGATCGTGTCGCAAGGGTTGACCCACGAATTGCTCAAATCCCAACTCGCGTATTTTCTCTATGCCTGGCCCTGGCTGAAGGAATATTGTCCGGCGCAAAATTACGAAGCCGTTCGTGACTTTACTTTCGCGCATTGGAATGACGCGGCCTGCGATCGCAGATATCCCTACGACGAAAGCACGAATCATAATTTGCTGGAACTGAAGACGAAGATCGGTTCCACGAAAGGCTGCCTGCCGCCGGGATTTTCAGTTGAACCCAATCTGTTGCTTTACGAAGTCGCCAAACGCGAAGGGCGTTCGGACGCGGAAAAATATTTTCAAGCGGCCAACCGCCAGGCCGAATGGATGATTGCCCATCTGGACTGGAACGATCCGCTCGTCACCAAAGGCCAGCGCATGAGTGAGTTCGTTACGATGACCGGCCTGGCACATCTGCTGGCGGAATATCCAGATCGCGCGCCTGCTGGGTTGGCGGAAAAGATCAATGCGTGGGCTGAAGTGGTGATCCGACGCTCCGACAATCTTTGGGATTTCCGAAAACTCAATGATGGCGATGGCTGGACGCCGATGGGCGAGAAACCGCAAATGTGGAATGAGCCCGGCAATGTGGTTGGCCTTCCGGCCGCACTTCTGGCCGCGAAGCCGTTTTTGACAAACAGCGCAATGCAGATGCGCATTGAGCAATTGGTCTGGTCACACTTTGACAACATGTTTGGACGCAACCCGGCTGGGCGTCATTTTTCGTTCGATGCGCCGCGAGAGATTGAAGGCGTCGAACATGGCTGGTTCACTTATCTGCAAGGCGGAATCGGACGATTGGCCAACGCTCGATTTGTGTTTGATGGCAGTCCGAAGAATGCGGCGTATCCGTATCATCCAGAGAATGGAAATACCGGCTGGACCGAAGGCTGGATTCAATTCAACACACCGTTCAATGTCAGTCTGGCGTATCTGGCGCATGCGGAGACCGAGATCACAATTCAGCGGGATGCGGATGCGATTGTTGTCCGCCTTAAAGCGCCGCTGAACTTTGATTATTCCAAAGTCGAATCCGGAACCGTGCAGATCTCCGCAAGCAGCGGTGATGAGGAAACCCTGATTGTGACTGAAGAATCTGCGAATGCGCAATTTCTCAGCGGACGGATCAGATTCCAAACTGGCCCTGTATCGCAGCGTGGTGATGGACTGTTGCAACTTGCGCCCCGAGCCAGCGTGAAAGCGGGCTATGGCTACGGTTATCTAGGACGCGATGCCGAAATTTTACCATGACTTCTTTCACTTTCATCTGTCCTGTTGCGTTCGGCGCAATTTCTAAAAACATTTGCGCAAACGTGCATAGAAACAAATCTCTGGCTGCGCGACAGTATCGTGTAATGCAATCCGTCCAGCCTCAACCATCCGGATCACAAACGAATCTCCGATAGCTCGAGAAGAATTATGAAGCTAAGAATTTCATCGAAGAACGCCGCCGTTTTTGAAAAGGCCTGCGATTTTACAGCGGTTCAACCTGCAGCCGAACGTAAGTTGAGAATTGGCGGTGGTTTTACGCTGATCGAACTGCTGGTGGTCATCGCAATTATTGCCATTCTGGCAGCGATGTTGTTGCCCGCATTGTCGCGCGCCAAGGAGCAGGCCAAGCGTACCGCTTGTAAAAACAATCTGAAGCAATTGACATTGGCAACCATCATGTACGCCGACGACAACGGCGGGAAATACCTCTATAGCGGGCAAACATACCCTTACTATTTCACGCAGACCAACCGGGATATTTTCATGAAAGCCTACAGTCTGCCGCGGGAAACCTTTTATTGTCCTTCAAACCCCGGCTGGAACGTCGATGGATATTGGGATTTCAGCCCCCCCTCCGGTTTGACGGTTATCAGCTATTTCTATTTTGCCGGTAACCGGACTTTAAGTACTTCGACCAGCTATTATTCCGATCCGGCGGCGAAGAAGCCTTTCCTGACGATGAAGGATACGGACAAACCTTATTACACCATTTTGTGGTCGGACATGACGCGAAAATATGGATCGGCGGGTTGGGAAGGTGGCGGCGGAACGCACGGAGTGAATCATTTTCAAAAAGGCGCTCCGGTGGGTATGAACGAATCCTACACCGACGGACATATTGAATGGGTGAAATTCTCATCACTTCCGTCAACGGCTTCGCTGAACCTGTCTGCGAATTACAACATCTTCTTCCGCGGGCGATATTGACCAGCCGGAATTCCGGATGTCTGCCGGTTCGCAAGCGCAGCCGAGAATTCACCAGCGTGAAGCGCTTTTTAAGCAGTCTCTGTCGTGCAGCGCTGACGCTGCATTCCGATCCTCCTCCGATCAACTATATGAAAACAGCACTGATCATTTTTCTGACCGTCGCGTCCATGGCGCAAGCCAAACCGCCGGAGGGCTATGAGTTGGCTTGGGCGGATGAGTTCGACGGTGCGGCGCTCGACACCAATCAGTGGTTTTATCGGCTCGACAGCAATTGGAACAGCACTCAGCAGGCGAAAAATGTCAGCTTGAACAACGGACTGCTGCGCATCGCGCTAAAACATGAATCTGCGCGCGGGAAAAATTACACCGGTGGCGGCGTGATCACGAAACGGAATTTTGTTTACGGTTATTACGAAGCACGCTTCAAAGTGCCCGCCACGCTCGGCTGGCATACGTCCTTCTGGATGTCTGCCTACGATGAAACAAACCCGAACAAAGTCGGCGGAATCGGATTGCATGAAATGGATGTATGCGAACACGACTCCTGGAAGCACGACAGCTACACTCGCGCTTTGTGGATGCGAAAACCAAAAGACCCTGACCACGCACCAAAACTACCCGGCTGGAAACGGATTCCCACACCGGACCTGACTAAAGATTTCCACGTCTGGGGCTGTGAATTCACGCCCACGAATGTGCGCTACTTCTTTGACGGCGAAGAAATTCAGGATTGGGATGTGTCTGCTTACCAAACCGGCGAACAACGAATTTGGCTGACATCCATTGCAGCGAATATCAGCAAAAAAACCGGCGATCCCGTCGATGCCGAACTGCCGGCGTATGCGGAGTATGATTACGTGCGATTTTACGAGCCGGAACCGGCCGCCACCATAATTCCGGTCGAGGCACCGGCGGTGACGAATGCACCTGACGCTTCCATACCACTGGAGCGAAAAGATCCATATGCGCGCCAGTTGCACGAGACGTTCCTTCAACGCGGCAAGGAAGGTCCTGTGGGATTGTTGTTCCTCGGAGATTCAATCACCGCAGCGTGGCGAGCGACGTGGGCGCAGGAGATGTGGACGAATTATTTTGGAAAGTATCAGCCGGCGAATTTCGGAATCGGCAGTGACGCCACACAGCATGTGTTGTGGCGAATCACCCACGGTGAACTGGATGGAATTGATCCCAAGGTAATTGTCCTGTTGCTGGGAACCAACAACATCAAAAAGAATTCCCCGACGGAGATCGCTGAAGCGGATGCGAAAATTGTTAAGCTGATTCGGGAAAAACTTCCGAATACCAAAGTGCTGCTACTCGGAATTTTTCCGCGCGCGCACAAGACCGATCCCGCCGCATTGAAAGTTCCGGAGAGAGTCAAATCCGTCAACGCCCGTCTGGCCAAATTGGATGATGGTGTTCATGTGCGTTATCTCGACATCGGAGACCAACTTGCGCCGGGTGGAAAAGTGACCACTGAAATATATGGCGACGGCGTTCACCTGAAAGGCAAAGGCTATCAGATTTGGGCAAAAGCGATTACGCCGTTGCTCCAAGAAATGATGAAATGAAAAATTCAAAATGACACTGACGGACGTCACAGCTGGGCCTCGCCACCATGCGGAAGAATCATTAACGGGTGCTCGTAGAATCCGATGCCAAACAACCAGGCTGATTGCCGGGCTGTTAATCTCAACTTTCCTGGTTTTCGTTCCCGGGGCATTACGATTAAAAGCAGCGCAGGAAATTCCAGATCCTTCGGCGGCGCAGTTTCGAGCGGGTGATCGCTGGTGCGCCGTTGGCGACAGCATCACGCACACCGGATTTTACACGGATTACATTTACCTGTTTTACGCCACGCGATTTCCGGATCGGCCGATTGATTTCTTCAACTGTGGCAGCGCGGGCGACACCGCCAAAGGCACTGTAGCCCGGCTTCAGAAAGATATTCTCCGTCATCATCCGACGGTTGCCACCATCATGCTGGGCATGAACGATGTTCGCCGGGGTTTTTATTCGTCGAAATTCAATCCGCCTGACGCGCAGGCACAACGGGATGCAGCCATTGAAGTTCACGTTGCCAATATGAGAACGCTGGCTGAAAAATTGCAGGCGGCGGGCGCGCGGCTGATCTTTATTACTCCTTCCATTTTCGATGACACGGTAGAGTTTCAATCGGAAAAGTATTCCGGAGTGAATGCCGCGTTGGCGCGTTGTTCTGAAAATGCGCGAAAACTCGCCAAAGAATTCAATGCGCCGCTGGTGGATTTTCACGGTCCAATGACTCGATTGAACCGTGAACAGCAGAAGTTGAATCCCAAATTCACACTGATCGGGCCGGATCGTATTCATCCGAAAGAAATAGGAAGTTTTGTAATGGCTTATCTTTTCTTGAAAGGGCAGGGGATCATGCCTTTCGTGTCCGATGTGGTTGAAGACGCAGCCGGAAAAGACCAATGCAGTTTCACATATCAAGCCAAAGCGCTGCCGTTTCCCGTTCCAATTGAATGTGTCGAGGCACTGAAGCTGGTTCCGTTCACCGAAGAGTTGAATCAGGAGCGTCTTCGCATAACGAATCTAGCTTCGGGGAAATACGCGCTGACAATCGACGGCGAAGCGATCAAGACGTTCGCCAGCGCTGAATTGCAAAATGGGATCAATCTCACGAGTCTCACGAACACACCGCAATATCAGCAGGCCTTGGAAGTCGCAAAGTTGGACGTCGAACGGTACAAGCTTGTGCAGATTCTTCGCACGTTGGATTTCCTGGATGCCGGGATCAATCCAAACTATGGAACCACCGATGAGTTCGACTATGCTGCCGTGTTGGCCAAGCGGAAATCGTCCCCGAGCAGCTGGGGGCAGAGATTGTGGGTGGAATACGCCAAATACAAGCCACAGCAGGCGGCGGTGCGTCAACAGAAGGAAAAGCTTGTTGAAGCGATTCGCCAAGCCAGTCAGCCAAAGCCGCACCAGTTCAAAGTCCTGAAGGAATGATTCGCCTACTCAGAATGGCTCTCGTAATCGCCGCCACAATTTCGTCGCAGGCGCAAGATTTGTCGCTTTGGTATGCGCAGCCGGCGACGAAATGGGTGCAAGCTTTGCCGATTGGAAACGGCAGCCTGGGTGGAATGATTTTCGGCGGCACCACGAACGTTCATATTCAGTTCAACGAACAAACGCTTTGGCTGGGCAGCGAAACTGAAATGGGCAGCTATCAGCCGTTCGGAGATTTGTATGTGGATTTGCGGCATAGCGCGCCCACGAATTATCGGCGTGAGTTGAATCTCGCCGACGCCACGCATTCCGTTTCTTATCGAGATGGTAAGGCGATGTTCCGGCGAGAAGCATTTGCGAGTTATCCAGATCAAGTGATGGTAATTCGTTTCAGCGCGAATCAATCGCGCAGCTATTCAGGCGTAATCCGCCTGACCGACATGCACAACGGTCAGATCATCGCCGCGGAAAACAAACTCCAAACCATTGGCGTGCTCACCAATGATTTGAATTACGAAGCGCAGGTGTGGGTTCTCAACGAAGGCGGCAAGCTGAGCGTCACCGGGAACACGATTACTTTCACCGACGTCGATAGCATTACGTTGTTACTCACTGCTGGAACGTCTTTCGCCAATGACCCGTTGAAAAATTGGCGTGGAGAACTTCCGCACCGGAAAATTGTCAGCCGTCTCGAAGTGGCTGCAAAAAAAACTTTTGCACAGCTTCGTGAAACGCATGTGGCCGATTATCAAAAACTGTTTAATCGCGTGTCGTTGAATCTGGTTTCACCGGTGCCTGCTGCGCCAACCGATGTTCGGTTGGAAGCACGTAAGGCGGGTGAGGCAGATTCTGCGCTGGAAACTCTGTTGTTTCAATATGGTCGTTATCTGCTGATCAGCAGTTCGCGTCCCGGTGGACTGCCCGCGAATCTGCAAGGCATTTGGAATGCCGACCTGAAACCGGCGTGGTATTCTGGTTACACGGCCAACATCAATTTGCAGATGATCTATTGGCCCGCTGAATTGACCGGCCTTTCCGAATGTCACGAGCCTCTTTTCAAATGGATTCATAACATGTCCATCGTTTACAAGCGGACGCAGGACGAAGGCGTTAAGGCGCGGAAGGGCCGAGGCTGGTCCGGTTATAGCACGACTAATCCCTTTGGCGGGAGTTCGCGCTGGGGTGTACATCGACCGCAAAGCGCGTGGCTGATGCAACATTTGTGGATGCATTTTGCGTTTACTCTGGACACGAATTTTCTCCGGGAGATCGCTTATCCGGCGATGAAAGAAATTGTGGAGTTCTGGGAAGATCGATTGATTGACGGTCCAAATGGAACATTGATTACGCCGGACGGTTGGTCGCCGGAACACGGTCCAGTCAGGCAAAATGGTAAAGTGGTGATCAAGGAAGGTGATCGCACGCCGCATGCCGGCGTTTCCTACGATCAGGAAATTGTCTGGGATCTGTTCAACAATTTCATTCAAGCGACTGAAGTGCTCGATACGGACTCTGACTACCGCGCGAAAGTGATTTCCATGCGTGACCGTTTGTTGAAACCGAAGATTGGACGCTGGGGACAACTTCAAGAGTGGATGGAAGATGTTGATGATCCGAATGACAAACATCGCCACACTTCGCAACTGTTTGCGTTGCATCCTGGACACCAGATCAGCCCGCTGCTGACGCCGGAGTTGGCCGAGGCAGCGAAAGTAACCCTCAATGCCCGAGGCGATGTCTCAACCGGTTGGAGCAAGGCGTGGAAGATTAATTTCTGGGCGCGGTTGGGCGATGGAAATCGCGCGCACAAACTGATCGGCGAAATGTTTCGCGAAAGCATTCTGGAGAATCTGTTCGACACGCATCCGCCGTTTCAGTTGGACGGCAATTGCGGCTACACCTCAGGTGTCGCAGAGATGCTGATGCAGAGTCATGTCCAACAGGATGATGTCTACGTTTTGCAGCTGCTGCCGGCACTGCCAGACGCCTGGCCGGACGGCAGTGTGAAAGGCTTGCGCGCGCGCGGTGGTTTCGTTGTGGATTTGTCCTGGAAGGGAAAGGAACTCGCATCCGCAACAATTCATTCAGTCAGCGGCGAGTCGTGCTATGTGCGTTACCGTAATGAACAGCGTAAGGTGATGATCAGCCGGGGCGAAACTTACGTTTGGAAATTCGACTGAAGACGGAAGGCTTTATTCCGGTTTCCGCTGGCGGGCTTCGCGGCGATAACGCATCGGCGTTTGATTGAAATGTTTTCTAAAGATTGCGGATAAATACGCCTGCGAGCCAAACCCGGATTTCTCCGCTACCAGTGGCATTGGCAAATCGGTTTCCGTGAGCAATTGCCGAACACGATCCAATTGATGCCGTCGCAATTCCTCCGCGGGCGAACGCAGCAGCACTTCGAGGAATTTGCGTTCCAATGCACGTCGTGAAACACCGGCATGTTTGGCGACATCACTCACCAGTACCGGCAACGTGGCTTGTTGCCGGATGAAACTCAGGGCTTTTATCAGCGCTGGATCCCGAACGGCGAAGGTGTCAGTGGACTGGCGGGAAGCAATGCTATGCGGAGCAATGAACAGCGGTTGCTTCGGTGGCTTGAGCCCGCGCATCAGATGATCCAATAACTTCGCCGCCTGGAAGCCGATAACGCTGGCTGCGACCCGCACACCTGAAATAGGAATTTGCGCCGCTTCACATAAGACATCGTCATCCGACTGGCTAAGAACCTGTCTGAAAAATAGAGAAAGAGCTTGATTTTGCTGGGAATGTGGTTGGCTTTTATTCGCGGTAGCGCCAGTCAGGCGATGAAAATCGCCAAATACGACACTGACCTGACTGACGCCCAATGGACTTACCTCAA
>DASTXC010000121.1:0-9773 GCA_035765675.1 Verrucomicrobiia bacterium
GTGAGATTGAGGCCGTTGACCGCCTCCATTTTTCCGTAGCGCCGGGTAAGTCCGGTAATATCAATGACCGGCTTTTCGTTTTTCATTCCGTTCTCCTTGGCTGGTTTTTTGACTGGTCTCTTGCGCGTCGGCGACTTTGCGTTCCATTTCGTCGAGACGTTCGTTGACCAATTTCAGAAAAGTTTCCCGATCAACTTGAAGATGATGAGCGGTGACGACGGCTTCATCAATTTCCTTGATCAATAGCTTTTGCCGCACGCTTTTAGTGAAAGGCGAACTGCTCTCCTTCAGAAAACAACCTTTTCCCGGCAGCGTTTCAATGATGCCCTGGCTTTCCAGTTCGGCGTACGCTTTGGCAACAGTGTTTCGGTTCACCCGCAATTCCTCCGCGAGCGGGCGAATGGAGGGTAGCGGTTCTCCGGGGCGCAGTCCGCCGGACGCCGCCGCGTAACGCACCTGATCCACCAGTTGCAGGTAAACCGGTTTGCCGGATTTGAAATCAAGTTGGAAAAGCATAACCGACGTCTGACATAGGACACTAGGACAGTTAAGGCGCCCGGGTCAAGGGAAAGTTTCGGGACGGTTTTGTAACGTCTCGATTCTGGAACGCCGTTGCATTCTGCGGGGGTGGTGCAGCCGCGCTTGCGGGATGCCGGCGCGAACAGGTTCTTCGCGCCGTTCTCTATGGCTTGTGAGTCAAACCGGACGGGCGCAGAACCAGTGCGCCCGGTCTGCCGCAAGCGCGGCAGACGCTACCCTCGGAAGGACGAGTTACACGAGTCCCAAACCAGTCGGGCTAAAAAGGCGGCGAAAATTTTGGGGACTCGCGTAGCTCGTCCTTCCGACTGTGGTTCATCCACCTGCCGTCCAATTCAGTAGCGGCGCAGGTTCCATTCGTCGATCAGGTCTTTGGGAATTTCGCTCAGAAAACGCGACGGCTGTTGCATCATGTCACCGCTGCCGGGCATGGCGCGGATCAACGGGTAGCTCATATACAGTTCGTTTTTGGCACGCGTGATCGACACGTAAAACAACCGCCGCTCTTCCTCCTCGCCTTCAGCGGATTCCAGCGACCGTCCTGACGGAAACAGTCCTTCGCAAAGCATGATCACGAACACGACGTCAAACTCCAAACCCTTCGCCTGATGAATGGTGGAAAGCTTGATCTGCTCGTCGTCTTTGTTCGCGGCCTGATCCGACTCGGCTTCGACATTGGTCAACAACGCCAGTTGCGTAAGGAAGTCGCCGATGGTTTGAAACTGTCGCGCAAAGACGGCCAGCTGTTCGAGATCATCCAGGCGCGAACGGAAGTTCGCGAAATTCTCTTTCAGGTATTCCTCGTAACCCGCTTCGATCACCAGTCGAATCATTTTCGATGCGTCACCGCGAACGTCCGGCGCTTCAAGTTGCGAAATGGTCGTGGCGAATTGCGCCCAGGCGATGGCGGCTTTTTTAGGAACAGTCGCGGAACATTTCTGAAGTGCGATGGCGAGCTGCGGGTTTTGGGTTTTGGGTTTCGAGTTTGAAGCGTTCGAGTTCGCGACAATTTCCGGGGATTCGGAAGTCGGAACTTGAAGTTCGGTACTGAAACGTTGCCAGAGTTTGTCCGCGCCTTTGCCGCCAATTCCTGGAAGCAATTGCACCAGGCGTTTGAAAGAAAGTTCATCACGCGGATTAGTCACGAGTTTCAAAAACGCCGCGACGTCTTTGATGTGCGCCTGTTCGAAGAAACGAATGCCGCTGGTGATGCTGAAAGGAATATTGCGCCGCGTGAGTTCCAGTTGCAGTTCGAGCGCGTGAAAATGCGAGCGATACAGCACGGCCATAGTGTTCAGTTCAATACCTTCCTCGCGCAGTTCCAACACGCGTTGCGCGACGAACGCGGCTTGTTCCGAAGCATCGTTGCAGGTGACCAGCACCGGCTTTTGACCGGACTGGCGCGCGGGCGCGAGTTGCTTGGCGAATTGATTGATGTTCGCGGTAATCGCGGCGTTGGCGACACCGAGAATTTCCGGCGTGCTGCGATAATTGGTTTCGATCTTGTAAACCTTCGCGCCGGGATAACGCTCCGGAAATTTGAGAATGTTTTGGAAGTTCGCGCCGCGCCACGCGTAAATGCTTTGCGCGTCATCGCCCACCACCATCACGTTGCGACTGCGCGCGGCCAGCAGATCGATGAGATCGCTCTGGAGTTTGTTCGTGTCCTGATATTCATCCACGAGCACGAATTGAAATCGCCGCTGATAATGCTCGCGCACGTCGGGGTGTTCCTGAAGCAGCTTGAGCCAGAGCGCCAGGAGATCGTCGAAATCCATGGCATTCGTGGAACGCTTGCGCTCGGCATAACGCTGTTGAACGTTCGCAACCTGCGGCGCGAGTTCCGAAAAATGTTCGTATTGCGCCTGCAAAAGTTCTTCAACGGTTTGATGCGTGTTCAAGGCCATCGAAAAAATATCCGCGAGTACTTCGGCCTTGGGAAAACGCGTCGCTTTCACATCGATTTCCGATTCGGCAATGCAGGTCGTGATCAGGTGTTTAGCGTCTTCCCGATCCATGATGGTGAAGTCGCGCTGATAACCGAGCAGGTTGGCGTGGTGGCGGAGAATGCGATTGCCAATGGAATGAAACGTGCCGCCCCAGAGATCGGAAAGTTCGTGACCAAGCAAATCGGCGACGCGCCGCATCATTTCGCGCGCCGCTTTGTTGGTAAACGTCAGCAGCAAAATGCGGTCGGGTGGAATCCCCTGTTCCAGCAGATACGCGACGCGATACGTCAGCGTTCGCGTCTTTCCCGAACCCGCGCCGGCGATTACCAAGGCCGGCCCGGGCGGCGCGGTTACGGCGGCGCACTGCTGTTCATTCAGCTCGCGGGCGTAATCAATTTCCAGGTGAATTGCCGGCCGAAACGGCTGCAAAACGTAATCGCGTGACATGGCCGAGACCGTACCGGCGCGATGCGGGAAAGTCGATTTGCGATTTTTTCCCAGCGTCGCAATGGGGAAAAGGAGAAAAGGAGAATCCGCGTGACGCCGCCCGGTATTTCTCCTCAGCCCCTTTTCCCCTCTGCTCCTCCGCTCCTTTTCTCCCCTGCTCCTTTTCCCGACGGGGCCGTTGTCACCAGAATAAAGATTCGCCAAACGAGCGCCTGTCGGCTACTTATACGCCAACTGATGAGCGCAAAAAAGCTGTCGGACGAAACTGCACCCATGACGAAAAAAGAATTCCAGGTTTTGAATAAACTGGGCATTCACGCCCGCCCCGCCGCCATGTTCGTCAAGACTGCCAACCGTTTTACCTGCGACGTCTTTGTTGAAAAAGACGGCGAAAAGGTAAACGGCAAAAGTATCATGGGCTTGATGATGCTCGCCGCTGGACCCGGGAGCAAATTGACGGTGATCGCCGAAGGTCCGGATGCTATGAAAGCGCTGGATGAAATTGAAGGCCTTATCAAACGCAAGTTTGATGAGGAATGAATTCTCCGTAAGCACTGACGATCCGAGGGCTTCTTCTTCCCTCCATTGATTTCGATTTCCGGATGTTCTTCCCAAAATGAAACCAGGTGAAGCCGGCCAATCCAGCTTCACCTGATCAAAGCGCGGAATAATTTCCGTCGTTCGTTCAATCCTTTTGACGGCGGCTGTGAATCAGCAATCCCACTCCGCCTACCAGCAGCATCGCGATCGCTGACGGTTCGGGAACCGTCGAGGTGATGTTATCAATCAGAATCGTGCCGGACGCCCGCGCGCCGGTGCCGGTCCAACTGGTTGTGGGAATCCAGCCGGTTCCATCCGCCCAGGTGTGCGAAAAGGATGTTGCTGATGTGGACGGATCCAGATCCACCACCGTGCCGCCGAGCGTCAGGTTGATGACGTTCATTGTCGCGGTCCACGTGGAGTCGTCGAGCGTGACGTAAATGCGGTACCAATCGGTTGTGTTCGCCGCCACACCGCTGCCGTAGGACGAGCCGCCGATTGCCAGATCGCGAAAAGCGAAACGTGAGGAACCGCCGGAATCCAGAACGCCGGCAAAAATTCCATTTTCCGAACTGTAAGTCACGGCGCTGTCCGAGTTCAGATCAGCAAATCCCGACACACCGCCTTTATTTGCAACCGGCGCCAGCAGATCGAAGTAGAACGAATTGCCCAAAGCGAAGTTGTTGTTTACGCCGATGTAAGCATTCCCGGAATTGCCGGAGCCGAGCGCCTGTCCGCCCGTGTACAAGCCGGAACTGGTTGTCGTGACAATCGCTCCCGGACCGCCGCTACCGGATTGCGACCATCCGTTCAACCCCGTAAACGTCGCGCCGCTGGTGACGCTGGTCGGGCCGGTGGTGAGATTGCCGGTCGAATAAGTGGGCGATTCAAAGTCAAACAGCGTTTGCGATTGCGCGGTGGTGGCAACAACGAGAGTGAGGAATGGGATTAGTTTTTTCATGTTTGTCAGGTTTAGTTGTGCTGATTAAACGACGGTTCGAATCTGAATAACCGATCGGCAACGCCGGACTCATCATGCAAATGGATGATTTGCTCGTCCGATCTCGGTTTGTCTCAGTAAAAGGTTTGCCACACAGACGCGGTTGCTGAGAGGATGGGCGCAGGCTCTGAATTCTGCTTATGATGTTACGCAAGTTTCCTGGAACGCTCGGGCTGGCTCTCGTTTTAATTTTTTCCCTCAACACTCACGCACAGGTTCGCATCTCGGAATTCATGGCGTCCAACACGCACACGCTTGCGGATGAGGACGGCGCGTTTGAAGATTGGATCGAAGTTCAAAACACCTCGACGGCGACCGTCAATCTGCTCGACTGGTCGCTCACGGATTCGGCAAACAATCTGGCCAAATGGCGGTTCCCAGCGACCAATCTTCCGCCCGGCGGCTTCATTGTGGTTTTCGCTTCAAGCGAAGACCGCCGCGTTCCCGGCAAGCCGTTGCACACCAATTTCAAACTTGATGCCGATGGCGAATTTCTCGCGCTGGTGAATCCCGCCGGAACTGTTATCGCGACGCAGTTTTCACCCACGTACCCACCGCAGGTTTCGGACGTTTCCTTTGGGTTCGCGCTCACGTCCAGCAACGTGACGCTGATTGCAACGAACGCATCGGCGCGCGCACTGATTCCTTCCATCGCGAATGGCGGCAGCGATTTGAATTATCATTGGATCGGCAACAACGATGACGAACCGTTCAATGAGGCCTCCTGGGTCAGCGGCTTCAGCGGCATTGGTTTCGGCGCAGGCAGTCCGGGTGAAATTGGATTGAACGTCCAATCTCCGATGCGCGATCACAATGCTTCGGCGTTCATTCGAATTCCGTTTCAGGTCAGCAATCCCACCAATTTTTCACTGCTCGATCTTCGATTGAAATATGACGATGGATTTGTTGCGTGGATCAATGGCGTTCGCGTCGCGCAGGCGAACGCGCCGGCGGAGGATTTCAACTGGGATTCTGCGGCGGTGAATTCGCATCCGGCGTCGGAGTTTGAAGACATCATCCTGGAAAATGTGAACGCGCTGCTTCGTCCCGGCGCGAACGTGCTCGCAATTCAGGGATTGAACAGCGCTGCGAGTGACAGCACGTTTTTAATTCTTCCGGAACTGACCGGTGTCACGGTTGCCGGCGACACCGCGGGGCTTTATTTCACCGCGCCAACGCCGGGTGACGAAAACCTGGGCGGCGCAACCGTGCCCGGGCCGGGAATTACCGAAGTCGCGCACACGCCGGCAATTCCGCTCGACAATGACAACATCGTTGTGACCGCGAACGTATTTCGCACCGCGGCGGCGATTGCGAACGTAACGATGCGATATCGCGTGATGTTCGGGCCGGAGGTTGTTGTGCCGATGGCGGATGACGGTGCGCATGACGATGGCGCCGCCGGAGATGGAATTTTTGGAGCCACGATTCCCGCGAGCGCGAGCAACAACGGTTACATGGTTCGGTATTTCATCACTGCGACGGACATTAACAATGCTTCATCGCGTTTGCCGATCTTCAATGATCCGACTTCAACCGCACAGTATTTTGGAACCGTCATCAATCCGAACTACGTTACCAGCGCGTTACCCGTCGTTCATTTGTTCGCGCCGCCCACGGTTTTGCAACCGGGACCGCATACCAGCCAGAACGCTGCGGATTCTGATTCCGGCAGCCGCGTCTCGCTTTATTTCGATGGCGAGTTTTACGACAACATCCACATGCAACTGCGCGGTAACAGCACCGCGGGTTACGACAAAAAATCGCATCGGCTGGAATTCAATCGCGAACACAAATTCCGTTATTCCGATTCCGCCAAACGCATTCGCAAAACTTCGTTCATGGCGGATTATCCCGACCCGGCCTACATGCGGCAGCGGCTGTGTTTCTGGCTGGCGGAACAGATGGGATTGCCCGCGCCGTTTGCGATGCCGATGCGTTTACAACTGAACGGCGTGTTTTATCAACTCGCCACACACAGCGATGTGGAGGGCGAAGAAATGCTGGAACGCCTTGGCTTCGATCCGAACGGCGCGTTCTACGCCAACGTGGGAACAGTTGTTCCCAGTCTTTACAGCACCGGCGGTTTCGAAAAGAAAACGCGCAAGGCAGAAGGCAACGACGATTTCGTCGCGCTCGCAAATGCCATTTCCGAAAACCTGCCGCTGGGAAAACGCGCGACCAATCTGTTCGACATCCTCGATGTTCCGGAAGTGATCAATTACATGGCCGTCGCGCGGTTCACGCATCAGAACGATGACGTGTGGGCGAACATGGCGGTGTATCACGACAACGACGGCGACGATCTCTGGCGCATCATGCCTTATGATCAGAATCTTTCCTTCGGCGCGGCGTACATGAACGGCGATGCCTACAGCGGCATTCAATCCACGAACGACAATTTGAAAAGTCATCCGCTTTACGGATCGTCTCAAACGATTCCGAGCGGTTCGGGAAACTGGAACCGGCTTTACGACGTGATCTTTCAGGTGCCGGAAACGCGTGAAATGTTTTTGCGACGCTTGCGAACTTTGATGGACGAATTTGTGAAACCGCCGGGCACCGTGCTGGCGGATTTGCCGATTGAACAGAAAGCATTGGAATGGCGAAACCTGATCGCGCCGGAAACTCAACTCGATCGCGCGTGGTGGGGCTGGCCGGGCAAAGGCGGCCAATGCAATTTCGATCCCGGAATCAATCTCACCAACGGCGTGGATCAAATCATCAATCAATTCATGGCCAGCCGTCGCGCGCATCTGTATCGCAAACACAGCGTGACAAATATCGCGTTGCCCATCGGCATCAACAAAACGAGCAACGCGGGAATTCCGCTCGCGCAACCGGCGAACGCTGCGATTGCAATCAGCGCGCTGGATTACAATCCCGCCAGTGGAAATCAGGACGAGGAATACGTTCGGCTCAGCAATACGAACGAATTTGCGATTGATGTTTCTGATTGGGAATTGAGCGGCGGCATTCAGTTCAAGTTCAAAGGTGGAACGGTGATTCCGGCAAACAACAGCCTGTATGTTTCGCCGAATGTGAAGGCGTTTCGCAATCGCGCGATTTCACCGCACGGCGGACAAGCGTTGTTTGCGGTCGGGCCTTACTCAGGCCGGCTCAGCGCGCGTGGTGAAACTTTGACGTTGGCCAACGCCGCGGGTGATTTGATTTCCAGCAACAGCTTTGCGGGTAATCCTTCGCTCACGCAGCAGTATCTGCGAATCACGGAAGTGATGTACAATCCCTCCCCTGCTCCGGCGATTTCCGATGACGCGCAGCAGTTCGAATTTGTGGAACTGAAAAACATTTCTCCCACCGTGACGTTGAATCTCGCTGGAGTTCGGTTTGCCGCAGGAATCGATTTCAATTTCACCGGCAGCGCCGTCACAAGTCTCGCGCCGGGACAAACAGTTTTGGTTGTTCGCAATCAGTCGGCATTCATCGGGCTTTACGGTTCGGGATTCAACATCGCCGGACAATATTCCGGCGCGCTCAACAGTGGCGGCGAAACGTTGCGGCTCGAAGATGCCGTGGGCGAAAAAATTCTGGAGTTCACTTACAACAATACCTGGTATCCGATCACGGACGGCCTCGGTTTTTCGCTGGTGATTGTGGACGAAAATGCACCGTGGAATTCCTGGGACAATGCCGCGTCCTGGCGCGCCAGCGGCCGCTTGAATGGTTCGCCCGGGGAAGCCGATTCGAATCCGCCCACGATTGCGCCAATTGTGATCAATGAAATTCTGACGCACACGGATTTGCCTCAGTTGGATTCGGTCGAATTGTTGAATCCCACTTCCAGCGCCGCGAGCATCGGCGGATGGTATTTGACCGACGATTTTCTTTCGCCAAAAAAATATCGCATTCCAGACGGCACCACGATTCCCGCGGGCGGTTATCTCGTCATCACTGAAAATGAATTCAATGTCGGACCGAATGCGTTTCGCTTCAGTGAACTCGGCGAATCGGTTTATCTGTTGTCCGCCGATGCGAGTTCGAATCTGACCGGCTACGTTACGGGCTACGATTTTCCCGCGGAACCGAACGGCGTGAGTTTCGGTCGTTACACCAACAGCGCGGGCGTCGTGGATCTTGTATTGCAAAGTACGGTGACGCTCGGCTCCGCGAATGCCTATCCGCGCGTGGGTCCAATTGTGATTTCCGAAATCATGTATCATCCGCCGGAAACCAATGGCGCGGACGATTCGCTCGCCGAATTCATCGAGCTGCAAAACATCACGGGCAACAAAGTTCGGCTTTATGATGTAGAGGCGACAACCAACACCTGGCGATTGCGCGATGCGGTGAGTTTTGATTTCCCCACCAACCAATCGCTGGCGGCCGGCGCGCGTTTGCTGGTGGTTGGATTTGATCCGGCGAATGCTGCCCAGCTCGCGGCGTTCCGAGATCGTTTCAATGTTCCCAGCAGTGTTGCCGTTTATGGGCCATGGATTGGCAGGCTGGACAACTCCGGCGAAACGTTGGTGCTGGATCAGCCCGGTCCCGTCGATGACACGTCAATCGTTCCGTTTTATCGAATCGACAAAGTTTCGTATGCGGACGCCGCTCCCTGGCCTGCGGGCGCGGACGGAATTGGAAATTCACTCCAGCGCATTTCGAATTCCGCTTACGGCAACGAACCCACCAACTGGTTTGCCGCAGGCGTTACAGCCGGACGCGCGAATGTTTTCAATCTCGCACCGAATGTTTCCATTCTTTCACCGGCGGATGGCGCCACGATCACTTCCACAAATGGTTTCACGGTTTCGGTTTCGGCGAATGACCCCGGCGGCGCGGTTGCGCTGGTGCAGTTGTTTGGCGATGGCGTTGAACTCGCGCGCTGGTCAGCGACGTCGTCGAACTACGTCTGGTCGAGCGCCAGTTCTGGAATCCATCAATTGCAGGTGCGCGTGACGGATAATCTCGGCGGCATCACGGAATCACCCTCGGTTTCCGTGACGCTCCTGTTGCCGCCGCCGACCGTGAATTTCCTCAATCCCGCCGACAACGCCATTCTTCCGGCGGGTTCGAGTGTTTTGTTGAGCGCCAGCGCATCGAGCGGCGGTGGATCGGCCGCGCGCGTAAATTATTTTCTGGATGGCGCATTGATCGGCAGCGCGGGTTTTCCGTTTTCACTGCCGTGGACCCCGAGCGAACCGGGATATCATCAGCTTTCTGCGATTGCCTACGACGCACAGGATCAGGCGAGCGAAGCAGTGGAGCGATCGATCTTTGTTCAGGCCGTTGTGAAAAATCCCATCGTGATCTCTGCCGGCTCTGAATGGCGCTATCTCGAC
>DASTXC010000122.1:0-9241 GCA_035765675.1 Verrucomicrobiia bacterium
CTCCTCCGTCTGATCACCGCGCTTTTGAGCGAAACCAGCGACGAATGGGAAACCGGAAAAATTTACCTCAACATGGAATGCCAAAACCCACCCTCAGTTTGAGGCTCAACGAATTTACAGAAAAGAAATTGCGCCGCCGCTTGAAAGTGCATCGCTCCATTTCCTGGATTATCGCCAAGCGCTAATGATAGGACTCCGTCAATAACAGCGTTCGTCGCATAGGCCGGAGGCATATCCGTAAAAGTAACCGAAGGGCGATAGACGGTAAACGTGGCAGTTGCCTTGGTCGGCGGCTGGCCGATTTCGACTGAAACGGTTTTCACGCCGCCATTCACCCAATAGAAAACAACGTTCGAATTGGCGGTGGGAAAATTGGAATAAACAATCCCTGTGTTTAGGTCCGCGATATAGTTTGAAATTGCATAGCCAGGAACCGTCCATTTACAAGAACCGTTCGCAGGCAGAATGTTGCCGGTCGAACTGATCAGGCCACATGACAGGTTGATTTTCTGCCCCACAACCACCGTCACATTGGATCCCGTTACGTCTTGGCCGTTGAAGTATATCTTCGGATCGCATATTCGATAACGAGGGCTGTATTCATAATGATCCAGGCCTCTGACCGTTGCGGTCAAATCCACAGTCGCGCTGTCGGGAAGGGTAACGTAGATGTATCCGTCCGGGCCGGGATGACCAAACGATCCGATGGAAGCCTCCTGCGCCGCAAGTTTCCGCCGACCATGGGACGCCCAGCCAATGCTATGAACTTGATCGTCTGCCGAGCTTTTCCGCAGCACCTCCCACACATCCGCGGTAAGTGCATACAGGCTCTTTGTTCCCGGGATTGATCGCCCGCCTGTGAAGAATTTCACGGCGCTGTGCATGTCCCGATTAAATTCGAATTCGGAAACTTCATGGGTATACAGGCCGGCCCCGGCGGAATACCAGCCTTCCGTTTCGGACTTGCTCTTCATGTGAGCTTCGTTTTGCCAAATCGGCAAACCTTGATTCTCCAGATAGTTAGTCCACGCAGGATTAACGCAATACGTCGTATAAACCCCTCCGGCCATTTCGGCATTATAGGAATTGGAAGACGAAGGCCCTCCCCATCGGATTTCTGTATGACACATCCCTTCGCTCAAAGGCTGAACATCGGAACTTCCTTGAAACGTCTGGTGCTTGATTTCACTTCCGCCCTTGCTCGCTTCCCAAAAAAATGTCGTTTCTTCCCATATGCTGTTTTCCTGCCAATCCACGATTGTTCCGTCAGAATATAAATGCTCAGTTCGGCGCTTTTTCGGCTGTAACAAAGCCCCCTGGTAGCTGTAGCTATAATCTGAAAGATAAACACTGCTCCTGCGTTCAATGACTCCTTGCGCATCCAGAGCGCTTGGAGAATCCGGATTTGAAATGCCACCGTCGGAACTTCCGCCAGCGCCTGCGCCACCGCTTCCACCCGCACCGTTTCCGCCATTATCACCGTTTGCAATCGCCCTCGCATTCACTGGCATCAATCCGCCAGCTCCCAGCGGAACATCGTTCGCCGTCCAGGAATTGCCATTGATCTCCGCCTTTACGCCATTCACCCAAACCGTGTAATTGCTCGCCTGCAGCGTGCCGTAAACGGTGGTGTAAAACTGTTCCGGCTTTACCCAGAAAGAGGATGAAACCGAAAATGGCACTGAACTTTTTATGACAGTAATGTTTGTTTCAGTCAGATGGCCCGCTCCATCGGTCACAGCCAGCCGAAGCGTATTTGTACCGAGCGACAATGAAATGTTATCCACCCAAAAATGCCCGTCCCGCTCAATCACGACAGCAAAAGCATTGCTGCTTCCATTTGCAATCATCGAGGCTGTAGCGTGAGCCGTGAAATCATCCAGCCAGCCTTCCCAACTGAAGGTCGTTCCACAGATCGTGGCACCATTCTGCGGCCACGAAAGGTTGACCTTTGGCGGATTGGTTTTGCTCGAATAGTCCAGCCAGTATGTAAAATTCGTGGTGGCTATGTTCCCTGCAAAATCCACCGCATGAATCGTGATCCTGTTGGCACCACTTTTTACAGGAATATCAAAACCCTGGAAGTAATTGGTCGAGAAATCCCACGCATTTGTGTCGTATGCCCGCGACAAAACGAAAATCTGCTGGTTGGAAACTACTCCCAGCGAATTTGTTAAATCATAGGAAATACTCGCCAGCGCTTCCGGGCAAAAACCTTGAAGCTGAATCATCGATTGAGCAATGACAGTTGTTGAAGGATTGGTAATGGCCAGCATCGGCGGCGTCGTGTCCAGCTTCAACCGCACCCACTTCCAAGTCGGCTGAGACGTGGACAATCGCCCTCGCATGCCGACCCAGACATCATGCCATCCTTCCGAATCCAGGGGAACGGAAACCTGTGGAACACTATAGTTAATCCAATTCGCCGATGTAAAATTCGTGCTGTCCACCACCACCGCAACGCTGGCGGGAACTCCGGTTACGACGTTCAATGGAAGCACAGGCGAAGTGACGCGAAGGTATTCATTCGTGATGATAACCGTGAAAGATATGGTATTCGGATCGGAGCCATTTCCATACTCGGATCCGTTGCTGATGCCGTCGCCGTCATAGTCACCGCTCGCCGGCTGATTCAAATCACCAAAGTTCAGCCACTCCCATCCATCCGGAATTCCATTGGCATTCTCGTCGGCATTGTCCGGATCGGTATGCGATGAAAGATGTTCCAGCGCATCACTTAAACCGTCCCCATCCGCATCGTTCGTTCGAGCCAATCGAAAGAAACAAATCTCATCGAGCAACGGACTGTAGGCCACATTCGTCTGACCGGGTGAAGTCCGCAGCAGCCACAGCCAGTTCGTTCCGTTCGATCCCGAACCTTCCGCCGTCAGACTCGTCGTCATGAAAAGATCATAAACGCCGCTGCCTTCCTCCGCCGTCGGTGGATGAACCACGAAGTTGCCCAACTCGTTCGTCTTTGAAACCAGTTCCAGCCACAGATCATCCGTGGAATACATTTCAGCCAATGACATTGTGCTTTGCGTTTCGAATTCAGTTCCAAACATCGCCAGCGACATCGCGCGATTGGCTCTGGCCGTTCGCACCGACTGCACCAACGTTTGAATCTGTTCCTCCAGCTCAGCCGTAATGCTGTTCACCGACGCCGACTCAAACACACTTTGATTGGCCGCCAGATCATCCACCAGGAACAGATTGTCTTCGATCTGATAAACCGGAGCGCTCGCCGCTTTGGGGGGAACACAAGGATACGGCGGCGCTCCGGCAGGGGTTTGGGCTAAATCACTCAGCAGATAAAACGTCCCGCACACCGGAATCTCCTCCGGCTGCAACAAAATCATTTCCACCGGCGCCTCCGGCGTGGTCAGGAGCGTTTGGGTTTGCGCCAAACAATATCGATTCGTCGTCAGCCCAAGAAAAAGCAGGCACGTTAAAAGAAATGTTCGTTGAGTGGTTTTCATCAGGTTTCCGATTTTGAATTTCCCGCCGAACTCCTCTGATTTGCTGACGTTCAGCGGCACCAGTTCTAAACCTGACTACGAAAAAGGCAAGAACTTTTTACCAAGCATACTTGGTAGAGGCTTCCACCAATTCTTGTTCTCGTGGCAACCGTGCCACAAGCCAGCAAAGTCTCCAAACTCCTCGGCGAATCGATCCGGGCCAAACGGATCGAAGCTGGCCTTACCCAGGAACAACTTGCCGAAAAAGCTGACTTGGCGCGCAATTACATCGGGAATGTTGAACGGGCGGAATATAAAATAACGGTTGAGACCCTCGCAAAAATCGCCAAAGCCCTCGACGTAAAACTGGCAGACCTCGTTCGCGATTGCGGATGATTTGAAGTTCAGCCGTTCCATTCAAGAAATTGCTTCGCGGGGTTCGCAGGTGTCTCTACACTTCAGGCATGACGGCATGCAAAATCAGTGAACGGGTTACGCCCGCGCTGCCGCAATGTTTTCTCCGCTCCGCCGTTTCACTCTGCTTCAGATGACATCCAATCAACATCAGGTCGCCCGCGAGGTTTATCATCGGATTTCCCAGAACATCGGTCAGATCATGCAGGGCCAGGCGGAAGCCACGCGCAAACTGCTGGCCGCTCTCGCCAGCGGCGGACATGTGCTGCTCGAAGATTTTCCGGGAACGGGAAAAACGACGCTGGCCAAAGCGCTCGCGCTCTCGCTCGACGCCACGTTCAAACGCGTTCAGTTCACGCCCGATCTCCTGCCCTCAGACATCCTCGGCGTTTCCGTTTTCAGCCAGCGCGATCAACAATTTCATTTTCATCAAGGACCGGTTTTCACAAATGTTCTGCTCGCCGATGAAATCAATCGCGCGTCGCCACGAACGCAATCCGCCTTGCTGGAATCCATGGGCGAAGGCCAGGTCAGCGTCGAGGGCGAACGACATTTCCTGTCCGAATTCTTTTTTGTGATCGCGACGGAAAACCCGGTGGAATTTCGCGGGACTTATCCTTTGCCCGAAGCGCAGATGGATCGGTTCGCCATGCAGTTCACACTTGGCTACGTTCAGCCGTCCGAGGAAGTCGCTATTCTCACCGCGCAACAGCATAATCATCCGTTGGAACAATTGAAGCCCTGCGCCACCGTCGCCGACGTTCTCACGCTGAAACACGCGGTGGAATCCATTCGCATCAGCGATGAGTTGAAACGTTACATCGTCGAACTCACCGCCGCGACGCGCACCGCGAGCGGCGTACAGCTTGGCGCCAGCCCGCGCGCTTCACTGGCCTTGATGAAAGCCGCGCAGGCACTGGCGTTGTTCGATGGCTTGGAATTTGTGACGCCGGAGCAGATTCAGGAACTTGCGGTTTCGGTAATTGCACATCGGCTCGTCATGCAACCGCAGGCGCGCTTCTCCGGTTTGACAGCGCGCGCGGTGGTGGAGGAAGTTCTTAAGAAATCCAAAGTCCCGGCGTGACTCTGATCCTGAAAGTCCTTTACCGCTTTTACCGAGCTTTCTCCTGGCTGCGGTATCGGATGAGGCGGCGTTTGACTCCGGCGGGCTGGATGGTGCTGATCGCGCTGCTCGCGGCGGCCACGATGGGAGTGGATACCGAAAATACCGTGGTTTATCAGGCGTTCACGCCGATGCTTTTCCTGTTCGTCGCGGCCGCGTGTTTCAGCATTGTGTTTCGCGCGCGATTTTCCGTGCGCCGGTCGCTGCCACGTTTTGCCACCGCCGGAAACGTTTTCAATTATCAAATCCTGCTGCGAAATCTTGGCAGAAAAACGCAGACCGACCTCAGCGTTCTGGAGAACCTCGCTGATCCGCGGCCTTCATTTGAAGAATGGCGCGCCGTGCAGATCGCCCGTGAAAAAAAAATCCGCTCATTTCGCTTTGATCAACCGCGACAGATGAAACCGTTCCGCCGCGTCACGATCAAAGACGCGCCGATTCCGGCCGCCCTGCCAAATCACGAAGTTGAAGTCGAAATGCAGATGACGCCGCTGCGGCGCGGCATTGTGCGGTTCGATGGCGTGGCTCTCGCGCGACCTGATCCGTTGGGATTTTTCCGCGCATTCCATTCCTTGAGCGCCCCGCAAACGCTGCTTGTTCTGCCCAAGCGCTATCCGCTGCCCGCCATCGCGCTGCCCGGAATCATGAAATATCAAAAGGGCGGCGTGGCCCTGGCGAGTCATGTCGGACAAAGCGATGAGTTCGTGGCCTTGCGCGATTATCGGCGCGGCGACCCGTTGCGACATATCCATTGGCGGAGCTGGGCCAAAACCGGGAAGCCCATCGTGAAGGAATTCGAAGATGAATTCTTTGTCCGGCACGCGCTGGTGCTCGACACGTTTATTTTCGATCCGCACAGCGAAGCCTTTGAGGAAGCCGTCTCTGTCGCCGCGTCGTTTGCCTGCACTCTGTCGATTCAGGAATCGCTGCTGGATCTTTTGTTCGTGGGTACGGAAGCGTTTTGCTTCACCGCCGGACGCGGCCTCGCGCATTCGGACACGATGCTGGAAATTCTCGCCGGAGTTTCCGTCTGCCTGAATAAAACTTTCAGCTCACTCGAACATCTGGTGATCGAACACGCTGCTGATGTCAGCGGCTGCATCTGTGTGCTGCTGGCCTGGAATGAGGAACGTCGCGCGCTGATTGCAAAATTGCAGTCGTTGGGCGTGCCGCTGCTGGTGTTGTTGATCGCGGAACCCGGCCAGGGCGAACGGTTGAAGCGGTCCATCGGCCCCGGCGCGCCCGAGCGCTGCTTTGTTCTGGAAGCCGGACGCATTGAGGAAGGCTTGGCGCAGTTATGAGAACGCCTCGATTTCTCCTGGGCGCGGCACTGCTGTTCTGGGGCTGGCAAACGGATTTTCTGGCTGCGGGCGCGCTGATGGCGGTGATTCTGGAAGGCGCGCGCTGGACGAAATTGCGCTGGGAGTTTTCCGACGACGACTTCAGCCGCATCTGGACCATTTGCACGTTGTTGTTTCTCGGTGTGGCCGTTTACGCCTTCACCGACAATGGCGGCCCGGCGCGGTTCGGAAATTTTTTTCACAATGCCAGTTATGCTGCTCAAACCAGCGCCGCGACCACGCGCACTGCGTCAGCCATGCTTCGCTGGTTGCCGATGGTTTTGTTTTTCTTCGTCCTCGCCCAGGCTTACAGCACGCGCGAAGAAATTCCGCTCTCGACCATTTCTCTGATTCTGCGACGTCGCTGGAAGAAAGCGGCGAAATCCGGAAAACCCGTTCCGGCGCAGCGCGGGATGAATGTTTCGTATCCTTACTTCGCAATCTGTTTGTTCGCGGCCAGCGTGCATCCCGGCAAGAACAACAGTTTTTTCTGGGGCTTCTGCGCCTTGCTCTGCTGGGCTTTGTGGACGCAACGCACACGGCGTTTCAGTGTTTTGCTCTGGGCCGGTGTGCTGGTTGCGGCGTTCACCAGCGGCTATCTCGGCCAGCATGCTTTCGGACAGTTGCAATCTTACATTCAAACGCTCGATCCACAGTGGTTCGAACGTTTCGCCCGGCGCAGCGGCACCGATCCTGAACAATCCCGAACATTTATCGGGCGCATTGGCCGCATCAAATTGTCCGGACGAATTGCAATCCGCGTGCTCCCCGCGCCGGACAGCATTCCGCCACAATATCTGCGCGAAGCCAGTTATCGGATTTATCAGGACGGCCGCGGTTATCGAGGCAACTCCTGGCGCGCCGGAACTGCCCGCGACGCTTTTCAAAGCCTGCAACCGGAAACGAATAACGCGGCCTACATCCTTGTGCCGAAAACAAATCTCGGCCGCGCCAACATCACCTGTTATCTGGAAAGTTTTTCCCGCGACTCCGGCGTGCCCGTGGGATTGCTGCCGCTGCCGAGCGGATCGGGACGATTGGAAAATCTGCCCGCGTTTGTGCTGCGCATGAATACTCTCGGCGCCGTGCTCGCGGAAGGTCCGGGCCTTGTCAGCTTCAACGCCGCCTACGGCCCGGGCGCGACGATGGATGCGCCCTTCGATCCGGACGAAATGACGTCCTTCACCAATCGTCCGAGTTTCGGTTGGAATCGCAATCAGCGACGAGAAACGCGCCCGGATGACGTCGTGACCGTGAATCCCGATCTCTACATTCCCGAGCGCGAACAGGCGGCGCTCACGGAGGTGGTTTCGCAATGGAACGTTCCTTTTGGAAACCGTCCACTGGCCATGCGCGCCATCGCCAACTTCTTTGAAAGTAATTTCACTTACAGCACCTGGCAGGAAATGCCGCGCATGCGACGCCGGGGCACGAATCAATCTCCGCAAACACCTATTGGTCTTTTCCTGACGCGCACGCACCACGGCCATTGTGAATACTTCGCCACCGCCACCGTGTTGTTGTTGCGCAAACTCGGTGTTCCGGCGCGCTACGCTGTCGGCTATTCCGTCCACGAAAAATCCGGACAGGAATACGTGGTGCGTCTGCGGGATGCGCATTCGTGGGCGCTCGTGTGGAACGAACGTTCCAAAGCCTGGCAGGACTTTGACACTACACCCGCGACGTGGATCGATTTGGAAGCCATGAACGCTTCGCCGTTTCAAAAACTGTCGGACCTCTGGAGCTGGTTCGGATTTCAATTCGCAAAATTCCGTTGGGGCCAAAGCAATTTGCGGCAATACATGATCATCGGCCTGGTTCCTGTGTTCGGCCTGCTGGCTTATCAAATTTTTGCGCGACAAAAACGGCACCGCAAAAATCACCCCGGCGCCGCCGCCAAATTGACGTGGCCCGGCCTGGATTCGGAGTTTTATCTGATCGAACAAAAACTGATGGAACGCGGACTGGCGCGCGGACCGAACGAAACTGTTTCAGCCTGGTTGAAACGCGCGCTGGCCGATCCGGAACTGGGAACCACCGCCGAACCTTTGCATGATATTCTGCGATTGCATTACCGGTATCGTTTCGATCCCGAGGGACTGACTGAAACGGATCGTGCGAAATTGCGTCATGCCGCCGAAGCGTGCTTGAAGGAGATCAAAGCGCGGCCCGTCTGAGGTTCCGTGCGTTGCGGCTCAATTTCCAAATCGGCTGCGTTTGAAACGTCCTGAGCGTCTCAAAATTCCTCGGCCCGCAGATTAAGAAACCTGCGAGACAGCAAACCTGGAAGTCTGCGCTACTTGGTTGTGGCTCCGCATCTCTCGATTGAATTCGTACTACAATTATGAAAATTCGCGCGGATTGGACAAAGATTTGGAGCGTGGCAAACGCCGGTTCGTAGCGCAGGTTTCCCAACCTGCTGTATCGCCGATTTCCAAATCGGCTGAGCGTGAAAGGTTCAAAGCGCATAGCCCGGCAGGTTAACTTGGTTTTGGCTCCGCCTCTGTGAATTGAAATCGTGCCTGTTCGTGTCCATTCGTGGTTGAATCCGGCGTCATTGTGAGAAAAGCAGGTTTGCGTCAATACAGGTTTCCGCTATAACCAGCGCGCTCATGAAACATCTTCTGCAACCGCTTCTCGAATGGTACTTGCATTCTCTCAAATCCGGCGGCTTTCCGCTCGTGGTTCTGCTGATGGCCGTCGAGAGTTCGATTGTGCCGCTGCCAAGTGAAGTCGTGATTCCGCCCGCGGCCCATCTGGCATGGACGGAAGGGATCGATTTCCTCGGATTCCATTTCAGCGGCTGGGGCGGGCAAATCGGATTGGTCATCACGGGCACCATTGGTTCCTGGCTCGGCGCGACGGCGATGTATTGGGTTTCGCGGGCCGCAGGAAGACCGTTCGTA
>DASTXC010000123.1:0-94102 GCA_035765675.1 Verrucomicrobiia bacterium
GCTGAAGCGCACGCACTCCAGACGCTGTCGCGACCTCCGAACGCACCAAACCGCGCGAAGCGTCTGGAGTGCGTGCGCTTCAGCGGCGCTCTTTTTCACGCCACAGAACAGATGTTCAGATTCTTGTCGGCAGCGTCAATCACCCTCCATCCAACCCTCCGCATTACAACTTCTCCCGAACCCCGTGCGATACTCCGCGTTTCCCCTGCCCTTTGCCTTGAGGAAAGCGGCGTTCGCACCTAGAGTTTCGCCGTGAAAAAAAGCCTGCTCGCCCGATGGCGATCCAACTTCCTGACCGGTCTTGCCGTGATTTTGCCCGGCGTGATTTCGGTCGTCGCCATCGTCTGGCTTTTCGGCACGGTCGCGAACATCACCGACACGCTGCTGTTTTTTCTTCCGCCGGAACTGACGCACAGCAACAACGGCGAAGGCCCGATGTATCGCTCCTGGAGCGTGGTTGCATTGCTGTTTGCGATTGCTCTGATCTGCGGTGTTGGCCTGCTGACGCGGCATTACATTGGCAAAAAAATGATCGAATGGGTGGAAGCTGCAATGATGCGCGTGCCGCTGTTGAACAAGATTTACGGCGCGACGCGGCAGGTAAACGACGCGCTGATTTCCGGCGACAAGAATTCCTTCAAGACCGTGGTGATGATCGAATTTCCGCATCCAGGAACTTACGCAATCGGCTTCCTCACCAGCGAACAGCAGGCGGAACCTCAACTCCGGAAAAATGAAAAGCTGATCTGCGTGTTCGTTCCAACGACGCCGAATCCCACGTCCGGTTTTCTCATGCTCGTTCCGGACGAAAAAGTTACCCGCCTGGAAATGTCCGTCGCAGACGGCATTAAGTATATCATCAGCCTCGGCGCCATCGCTCCGGATTTCACGCCGAAGAAAATTGTTTCGTGAAGGATGATTATTGCGACACCTGACGATTTTCCGAATCGAAGCGAGCTGAAGTTCGCGCTCCTTCTCGGAAATCCGCCCTCAATGAAATGATTGAACGCGCGCATGGAATTATTCTTCGCACCCGCTCGTTCACGGAAACGAGTCTGATCGTGGAATGGCTGACGCCTGAGCTGGGACGCATCAGCACAGTCGCCAAAGGCGCGCGCCGTCAGAAATCTCCTTTTCGCGGCAAACTCGATTTGTTCTACGAAGCGGAATTCAGTTTCACGCGCAGCCGCCGTTCCGAACTGCACACTTTGAGCGAAGTCAGTTTAAAAGAAACGCATCCGAATCTGCGGCGTGAATTGGGTTACATCCGCCAGGCCAGCTATTGCGCCACGTTGATTGAGCAAACCACGGAAAAAGAAACGCCGCTGCCGGAAATATTTGAACTGATGCGCGCGTTTCTGTCCACCCTGCCCAAGCGTCCGCCACAGCCGCGAAACATTTACGCCTTCGAACTCAAGCTGCTGGAACAACTCGGATTGCAACCCAATCTCGACGAAGCGCGCCTCAATGCGGAAACGAAAAAACTAATCGAGACCCTGACGCAAAGCGACTGGCCGCAGATCGCGGAACTGAAAGCTTCCGCTTCACAAGCCGCCGGTCTCCGTCAGTTCCTCCATGGTTTCCTGATCTATCACCTCGGCAAGATCCCCAAAGGCCGCGCCGACGCCCTGTAATGCACGGAAAACCCTTTCGACCCGCAGAGCCGTTTGCCAGCTTTTTTCAAGGTGAAAGAATTCGGCTGCAAAATCCCGGAGAGAGGCTGCAAAACCAGCTCGATTTGCAGTTCACCCAAATGTTAGCCGCGATGACATCTCAAGAAATCGAAACGCTCGTCGGAGCAGTCGAAACTAGGAACAAAAAGCATTACGACTGGATTCGTAGTCTTGTGTTATTAGCCTCTGGCGCACTTGCGGTCGTGGTTTCACTTCATTCGGACAAGCAGCTGGCTGTGATGCCGTTGTTCTACATGAAGGCAGCCTGGGTATCACTTGGACTTGGTATCCTGCTCGGATCAGTATCTCTACACGGCGACGTATGGACTTCAGCCGAGACAGCGCAGCGTCTTGCCCGAGCATTATCAGAACCTCACCCCCGCAATATAACAGTTCACGTAAAGCTACCATTCCGTTACAGAGCAAGCACATCTCTTTGTTACTTGTCACTGAGTTGTGCGGTGATTTCCTTTGTTTTATATGCTCTCACGCGATGAAAATGCCGGAGGAGCCTGTTCAACCGGATGAAACAAACTGCCGTTGGCTTGGGTTTTGACGGTCATGGGTTCCAGACCGCTGTGGCTGCAATCACGAGTGCGCTGCCAGCGGCTGTTGCCCACAGGTGGAGTTAGCCGTATTAAGAAGCGTTGAAACCAATTACTCTTATTTCAGTTCTGCTTGCGTTGATGGCAGGATGCAGACCTCAATCGGAGCTCGCGCCTTCTTCTGACGAAGAGATGCAGCACAAGATCGCAGGCGTTTGGGTTCACCAGGGGACGCTGAAGTCAAAGGGGGATTTTGTGGCAACCTTAGAATTAGCTCCTGACGGCACTTATTCTGATATTAATACTTTTTCCAAACCCTTACCGCAGGGGCTTAGCAGAATTGAGACTAGTGGAAGATGGCGCATTGAAAATAACTTTCTCATCATTACGGAAACCAATTCCAGCCCCACAAACGCTCACCTAGCCGAGGAAGTCCGGTTTGAAATTGTTCGGCTGGATGACCGGGAACTCGAATATAAGCCACCGGAAACATATGAGGGATTCTCTGTTCCAACAAATCACATCGTTTTCAGAAAAGCGACGAGGTGAGTGCTGAAGCTCATACAACGGAGTCGGCATAGCGACGAGAGAGCCCATCAAAATCCAAACCTGTATTCATGAGGAGCGCGGACTTCAGTCCGCGAGTTTATTACGAATCTCACAGACACGTGGACTGAAGTCCTCGCTCCGACGGAAGTGAGGGCGTCACTAAACCGTCGGTTGAACTTCCATCACAACTTCCGGCTCCACCCATTTTCCGTGTTCCTTGATCAGATCGACCAGGCGATCCACGGCTTCGGCTTCGGGAATGTTGAACTTGATCGGCGTTTTTCCGACGTAAAGATTGATCTTGCCCGGCGCGCCGCCAACGTAGCCGAAGTCCGCATCCGCCATTTCACCCGGCCCATTCACAATGCATCCCATGATCGCGATTTTCACGCCTTTGAGATGATCCGTGCGCGCTTTGATTCGCGCGGTGACGGTTTGCAAGTTGAACAGCGTTCGCCCACAGCTCGGACAAGCGACGTAATCGGTTTTAAAGCTGCGGCAGCCCGCCGCTTGAAGAATATTGAACGCGAGCCGCAGACTCTGGCCTGCGCCGGATTCACCGCGAACCAGAATCGCATCGCCGATTCCATCCGCCAGCAGCGCGCCGATCACAACCGATGCCCGCAACAGCGCAATCTTCGGTTCCAGCGGCACGGCATCGAACGTGAGACAATCCTTGAGCAGGATCGGATTTTTGCGTCCAAGCTTTTTCAATTTGGCCACGAGCAATCGAAACGCAGTGATCGCCGGCAGATTTACGCCGTCCTTCACGGTGACCAGTTGCGTGTCGCAATTGATTTCGAAGTCCTGCGTCGGATCGAGTTCCGCAACGTTCAAATCTTCGTAAACCGCTTCCGGTTTCACGTCGTCTTTCGGACGGATTTTGGGCGCGACTTTGTCGAACGTCGCGCGCGTGACCACGACACGAATCAACTGCTCGCCGCCACATTTGGTCTGATCGTTCAATTCAATTTCCGGCGTCTCGCGGCGCTCGAAATGAAATGGGTTGAACGGAAACTTGGAATTTGGAACTTGGAATTTGGAATTTGTCAGCAATGGAATTTGCGCGATCAGGTCATTGCAGACGGCGATTTCACGCGGCGAATCTTCCGTGAGCGAAACTCGAATCGTATCGCCCAGTCCGTCGCACAACAGCGAGCCAATTCCAATGGCGGATTTGATGCGGCCATCTTCGCCTTCACCGGCTTCGGTAACGCCAAGGTGAATCGGATAATTCCAATCCGGCCCAAGTTCATCCAACCGCGCCACGAGCAGGCGATAACATTCAATCATCACCTTCGGGTTGCTCGACTTCATCGAGAATTTGAAATTGTGAAAATCATTCGCTCGAGCAATGCGGGCAAATTCCAGAGCGCTTTCCACCATGCCCAACGGTGTGTCGCCGTAGCGGTTCATAATGCGATCGGACAGCGAACCGTGATTGGTGCCGATGCGCAGGGCGCGATTGAGGCGTTTGCATTCCAGCACCAGCGGCGTGAATTTCTCCTCAATGCGTTTCAGCTCCGCGGCGTATTGCTCGTCGGTGTATTCCTTGATCGCAAACTTTTTGGAATCGGCGTAGTTGCCGGGATTAACGCGGACGACTTCCACCCACTTCACGGCTTCCATCGCGGCTTCCGGTTTGAAATGAATGTCGGCCACGATCGGAACATTGCAGCCGCGCTGGCGCAGTTCGGCCACGATGTTTTTCAGGTTCGCGGCATCCTTCACCGTGGGGGCGGTGATGCGCACAATCTGGCAGCCCACCGCAACGAGTTCCAGCGTCTGCTTCACGGACAGCGCGGTGTCCATCGTGTCGCAGGTCAGCATGGATTGCGCAACCACCGGATGATCGCCGCCAATGATCACACCGCCATTTTTCGGATCTCCGACAACGACTTCGCGGGTTTTACGGCGATGATAAACAAAAGGCGATTCGCAATAGCGCATGGGACAGAGTGTCGGATTTTGCGCCCGGAGTTTCAAGTGTGAACCGGAAGTGCGATCAGGCGGCATTCTGCTGCGGGTGTTTTGAAATGCGTTTGAAACTCGGAAATGGCCACAAAGCGACACCCGCAGCCAACTACCAGTCAGCGATACAGCAGACTACCAATCTTGCTACGGATTGAATCCCGGTTTAAACGCGGAGTTAGGGAGCTGGCTGCGGAGGATTTTTCGGCGCGAATTCAATCTGCGCGTCTTTGCTGTCCTGTCGAGCGCTGCGCACCCAATCGCCCGTATCAAAAAACGCGATAAACAGCATGAAGCCGATCAGCAGAATGGCGCAGAAGGTTTGAATGTATTGCAGCAGCCGCGCACTTACTGGACGTCGGCGAATCGTTTCGATCAACGCCAGCGTAATGTGCCCGCCGTCCAGCACCGGGAACGGCAGCATGTTCAGCAGCGCGAGATTGATGTTCAGCACTACGCTGAACCACAACACCCGCCGCCAGCCGTTTTCGCTTTCGAAGAAATTTTTATAGGCGCGAATGATCATCACCGCACCACCCAGTTGCTGGATTCCCACATCAGATTTGCTCGAAGCCACCGCGCCAATCGTGGCAAAAATCTGCCCGGCACTTTCGGCGATCTGCTGCATCGGACGAGGGTGGATCAAAATTTCGCTCTGACTTCCGGCCCACAATGCAAAACCGAAAGAAGGTCCGGCCTTCGCGGGTTTCACCGGTTTTTCCGGCATCAATTCGCGGTCAAATTCCTGTGAATCCCGGCGAATCGTAAACGTGACCGGATGCAGCGTTCCGTTGGTCAACATCTGAACGAAATACAACACGCCTTCCGGAGCCAGAATTTTTTCGCCATTGATCGCCACAATCTCGTCATTGGTCTGGAGACCGGCAACGGCTGCCGGGCTGTTGGTCAGAATGTCAGCGATGACAGCAGGACGCGCGGGCGAGATTTGAATTTTTCGCAACGCTCTTCGCTCATACCACTTCGTCGGAGCAATTTCCGGAGCCGGTTGCGCGATCGCAATTTTTCCGTCCCGCTCGTATTTGATTGTGATATTGGTTCCCTCGCTTGTGATCACGCGCCACATAATGCTGTCCGCCGAGGGCGCGAATTCCTTCACCGGATGACCATCGATTTCCAGAATTTTATCACCGGCTTTCAATCCCGCTGCAGCAGCCGGACCGTTTGGATCGACCCAGCCAATCACCGTCGATTTATCCATGGCCGGTTCCGGACGTCCGACACCCCAGACGACGAAAGCAAACGCGACCGCCAGCAGAAAGCTGAACAGCGGGCCGGCCACCGCCACAATGATTTTATCCAGCGCGGAAATTTTCGGCATCGGTTCGCCCGTGTTTTCGCTTTTGCCTTCGATGGCTTCCATCGTAGCCATTTGCGGCAGCGCGACGTAACCGCCCGCGGGAATCCAGCCGAGCGCGTATTCCACTCCGCCGATTTTCTTTTTCCAGATCGGCTTGCCGAACCAGATCGCAAAACGGTCGATCTTCAATCCGCGCCATTTCGCGGCCAGAAAGTGTCCCAGCTCATGAACACCGATGAGCAGATTGAAGAGCAGGAGCACTTCCAACAGAATCAAAATGAATTTCAGAGTAGCCATAAATTGCAATCACGCCCGGTTCAGCAGGCTCGCGAATATAACAAGGAATCGTTTGGGGGCAATGGAATTGGTAAACCGCCGGAAGGACGAGTTATACGAGTCCCACAATAAATTCTGCTTCGAATTCTCTGCTTCGGTTTCAACACACTAGCAACCGGTTTAGAATGGGGACTCGTATAACTCGTCCTTCCGAATTGGCGTTTACGAGGAACGTTTCGCCGCCTCTCCCCTCGCCCACGCGTCGGCTTCCAGAATCTGTTCCAGCGTGGGATGTTCCACGATTCGGTGCGCATCCATCGTGCGGCGCACGGTTTCGGTAATTTGCGGAAAATTGATCTGCCGATTCACGAACGCTTCGACCGCAACTTCATTGGCTGCGTTCAAAACCGCCGGCAGCGTTCCGCCAGATTCACCCGCCCGCCGCGCGAGTTCAATCGCCGGAAAACGTTCCACATCCGGTTCTTCAAACGTGAGCGTTCCGATCTTCGCGAAATCGGTCTGGACCCGGTCACTCGCGGCGCGATCGGGATAAGTCAGCGCGTATTGAATCGGCAGGCACATGTCCGGCGTGGAAAGCTGCGCGAGCAAACATCCATCCACGAACTCCACCATCGAATGCACAATGCTCTGCGGATGCACGACCACGCCGACACGCGCCATTTCAATGTTGAACAACCAGCGCGCTTCGATCATTTCCAATCCCTTGTTGAACAGCGTCGCGGAATCGATCGTGATCTTCCGGCCCATCACCCACGACGGATGTTTGAGCGCGCGTTCCACGGTGATTTCAGAAAACTTTTCCTTCGGCCAGAGTGTCTTGTCGCGAAATGGACCGCCGCTCGCCGTGAGTAACAGTTTGCGAACGGAACTGCCCGGCTTTCCGTCGAGACATTGGAAAATCGCAGAATGTTCGCTGTCCACCGCCAGCACGCGAACGCCGTATTTTTTGGCTTCGCTCATCACGATTTCACCGGCCATGACGAGAATTTCCTTCGAAGCCACGGCGATGTCCTTGCCTGCGCGAATCGCCGCCAACGCGGGTTGCAAACCTGCGGTGCCGACAATCGCAATCAACACAATGTCCGCTGCGGGAAGCGTTGCGAGCTTGAGCAAACCTTCCGCGCCTGAATGAACATCCACGCTCGTGCCCAGCGTGCGACGCAATTCCTCCGCCTTCGCGGGATCGTGGATCGAGATGACGCCCGGCTGAAATTTCCGCGTTTGTTCGAGCAACAATTCGAGATTGTTTCCCGCCGCCAGGCCGACGAGCTGAATCTGGTCGGGCAAATCCTCCGCAACTTTGATGGTGCTGGTGCCGATGGAACCGGTGCTGCCAAGAAGAACAACTTTTTTCATTTACGATTTACGATTTGCGATGGACGCGCTTTTGGAGAAACGAGCCGTTTTGGCGGAAGAAACAATGATGGCGAGAATTTCGTCCCCTTCCTTCATCAAAGCGGAAAGGCGTGCGGGCTTGACCAATCCGTTCTCAACCAGCAACTCCATCCAGAACAACGATTTGTCGCATTCCTCTTCAACGTTCCGCAGTTTGTTGATGAAGTCAGAATTCGATTTGGCGCGACGAACCGCACGATAATTTGCCCCCACGGAAGTTCCCGAGCGCAACAATGGTTTACCCAACGTCTGAGCAATCCAATTCGCTGACAGGGCGGAAGAGAGCTTCACAATACGATTGGCGTAAGCCTTCGTGCGTTTCTTCATCTCTTCGCGATTCATAGTTGTATTGGAGTGATTAATCCAGTTGTGCCCGCTGAAATCGCCGCGCGTAAATCGTAAATCTAAAATCGAAAATATCGTGTCACGGATGCGTGAGCACATGACGCAAATACAAATACATTAACGGCGCATTGAACAGCAGGCTGTCGAGCAGATCGAGAATCCCGCCGATTCCCGGAAACAACTTTCCGGAATCCTTCACGCCGGCTTCGCGTTTGAACAAGGATTCAATCAAATCACCCACCACCGCGCTGACGCTGAGAATCACGCCCAGGATAATCGCGTGTTTCCAGTTCATGCCCGCCATTTGTTCGCCAAAGAAATGTGCGAACAACAGACTCGCGCCGGTCGAAACCAGAATCGCACCGCCGAATCCTTCCCACGTTTTTCCCGGACTGATGCGCGGAATCATCTTGTGTTTCCCGATCAACGATCCCACTGCATACGCGCCCGTATCACTGAACTTGGTGACGAGAATAAAGTAGAGCACGTAGATTTTTCCGGTTCCGGCCAGCGATCCCGGAAAACTGAAGAACTGAATTTTCTGAATGAAGTTCAGCAGCCACGGCACATACATGAGGCCGAACAACGTCGTGGAAATCGCCAGAATTCCCGCCGTGTTGCTCTTTGCAAAAAACTGGCGCAGACACAAACCGAGCACGAACAGAATCAGAAAAATGCTTTCGAAATCATTGACGCGCGCGGGCGAACCCTGCGTGCCGATGTAACCTTTCAGATTGAGAAACGTACCGATCATCAGCAGCACGCCTCCGAAAATTCCCCAGCCTTTGAAGCAAACCAGATCGCGTTTTTGCACCAGCCCGTAGAATTCGATCATTCCCGTAATGGCGAGAAAAACCATCGTCGCACCGAAGACGTAATCCGACAAAACTTTGTTCTTCGAGAACAAGGCCGTCAGCACGACCGTCCAGAGAATCACAGTGCTGGCAAGCCGTCGGGCAAAGATTTTCAGCTTCGATTGCGGCGCCGGTGTTGGCGCTTTGGCGTCAGACATGGCGAAAGAATGGTAAGCGTGATTTCCGGTGTCGAGGCTGATTTAACCTACCGATCTCACGGAGCACAACTTGGCACACGCACCAAACAGCGGACTGAGCTTTCGGAATTCATTGGGTCTCATCATTGTTCAGCTCGGAAGAATTTCTTCCCACTTCCATTTGCGATGAGTATTAAATGCGGCAGACAAATCCGCCAATACCGCAGTTCCAATCATGAAACGAAGCCGTCATCGTCCACCTCCGATGTTCACCAGCCTGGCCGCTGGATTCGCGCTGGCCATGCTTTGCGGAAATGTGCCGCTAACTCACGCGGAAGAAATTCCCGCTATCAACGACGACGCAATCGCAAGGAAAGCTCCACTTCCCTTTACCGTATTCGATGAAAAAGGCAGCACGAACAATCACTACATTGCCTCCGGTTGGATGGGAAACGCCAAAGCCATCAAAGCCGATGACGCGTGCGCCAACAATCCGCATTCCGGCAAGACCTGCCTGCGTTACGAATACGCCGCGACCGACGACTGGGCAGGAATCGCGTGGCAGGATCCGGCGAATGACTGGGGCGATCAGCCTGGCGGTTGGAATCTGACCGGCGCGAAAACTCTCCGGTTCTGGGCGCGCGGCGAAAAAGGCGGAGAAGCCGTGAGTTTCAAATTCGGCGTGCTGGGCGCGGACAAGAAATATTCCGACACGGCGATTGGCGGAATCAACGACGTCAAACTCACGAAGGAATGGAAGGAATACCGCGTTGATCTCGACGGCAAAGATTTGAGCCGCATCAAAACCGGTTTTGCGTGGTCGCTTGCGGGTCAGGGTGCGCCGGTGATTTTTTATCTGGACGACATCCGGTTTGAATAAGTGCTTCGTCATCCTGATTTGTCTGAGCGCGTTGCTGCCGCTCGCGGCCGCGCCGGTTGCTCCGAAGGAATTGCGCACGGCGGCAGCGGTTCGCCATTTGTCAGTTGAAGAAGCACAACAGAAAGTGCGCGTTCACCTGCGCGGTGTGGTGACCTTCTTCGATGAGAATCTCTATTCGCGTTTCATTCAGGACGAAACTGCCGGGATTTATCTTTTCGATTCCAGTCTGCCGATTCATCTCGTCTCCGGGCAACTGGTGGAAGTGGAAGGCACGAGCAGCCCCGGCGAATACGCGCCCATTGTCGTTCCGGAAAAAATCACGGTCGTCGGTGACGCTCCCCTGCCCTCGGCCAAGCCGGTGACGTACGAGCAGATTGCCAGCGGCCAGGAAGACAGTCAGTTCGTGGAAATTTCGGGCATCGTGCGCTCGGTGCAGATTCACGAACCTTCGAAGAATTATCTCCTCGAAATCGCCACTGGCGGCGGACGTCTTTCTGTTTACGCGCGCGAACTGCCGGTTCGGCGACAAGAAGATCTGCTCGACAGCACCGTGCGGGTCCGCGGCGTTTGCTCCACGCAATTCAATCATCAACGGCAATTATTTTCCATTCGCCTGCTCGTGCCGCGCTCTGAAGATCTCGTCGTCAAACAACCCGCGCCCGCCGATCCGTTTGCGATCAAGGCCCGGCACATCGGCAGCCTGCTGCAATTCGCGCCGCAGGAATCCTTCGGCCATCGCGTCAAAGTCGCCGGCACGGTGATTTACTCCGAGCCCGGCGTTAAACTGTTCCTCCAGGACGGCGACCAGGGCATTGAAGTTCAAACCACTTCCACCGAACCGCTCCGGTTGGGTGATCGCGTCGAAGCGCTGGGTTTTGTGGTGCAGGGTGAATACACACCGGTTTTGCAGGACGCCATTTATCGCAAGATGAGTTCAGGTCCAGTGCTTCCGCCGGCCATGCTCACGATCGATGAAGCGCTGAAGGGAAAACACGATTGCCGATTGATCCGCGTTTCCGCGCGGCTGTTGGATCGCGCGCTGCATGGAACGGAGCGCACTTTGATTTTGCAGGATGGCGATTTTATTTTTCATGCTGTGCTGCGTCTGCCGGACGGGCCGGATGTGTTTGCGCAGTTGGAAAACGGCAGCCGTGTTGCGGTCACGGGCGTTTGCCGGATCGAACCCGGCGAATGGCTCGCGGGCGAAAACTGGCGCGCGAAATCGTTTCGCCTGCAAATGCGCAACGCCGCTGATGTGACTTTAATTCAATCGCCTTCGTGGTGGACGTTGCGGCGCGTCTTGTGGATTGCCGCCGCCGTCGGTGTGGCGGCGTTATGCGCGTTCGGCTGGGTCGGAGTTCTCCGTCGCCAGGTTGCCGAACGCACCCGCGAACTGGACGTCGAAATTCAAGTGCGTCAGCGCGCTGAACGGCGCCGTGAAATCGAACAGGAACGCACGCGCGTCGCGCAGGATCTTCACGATGAATTGGGCGCGACGCTCACTGAAGTCAGCATGCTCGGCGCGCTGGCCAGAACGCCGTCGATTCCGCCAACCGAACGCGACCGTTATCTGGAAAAGCTGACCACTGCATCCCGCGCGGTAGTTGCCACGCTGGATGAAATCGTTTGGGCGGTGAATCCGAAATACGATTCCGTCGCGTCGCTCGCCAGTTATTACTCGTTGTTTGCGCAACGTTTTCTGAACCTTGCCGGCATTGCCTGTCGATTGCGCGTGGCGGAGACTTTTCCCGTCGCGCCGCTCGATTCGCGTTTGCGCCACGGAGTTTTTCTCGCATTCCGCGAAGCGCTGAACAACGCCGTTCGCCATTCCGGCGCATCGCAGATTCTCATCGAACTCGGCATTGTTGAGAACCAGCTCAAGATTGTTGTCGAAGACAACGGCCAGGGTTTTGATCTTTCCGCAGAGCGGCCGGGCAGCGATGGAATTGTCAGCATGACCGAACGCATGGCGAAGCTGGGCGGACGCTGTGAAATCAAAAGCCATTCCGGAAAAGGCACCACCGTCGAACTGTGGCTGCCCCTCAACGATCACGCACTATGACCCACGTTGCCATTGTCGAAGACAACCGCACCACGCGCGAAGGACTGGAAGCAATCGTGAATCTCTCCGAAGATTTTCGCTGCGTCCGCACCTGCTCCACCGCGGAAGAAGCATTGAAAGTGCTGCCCGAAATCAAACCGGAGCTGGTGTTGATGGACGTGCAATTGCCCAATATGTCGGGCGTGGATTGTGTCGCGCAACTCAAGGAGCTGATGCCTTCGCTCAAAGCCATCATGGTCACGGTGTATGAAGATCCGGATCGGATTTTTCGCGCGCTGCGAGCCGGGGCTTCCGGATATTTATTGAAGCGTTCCACACCCGAAGAAGTGCTGCATGCCATGCGGGAAGTTCAGCAGGGCGGCGGCGCGATGAGTGGGGAAATTGCGCGCAAAGTGATTGGATATTTTCGCGAACAAACCGCCGCCAAAGTTGAAGTGGATGAACTCACGCAACGCGAACGCGAAGTGCTGGAACTGGTCGTGCATGGATTGTCCAACAAGGAAATCGCGGAACGTCTCAGCGTCACCGCTGAAGGCGTGCGCTGGCATCTCAAGCGTATTTACCAGAAGCTTCACGTGCATTCGCGCACCGAGGCCGCGTTGAAATTCCGTCCGGCAAAATAGATTTTCACCTTCGGCACGCAGGAAAATTTCCCGCGCATTTACTTCCACAAGCTGGCTTTGCGCGCTCGACTTCTACCCACTTGGGGAGCTAGGCGGCAAACCGGCAATCGTTATGATCTGGCCATAGCCGATCAGAAAAAAAGAGCGCGCGAGTCGCATTGAATCGGCCCGCCGAAACCCGCAAAACCAAAAGACCTGCCTGTATGAAAAGCACGATCCTCTGTCTTGCAGCGTTCGCGACCCTGACCCTTGCCAATGCTGCCAGCGTAACGAATTTGTTTCCGAACGGAGATTTTGAAGCGGGCGGCGCGGGTGATTGGGTGGAAGGCGGCTGTGATTTTTTCAGTTATCCCGACAGCGGCGGCAACTCCGGCGGCTATGGAATCATTGACGACACCTCGCCGTGCTGGGGCATCTGGGTGGGCGGCGACACAACTCCGCTCTCGCTTGAATCGCTGGGACTGAAAGCCGGCCAGACCTACACCTTTGTTCAGGACATGAAGATCATTTCCGGAACGAGCATCGGTGGAATCAAGATCGAATCCTGGACGACCAATAATCTCGGCGAGCCCATCTATGTGAGCGACAGCCATGACATGCGCCCGCTGTCCGGAACTGCCGAATGGGCGACCTACACCTTTACTTACACGATCGCGCCGAACGCCACCGGACTGAAAGTCGTGCCGCTTTGGGGACCGGGTTCTGCGGTTGGCTTCGATAATCTTGGCGTGGTCGTGGTTGGCGCGACACCGGCGTCCGTCTCGATTACGAGCCCGACCAACAATCAAGTCGTCCATTCCGATTTCACAATCACTGCGACCGCGAGCGTCAGTCCCGGCACGATTACAAACGTCAATTTCTACGTGGACAATGTACTGGCAGGCACGGCCACGAATGCTCCGTTCGGTTATATCGCAACGAGCGTCGCGGTCGGCGCTCATGCGTTGAAAGCCGTCGCCATGGACAGTAACGGCAATTCCGCCACGTCGTCCGTCGTCAACGTCACTGTGACCGATGAATCTCCGACGGAGTTCGGCGCGTACGAGCCGTTCAATTACGATTCACTGGCGGATCAAACTCCCACGACCGCAACCGGATTCACCAGCAATTGGATTTGCGGAGCCGCCGGCACAATTGTTCCGGGGTTGACGTATCCTGGCCTGGCGACGGCGAACGGCGCTTTGCAATCCGCCAGCTCGCATCAATTGACAAGTCTGGCGAGCGTGCCTTCGGGAATCGGAACGATCTGGGTGAGTTTTCTGTTCAAGCAGGTTGGCGACAACGGCGGCAATCGTGATGGCTTCGTGATCGAAGACGGCACCGGCAAGGGAATCATGTTTGCCTATTTCCAGAATCAAGCCGCGATTGGAAATCCGGCGATTGTGAACGTCAGCAGTTTCACGACGGTTGGGTCCACTTTGAGTCCGCACAGCGCCACTGCTCAAACCTACAACGCGAACAATTTTTATGTGCTGAAGCTTGCCTACAGCGGCGGATCGCTGAGCAGCGTCGCCGTTTATTCCAATCCGACTGCCGGCCAGGACACGGCACCTGCGCCGGACTTCACGGTCAGTTCGGGCTTGAGCGGCATCGGCCTTCCCAACTGGCTCGGCGTGGCTCATCAGGGCGCTGTCAGCATCACGGTCGATGAAGTGCGAGTCGGCAGCACGTTCGCCGATGTGGTGGGCGGAAATCTGAATCCGACGATTTCAACCACCTTGGCGCTTTCAATTTCCGAGAGCAAAAAACTGAGTTGGAGCGGTTACAGCACGAATTATTATCAACCGCAAAAATCGTCCGACAACAGCAGTTGGACGGATGTGGGCGGACTCATCTCCGGCACGAATTCGACCTCGGCTTATGATCTTGCGCCGGAGTCTTTTTATCAGGTTCTCGAAATTGGCCCGGTGCTTTCGGAACGGATCGTCGATGGCGGTTTCGAAGTGGATGGCGGTTTGGACACCGCGTTCTATTGGAATGGATACGGAACTCAAAAGCCCATGCGCATCACTTCGGATTTCCACAGCGGGACAGCGAGCATGTCTTTAATGGTGACCAATGTTGATCAAGCTGCGCAGACCTCCGATCTCCAACAGGACCTGCTCTACGCGGGCGACTCAGGAATCGTCGAAGGAAAAACTTACAGTCTTTCATTCTGGGCCAAGTCACTGGGCAAAAATCCCGCGGGCGGTTACGTGCAGCAATATCGCGTGGCGTGGTTGAAGACGGATGGCGGCATTGTCGGAACGGTCGGCTGGACCGGTTTCACCAGCGCCACCGATAGCTGGACGCAAGTCAGCTCCGGTCCAGTCGTGGCTCCGGCGGGCGCGGTCAATGCCTTGATCGAAGTGTTTGTTGCGACCGGCGGAATCCTGAATGACTACGGCGGCGTGCTGGTCGATGATATGTCGTTGAGCAGCTTCGATCCGGGAAGCGTGATCAATGTATTGTCGCCCACAGTGGAATCGGGAGCGGCTTTCACAGCAACGGTGCAAACTGGCGGAACCACAGCCACGGCAGCGTCCGGGAATGTTGCTTTCAAAATCAATGGCGTGGCACAAAGCTCCGTGCTTCTGACTGACGGCGTCGCAATCAGCGATCCCGCGATTGTTCCGGCCTCGTACACCGTCACCGCCACGTATTCCGGTGACGCCACCTACATCGGCAGTTCCGCGACGCAAATTGTCGGTGACGGCGGCGGCGTAAATCCATCGCCAACCAATCTGGCGGCGACAGTTTCCGGTAATCAACTCACGCTCTCCTGGCCAGCGGATCACACAGGCTGGAGTTTGCAGACTCAGACCAATTCGACCAGCGCGGGCCTCAGCGCGAATTGGTTCGAAGTCAGCGGCTCCACCGTGACGAACAAAATGACGATCACGGTTGATCCCAAAAATCCGACGGTGTTTTACCGGCTGAAATACACTCCGTGACGCTGGCCGGCAATTGATCGCAAGCGGTAATCAACTTCGCATCAGCCGTCATCAGCGCCAGACCGTCCGCACATCCGAAACATGAAAAAGAATCATTACCCGGCTCGCCGAGGATTTACTTTGATCGAGTTGTTGGTGGTCATCGCGATCATCGCGATTCTCGCCGCCATGTTGCTCCCGGCATTGTCGAAAGCCAAAGCCAAGGCGCTCGCGATCAAATGCATGAGCAACCTCAAACAGCTTCAAGTCGGCTGGGTAATGTATTCGGGCGATTACTCGGATAAAATTGTACGCAACGGCGAAGAAGGCGGCGGGGCGACAGTTCCAGTCAATGCCATTTATCGCGAAGGTGGCGCAAACTCAACCTGGGCGCTCGGTTCCGTGGCAGCCACCGCTGGGGCAAGTGCGAGCCGACGCGAATTGATTGAGCAAGGACTGCTTTATCCATTCATCGGAAATGCGGACATTTACAAATGTCCGTCGGACCGGAAGCAGGTGAACGGAAAGGACACGATTCGCAGCATGTCCATGAACTCGTGGATGAATTCCATAACGAGCTGGAATGATTTGGTCCATTACAGTGGAACCACGCGGCTTCGCGATTTCCGAAAGCAGAGCGACATCACCTCCCCTGCTCCATCCGACTGTTGGGTGTTCATCGACGAAAATCCCAACAGCATCAACGACGGTTGGTTCGCGACGGATCCAAATCAACCGAACAAGTGGGTCGATATTCCCGCGACGTATCACAACGACGCGAGCGGAATTTCGTATGCGGACGGTCATGCGGAGATCAAGAAATGGCACGACTCCAAAATGATCAATGCCACAAAGACCGACATTCTACGCGATCCAAATTCGGGCGATTTGAAATGGTTCAACGATCACAGCACTTCGCGCGTTCAGTAAAGTTTCTGCGAAATTCGCGTTGATTGTTGAAATTCGCGTAACACGGTTTCCGTTCGATCTCTTTTTCGCTCCTCCGAAGCTGGATGTTTTCTACCCACTTGGGGAGCTAGGCGCGGCGCGGGATTGATTTAAAGTGAGCGACAGCATCCCGTCGAACAGCCCGTAACGCACGCAATCGATCCATTAATCTCATGCGGTGAACAAACAGCCGCCGCGATCATCCTGAACCAACTGTTTCCCTTCGCGTCCGAAGTGAAACGAACTTCGCCAACCCTAAATCAAAGCACCGAAATGAAAATCAATCGTCCTCAGATGGTCCCGTGGTTTGAACGGCTCCGCGCGTTTCAGCTTCTTCCCATCGCGGCCATTTTCCTGGCGCTGTCCGCGATCAACGTTGGCGCGGCGCTCATCGCGTACGATCCGATGAATTATTCGGGCGCGCAGGTGAACGTCGGCACCGCCGCGCCTTCCGGTGCTCCGACGCAATCCACCGGCGGCGGCTGGACGGGCAATTGGAGCGGCGGCGCTTTGACGTTGAATTCGTTCGGCCTGACGTATCCGAATCTGCCGACGACTCAAAAATCCATTACGACCCTCGGCGCGAATATTTTGTACAATCACATCGCCAGCGCGCCGACTTCTGGCAGCGTTTGGGTGAGCGTTCTGTTCAAGCAAGTCGGCGACATCGGCGGCAATCGATCCGGGGTGATTCTGGAAAGCGGCACAGGCGCGGGCGTGATGCTCGCTTACCAACAGTTCAGCGGCAGCCAGGGAAAACCGTGTTTGATGGCGGTGACCGGCACGACAACGGTCGGTGCTCAAATCGGAACCAGCGCAACGGCGCAAACGTACGCCAACACCAATTTCTACGTGCTCGAATTTGTTTACACGGACGGAACCGTTTCCAGCGTTCGCATTTATTCCAATCCAACTGCGGGACAAACCACCGCGCCCGCGCCGGATTTCACGGTCTCCACCGGTTTGCCCAGCATCGGCGCGCTGGTGAATTTCGGACTCATCAATCCGTCCGGCGCAGGCAATATCACGCTGGATGAATTTCGCGTGGCCGACGCGTATGCCGATGTTGTCGGCCTGTCCGTTATTCCCGTTTCAGTTTCAATCACCAGTCCGACCAACAACGCGACGGTGAGCACTTACAATTACACCATGAATGCCAATGCAACCGTGTTGCCGGGCACGGTCACCAACGTGGACTTCTATGTGGATGGCATCCTGGCCGGCAATGATACGGATTCGCCTTTCAGTTTGCTCGTCAGCGGTGCAGCGGCGGGAGCACATTCATTACAGGCGATTGCGATGGATGGCGAGGGAAATTCCGCAACGTCCTCCGTGGTCAATGTCACTGCGGCCAATCTTTCGCCATCGGTTACGATAACAAATCCGGCGAATGGAAATCAGATTCTCACCGGATCAAGCGTTTCAGTTGGAGCCGACGCGACCGACGATGGAACGATTGCGAACGTAAGTTTTTATGTGGACGGCGAACTGGCCGGCAGCGCCAAATCGAGTCCGTATTCGATCGATTGGATTGCCACCGCGGGCGTTCATGCACTGACGGCTGTGGCACAAGACAACGATGGTTTGAGCGCCACCTCGGTAGTGGTGACTGTCACGGGAACGCTTCCGGTCGTGTCCATCACGAGTCCAACTGATATGCAGACGGTGAGCAGTTACAGCTTTTCAATCGATGCGAATGCGACGGTCAATCCCGGCACAATCACCAACGTGGATTTTTATCTCGATGACGCATTGATCGGCAATGACATCGCTTCACCGTTCAATTTCATCGTGAACGGCGCATCGCCCGGCGCGCATACGTTAAAAGCCCTCGCCAGCGACAGCAACGGCAACACGGTTGAGTCCTCCGTAATTAACGTTCTCGCGGCCAATCTCTCGCCCTCGGTGACGATAACCAATCCAGCCAACGGAAGTCAGATTCTTGTGGGTTCGACTGTGGCGATTGGCGCTTCAGCAACGGACGACAGCGCCGTGACGAATGTTGATTTCTATGTGGACGAAGTGTTGGTTGGAAATTCCATAGCTGCGCCGTACGCCGCAAATTGGATCGCGACAGCCGGCGCTCATCTGCTCACGGCAGTGGCGCAGGACAATGATGGATTGAGCACAACGTCAGCAGTGGTGAACGTCACCGGCACCTTGCCAATCGTCTCCATCACCAGCCCGACCAATTCTCAGCTCGTGAGCATTTACAATTATACGATCAATGCCGCCGCGACCGTTACGCCCGGCACGATCACGAACGTGGATTTCTACATTGATGCAGCGCTCGTCGGCAATGACATCGCTTCACCTTTCAACTACGTCGTCAGCGGCGCGCTGGCCGGCGATCACTCGCTCCAGGTTGTCGCCTCCGACAGCAACGGAAATTCAGTTACATCCGCCGTTGTCAATGTCACCGCGGCCAATCTCGCGCCTTCGATTTCCGTTACCAATCCTGCCGCGGGCAGCGTGTACCTGATTGGCGCAAACGTTCCGATTGGCGCTTCGGCGACGGACGACAGCGCGGTCACGAATGTGGATTTTTACGTGGACGGCACGTTCGTCGCCAGCGCTGATGCCGCTCCGTACGCCACCAGCTGGACAACAACGGCGGGCGTTCATGCGTTGACGGCGGTGGCGCAGGACAACGACGGTTTAAGCACGACGTCGGCGGTGGTGAACATTACCGGCGTGCTCAATTACAATGCTTACGAGCCGTTCAATTACGCGCTCGGAACTTTCACGAACAACACGCCGAGCAGCGCCGCTGGATTCAGTGGCAACTGGACGTGTGGATCGGCTGGCACAATTGTCGCCGGACTCACTTACTCTGGCTTGCCTGTGAGCGCCAACGCGTTGAGTTCAACCGCTGGCCGGCAGTTTGCAAATTTCTCCGGCCCACTTTCCAGCGGCACGGAATACATCAGCTTTCTGTTTACCCAGGTTGGAAACAACGGCGGAAACAAAGCGGGCGTTTATTTTCCCAACGGCGGCGCGGGTCTGTTTTTCGGTTACGGATTCGCGCCGGGTGGAACTTCCGGCGCGTTGGGATTGGGTTCCATGAATACGGTTGGCACCGACGTTCAAGGAACAACTTCGACGCTGGCAAGTTCGTTTGTCGGAACTTACGGGACGACTTATTTCATCGTGTTGAAAATTGATTTCAACACTTCGGGAGTGAACGACACCGTCACGGTTTATATCAACCCCACGGCCAATTCTTCCGAGCCTGGCGTCGCTGCGACTTACACGGTCAGCTCATTCGATGTCGGAACGATCATCGGAATCGGGTTGAACAATCAAGGTGGCGGGCAGGCGATCAAGATCGATGAGATTCGCCGCGGCACGACCTACGCTGAAGCAGTTGGTTTCAATCCGCCTTCCGCTCCCATCAACTTTGCTGCCGATGCGGGCGTTAATTCGGTCAGCCTGACGTGGGATGTTGTCAGCGGCGCCACCGGCTACAAAGTCTTGCGCGGAACCAGCTCCGGTGTTTACGACCTGACGAACACTGTAATGGCCAACGCATACTTCGACGCGACGGCTGTTGGCGGAACCGAATACTTCTACGTTGTGCAAGCGACGAATGCTTCCGGATCGAGCGCGTTTTCAACTGAAGTTATGGCAACGCCTACGATTGCCGCGCCGGAGGTGCCGACGGGATTGACCGCCATTGGAACCAATGGCGCAGTGCATCTGAGTTGGAATGTTGCGGTCGGCGCAACGGGTTACAATATCAAGCGCTCGACCACGAGCGGAACGGAACTCACGATTGCCCGCGTGAATGCGACGGCTTACATCGACACCGAGGTCGCAAATGGTCAGCAATATTTCTACACCGTTTCTTCAACCAACAGCGCGGGTGAAAGCGCCGATTCTCTGGAAGTGAACGCCACGCCGGATGTTCCGCCTGCGACACCTGCCGACGTCGTCGCGGTCGCGGGAACGAATCACGTCACGTTGTCCTGGACGGAATCTGCGGGTGCGATCAGCTACAACATCAAGCGTTCGACCACCAGCGGTTCAGGCTTTGTCACGATCGGCAGCGTGACGGCGCCGACGGTGACATTCACGGATTCAACGGCTGTGAAATTCACGGAATATTTTTATGTCGTCTCCGCAGTGAATGCCAATGGCGAAAGTATCGATTCCAATGAAGTGAACGCCACGCCGCTCGGAACGTATGGTCCGCTCGCTTATGAATCGTTCGATTATCCGTTGGATGCGTTGACGAATGACACGCCCAGCACGGGAGTTGGATTCACCGGCAATTGGACCGTATCGGGCGGCGCGACGATTGTCGCTGGTCTCGCTTATCCTGAACTCTCCGTGAGCAACAACGCTCTGAGTTCGTCGTCCGTGACGCATCAATTCCAAAGCCTGGCCACTCCGCAAGGCAGCGGCAGCGTTTGGGTCAGCGCGCTGTTTCAACAACTTGGCGACAACGGTGGCAATCGGGATGGCTTCGTTCTCGCGGATGCGAATGGCAACGGAATCGAGTTTGCCTATCAGCAATTCAGCGGCGCGCAAGGTCTGCCGGCGTTGATGACGATCAACGGCTTCTTCAATTACGCGGGACAATTAAGTCCGGTCAGCAGCACGCCGCAGACTTACAACACCGCTAATCTCTACGTGTTCGAACTGACTTACAGCGAAGGCACGCTGGCGAGTGTCGCGGTTTATTCCAATCCACCGCTCGGCGTGAATGTTCCGCCTGCGCCGGACTTCACGGTCAGCTCGGGATTGAGCGGCATTGGAGCGCTCAGCGTTTTAGGTGTGGCCCATCAGTCCGGCATCGGCATCACAGTTGACGAATGGAAAACCGGTCAGGTTTATGGCGATGTGACAGGTTACAACGACAGCAGCGTGAGCAACGCGACGAACATCGTTGCGAGTGTTTCCGGAAATCAGCTTACAGTTTCCTGGCCGGCGGATCACACCGGCTGGATTCTGCAATCGCAGACGAACAGTCTGGATGTGGGAATCACCAGCGATTGGACGGACATTTCCGGCAGTGAAACGAACAATGAATCGGTGATAACCATCGATCCCGCGAATCCGGCAATGTTCTTCCGCTTGCGTTCGCCGTAAGGGTCGTGAATTCGGAAGGACGAGTTACGCGAGTCCCGAAATCAATTTCAGGTTGATGGGTTGGGAGTGGAGCCGATTCAGAAATGAACCGGCTCCTCTTTGGTGTCGCAAAACAGGAAAATAAAGTTGAGCCTGAAACGTGATTCGGAGTGCGGTTATTTGTGGCATGGGCGTCTCGCCCGTGCGGCTCTGGATTGGGAAAAGGCATCGCACAGGCGAGACGCCCGTGCCACTCAGCGGCTTAAATGAAATCGAATTTTACTGAATGAAATGCCAAATCACCGTGCGTTGGTCGTGGATCGCGCTTTTAATATTTGTCGGCGTCGGAATCACCCACGCACAACCGGTTCTTGATATTACGACCGGAGTTGAGTTGAGCTGGCCGACAACCGCCGAGCACAATTACCAGCCGCAAAGCGCCGCCAATCCCAATGGCGACTGGACCGCGCTCGGTGCCGCTGTGCCCGGCGATGGATCCGCGCAATCGCTTTTCGATCCGGTGGCGAGCGGCGCGCGCAGCTATCAGGTTTTGGAAATCATTCCCGGTTCCGCCCCCGTTTCCGCAATCCTCGAGAATGGCAGTTTCGAATCCGGCGAGGGAATCACTGCGAGCAATTGGTCGGTGACGCAAGCCGCGGGTGGCCCGGTGTATGGCGTTCGCACCAACAGCAATCCGCACAATGGCTCGTCTCATTTCGAAGTTCATCTTGCCAGCACTGGCGCGGGACCCGTGGTGGCATTTGGTCAAACGGGCATTCCGGTGACAGGCGGAAACACGTATCCGTTTTCCTTTTACGCCAACGCCCTCGCCGGCAGCGCCGGCCAAAATGTGCAATGGCGCATTCAATGGAACAGCGGCGGCGACACTGGCTTTCACGGTTTCACTCCAGGAAACAACACCTACGCGTTCATCAGCAATTCCGTGACGGCGCCTCAGTCCGCTTCTTCCGCAACGATCTCATTTTATTGCGCCGGCAGCGCCAGTCCGAGCCAGTCCGCGACGATTCAATTTGATGACGTCACGTTTGGCTCGAGCGTCAGCGATCTCGGTGTTCCCGCTCAAACGAATATTCTTCCGGTCGCGACTCGGCCGGTTGCACGGATCAGTTGGGCAACTGTTTCCGGTGTTCAATATCAACCCGTTTCGACCACCAATCTGACTGCGGGAACGTGGAGCAACTTTGCGCCAATGATTCTGGGCGACGGCAGTTCCAAGACGATCACTGTTCCAATGACTCGGAGCGGCGAATTTATTCGCCTGCAAATTCCCGCGGCCGTCATTCTGCCGCCAGCCAATTTGCATACCATTGCCTCAGGTTTGACCAATGCGATTGGGCTGGGTTGGGTTTCCAGTTCCACTACGGGCGTCACCGGCTATCGAATTCTTTATGGCACTGAGAGCGGAAACCTGACGAATGCGATCGACGTTGGAAATGTGACTTCTGCAATCATCTCCGATCTCACTCCCGGCCAGACGTATTTTCTGGCCGTCGTCACGTTCACAGCGGACGGAGAAAGCGATCCTCTCGATTCCATCATTTCGGCTCAAACCGATTCGGGCCTTGGCATCATTCCGCTCTTTGATGAGAACACGCCTTTGGAGCCAGCGACTTCCATCGAGACTTCCGAGGCACTGATTACTTACGTCGCGGACCGAGTGCGTGATCGTCATGCGCGCGAAGGCAATTTCCATTTATACGATCATTATCTGAGCTGGTACTGGGAACAGCGCGTGGCGAACGTCGAAATCATTGACCGCGTCGCCAAAGGCGGATCGAGCATCACGTTCAATTACGTGACTCACGCCGAGTTGAATCCTGCCGAATTCCGCACCTTCTTCCGCGGCATCAACACCGTGGCCGAATATCACAACAATCAGATCGCGACGCTCGTTTCCACGAATGCTTCGGCGACGCCCGGCGAAACTGATTATCACTACACCGCGACTATCAATTCGAAAGCGCCGGGGAATTTTTCGTTGCAATTGGGCGATCGCGTTGAAGTGGAAATCAGCCAGTTCCTTTTAGCGCCGCGGCATGGCCGCGCCAATTACTACGGCACCGCGATGCTCTATATCGTTGGCCAAGGCATCGTGCCATGGGGGCAAGGAAACGATATGGGTTTCGATGGCGGCATCGTTGGCGACGTGAATCAGAGTCTTGGTTCCTACCCGCTGCCGACCAACGCGTGGCTCGGGGGGAAGACGACGTTGCCCTATCAATATTCCAACGAGCCGGAGCAGCGTTTCAAGGAAACCGCCGGAAACATCGCGCCCACTAACGGTCTGCGTTTCATGCTCGGACGCCGCTTGCATCACACGGATTTCGGCGACGGCACGCATTCGGAGCCGGACAATCCGATCTTCTCGCAACAGATCGGAAAACTCGGACCGAAGTTTGCCAATCGCAGTTGCGTTGCCTGTCACGTGAATAATGGCCGCGCGCTGCCACCGGTCATTGGCGCGCCAATGCTGCAATCGATTGTGAAAGTGGGCAGCGATGCGAACGATTCGCCGCATCCGATTCTCGGCTCCGTGCTGCAATCGCAGTCAATCAGCGGTCCGGCCGAAGGCAGCGCCACGATTGCGAGTTACACGATCATCAACGGACAATACGCCGATGGAACTCCTTACTCGTTGCGCAAACCGAACTACGCGTTTCAAGGCGTCACGCCGACTTATTTCTCGGTGCGCCTCGCGCCGCAACTCGTGGGTCTTGGTCTGCTCGAAGCCGTCAGTGAAAGCACAATCATGGCGCTCGCGGATCCGAGTGACGCCAATCAAGATGGCATTTCTGGTCGGATTCAAACGGTTATTGATCCGCAGACTGGTCAGCAGCGGCTCGGACGCTTCAATTACAAAGCCGGCAAAGCGCGGCTCAGTCATCAGGTCGCCGGCGCGTTGAACAATGACATGGGCGTGACAACTTCAGTATTTCCTGTTCTGGATGGTGAGAGCAGCAGTGGACCGATCGAAATAAGCGACCTCGATCTTGATGAGTTGACCCGTTACATCGCTCTGCTGGGAGTCGGCGCGCGCCGCGATTTATCCGACACTCAGGCGTTACGAGGAGAACAGCTTTTCGCCAGCGCCAGTTGCGTGAAGTGTCACACGCCGACGCTCACAACCAGTGCGTATTCTCCCATGGCCGAACTTCGCAGTCAGACGATTCATCCCTACACAGATTTGTTGTTGCACGACCTGGGAAATGGTCTTGCGGACAACATGGGTGAAGCAGATGCGACCGGCTCGGAATGGCGCACGCCGCCGCTCTGGAGCATTGGCCTGACTGCTGGAGTCAGTGGCGGCGAAGCGTATCTTCACGATGGCCGCGCCCGAAGTCTGGAAGAAGCAATTCTTTGGCACGGTGGCGAAGCTGAATCCGCAAAGGAATCGTTTCGAACCATGACCGCCTCCGATCGCGCCGCCTTGATCAAGTTCTTGAAATCGTTGTGACGATTTCAGATGCGAGAGAAACCAGGCGTTCATTGGTAGCAGCCGACGTGGGTCGGCTCCATCTCTCCATCGCTTTCAAAAAAGATAAAGCGGACTCACGTCCGCTGCTACGAGCGGGATCAATTTCTTTATCGCTATGCGAGATCGGAATGCGATCAGCTCTTGGCCTGCTGCACTGCTTCCACGCAGCGACCGCAGATTGTCGGATGCTCCGCGTTCTGGCCGATGTCCGTTTCCCAATGCCAGCAGCGTTCGCATTTCTGGCCATCGGCTTTGCTCACCGTTGCGGTGACGACAGCTTCCGGAACTTCCGTCAGCGCGACTTGCGAAACATTCAACAACTCTCGCAATGATTCGAGGTTCGCCTTCGCGTCGTTCAGCAGTGGCCCTGACCCGCTGATCGTCAGTTTCGCTTCCAAAGATTTTCCGATTGATTTCGCCTGACGCTCTTTTTCCAAGGCCGGCAATGCAAGTTCGCGCAGAACGAAGAGACTCTTCCATGCTTCCGCTTCCGAAGACGAAAGTTTCAATTCGCCAGCCAGCCAGCCCGTCCGATGAATCGATTCCACTGTTTTGCCGGGAACAAATTCCCACGCCTCATCCGAGGTGTAAGCCAGGATTGGCGCGAGCATTTTGCAAAGGCCGGTCAGCAGACGATGCAACGCGGTCTGAGTCGAACGCCGACGATGCGAATTCGCCGCGTCCGTGTACATGCGATCCTTGATGACGTCGTGGTAGATCGACGAAAGTTCGACCGCGATGAATTGGCTGACCTTCTGATAAACGACGTGGAATTCAAACTTGTCGTATGCTTCGATGACTTCCTGTTCGAGCTTCGAAAACTCGGCGAGAATCCAGCGATCCAATCCGGTGAGTTGATCGTCGGCGACGGTGTGCTTTGCCGGATCGAAGTCGTAAAGATTCGAAAGCTGATAGCGCAGCGCGTTGCGAATGCCGCGATAGGTCTCGCCGACTTTGTTGATGCGTTCTTCGCTGACAACAATGTCGTTGCGAAAATCCTGTGACGCCACCCAGAGCCGAACCACATCCGCGCCCCATTTCTTCACGTAGGCTTCAGCGGTCTGCGGTTTCTCGTAAGAACCTTGTTTGCTCTTGGAGATTTTTTCGCGATCGGCATCTACCATGAATCCGTGTGTCAGAACCGTCTTGAACGGCGCCGCGCCATTTCCAGCGAGCGACAGCAACAGCGAAGACTGAAACCAGCCGCGATGCTGATCCGAGCCTTCAAAATACATGTCGGCTTGAAACGGCTTTTCTGCTCCGGCGATTTCCTTTCGGCGCGCAATCACCGCGCGCGATGAAGAACCGGAATCAATCCACACGTCCAGCGTGTCGTTCGATTTTGCAACTGCGTCCGCGCCGTTCCAATCCGCGGGTTTCACGAGCGACCAAAGTTCAGTCACGGATTTTTCAAACCACACGTTCGAGCCGTGTTGTTCGATTAATTTTGCCGTATTACGAACAACTTCAGCAGCGGCGGCACTCTCTAAAACCGGATCAGGCGTGGGACACCCGGTTGCATCGTAAAAAAATGGTATCGGCACGCCCCAGGTGCGCTGGCGGGAGATGCACCAGTCAGGACGCGTTTGCACTGCGCCTTTGATGCGATTCACGCCCCATTCGGGAATCCATTTCACGCGGTCGATTTCAGCAAGCGCGCGACCGCGGAATGTATCCGTCGGAGGGACGAGCTCTGAGAGTCCCTCACCGGTTTGGTCGGGGACTCGTGTAACTCGTCCCTCCGATTGATTGACATGATCAATTTTGATAAACCACTGATCCATCGCGCGGAAAATCACCGCCGTTTTGCTGCGCCAGCAATGCGGATAGCTGTGATGGTAATTCTCCTGATGCAATAATGCGTGGCGAACGCGCAGTTCATGCAGCACCGCTTCATTCGCATCGCTCTTGCCGTGCTTTTCAAGAATGGATTTGCCGACCATCTCCGGCGGCATTTGCTGCTCGACTGGCAATTCGTTCGAATAAGCCAGCTTGCCGTCATCATCGACCGGCGAATAAATCGGCAAACCGTTTTGGCGTCCAAGATTGTAATCGTCCAGACCGTGTCCGGGCGCGATGTGGACAAAGCCCGTTCCCGTGTCGCTCGTCACAAAATCCGCGGCAAAAGCTTTTCCGGTGCGATTGCAAAACGGATGTTGATATTGCAGCGCGGCGAGTTCTTCCATGGAAACCGGCGTTTCGGTGTAATTCGTCCAGCCACATTTCTCGGCCACGTTCGGCAACAATCCGCGGAACAGAATGAAGTTCTCATCGCCGACCGTTGCTTTCACATATTGCAACTTCTCGTTGTAAGCCACAGCGAGATTCGCCGGCAAAGTCCAGGGCGTGGTGGTCCAGATCACCACGAACGTTTTCGGCTGGCCGACCACTTCGAACTTCACAAACACGCTTTGGCTGACGTGATCCGCATACTCAACTTCAGCTTCAGCCAAAGCCGTGCGACACGGAATGCTCCAGTAAACCGGCTTCTTGCCGCGATAAACAAATCCCTGCGCGACGATGTCCGCGAACAAACGCAGTTCGTCCGCTTCGTATTCCTTGTTCAGCGTGAGATACGGATTTTCCCAATCGCCCAGCACGCCGAGCCGTTTGAATTGCTCGCGCTGGATGTCGATGTATTTGCGCGCGTAAGCTTCGCAGGCTTTGCGAATCGTCGCCGCGTCAGCACTCGTGTCGCCCGCTTTGCGCATGTCCTGCGAGACCTTGAATTCGATCGGTAAACCGTGGCAATCCCAGCCCGGAATGTAAGGCGCATCTTTGCCGCGCAGCGTCTGATACTTGACGATGATGTCCTTGAGAATCTTGTTCAGCGCGGTGCCGATATGGACGTCGCCGTTCGCGAAAGGCGGTCCGTCGTGCAGAACGAATTTCGCTTCGCCGGCGCGTTGCGCGCGGATCTTTCCGTAGAGATCGGTTGCCTGCCATTTTTCCAATCGCTCCGGTTCCCGCGTGACGAGGTCGGCCTTCATCGGGAAATCGGTGCGAGGCAGATTCAATGTGTCTTTGTAGTCCATTGCAAAAAGAGGGCGCAAAGTAACAGCGGCTTCCGAGGGTGTCAACGAACGCGGGAACGCGGTATCGGAGCGCGGACTTCAGTCCGCGCGTGCCGAGTAATTGCGAATCTCGCGGACTGAAGTCCGCGCTCCGAAGCGGAATCGTGCGAATCAGGAATGCGCTACTTCCAGCCAAGCTGCTTGCGCTTCGACCACAGTTCGCGCGGCTTGAAAATTCCGACCGGCGTGATGATTCCAGTGATCAATTCCGCCGGCGTGACATCAAAACTCGGATTCCGCGCACCGCTTGTCGGATTCGCCACGCGCACATAAGCCCGCTTCGCTGATTTGGAACTTGGAATTTGGAACTTGGAATTTCCCATCACGCCCCACGCTCCCAGCACTTCGCTCTCATGCCGCTCTTCAATCGGAATGTCGAAACCGGATTTCAGATTCCAATCAATCGTGGACAGGGGGATCGCGACGTAGAACGGAATGCTGTGGCGTTTCGCGAGAACCGCTTTCGTGTAGGTTCCGATCTTGTTCGCGACTTCGCCGGTTCGACCGAGCGTGCGATCGCTGCCGACAATCACCAGATCAATTTCGCCGCGCTGCATCAAATGGCCCGCGGCGTTGTCTGCAATGATCGAATGCGAAATGCCCTGCTGCGCCAGTTCCCAGGCGGTCAAAGTTGCGCCCTGCGAACGCGGACGGGTTTCATCACAGAAGACGTGAAATTTTTTTCCGCGTTCCTGCGCGGCATACATCGGAGCGGTCGCGGAACCGACATCGACAAACGCCAGCCAACCGGCGTTGCAATGCGTCAAAATTTTCATGCCGTTGCGAATCAGCTTCGCGCCGTGTTCGCCGATTTCGCGACAATGCCGGGCGTCGTCATTCGCAAATTCCTCCGCCGCCGCCAGCGCGAGGGCTTTCTGTTCTTCAACGGTTTCGCCCGAACGCATCGCGGCGCGAACGTCATTCATGGCGTTCACGGGATCGACAGCAGTGGGACGCGCGTTGGCGAGCGTTTGATAGACGGTTTCAACGTGCGCCGAGAATTTCGCGAGATCGCGTCCGCGAAACGCCAGCGCGCCCTGGACCAGTCCGTAGGCCGCCGTTGCGCCGATAGCGCCCGCGCCACGCACAATCATATCTTTGATCGCGAGCGCCGTTTCGCGGAAGTCGCGCGTGCCGATGATTTTGAATTCGTGCGGCAGCAAGCGTTGCTCGATCAGCAGCACGGAATTTTTTTCGACGTCAAAGGTAACAGTACGGTAATGGCGCGTCTGGCCGCGAACGGTGACATTCATGGACGGGATTAAACGGAATCCGGCAGTGCGATCAAAGCACTTTCACCTTCATCCGCCGGATCTGATCGCGAATGGTGCGATAGAGCGGATGCTTGCGCAGGACGCGAAGATCGGGATCTTTCGCCAGCCAGGCGAAGTCGCGGTAGCCCAGCGAAATGGCGCGGCGCAGCGATGTGGCGGCGAGTTCGATTTCACCGGTCAGCGAATAGCTGCAGGCGAGATTGTAAAACACGAGCGGGTTGGTCGGTTCGAGGCGGGACAATTTCTCGTCCACTTTCAAGCCTTCCTCGAATTTGCCGCGCTGGGTGTAATGATCGCCAAGCAGTTGAAGCGCTTCCACATAATCCGGATCGCGGCGAACGATTCCTTCAATGAAATCAATCTTGATATCGAGGTCCCTGGTTTCCCGGCGCGTTAATTTCTTTCTCACACTGCTCTTTTGCGGCATACGACGGATTGGATTGTTCCGCAGCGCAATTCTCAAGTCAAGTATCGGCACAAATCGACCTCCGCTTTACGACATTTTTCCCCGTGAGCAGAAGAAAAAAGATCGGAAGGACGAGTTACACGAGTGCCATTCGAATCCGGATTTTCGGGCAATTTAATGCGAAAGAATTTCAACCACGGATGGACACAAATGGACATGGATTTGAAACGTAGTGCAGATTTCCAAATCTGCTGTATCGCAGGTTTCTTGACCGGCGGAGAGCTGGAATTCAACTCTCCACCCCGCTGGCGAAATTCATGCCGGAGGACCGCATTTCGGAAATCGACGACGCCATTGAAGAATTGTGCGGGCTGCATCCACCGACGTTCTCGGACAAAACAGCCAGTACAATTTTGCGGCTGGCGGAGAATTGCAGGCGGCCTGATGAAAAAAGCTTTCGAATGACTGGGGAAAAAATTTGGAAGAATTTCCGTGGTGATGGTGGAGCCGAGGGGAGTCGAACCCCTGACCTTCTCATTGCGAACGAGACGCTCTACCAACTGAGCTACGACCCCATTCACCAGATTCGGACGCGGCATACTCTGAAGGCAAACCGTTCTTTGCGCAACTCCGTTTTGCAGTTTCATCCGCGACACTGCACTGAAATTTCATTTTCGTCGGAGCGCGGGCTTCAGTCCGCGAGTTTCACGCCGCTATTTCCGGAACACGCGGACTGAAGTCCGCGCTCCGATTTGTCAGCACGTACCCATTGAACCCTCTTCGCCCATGGTCTCACCTTCCCCATTCGTTTCGCTGCTTGGAACTTGGAACTTGGAACTTGGAACCTGGAACTTTAATCTGCGCGCATGGCTGCCGAAATTGATGTCAAATACGTCGCGCATCTGGCGCGCATTGCGCTTTCTCCGGAAGAGGAACAACAACTTTCCACCCAGCTCGGCAACATCCTCGGCTACATCGAAAAGCTGAAGGAAGCCGATGTCAGCGGTGTGGAACCGACGGCGCACGCGTTTCCGCTGGTCAATGTCACCCGGCCGGATGAAGTCCGCGATTCGCTTCCCACGGAAGAGGCATTGCGCAATGCGCCGGCCAAAGCCAATGGACTGTTCATGGTTCCAAAAATTGTGGAGTGACGTCCGGCAAGCCGCCTTTGCAGGACTGCGCGCTTTTGCGCCTTTCACGTTGAAAAACATTTCCCGATGCTCAATCAACTCACCATTTCCGAACTTGCCGCCCGGCTCGCAAAACGCGAAACGTCCGCGCGCGAAATCACCTACGCGTGTCTCGATCAGATTCAACGCGTCGATGAACGCATTCACGCGTTTCTGAGTCATGATCCCGCCGACGCGCTGGCCCAGGCCGACGCTGCGGATCGCGAACTGGCCAGCGGCGTCACGCACGCGCAAAAACCGCTGCTCGGAATGCCCATTGCGATCAAGGACGTCATCAACGTCAAAGGTCATCCGCTGACCTGCGGTTCGAAACTGCTGGGAAAATTCATTTCGCCCTACGACGCCACGGTGATTCAAAAACTGAAAGCGGCGGGCGCCATTGTTTTTGGCCGACTGAACCTGGACGAATTTGCGATGGGCAGTTCGACGGAAAATTCCGCGTTCGGATTGACGCGCAATCCCTGGGACACCACGCGCATCCCCGGTGGTTCCTCCGGTGGTTCCGCGGCGGCGGTGGCAGCGCATGAATGCATTGCCACGCTGGGATCGGACACCGGCGGATCGATTCGCCAACCGGCCGCGCTCTGCGGTTGCGTGGGTTTGAAACCGACTTACGGCCGCGTTTCGCGTTACGGCCTCGTGGCGTTTGCATCGTCGCTGGATCAGATCGGGCCTTTCACAAAGGACGTCCGCGATGCGGCCACGCTGCTGGAAATTTTGAGTGGCGTGGATCACGCGGATTCCACCAGCGTGCCGCAGCCGGTGCCGCATTATTCCGCCGCGCTCAACGGCGAGATCAAAGGTCTGAAACTCGGCATCGCGAAAGAATATCTCGTCGGCGGTCTGGATCCGGAAGTGAAACAGGCGGTGGACGCAGCCGTGAAGCAACTGGAAAAACTCGGCGCGGAAATTGTGGAAGTTTCGCTGCCGCACACCGATTACGCGGTCGCGACGTATTACATCATCGCCACTGCCGAAGCGTCGGCGAATCTGGCGCGTTTTGATGGCGTGCGTTATTGCGCCCGGGTGGACGGCGCGGACCCGATTGAGATGTACAGCAAAACGCGCGGCGCGGGATTTGGTCCGGAAGTGAAGCGGCGCGTGATTCTCGGCACGTATGTTCTCAGCAGCGGTTACTACGATGCTTATTATCTGCGCGCCCAGAAAGTCCGCACGCTGATCCGCAATGATTTCCTGAAAGCATTTGAAAAGGTGGACGCCATTGTGACGCCCACGACGCCGACCGCGGCATTCAAGGCGGGCGAAAAATCCGGCGATCCGTTGCAGATGTATCTTTCGGACATCTTCACCATTTCGTGCAACCTGGCGGGCATTCCGGGAATCAGCATTCCCTGCGGCTTCACGAAATTGCCGAAGCTGCCGATCGGATTGCAGCTTTTGGGAAAACCGTTCGGTGAAGAAACAATTCTGAAACTCGCGCACGCCTACGAACAAAGCACGGCCTGGCACAAGGAACGGGCGGAGTTGTAAATGCCGAACGACATTCAATGATGGCAACGCGAATAATCTTCAACTCGGCTCATTGCCGTAGCGCAGATTGGCAACCTGCTGTTTCGCCGATTGGCAGCCGGCAGGTTGCGAACTTTTCGAAGCATTTAAACGTTTCACGGATGCGTTGCATCTCGCGCCCCGCGGATTTCCAATCCGCGAAACAGCAGACTGCCAGTCTGCGCTACAATCAATGTTCCCTCCCGACACTCTGGTAAATCTATGGAATACGAAGCTGTCATCGGACTTGAAACCCACGTCCAGCTCAAAACCAAATCAAAAATGTGGTGCGGTTGCGCCAATGCGTTCGGCTCGGAACCCAACACCAACGTCTGCCCCGTTTGCCTCGGGCTGCCGGGCGTCCTGCCCGTGCCGAATGACGAAGCGCTGCGCCTCACGGTTTTGACCGGCTACCTGCTGAACTGCCAGATTCCGACTTTCGCGAAGTTCGACCGGAAAAGTTATTTTTATCCGGACATGCCGAAGAATTATCAGATCACCCAATACGACAAACCCTCCACGGCGAACGGCTACGTCGAATTCGAATTTCAGGGCGGCATTTCCCGGGTGCGCATCACGCGCGCGCATCTCGAAGAAGACGTCGGCAAGAGCACGCATTTCGAAAGGAACAGCGGCGTGGATTTCAACCGCGCTGGCGTGCCGCTCATGGAAATCGTTTCCGAACCCGATCTCACCAGTTCGGACATGGCTTACGAATATCTGAATGCGCTGAAGGAAATTCTGATCCAGGGCGGCGTCAGTGATTGCGATATGGAAAAGGGCATGGTGCGTTGCGACGTGAACGTCAGCGTCCGTCCGAAAGGCAGCAAAGAACTCGGCGCAAAAATTGAGATCAAAAACATGAACAGCTTTTCCGGTGTGCGTCGCGCGCTGGATTACGAAATTCCTCGCCAGATCGAAGCCGTTCAGCGCGGTGAAAAGCTGATCCAATCCACGCGCCGCTGGGATGACGTCACCGGCATTACGGAACAGATGCGCACGAAAGAGGACGCGCATGATTATCGCTATTTTCCCGATCCGGATCTGATGCCGCTCGAGCCTTCGGAGAAATGGCTGGAAGAAGTTTCCAAACGCGTGATCGAACTTCCGCTCACGCGCAAGCAGCGGTTGATGAAGGATTTTGGATTGCCCGCCGGCGACGCCGAAGTTTTCAAGAGCAATGCTGCCCTGGGCAACTATTTCGAAAGCATTGCCAAAGGAGCGAAGAATCCGAAAGCCATCGCCAACTGGCTGATCAACAATCTCCAGGCAAAACTCGCGGAAGCGAATCAAAAGGAAATCGCCGAACAATCCGCGATCGGACTCGAAACCTCGGAGATGCAACTCACCACATTGAACGATTTGAAATTCAAACCCGAGGCGTTACTTGAACTCGTCGGGCTGGTGGACAACAAAACGATCAGCAGTTCCGCCGCGCAACAGGTTTTCGCCGAGATGTTCGAAACCGGCAAATCCCCTGCCCTGATTGTTCAGGAGAAAGGTCTGGCGCAGGTCAGCGACACCGGCGCGATTGAGAAATTCTGCGACGAAGCGATTGCAGCGAATCCGAAGTTTGTCGCGGATTATCAGGCCGGCAAAGTCGCCGCGATCAATGCTCTGAAAGGCCAGGTAATGAAACTTTCGAAAGGGAAAGCCAATCCTGCATTGGTTGGAGAAATTCTGGAACGGAAGTTAAGAAGCTGAATCAGCGGAGCCATTTCAATCGGAACGCGGAGTGATGCTCCGCGCTCCGTTTTACTTCGCCACTTCCACGAAGATCGGTTCCTGAATGCCGGAGAGCTGTTCGAAATTCTGGATCTTTTCCAAGCTCATCTCGTTGATCTGATGCCCCGCCGCCAGCACGAGTGTTCCGTCCTTTGTCAGAACGTTCGTGTGCAAGACCATCCCGACATTCAAATCCCGCACTGCCATCGCGACGGTTTCCTTCACGGCTTCCGCAGTGGCGTCCGGTCCGCCGAAACAGGCGCGAACTTCCGCAAGCAGTTTCGGATCGTACCAACCGTTGCGATGCTGCATTTCGGACAGGGCACGCAACGGCAATGCGCCCTCGGCTTCGAGTTGCGCGAGATCGGAAAGAATTTTCAACAACCGCGCGCCAATCGGAATGGCTTCGTCTTTGATGTCGTCTGGCGGAAAGCCTGTGCCATCAAAACGTTTGTTCTGGTAATGAACGATTTTCGCGACGCCTTCCAATCGGGGAATGTTGTTCAACAGCCGCGCCGCAATTTCAGGAACGTTCGCCACCATCTGCTCTTCGACTTTCGAAAGCGCATGGCTGGCTCGCGCTTTCACCATCGTCTCCGCCGGCAACGTGACATAACCAATCGGCGCCAGCATCGCGGCGACGTGCAATTCCCACGGATTGCTCACCGACATTTTCTCAACCACTTCGTTGATCATGCCGCGCAATTTTTCCGTCCGGCCAAATGAGCGGACATCAACCATCGAAAGAATATCCGTCAGCAGCTTCACGCTTCCGCTCAGTGTTTTATTGAGCAACTCCTTCTCCGCCTGAATGAGTTGATATTGCGCGAGGCCGTCTTCAAGTGCTTTGCCGAGAACTTCCTGCGGGCAAGGCTTGATGAGGAAACGGAAAATGCTGCCTTCGTTCACCACGCGAACCGCGTGTTCCAGATCCACATTCCCGGTGAGCATGATGCGCACAGTGTCCGGAACGCGCTGGCGAACCTGCGATAAAAACTGAATGCCATCCATGCCGGGCATCTGCCGATCCGAAATGACCACCGCGTAGGGTCCGCGTTCGGCAATTTTCGCCAGGCCCGCTTCGCCGCCTTCCGCGGTATCGAGTTGAAACCGCCGGCGATAGCTCCGTTCGCACGCGGCGAGCAGATTCGGATCGTCATCAACAAATAAAATTTTCTCACTCATAATTTCCTCAACCCCATCCTGCCTCACAACCCGTCATCAAAGCAATGTTCCCGCCAGCGTTCCAGCCGATCTCCCAGGCCGTGTTGCGACAGGCATTCTTCGAGTTGTTCCTTCGTGGATTCGCTCGTCGTTCCACTTTGTTCGTGCGCGAAGGCGTCGGCCACACAGACCGCGATCAATGGAGAAAACGATTTCACCGGCGAATCGGACGGTCGATGATGCAGCGCGACAGCTTCGATAATCATATTCGGCAATCCCCACAGCCCAAGCAGATAGGCGCCTACCTCGGCGTGCGTCGCTCCGAATTCGCTTTGTTCCGCCGCCCAAAGACTGATGCCTTCCGTATTCGCTTTCGCAATCACCCGCGCATATTCCTCCGGCAAACCGGACGCCAAAATCAATTGGCCAACATCGTGCAACAGCCCGGCGAGAAAACATTGATCGTTCACCTGCGGCCCGGCGTTTTCCAATTCCGAAATGCGCCGGGCCATCACGCCGGTCACCCAGCAATGTTGCGCCAAGGCATCAATGGAAAATCCGCGAATCAGATTCTGATCGAACTGCGAGAACACCTGGATCGACAACACCAAAGCCCGCACGGTCGCCAGTCCGAGATACATCACCGCTTCGCGCGCGCTGCTCAGCGGCTGCGGCAAACCAAAGAACGCAGAGTTCACCAGTTGCAGAATCTTGCTCGTCATGCCGATGTCCTGGGCGATGATTTTGCCGACGTTTTCCAGCGATGGTTCTTCCTTGCGCAATTCCTGCGTCAACTGCGCGTGCAAGGCCGGGAGCGTGGGCAATGAACGCAAGCGCGTGGCGAGCTGTTTCAATTGTTCATTCGTCAACAGATCGCGCAACGCAAACGCCCGGCGAATCGCAGTTCGCAATTCTTCCGCGTCGCACGGCTTGGATAAATATTGATGCGCCGGGCCCACGAGCCGCAGCACGGATTCGCGATCCGCGTGTCCGGACAACACCACTCGAACCGTGTTCGGATGGCGTTTCATCACTTCGGTCAGCAGTTGAGCGCCGTCCATGCCCGGCATCATCATGTCGCTGACAACCACATCGATCGGCTTTTCCGCCATGACTTTCAGCGCATTGGCGCCGCTGTCCGCAAAGCTGATATCCCATTCGCTGCGCATGCCGTAGAGCTGGCGTTGCAGGCCCTGGAGAATGCGCGGTTCGTCATCAACAAATAAAAGATTCTTCATACAACGGAAGCGGCGGGAACCAGTTTGGACAATACAAATCCAGCAGCCGAGGTGGATGACACTCGCGAATCACTGGCCGGCACAATCGGCAGGCGCAGAATGAATGTGGTGCCCTGCCCTACTTCAGTTTCGAAATTCACCGAGCCGCCGTGCTTGTGAACCACGCTGCCGTAAACCATCGCGAGTCCCTGGCCGGAACCTTTCCCCATCGCCTTGGTTGTAAAGAATGGTTCAAAAATTCTGGGGCGCACGGCTTCACGGATACCCGCACCGGTATCGCTCACGCGCACTTCCACCCATTCGCCATCGCGTGTGGTGCGAATCGTAATCCGGCCCTTTTCACCGCCGCGATCTTTGACGACATCACCAATCGCATGCGCGGCGTTCACAACGAGATTCAAAATCACCTGATTGAATTCCCCGATCAAACACGGCACCAGCGGCAGCGCGGGATCAAGCTGCAGATCCAGGTCCGCAACATATTTCCATTCGTTGCGCGCGACGGTGGTGGTGGTCTCAATGGCTTTGTTCAAATCGGCGGGCGTTTTGTCGCTGCCGCCCGGATGCGAAAACTCTTTCATCGCGCGAACAATTTTCGTCACGCGCTCCACGCCTTCCAGCGTTTCGCGAATCGCGGCAGGAACCTGATCCGAAAGATAATCCAGATCGGCCGCAGCGAGCGCGGCATCCACTTTGGCGATCAGTTCGGCGCTGGCTGAATTATGCTTCGCCGCCTGCAACAGTTCGCCGTACGCCTGCACGACTTTGAAAATGCTGTCGAAGGAATCTTTGAGAAAGCGCGTGTTGTCGCCGACGTATTGCGTGGGCGTGTTGATTTCATGAGCGATTCCCGCGGCGAGCTGGCCGATGGCTTCGAGCTTCTGCGACTGCCGCAATTGCAGTTCGGACATCTGCCGCCCCAGTTCGGCTTCCTTCAACGCGGTGATGTCTTTGGAAATGCCGAATGTGCCGATGATTTTTCCCTGCTCGTCGCGCAACGGCATTTTGTTCGTCAACACCCAGGAAACGCGCTCGTTGGATTTTAACTTTTCCTGTTCGACTTTGCCGATCAGCGGCTCACCGGTGCGCATGATTTTCTGTTCATCTTCAAACGCATCGCGCGAATGATCATCATCAAAAAAATCAACATCCCTCTTGCCGATCAGATTCTCCGGCAATTCGCCAAAGCGCCGCGCCAGCGTTCGGCTGCAACGCAGAAACCGGCTTTCGCGATCCTTGAAATAAATGAAGTCCGGCGAATTCTCGAGCAGCGTGCGGAGCAACTCGCGCTCATACGCCAGCTTCTCTTCAAAGCGCTTGCGTTCGGTGATGTCGCGTGAAACACCCACCAGCCCGGTGAAATTTCCCTGCGCGTCGCGCAACGGAACTTTGGTTGAGGAAATCCAGATTGTTTCGCCCGCCGCGGTTTGAACCTGTTCGGTCGCATCGAGCATCGGTTCGCCTGTCGCAAAAATCCGGCGCTCGTCCACCAACGCCTGGCGCGTCAGCCGCGATGACAGAAAATTCGCATCGGTTTTTCCAATCGCCTTTTGCGGATCGCTCAGGCCCAGCATGCGCGCGTGCGCCTGATTGATGCGGGTGAAACGGGAATCCGCGTCCTTGAAAAAAATGCAGTCCGGCAGGTTGTCCATCAGCGCCTGCAGCAGATCGCGTTCGCGCGCGAGTGCTTCGGTGCGTTCAGTCACGCGTTTTTCCAGTTCCGCCTGCGACGACAATAAACTCTGCTCGGCGCGTTTCTGATCTTCAATATTGGTCGCCGTTCCCACCCATTGAATAATTTTACCGGATTGATCGCGCAGCGGATGAGCGCGACCAAGATGCCAGCGAAAAATTCCGTCGGCAGCTTTCAGGCGATATTCCGTTTCGAAAACTTCGCCGCTGGCGATGCTGCGTTGCCACTGCTCTTTTACACGCTCCGCGTCTTCCGGATGCACCAGCCCCGCCCAGTCGCCGTCCGCGATTTTGGTAGAATCAGCCCCAAAATATTCATCCGCGCGGCGATTGGCGTAATCGATTGCCCCATCCGGGCGCGACGTCCAGACGATTCCGGGAATCGTGTTGGTCAGAAATTCGTAACGATGTTCGCTCTCCTGCAGGCGCTGCATGTGCAGTTTCGTTTCCTGCGCGAGATTCCATTTGGCGGTGAACGCGTTGGCAAGCTGCAACACTTCCACCACTTCAAACGGTTTTTTCAGAATGACGAAGCTGTCCATGTTGCCGAGCTTGGCGGACATGGCTTCCCAGGAATAATCAGCATACGCGGTGCAGAACGCGATCTGGAGCTGCGGATCGACTTCCCAGATTTTCGCGGTGGTCTCAATGCCGTCCCAGCCCGGCGGCATGCGCACATCCATGAACGCCATCGCGTACGGACGTCCTTCGGATTGCGCGCGCTGAGCCATCTGCAGCGCTTCCTCACCTTGAAAAGCGAAATCCATTTCGAAAGCGACATGAGCCGGGTTGACCGCGATGTCTCCGAAGAGCGCCGCTTCCGCCGCCTGGAATTCGGCTTCGGCGGACTGGTTGTTCCCGAGAATCTTGCGAAAGTCCTGATGAATCGCGGGATTGTCATCCACGATCAGAATTCTGCGGCTGCTGTTGGTCGTCATTGCAAAAGCGATTTTGTTCCGGCTCTGAATCCCTTCGCGACGGAAATCAAAACAAGACTCATTGCTATCGGCAAAAATGACCGGGGATAAAATTATTTTTGAGACCGTCAGTCCGTAGTCAGTAGTCAGTAGTTAATAGTCCGTGGTGGAGCGGCTCGCGCTTGCGAGCCGCTGGCGCGAACCGGTTCTTCGCGCCGCTTTCGAGATTTGAGCTTTTTCCGAACGGGCGCGGAACAGTGCGCCCGGGCTGCCGCAGCGCGGCAGCCGCTACCCGGAAATAAGCGCGCCCGACTCGAAACAGCATCCAACCCGAGACCCGAGACCCGAAACCCAAAACCCGAAATCCGAAACCTGGAGTTTGGAATTTGGACTTGGAACTTCAACGCGCCCCCGCTTCGCCCGTCCTCCATCCACTATCATCTATCCTCTATCATCGTCCCCAACCTTCTCGGCAATTTTTCCCCACCCAGTCATTTTTGCCGGGTTCATCCACCGCACATCCCTTGGCATTTTCAACGTTTCCCTCGGAAAACCAGCAGTTTCCGACGATTTTCAACTGCTGGCATGTGCGTTGCTAAACGCCCCTCGGCATGAAATGCATGAACACGATTGAAACGGAAGCGCCGACGCAGATAGTCACCTGCGAGGTGCGAATGCCCATGGGCATTCTTGGCTTCGAGCAGATGAAAAATTATCTGCTGATCGCCAATCCCGAGGAAGCGCCCTTCCGCTGGCTTCAGGTCAAAGACAATCCATCACTCGCATTCGTCGTCATCGATCCTTTTCTCGTAGTGCCGGATTATCATCCCGACATTCCGCAGAGCGACGTGGAATTTCTCGGGCTCGATAAACCCGAAGAAGCCGCCCTGCTCAACATCGTCACGCTGCACGGTTCCAATCGCGCGACCATCAATCTCAAAGGCCCGGTGGTCGTCAATCGCAATACCGGCGTCGGCAAACAGGTCATTCTCGCCAACGCCGCGGAATATTCCGTCCAGCATCCGCTGCCCCTTTCGTAATTTTTTCAACCTGCCACCATGCTCATTCTCTCCCGCAAATCCGGCGAAAGCATCGTGATCGACGGCCGCATCCATTTGAAGATCGTGCGCGTCGAAGGTGATGTCGTGAAGGTCGGCATTGAAGCCCCGTCCGACGTGCCGGTGCATCGGCAGGAAGTTTACGACGAAATCCAGCGCAACAACAAACAAGCGCTCACCACACAAAAAGCGCCGCTGCCCCGGATTCCGCTCGCAAAAATCAAATCTCCGGCCGCCGCCGCATCTCCGGCCGCTCCCTCGAAAAGCCTATGATCATCAGCACCAACATCAGCTCGCAGCTCTCCGCCAACAATCTGGAGGCCAGCCAAACCCTGCTCAGCAAGTCGCTCTCGCGCCTCAGCTCCGGCAGCAAAATTGTCAGCCCGGCCGATGACGCCGCGGGCATGGCGGTGGGTTCGCGATTGACCGCGCAGATTCGCCGCGTTGATGCCGCGCGCGGCAATGTAGGCAATGCGATTTCCTTTACCCAGACGCAGGACGGTTATCTCAAGAAGATTGCCGACGCCCTCACCCGCATGAGCGAACTTTCGCTCCAGGCGCAGGACGTGACCAAGTCCGACGCGGACCGCACTTTGTATCAAAGCGAATATTCGCAGCTCAGCGAATTCATCAGCACGTCGGCCACAACCGATTTCAACGGCGTGAGTTTGTTCTCCGGAGCGACCATTGACGTGACGCTCGATTCCGAAGGCAACACGCTCACGATGAATGGCATCAGCCTCAGCTCACAGATTTACAACGACGTTCTCGGCGCAGATCTCAACACCGTCGCTGACGCCCGCCTGGCGCTCGACAAAGTGAAGCTCGCGATCACGCAGCTTTCGCAGGATCGCGCCGGCATTGGCGCCTATCAATCGCGCCTGAACTACACGTCCGATCAATTGACCGTCAGCAAAGAAAACCTGACCGCCGCGAATTCGCGGATTCAGGACGTGGATGTCGCCGAGGAATCCACGGAATTTGCGAAGCAGAATATTTTGGTGCAATCCGGCACCGCGATGCTGGCCCAGGCGAACAGCCTGCCGCAGAGCGTGCTGAAGTTATTGCAATAACAAGTGTCCAGCGAATTTCGTCGGTCGCCGATTGACGGGACCGCTGGCTCCTTCCTCGGGCGGGTCCCCATCACAGACCCGCCCGGTTTTTTTAAACGCGGAAAAACATGGAACAACACAGGCAACTGAGTTCAGCCCGACGCCGGTTCACTTTTGAAACCGCCGCTCGTCCCGCCGCCACGATCGCGACTGCGGCTGCAGTCAATCAACCGCGTTGCGTTCCGCCGAAATCCACCGACCTCGCCGATCTCAAAGACTGGTGCCTCACGCGCGCCGACGAGTGGTACGCGCAAAAGGAATTCGGATTCGCCCGCGACTTTCTGCAACACGCCCTCGACCTCGATCCGTTCGACGTCGAAATCTGGATCGCGCTCGGCAGCCTGCATTTCACTTCGAACAATCTCGATGCCGCGCTGTTTGCTTTCACACAAGCTGATGAACTGCGTCCCGACAATGCGACGCTCCAGCTTCATCTCGCCGTGGTGCAGCAACACCGCCAAAGCTGGGCAAACGCTGAAACCCATTTCCGCAACTCACTCGACCTGCAACCCGAGAACCTCGGTGCGCTGAAACTTTTTGCCGGTTTCCTGATGGCCGGCGAACGCTTCGCCGAAGCCCGCGAAATTCTTGAACGCGCGCTGATGCTGGATCTGGATGATATGGAGATATTCCTGAGCCTTGGGGTTTGTTGGTATCGATTGAAGCGATATCATGCCGCGAGATCGTGCTTCAACCGAATCCTGACACTTAGCCCCCACGATCCGATCGCTCAGGGAAACCTGAACGCAGCCGAACGCGAAATACTCAACCAGCAAAACGAATTCAAACCATGAATGTCTCCACCGCTTCATCCACCACTGATACAATTTCAGGCCCCGAGTCGCTCCCCCTGCTGCCGGGAAGCAAGGCAGCTTCGCTCTTCGCCAGCATCCGGCCGCCACACAACAAACTGTTCAGCCGTTATCAGGCGATGTTTCCCTCGATTGAAGGCTGGCTCTTCTGGGAAGCCGTGCTGCTGCTGCAGCATCTTAACCGCGCTCAAGTGGCGGAAGGCATTGTCGGAAACTTCGCCGAAATCGGGGCGTATCGTGGCAAGCTGAGCCTGGCAATGGCCACATTCCTGAACCCCGACCGGGAACTGCTGATTGTCAATGACATCTTCGACATGCCCGAACTCAACACTTCCTGTTCGGGAATGGGCGCCACCGTTTCCGCCTTCGCTCAGAACTTTCGCAAACTCGATCCCGATCCAAAATATGTCCGGCTGCTGATCAAACGCAGCGACGCCGTTACGCCGGAGGAGATCGGCTCCGGAATCCGGTTCTTCAGCGTGGATGGCGGCCATTCAGCCGATGAAACCCGGAACGACATGCGCGTCGCGGCACTCACACTGCATGATCGCGGAATGATTGTTCTCGACGACTATTTCAATCAAGAATGGCCCGGCGTTGCTGAGGGCGTGGACGATTATTTCAAACAGCATGACGATCTCGCGCCGCTGGCGGCGTTCTATAACAAGTTCGTTTTCGTGAAACGGTCTTCGCTGGAATGGTTCAGAAATCTCCTTCAGAAGCATGCATTCGATGCGTTCTGCCAGAGCAACAACTGGCTGGTGCGCGCCCGAACGCTTCATGGCTTCGACTACCGTCTGGTGTCAACGGCAAAGGCGGTTCGCCCTGCGCCGCCCGTTCAGTAGTCATAGCCGACCGAACCTCATGAATCCCGCCACTTTCATCAGCTCAAACGCCGCGGTTCGTGAAAGCCAATCCACGCCGTTCGTGGCGCTGTTCAATGACACGGGACGGACCGCGCATGTTGGATGTCGGGGAGTCTCGCTCGCCCACGACACAATGCTGGCAGCAGCCGGTTTCAAAATTGCGGTCCGCAGTTTTCTCGGCGAATGGCATGAACTCTGGCAAGGAAATCCGGAAAACTCTCTCCGCGCTTTTCGCAATTCCAGGCTCGCCCGCGATTTGCGGAGAGTGGATGCCGTGATTGTCAATGGCGAGGGCACCATCCATCACGGCGGCGGGCTGCATCTGCTCACGATTCTCGCGGGCGCACAGGAAATGGGATTGCCCACGTTCCTGGTGAATGCGGTTTTTCAAGAGTGCGAGTGTTATGCCGATACACTTCGGAAGCTCACCGATTTCACGGTTCGGGACGCAGCTTCATCGGCTTATCTGAAACAACTCGGCATTCCCCATCGCATTGTTCTGGATTCCATCTTTGATGCTCCTTTTGATTCCAATCCGCTGAATGATTTCAAAGGCAAAGTGGTGATCACGGACTGGCATCCGACCCGCGAGGGCGACGTGGGTTGCGCGCTGAAACAACTGCTTCGCGAGTTGGGCACTGAAGCCGTTTTCTACCCGTTGGAGGATCCGCAGCGGGAACGAGACTGGCGCCACGCGGTCGCGGACCTCGCCCAGGCAAAGCTCGTAATTACGGCCCGTCACCACGGCGTTTGCCTTGCTGCGCTGGCGGGCGTACCGTTTGTTGCTCTGGGATCGAACACCTGGAAAGTCGAGGGAATGTTAGAACTGCTTCCCGGAAATCTGAAAGTGTGTTCAGACCTCCCTATGTTGCGCCAGGAGTGCGAACGCGCCGCGTTAAACCGGAAACTTTTTAAGGAAATTCAAAGACATGTTCTCGGCCAACGCCCACTTTCCACCTTTGAGAAACTGGCGTGCCTTCCCCCGAACAAACCGTTGGCCACCCGGCGATTAAAAATCGATTTAAACAAACCCATGAAGACCAGCACATCGGGCATCCTGCTGCTGCCTACCGGCATTTCGCAGTTAGCGACAATGATCGCAGCACTGCGCCAGATGAACATCGAGACCGGAGACCTGCGCGTGCTTTCAATCATCTCCTGTTTCAACGCCGCCATGGAAACCGCCCTGCGCGCGGCCTGCGAGATTTGGGGAGCGCGTTACTGCGGAAACATTTCCAGGGTTGTTCGAAACTGGCGGCTCGATCCTGACCAACTCAGCCCTGCGGAAGCTCAATCATGGCGGAGCCATCCGGAAGAAGTGATCAGTGAACGCCTGCTTCAAATAGTTCCCGAACTCCGCGAGCACTGCGGTTTGCGAACGCTCGTGCCGGCGCGTCCTAATATGCCGGAAGATTTTTACTTTTTATCCGCGCTCAAACCTTCCTCGGTGCATCTGGTTGCCGATGGAATCCAGAACGAACTTATTCTCCGCGACTGGACCACGCCCGATTGGCGCGGGTTCAATTCAACTTTGGCTGTCTTTCCCGCCAAAGCCGATATCTGGTGCCCGGATTATTTGGCTTTGGACAGCGCCGAAATTGGAAACGCAAAGGTGATTGAACCGGCTATCATGTCTGCGGTTTACCGCGAACTGGCCGCCAGTTCCCTCGGCAAGCACCTTGAACAGCAGATCCGAAGTTGCGGCACGCTTCCCCCGGCGATTGTTCTCAGCCAGCATTTGGGGCTCAGCAAGCTATGCACCGAGACTGAAGAACTGGATTATTATTCGGCCATTCTTTCGCACCTGGAAAAGGAAGGACTTTCTCCTGTTCTGTTCAAACGTCATCCGCGTGATCCCGGCGCCAAGACTCAGCGTTTGCTGACAGAATTCCCCAAGGACCGCCTGCCGGTTGTGTTCACGGATGACCTGGCGGCTTGCGTTCCAATTGAATGCCTTCTCCCATTGTGGGCAGGGCAGGAACTGACAGTGATTGGCTCATCCTCCTCCGCACTCCTCGGATTACGTAATGACGCATGCGTCACCAGCCTCTGCGCCGACGCGGATTTTGTATCCGAACCGCTCCGACAGCAGGTTCTCCAATTTTCCGCAAAACACGGTTTAAAACAATTGCGGCTCGAGAATCCGGCCGTTTCAAATCCGATTCTGCCGGCCGAAATCGCGGTCCCGCAGACACAGAAACACATTCTGTTCGTCTCGCACGATGCTTCCCGCAGCGGCGCGCCGATGTTTCTTTTGAACCTGCTGCGCTGGCTGAAGGCGAACACGTCCGCATCCTTCAAAGTTCTCCTCCGCAACGGCGGCCCGCTTGAACCCGAATTCCGCACATTGGCCGAGACTTTCACGCCGGAAACATTTGGACGCCATGGCCGCAACCTGGCTGGCGTGAATCTGATTTATTCCAACACCTGCACCAACGGCGAGTTGATCGATTCGCTCGGGCGGGGCTCCATTCCAGTGCTGACGCACATGCACGAACTGGATTACGCCATTTCGTATTTCGGAGAGAAAAGCTGGATGGCTGCCACGCGCCAGACGTCGCATTACTTTGGCTGTGCCGAAGCTGTCGTTCAGACGCTCGCGCAACGCGGAATTTCTGGAAATGTTTCCCGTCATTACGAAGCCATTTCGGTGCAAGAGGTACAAGCCCGGGCTGCATTGACTCCGCGCGTCGAGGCGAAAAAGAACAACCAGATTCCTGAAAACGCTTTCGTCGTTGCAGCCTGCGGTTCGGCCGACTGGCGAAAAGGCACCGACCTTTTCATCGAACTCGCTCAAGTGTTGAAGCAGTCGAAAACCAGCCGCCCGGTTCATCTCGTTTGGATCGGACGCTTTCCCGATGACAACCATCGCCAACAATACCTTGCAGCCGTTGCGAAAGCGGGCGTGCCGGACCGTCTGCATTTTGCCGGCGAACAAGCGAATCCCTGTCCCTTGCTGAATGCGTGCGATCTGTTTGTTCTGACTTCACGCGAAGATCCGTTTCCGCTGGTGATGCTTGAAGCCGCCGCGCTCGGAAAACCGCTGGTGTGCTTCGAACAGTCCGGCGGCGCTCCGGAATTCTGCACCATGGGCGCTGGAATCGCCGTGCCGCATCTCGACGTTCAAGCAATGGCGAAGGCCTGCGCCGAACTGCTCGAAGATGAAGTTCGTCGAAATCAAATCGGTGAACGCGCGGCTCAACTCACGCAGGAACATTTCGATATCAACGTCATTGCACCGGCCATCTGGAACGAACTTCAGGAACTGCGGAAACACGGCTTGGCCACGAATTCTCGTTCCGTCGTTGAAGCGACACAATCCTCCGCGCAGGAATCCGGTTCCCAGTCAAAAGTTTCGATTGTCATTCCCGTTCACAATAATCTCAAGCTGACTGCGGAATGCCTGAACGCCATCCACCGCAATACTTCCGAACAGTCGGATTATGAAATCATTGTGGTTGATGACGCGTCCGATGATGGCACGTTCGAATTCCTTCGGAATGCCCGGAAGTTTTATCCGCGATTGCGAACCGTTCAGCTCGGCAGCAATTCCGGATTTTCGCGCGCCTGCAATGCCGGTGCGCGAGCCGCGCGGGGTGAATTTGTTCTGTTCCTCAACAACGACACGCAACCGGAAGCGGGCTGGTTGGAAGCGTTGCTGTGCGCCTTTGATCAGGATTCACAGCTTGGCATCGCGGGCAGCCTGTTGCTTTTCCCAAAACGCACAGCAAACGAAAACGAACCCGACCGCGTTCAGCATTGCGGCATAGCATTCAATTCACGCAAGGAATCACTTCATCTCTACAAATTCTGCCTCGCGGATCAGCCGTTCGTTCGGCAGACCCGTGAGTATCAGGCGGTGACTGCCGCAAGCATGATGATTCCGCGCGACCTGTTCAATCAGGTGGGTGGCTTTGATGAAGGCTATCTCAACGGCGGCGAAGACCTGGACCTGTGCTTCAAAATCCGCGCCCTCGGCCGCAAGATCATCTGCTGCGCGGAAAGCGTGATCCGCCATTTCGAATCCGCATCCGTCAAGAGCGGACACAGCTCCAGCAACGCGAACTATCGACGCTTCCTCGAACGCTGGCAAAATCAGATTCAAGCCGACGAAGAACAATTCTATCAAAACGACGGAATATCCACGCAACGCGGAATGCGCATTGCGATGGTCACTCCGCTGCGGCCCCTCAAGACCGGTGTGGCCGATTACGTCGAGGAACTGCTGCCCGAACTCAGCAAACACGCGCGAATCGATTTCTTTGTCGATGATTTCGTTCCTTCCAGTCGCGAGGTGTTAAAGCATTGCCTTGTTCACTCCATCAGCGACATCGACGGCGCGGACTGGACCTATCGTTACGACGCCGTGGTGTACCACCTCGGCAACAACCGATTTCACGGCGAGATTTACAAGCTGGCTGCAAATCGTCCGGGCATTGTCGTTCTCCATGAATACGACTGCCGCGGATGCGCGAATGAACCATCGAGCCGATTGCATTTGCGCGGTGTGTTGAACCGCTCGCAGGCCGTCATCGTTCACAACGAACACTCCCGCCGCCTGCTGCATCAGGAATTTCCCAGTCTGCCCATCAGCGTCATTCCGCATCTGCTTTCAGAAAAGGCGATGCATGTGGACGCTGCCGCGTCGGCGCGTGAAAGGGTGCAGCTTCCGAAAAACGCCTTCGTCATTACCTCGCTCGGCCTCGTCCAGCTTCACAAGCGCAATCACATAACGCTCGAAGCGTTTGCCCGTTTCGCGAAACGCAATCCGCAGGCGCTGCTCGTTCTGGCCGGCGAAGCGCCCGACTCTCAGTTCCGCGCGCTGCTCAATAAACGCATTCAGGACGAATCATTGCAGAACCGTGTTCGAATCACCGGCTGGGTCACTGACGAACAGTTCTTCGATTACCTCAGTGCGGCTGATGTGACGGTCAATCTCCGTTATCCCGCGCGCGGCGAAGAATCCGGCAGCCTCACGCGCATTCTCGGCTGCGGCAAACCCGCCATCGTTTCCAACTTCGCTCAGTTCGCCGACATCCCGGACGAATGCGTGATCAAGCTCGATTTTGACAATGAGGTGAATGATCTCGTTGCGATCTGGGAAAACCTGATCAAGAACCCGGGCGAACGTGAAAAACGCGCCACTGCTGCGCGAAACTATTACCGGACGCGCAATGACGCACGACAGGTCGCCGCGCTCTATGCCCAAACCTGCCGCGAAGCCGGCCGGATCTCCGAAGGCGATCTGCAACTGCGCCGTCCGCGCTACCAGTTCCCGTCCGACAAACGCGCAAAACTTCTCTGGCAGGCACCGGTGTTCGATTCTCATGACCGCAACCGTGGAATCATTCTCGCGCTCGACCGCTTGAAGGTTCCAATTCGGGTTCAATCCAATGCATCTCTGAATTCCAGCTCCGCGTTGCTCAATCCCGAAGACTTCGAACGGTTGAATGAACTTTCCACACTGGAAACCTCGGAGCAGGTCATTCAGGTCTTCAGCGGCGATCCAACCGCATTCCGCCGCGCCTCAAATGCATTCGCGACGGTTGCCTTCGTCCGCTCTTTGGACGCTGTTGAAATCCGTCGCTGGATTCAAACCCGCGCAGACGAATTCTGGGCGGGTTCGGAAGCCATTCGACAAGCATTGATCCAGGCCGGCGTTGCGGAAACACAGGTGGCGCTCGTTCCACCCGGCGTCTCCGCTCTGGCTTACGGCGCCACGGTCAACGAACTGCGCCCGAATGGATTGTTTCGTTTTCTATGTGTCACCGACTGGAGTCCGGGCAGCGGCTGGGAAACTGTGGCACGAGCTTTCCTGCGCGAATTCCGGAATCCCGCCGAAGCGCAGTTGGTGATCAAATGTTCCCTGACCCATTTGAGTCACGCAGAAAAGGTTGCGCTTTACCAACAGACCTTGTCTCGGTTCTCTCGCGAGAACCCGGAGTTCTCGCCGGAACAATTTCGAATGATCAGCGGCGACACGCATTGCCGCGGCGAAGACATCATGCCCGCCTTCTATTCGTCCGGGAGTGCATTGATCCACGTTCCGACAAATCCATCCACTGGACGCGCCGTGATCGAAGCACTCGCGCTGGGACTGCCCGTGATCGCGGGCGAAGCCGTTAACGCCGCATATCCCGACCTGGGCAAATTCCTGAAGATCGTCCGGCGCAAACCCAATCAATCCGTCGCGGATGAAACACATTTGAGACAATTGATGCGTGCGCTCGTGGCCGACCGTTTGGGTTCACAACTTCCTGCGATCAAAGCGCGCCAGCATTGCCTCTCGCACCTGACGTGGGAAAGCATTGCTGAATTCGCAGCCGCGCGGCTTGCCAATCTGATGGATCGCGAGACCACTTCGACAACGCAGCCGGATCTCGAAAAGAAATCCGCGCCATCAACGACCGTTGACAAACCTGCTACTTACCTGCCCCCGTCCGAACTTCTGAGCGCCCGGCAGGTTCGCTGGCAGTCACCGGTCTTCGATCCCAGCGGCTATGCGGATGAATCCCGTTATCTGATCCGCCACCTCAAGGATCAGGTTCCAATGCGGCTCGAATCGATTGGCCGCATGTCGAAGCAATTTCGCGAGGCGATGGAGCAAACCGAACGGCGCGATCTGGAGAAGCTGCTTGCAAACCCCGTTGCTTCAGAACATATCCAGGTCACTGTCGCTCCCGCGTACGCCTTGCGACGTGATCCTCAGGCGCGCTATGCGGTGGGAAGAACAACGTTCGAAACCGACCGTCTCCCGGCCGACTGGGTCGCCGCCTGTAACGGGATGGATGAAATCTGGGTTCCAGGAAATTTCAATGCGGACACTTTCCGAAAAGCGGGCGTCACGGTGCCGATACACATTGTTCCGCAGGGAGTGGATACAGAACGCTTTCGCCCAGGATTGAAGCCGCTTCAGATTCAAGGCCGCCGCGGCTTTGCATTCCTTTCTGTCTTTGAATGGATCCACCGCAAGGGCTGGGATGTTCTTCTTCGCGCCTGGGCGGAAGCATTCCGAGCTGACGACGATGTTTGCCTGATCATTCGCTCTTATCTGCCAAATGTCACGGAAGGCTCGAGTTCAACAGATCAAATCAAACAGCGCATTTCAGACTTTCTGAAAAAGGAACTTGGAAGAACGCTCGACAGCGTTGCGCCGATCATTGTTCTCGGTGAACAGATCGCCCAGCTTGATATGCCCCGTCTGTATGCCAGCGCGGACGCCTTCGTGCTGCCAAGCCGGGGCGAAGGATGGGGACGCCCTTTCATGGAAGCGATGGCCTGTGGGCTGCCGGTGATTGGAACCCGCTGGAGCGGACAGTTGGCGTTTATGAACGATGCCAGCTCGCTGCTGATTGACATCGAAGGTCTGGAAAACATCGGTAACGAGATGGAGTTCCCGATGTATCGTGGTCATCAATGGGCTTGCCCTTCCGTCAATCATCTCAAGACCCTGCTCCAGCAAGTCCTGGCTGATCCCGAATCCGCCCGAAAGAGAGGACAAGCCGCCGCCGCTGACGTCCGGGAAAACTGGTCCTGGACCAAAGCCGCCGCATTCGCGAAGTTGCGCATCGCCGCGATCAACGAACAACTCGGCGCGAAGCCAGAAGCAACAGCGTCGCAATCGATCTCCAAACACGAAGCCACAGTCGTCGCCTGGGAAGGCTCGTTCCTTGATTTCGGCAGTCTTTCGCATGTGAATCGCGCGATCACAGAATCGCTGGAAAAAGATTCTTCCATTGATCTCCGTCGAGTAAACAATGGGCAAACGCCTGGAGACATTCTTTCCAATTACAAATCCAGGCTGTCGAATACCGTTGCCAATGCTGAAATCACGGTTCGCCATTCGTGGCCGCCGAACTGGTCGAAGCCAAAGTCCGGCAAGCTCGCCGTCATCCAGCCCTGGGAATTCGGTGCGTTACCAGCCGATTGGGTGAAGCAATCCGCAAACGTGGACGAGTTCTGGGTCCCCACCGAAACCGTGCGGCGGTTCTACACCGAATCCGGTATTGATGCCGCAAAGGTTCACATTGTTCCGAACGGAATTGATCCCAGCGTGTTTCATCCGGATGCCTCCCCCCGACAACTGCCAACGAAGAAAAATTTTCGTTTCCTGTTTGTCGGCGGAACCATTGGCCGAAAAGGTCCGGATGTTCTTCTGAACGCGTATCTCAAGAACTTCACGGCAGCGGATGACGTTTGCCTCGTGATCAAGGATTTCGGCGGCAACTCGGTTTATCGCGGTCAGACCTTTGCCGAGCAGATTAAACAGGCACAGCGGATTCCAAACGCGCCGGAAATTCTCCATCTCGACGAGGAACTTTCACCGGAAGAATTGCCGGGACTTTACACTGCGTGCCAGTGTCTGGTTCATCCGTATCGCGGCGAAGGTTTCGGGTTGCCGGTTTTAGAAGCGATGGCCTGCGGCCTTCCAGTGATCGTCACCGGCGGAGGCGCTACGGACGATTTCGCTACGGACGATTTCGCATATCGTATTCCTTCGACACGCCGCAGCATCGGCAATGAAGTTGGCGGAATGAAAACCGTTTCAGAAGCATGGTTGCTCGAACCCGACGCGAATGCTCTCGCCGATCGAATGAAATGGGCCGTGGCAAATCCAAATGAAGCTCGCCAGCAGGGAAGCGCCGCCAGCGAACATGCCCGACGCAACTGGACCTGGCAGCGCGCCGCACAAATCGCCGCTGAACGAATTCGCGCACTCACCTGTCGCGACGCCGCGAAGCCGGTTGTCGCTTCAGCCAAATCCATTCCGGCCGTTGCGACCCTCGGTGTGCTTTCGAAGGCGCGGGAACAATACGCTCGAAAAGCATGGTCTCAGGCATGGACCGAAACGATTGTCGCTATCGGCAAGCGTCCCTTCCATCCCGAAGCGTTTCTGCTGCTCGCTGAAATTGCCCTCGCCGCGGGTGATGGTGACAGCGCAAAAAAACTGGCGCAGCATGCGCGTGTTCTCGCGCCCGGCTGGAAAGCTGCGAAACAGTTTCTGCAAAAGCCGCTGAAGGGTAATGCAACGCCCGACTGGCTCGTGTTGCCCGAATCCATCAGCAATTCACCATCAGCCATCAACCATCGCCTCTCCGTCTGCGTCATCACGAAAAACGAAGAACGCTTCATTGAACAATGTCTGAAGTCGATCAAGCCGATTGCACATCAGATCGTCGTGGTGGATACCGGCTCGACGGATCGCACGGTGGAGATTGCGAAAAGTCTCGGTGCGGAAGTTCATGCGTTCACCTGGTGCGATGATTTCAGCGCGGCGCGCAATGCCGCGCTGGAACATGCGACAGGCGATTGGGTTTTGATGCTGGACGCTGACGAAGAACTGCCTGCCGATCAGCACGCGAATTTGTTGAAGGACATTCAGAAAAATTCCGCGATTGCCTGTCGCCTGCCGCTCGTGAATATCGGTCAAAACGACGGTCGCAGTTTTGTGCCGCGTTTGTTCCGCAACGCGCCGGGCGCGCATTTCTACGGGCGCATTCACGAACAGGTTTTTCCAAGTCTGATCCCTTATTGCAAACCCTGGGGATTGGAAACGCTGCTCGGCTCCGCACAGTTGCTGCATCACGGTTACACGAAAGAACTCGTGAAAGATCGCAACAAGATTGAGCGCAATCTGCGTTTGCTGGAACAGGCTGTTGTGGAACGTCCGAACGATCCGAACCTGATCATGAATTTTGGATTGGAACTGGTTCGCTCCGGCGAACTGACCCAAGGTTTGGAGAAATATCGCCAAGCGTTTCAATTGATGTCCGCGCAACCATCGTCGGATGTGGTTCCCGAATTGCGCGAAGTGCTGCTCACGCAGATCACGGCGCATCTTTACAAGGAACGCCAGCACGATGAAATCGTTCGCATCCTGGCTTCGCCGCTGGCGAAAAACGGCGGATTGACCGCATCGCTGCATTTCGCACTCGGCCTCGCGCTGTTTGAGTTGAAGCAGCCACGCGAAGCGGCGGAGCAAATGCGTCAATGCGTGGCAAAACGAAATCAGCCCGCGCTGGCTCCCATCAACACGGACATTCTCACTGCCGCGCCGAATCATTGTCTCGCATTGAGCCTCGCGCAGACCGGCGATGTAGCGGGAGCCAAAGAAGCTTTTAAAACTGCGCTCACGGAATCCGGCAGGCTGGAGAATGTGAAATTCGATTTCGCAAAGTTGCTGGCTTCACAGAATGAACCGGTCGAAGCGTTGCACAAATTGCATGAAGTGGTTGCGCAGGATCCAACTCATGTGAACGCGTGGAAACTCGGCGCGGAGATTGCCTTGAAGCAGCGGGAGTTTCTGGAATTCGCCTGCGACTGGACCAGCGAAGCGATTCGCGCGCTGCCGAACGATCCGACGATCATCGCGTTTCGCGCGGAAGCATTGCTGCTCAGCCAGCAGACGCAACACGCGCGGCCGCTTTGGGAAAAAGCGTGCAACTGCGTTCGTCCGCCCAATGCGCTTGCAGCATTCATTCTCTGTTCGGCAGTGGAATCGCAACCGATTCCCGAAACGCGCAATGCCGATGAAGAACTCGCGGCCAGCAAAGCGTTCGTGGGATGGTATCAACGGCTCGTTAATGCCGGCGCAAAGGAAACGGTGATTCGCTTGAATTCACGGGTGGATGCATTGCGAACTTCATTGCCGACCGCAGCTCGGCTGCTGGATTCAGCACTGGCGGAAGCGAAGTAACTGACGTAGCGGCGTCTCGTAAGAGCGCCGCATTTTTTCAGATCGCATGGCTCGCGCTTGCGAACTGTTGGCGCGAACGAGAGTTGCTAACGTTCCTCAGAAAACCCTCACCCCGTCCCTCTCCCATCCGATGGGAGAGGGTGTCCGAAGGACGGGTGAGGGCTTCGTTTAATCCTTAAGCTCTCTGAAACGCTTCCTGATGTTTCGGAAAAATTTGCGGCGTTCTCAAAGCGCCGGCGCCGATTACAGTTTCATGATTCGTTCCAACAATCCGGTCGTTGATTTTCCTGGAACGAATTGGATCAACACAATTTTTCCACCGGCATTTTCCACAATGCGGCGTTCTTCCTGATTCAAGGTTTCAAGCGTGTAATCGCCGCCTTTGACATAGATGTCCGGTTGCGCCACGGCCAGAAAACCGGCGGCGCTTTTGTCATCGAAAATGCAAACGCCGTTCACGCTTTCCAACGCGGCCAGAACGCCGGCGCGATCTTCCTGGCTGTTCACTGGGCGACCTTCGCCTTTCAAACCGCGCACCGCTGCGTCGCTGTTCATGCCGACCAACAGGGCGTCACCTTCGTTGCGCGCCCTCTCTAGATACGTGACGTGGCCGAGATGCAAAATGTCGAAACAGCCGTTGGTCACGACGAGTTTCCGTCCGCTGTCGCGCATCTGTTTGCGCCAGGCGGGAAGATTTTCCAGGGAGATGATTTTGCTTCGGAAATTCATCGTCGGACTCTGGCGAGTCTCGAATGAGTTTTCAATGTGAAATGATGAATGTGAATGACAAATGGCAGAGGATTCGCAGGTGTAGCGTTGAGCCTGTGGCCCAACCGAGAATCAAAAAATCGGCGTGCCGCGCGATGCGAATTCAATTATCGCGAATTTTTAGTAATCCTTTGAAATCGTCATACTCGCCGGCTGCCAGCCGGCGACACAGCAGACTGTCAGTCTGCGCTACGCGCTACCCGTCGCCAGTGCACCACGCACCACGATCATTCCCGGCTTGCCTTTCGAGTGATTCAGTAGAGAAGATGCCGCGCATGAAAAACCGGTTGCTTCTTTCAACCCTTGCCACCCTCACCCTGCTCTGCTGTTCGCCACGCATTTCAGCCGAGGAAATCCAACTCTCGACGATCGATCTTTTCCAGGTCGAACAGAGCTGGGGCGAGGCACGCGCCAACAAATCCGTCGAACGTCATCCCCTGCGGATCGCCGGGAAAACCTTCGAACACGGCATCGGCACGCACGCGGAGTCAACAATTCCTGTTGATCTCCAGGGAAAAGCGCGACGCCTGTCCGGCTCGGTCGGCGTCGATGATGAAACTGAAAACCGCGGCTCGGTTATTTTTCACGTTGAGGCGGATGGAAAAGAAATCTGGAGCAGCGGCGTGATGCGCGCCGGGGATTCGGCGAAGGAATTTTCACTTGATCTCACCGGGGTCAAAACACTCGTGCTGCACGTGAGCGACGCAAACGATGGCTTTGATTACGATCACGCGGATTGGGCGGATCTGAAGGTCGATATGATTGAAGGCAAACCGCGCTCGATAACAGCGCCGGTCGAGGCCGCCGTGATTCTCACGCCAAAACCTTCACCCAAGCCCCGCATCACCGGCGCAAAAGTTTTTGGCGTGCGGCCAGGGAATCCGTTTCTTTTTACCGTCACTGCAACCGGTGATCGTCCGATGACTTTTTCCGCAAAGAAACTGCCGAAAGGTTTGCAGCTTGATGAAAATACCGGACGCATTACCGGCACCTTGAAAGATCGCGGCGAATTCACCGTCACGCTGCGCGCGAAAAACAAACGCGGCACCGCAGAACGAAAATTCAAAATCATCTGCGGCGATCAGATCGGCCTCACGCCCGCGATGGGCTGGAACAGTTGGAATTGTTTCGCGAGCGCCGTTACCGAGGAAAAAGTCAAAGCCGCCGCAGACGCGATGGTGAAGAGCGGCTTGATCAATCATGGTTGGACGTACATCAACATCGATGATTACTGGCAGGTGCATCGCGATTCGAAAGACCCGACACTGCAAGGACCGCATCGTGATTCGCAGGGCCGCATTCTGCCGAATCCGCGTTTTCCCGATATGAACGGCCTGACGAAATACGTTCATGAAAAGGGATTGAAGATCGGGCTTTATTCCTCGCCCGGACCGTGGACATGCGGCGGTTGCGTTGGGAGTTTCGATCACGAAATGCTTGATGCCCAACAATACGCCGAATGGGGATTTGATTATTTGAAATATGATTGGTGTTCCTACAGCCCGGACCTGGAAAAGCAGCGCGGGAATTCGGAAGCCGCGTCGATGGCGAAGAATTTCAGTGGTTCCTCTCCCAACGATCTCACCGCGCTCAAGCTGCCTTACGCGATGATGCAGAAAGCGCTGGCGCAACAGCCGCGCGATATCATTTACAGCCTTTGCCAATACGGCATGGGCGACGTCTGGAAATGGGGCGCGAAAGTCGGCGGCAATTCGTGGCGCACAACCGGCGACATCGTTGATACCTGGGGCAGCATGTCGAGAATCGGTTTCGGTCAAAACGGCGAAGAACCGTTCGCAGGCCCCGGACATTTCAACGATCCGGACATGCTCGTCGTAGGAAAAGTCGGCTGGGGCCCGAAGCTGCATCCGACGCGATTGACGCCAAACGAACAGTACACGCACATCAGCCTGTGGTGCCTGCTGTCCGCGCCGTTGCTGATCGGCTGCGACATGACCCAGCTTGATGATTTCACGTTAGGACTTTTGACGAACGATGAAGTGCTGGATGTGAATCAGGATCCGCTCGGTCAACAGGCGAAACGCATTTCGAAAAATGGTTCGCTGGAAGTTTGGGCGAAGGATTTGGAAGACGGCTCGAAAGCAGTTGGCCTGTTCAATCGCGGTCCGAGCGAACAGACCGTTCAAGTGAGTTGGAGTGACCTGGAAATTCGCGGCAAACAAACCGTTCGCGATCTCTGGCGTCAGCAGAACTTGGGAAAATTCGCGGAACAATTCCAAACCAGCGTTCCACGCCACGGTGTGGTGTTGGTGAAGATCAGTCGATAAGGACGCTCGAAGCGCGGGCAAGCGGGCCCGCGCTTCAGCTTCGGAAATTGCCAAAAGATCAGGAAACAGCAGGAAGGTCGTTCCGAATCCGCGAAGAGTTCAGCGATCGCTAATTCGTCTTCGATGGCGAGTCTGACGCAGTTTTATCCGCGAGCAAACCAATGATCAGCTCCGCGCCGTCGCGCATGTCGTAAGGTTTGCAAAGCACGCTGACCTTTAACACTTCAAGCCGCGCGCGCGCTTCTTCATCCAGATAGCCGGACGCCAGCACGAGTTTCATTTCCGGCCATTTCACCGCCACGCGTTCGATCAGTTCGATGCCGTTCATGCCCGGCATGTTGTAATCGGTGAACAGCAAATCAACCGGCTCGGCGGTTTCTTCCAGCACTTTCAAAGCTTCCATCGCGCTGCTCGCGACCAGCACAGTAAAGCCCGCCGCTTCCAAAAAACTGCGGGTGAAATCGCGCAACAGATCAAGATCGTCCACGACCAGCACACGGCCGCTGCCCTGGGCGAGCTGTTGATTTTCTTCGGTCGGCAAATCGGTCAATGCTTCACGCACGATTGGAAAATGCAGATGAAACGTGGTGCCGTGGCCGGGTACGCTGTCCACTTCCACAAACCCGCCCGCCTCTTTCAAAACGCGTTGCACAATCGGCAGACCCAGGCCGGTGCCCTTTCCTTTTTCCTTCGTGGTAAAAAAGGGTTCGAACACGCGCGCGATCAATTCCTGTGGAATGCCGCAGCCGGTGTCGCTGATATTGCAGCAGACAAATTCCACTGTCGGATCGATGCCGTGTTTCGCCAACTGTTCCGGCGACAGTTTGACCAGCGTGTTGGTGATCGTCAGGCGTCCGCCATTGGGCATCGCATCCTGCGCGTTCACGCACAAGTTGAGCAATGCCTGATTCGCGCGGGTCGGGTCCACTTTGACGCGAATCGGTTCCGAAGTTGGAACCAGGTCCAGCGTCACGTTCCCGCGCAACGTGCGGCGCGCCAATTGGCCGGCTTCCTGAATGACTTCGTTCAGATCGAGCACCGAATGTTTTTCTTCCGATGCGCGGCTGAACGTGAGCAGTTGCTGAGTGATTTCCGCAGCCCGCGCGGCGGCCACGCTGATCTGTGCAGCGCAATGATGCAGCGCGGGATTCTCGTGCGATTGCAGAAGCACGAGACTGACATTGCCGCGAATCGCCTGGAGCAAATTATTGAAATCATGCGCGACACCGGCGGCAAGCGTGCCGATGATTTCCATTTTCTGCGATTGAAACAACTGGCTCTGAAGCTGGTGATATTGCGTCTGGTCGGAAATGCTGCAGATCAGGCCGCGCACATCCTGGCCGTGAACCCACGGTGAAACTTTGACCAGCCATCGCCGTTCGTCAGGCGAGGCGTATTGACTTTCCTGCGCGTCGCCAGTGGCAAGCACTTCCTGAAACACGCGTTCCAGTTCCGCGCGGCGTTGTGGATTCGGAACGTAGTCCAGCAGCAAGCGTCCCGGTTCCGGCGCGCCGTCAAGTTGAATGCCGCCATGTTCTGCTGGCATGCGCCGCCAGCCGTCGTTCGCGTGCGTCAGTCGAAACTGGCGATTCAACGTGTAAATCGCCGAATCCAAAGAAGTGAGAATACTGTGCGTCAGGTCGGATTCCAGCCGCAGATCATTTTCCAGACGCAAACGTTCCGTGATATCGCGTTCGCAGGCAACGTAACCCATCAACGCGCCGGCCATGTCGAAGATCGGCGAAATCGTGGCTTCGACCTGATACAGCGTTCCGTCGCGGCGCGCATTGGTCAGTTCCCCGATCCACTCGCGGCCATTGCGAACCGCTTCGAGATAACTTTGAATTTTTTCCCGCTGTTCGGGAACGCGCAGAAACGCATCCGGCCGCCCGAGCACTTCTTCAATGGAATAGCCGGTGTCCTCTTGAAACGCCGGGTTGACGAAGCTGATGCGAAAATCGGCGTCGGTGATGAAGAAAACTTCCGGCGTGGAATCAATCGCCGTGACCAATCGCCGAACGTGCGATTCCAAACGCAGACGACGGCTCGCGTCTTTGAACACAACCAGAAACCGTCGTTCTTCCAGCGGCGTGATTTCCAGATCGATCGGGCCGAAGGTTTCGCCGGAAAGAATCAGCGAAACAGAATAAAGCACTTCGGGCTGCGGTTTGCGGCGGCGGAGAATGGTGATGGTTTTTTCGTTTGCCGGCGCCTGCAACAGATCGAGCAGCGTGGGTTTGAAAAGATCGTCGGCGGAATTGAGTTTGAGCAGCCGGATCGCGCGCGGATTGATGTGTTCCAGGAAACCATCCGTACGGCAGATCACCTGCGCATCCTGCGACGCTTCGAAAAGCTTCTGCCACAGTTGCGCAACTTGATTCGGCCCGAGGGCGGTTTCCTCTGCCGATCCCGGTGTAGAAATGGACGCATCCATGGATCTTAGCAGTAAACGACCAATGATTGTGTTATCGGCTGGACCCGATTGTGGTTTAGAAGTTTTTCGATATAAGTGGCATTCAACTGCTGGCCTTCCGGCACGAGCAGCAGACCGTTTGCGGTGTAAATGCCGCGCGCCAGCACCATTCCCGGGCGCAGTTCGGAAAGCATGATTTCCTTTTCCTTGCGCGGCAGCGGCGCGAGCGGAATGGCTTTCAACAAAGCGCGGACAGCTTCCGGATCAAATGAAGTTCCGGCGCGCAACTTGATTTCCTCCACGGCATCGCCACGGCCGAGATTGCTCGATTCAAACGCAATCGCGACTGCGAGCAATCGCGCCAGCCACGGAATATTTTCACCGGCGAGTTCATCGGGATAACCGGTGCCGTCGAACTGTTCGTGATGCGCGCGAATCACTTTGCCAATCTGATCCGAACCATTGCCGAACGCAGTCAGCTCCTGGCCGAGAATCGGATGCTGCTGAATCAGCGCGCGCTCCGCGGGATCGAGTGCATTGGGATTATCCTGCCAGCGCCGGATCAGTTGCCGCGGCACGCCGACCATGCCGATATCGTGCAACAACGCCGCGCCATCCAGAATGCGACGTTCTTCGGGCGTGAGATTTGCCGCCTGCGCCATCGAGCGGCAAAGCTGCGCGACCCGGCGCGCCTGGTTGCCGAGCGTTGGATAAAACGTCTGCATCATGTGCAAACTGAGCTCCATCGAGCGCAGAAGATTTTCCTCGAGCGCGCGGTTCATTTCGGTCAACTGCTGGTTTTGTTGCGCGACGAGCTTGACCTGTTGTTCGAGGGAACGATTCAACTCCACGAGTTGTTCGTTCATGCTTTGCGTCGCGGCATTGAGCCGAACATTCTGCCGCGTCAGATCATAACGCTGCACGGCGTTCTTGATCGTCACGAGCAGTTCTTCGCGGAGCCAGGGTTTGACAATGAACCGGAAAATTTCGCCTTTGTTGATCGCTTCAATCACGGTGTCGAGACTGAGAACGGCGGTAATCAGAATGCGCGAGGCAAGCGGTTGAATCTGCCGCGCCTGGGCCAGCAGTTCGAGTCCCATCATTGTGGGCATGCGCTGATCGGAAATGATGACCGCGAATTCTTTTTTCTTCAGTTCCGCCAATGCGGTTTCCGGATCGGAAGTGGTGACGACTTCGTAGTTTTCGCGGCGCAAGGTTTCGTAAAGCGCCACGAGAATGATTTCCTCGTCATCGATGATGAGAATCCTCGGCATTTCAGCCGCAGCTTCGGGCGTTTGAACGGGTTCATTCATGAGAAAGATTTTTCAACTGCGCGCCAGCGCCGAGCGGATTCGAGAAATGATTTCTGGCGTGGGCAGATCGTGCGGCAGAATCGCATCCACGCGTTCCAACAGGCTGGTTTCGAATTCGTCCTGATTGCAGCCGACCACGGCGAGAAAGATTTTCAATGGCAGGTTTTCCGCGCGGATGCGTTCCAGCAGCGCCGATTCCTCCGGCCGCATTCGGGAGCAGAGCAGCAGGATGCCGCTGAAATTGTAATCGGGAGAATGCAGCGCTTCGATAGCGTCGTGTTCGAGCGTCGCGGGCACGGCGTAAAAACCATTCGATCGCAGCAATTCTTTGATTCGCCGCCGCGCTTCTCCGGCTTCGCCCACCACGAGCAACGTGTGCCGCGTCGCCGGCGCGGTTTCCTGGATTTGTTGCGCTTCGGAAAAATCCGCCTGCGCAAACCATAAATTGAAAGTCGTGCCGGATTGTTCCTTGGTCTCGACGCCAATCGCGATGCCATGATTTTCGGCAAAGAGCCGCGCGTTATACAATCCCAGCCCCGAACCTTTCCCCAGTGGTTTAGTTGTGAAAAACGGATCGAAAATGGATCGCAGAAACGAAGCCGGAATACCGACGCCAGTGTCCTGAACCGAAAGACAGATCAGCGGCGCGCGCGGATAATTTCCCAATGCCGGTGGAACTTCAGGCGGTTGTTCGTGCCGCGATGTGCGAAACATCAGCGAACCGCCATTCGGCATCGCATCGGCGGCATTCAATGCGAGGTTCACAATCACCTGCCGCAGTTCAACCCCATCCGCGTAGATCGGCAATTGTCCCTTTTCCAGCGATGTCTGCAAACGAACGCGTCGGCTGAGAACCTTTTGCAAAACTTCTGCAAGTTCGGCCGAAATCTGATTGAGATCGTGATAATTTTTTTCGCCGGGCGTACCTTGATGCAACTGGCGGATGCGATGCGCGAGATCACTCGCCTGCCCTGCCGTGCTGCGAATCAGGCTCAGTCCGCTGCGCAACGATTCGTTCGCGCCGAATTCATTTTCAAAGGTTTCACTCAACGCGACGATGCCCGCCATGATGTTGCAGAAGTCGTGCGCCAATCCCATCGTGAGCGTGCCGAGATTTTCCTTCCACGACATGTTCAGCAACCGGCGTTCGGCAATTGTCTGCCGCGTGATGTCGAGCCAGATGCCTTCAAAGCCGAGCAGCAAACCGTTTTGACTGCGCACCGGCTGGCGATGTTCCCAGAGATAAGTGACTCGACCGGTTTTGATGTGCCGAATGCGAAACGTGCTGGTGATTCCGGTCTCGGGTGGATTCGCCTGTTTCAAGCGATCCATCAATGCGTCCGCATCCGCTTCGTGAACGATCTGCCAGAAGTATTTTGTAGAACGCCGCCATTCCGCCGCTGGAATTCCAGTGAGTTCTTCAATTTTGGGACTGACAAACGCGAAGCTGAAATCCGGACGCTGGCTGAAAATAATTCCCGGCCAGCGGTGCATCAGGTTGTCGAGCTGCGCTTCGGCGCGGATCAAGCGATGAAAAATCGCATGGCTGGCGGCGCGACCCCAGAGTTCTTCGGGAAAAGCTTCCTCGAGATCGCGAACGGGAGGCAGCACGGATTCCATGCGCAGGAATTTCGTTCCGTTGTGACACGATAATTCCAGGCTCATTTTCTGCGAACCGGTTTCAGTGCGCGCAGCGAGTTCGAGCCGGTCAAAAAGCTCAGTGCATTTCAGAAATTCCTGAAGCGGTTTTACCCATTGTGCGAAGCGGGTGCCAATCAGCGTCGGAAGAAACTGGCCTTTCAATTCGTCGCCGGTTGCGCCCAGCCAAAGTGCCAGCGAATCGTTGAGCGCGATGATTTTTGAATTGGAATCAAGAACTGCGGAACCGGCATTGAGCCATTGAGCGCCGGAAGGTGAGGCGGGCGACTCGATTGCGCGATCGGCATCGGCGTCGGTCACAACGGCTCTGGATTTTTCAGTGTCTTGGGAGACGCTCATAGTTCTGCAACTTGGCCGATGCGCTGCTCCAATATAAGCAGTTTCATTACAGCGAGCTAATTCCACAAGCACCCCAGGCTGAATGGCCCGGCTGAAAACCTCGCCCGAGCGATTCTCAAACCCGGAGAAGTTGCGAATCCATATACTGTTAAAAATCCGCGCCAAGCAAGAGCAAACCCGAATTTGCGGGGGATTCCTGCGTATTAAAGAGTTTCGTAGCGCAGACTGGCAGTCTGCTGTATCGCGGATTGGCAATCCGCGGCGCGACATTTTCGACGCATGAAAATTTTCGAGCCGCGTTAGAAATTGCGCGCCGCCGACTGGCGGTCGGCGATACAGCAGGCTGCCAGCCTGCGCTACTCCGAAATCAATTCAGGAAAACGAACTCCACGCCGGGGCGCGGATGGGCGAATAGGAACGTTGCACCTGCCGAAGTTTCTGGCCGGATTGTTCCAACTCGGAAATCTGCGCCTGCGCAGTTTGGCGAACGTCATTCAGCCAGGCAGCATTGCGGCGTTCAATTTCAATCAGCTCGCCAATGATCGCTCGCAAACGGTTTTCTTCCGATGACAGATCACGCCCCTGTTGCTGCCATTCCGCGCGTGCTTCCTGGGTCCAGCGGATGATCTGCGGCTGAAGATCACGAAGCGAATGCTGGCAACTTGCAACCCGCGTCCAATTGCTTTCGCGGATCGCTTTGCCTTCCGCGTCGGCGAGCTGCCGCCATTCCTGGTAAGCCTGGTGAAGTTGATCGCTGGCGTTCATGGATTTCAAGCGGGGGCCAGGGCCATTTCCGCAAGCTGCGGCGAGGTCAGTTCCGTGTGATTGTTGCCACTGAGCATGGCGGCCCAGGCATCGCGCAGCACGGTGATGTGGCGGATGACTTCCTGCACGCCGTCCGGACGTTTCTGCATGTTGCTCTCCCAGATGCGGCGGTCGAAATATTCATACAGCCGGCGCAAAGTCGTCGCGAATTCGCCGCCCTGCTCCATGTTGAGCGAGAGGTTGAGTTCGCGAATGATATCCACGGCGCGTTGCAGATTGTTGTGCACCGCCATGTTCAATTGCGCGGGATCTTCCAGTTCAAATCCAGCCAGTCCGCGTTCGAGAAAGCGAATGGCGCCTTCGTAAAGCATCAGGACGAGTTGTCCCGGCGGGGCGGTTTGAGTGGCGATCTGGCGGTAGGACTTCCAGGGATTGGCTACATGCATGGCAGGCGATTACGTGCGGCGGTTACGAAATTACTTGAGTTCCAAAGCGAGCAAAGTGGCCAGGCTTTTTAAAACCTGTTCCGGCGGATACTGAACATTGGCGATGAGAGCGCGCGCTTCTTCCACTTTCTCGGGACGAATCTGCGGCAGCGCTTTCAATTGTGCTTCCAGAGCGTCGATTTTTTTGAACGCGGCATTCCCCTCGACCGGCGGCACAGGGTCCGGCCGAACCACGGGCTCGGCAGACTCCGGCTTGCGGATCGGCTTGGCGTTGAAGTCGATTTCCATACTGACTGGCTCCCATCTGGCAGGCTGGGTTAATTGTTACCTGGAACATCGGCAGGCGGGGGAGAAAACTTAAGAAAAATTGTTCAGCGCGAGGGCAATGTTTCGAACAGGGTTGCGACCGTGTACTGGCCGAAATAACGAGGCGCATTTTCTACCAGCCACTGGCCGTCAGACCGGACGGATTGCAACTGTTCCAACTGATAACGCCGCGCTCCGTTGCGGACGGTTTCCTCGCCGGCATCAAAAATTTCATCGGCGGACCAGAGAATCTGCCGCGAACGGGCATCGACAAGTTTCATCCGCCAGCCCACGGCCAGCGGGGCGTAGGCGCGAAAGGCGGTCAATTGACAGAACATCACGGCATCGCAACCGGAAGCGTCCCGCAGTTTCTGGAAAAAATCATCTGGCAACGCTTCTTCGCCCGTCCATTCAAGCCGTCCGGTCGCGAGCCGCACCTGTTCGGGATTGATCCGTTCCACTTCAAATCGGCGCGTTTTGATCAATTCCGAATTCAGCACGGGTTCAAGGATCTCGCAGCCATCCCGCAACGCCGGAATGCGTTTGTCGGCCGCCAGAGGCAGCACCGCCACGCGTTTTAAATCTGTTGGCAAAACCGGGCCGGCCAGAAAAATATTCTTCGGCTCAAAACCCGGCCCGATAAAAACCTGGCTGGGATGCATGAGACGGCATCCCGAGAAAAGGACGCAAAGCAATGCGAGGCTGAGAAAGCCGGTCGAGCGAAGAATTGGATTACGCATTGCGCAAAGTCGCATTCAATGAATGTTTTCCCAAGATTTAAGAGCCAAAGGTTTTCGTCAGATACGCCAATTGCTGATTGATATTCGCCTGCGCAGTTTCCATGGCGACAAAGCTCGCGGTCATGCGCGCTTTGTCTGCCGCGATAATGCGCTCCATTTTTTCAATCTGATCATCAATGGCGTTGGCCTGTTTGGTCAGATTGTCCTGATGCGTGATCAGCGTTCCATTGTCGCCGATGGTTTTAGTGATATAAGCGTCCATCCCGACAGCCAAACCGCTCGTGGCGTTTGAGAAGAAATCTTTAACGTCCGCGAGATGATTTGCCAGGGCGTCGTTGAGCGCGGTTTCATCGCTGAGCGAAATCGTGCTGTCTTTGCCGTTGGTCTGAATGCCAAGATCGTCGAGATGATCAATCGATCCAGTCAATCCGCTGAGCGTGGTGTAAGCCAGCCGGCGCAACGAGGTGGAAATAGATTGCGCGTCGCTGTCTCCAGCCAGAATTCCCGCGCTCACTTTGCCGGAGGAATCCGTGGAGCTGGCGGTGTAGCTATCGACGAGCGACTGGACTTTATTGAAAGCGGAAATGAAATCCTGAACCGCGGTTTTGATCGCGCCGGTATTGTTTCCCACCGTGACCGTGGTGCTGGAATCTTCTTTCAGTACCGCGACCGATAATCCGCTGATGCCGGAACTGGATTCCGTGATCGTGTTGGACTGGCTGATCAGCGGGTCGCCATCGTTGATGGTGTAAACCAGGTTGTTGCCCCGCGACAAAGTGCCGTTGGTCAATCCAGCCGCTTCCAGGAAATTTCCCGTCACGTCTTCCAGCGCAATACCCATATCGCCTGTCGCTTTGCTGGCGAGAATGAAGCGATCGTTGACCGTATCGTAACTCGCCGTCACGCCAGCCGAAGAAGCATTGATCCGCGAAATCACATTCGCGATGGAATCAGTGCCGGCATTGAAGGAAATGGAAACGCCGTTGATCTTGAACTCGCCCTCGCCGCTGCCGCCATCGGAAATCGCGGTATTGAAATGCGTCGCGTTCAACGTGTCGGTCAGACGTACGCTGCCGAGCGCGAGGCTGCTGGAAATGGATCCCGTGCCGTTGTTGGTCAGGCGCGCGGTTTGAAGGAAATTGCTGCTGTCCGTGGCGCTGCCGAGAATGATCTCATCGCTGCTCGTCAGAACAATTTTGTCGGAGGCGGAATCGTAACTGCCGGTGACGGTGCCACCCGTGGCAGTCGAAATTTTATCAAATACACTTTGCAACGTATCGTCGGTCGCAATCGTGATCTGCTTGCCATTCACGGTGAAGGTGCCGGCGGTGACGGTTGCGGGAAAATTGGCGTCGCTCAGCTTCAAGGCGGAAACGTCATTGGTCGTGCTCAACGGGCTGGCGACATTGGACGCGCCGCGAATCTGTGAAGCAGTCGCGAGCTGCGAAATATTGAACGTGTAAGTGCCCGCGGCGGCGCCGGTGCTGACGGAAGCGGTGGCGACGGAAGTGTCCGAGGAAGAGGAAGTGCGGCTGTCGTACAACGTTGGATCTTTGAGCGCGGCCAGCTTGGACTGGAGCGTGGTCATCAGGCTCTTGATGGTGCCGTAGGCGTTGTTCTTCGTGTTCAGCTTGCTCTGGTTGGTGAGCAAAGCCGTCTGCGGCGAACGTTCCACCGAAACCATTTGATCCACAAACGATTTCCAGTCGAACCCGGAGGCGAGTCCGGACAGTGACAGATCTGAGGTAGCCATATTTTCTTCTATTTATTCTTTCTTCACCGGCGTTTCCGCCAATCCAGGCAATCCACTCCGCACCGATTTTTTCAAGGTGAAAGCTCGGACGACGCACCCGCGTCGTCCGAGGTATTCACCATTTCAACCCGACTGCGATTCCTTACGAGAGGAGGCGCAAAGCGGACTGAGGAGTGGCGTTTGCCTGCGCCAACATCGCTGTGCCTGCCTGGACCAGGATGTTGTATCGGGCAAATTGCGTGCTCTCTGAAGCGACATCCACATCTTTGATGCGGCTGTTCGCGGCCGAGAGGTTGTCTTTCAACACACCGAGCTGATCGCTGTGCATCGTCAGGCGCGAAACGTTCGCACCGACCGTGGCGCGATCCGTCGCCAGGGTTTCGATGGCGTTCTTCACGTTCGTCAACGCGGTTTGCGCATTCGAGAGCGTGTCCACAGTCGAGGATGTCGCCGTGGTGTAGGTTGTCGCACCGAGATCCACGCCCGACATGCTGAAGGTATTGCCTTCGCTGTCTGTCGTGATCGCATGTGAGGTGCCATCAAACAGGCTGACGCCGTTGAAGTCCTTGGTGGCCAGGTCATCAATGTAGGCGCCGAGGGTCGTGAATTCCTGGTTATACAGGGCACGATCCGTGTCCGATTTGGTGGCGTCCTGGGCGAGAACCGCCAGTTCGCTCATACGGTTCAAACCATCCGAAACCTTCTTCAGGAACCCGTCCTGCGTCTGGTTGAACGAGATGGCGTTGCCGACGTTGGTGTTGGCCGCTTCGATGCGGTTGATCTGCGCGTCAAAGCGCATGGAGACCGCGAGACCCGCCACGTCATCTTCCGGCGAAGTGATTTTCGATCCGGAGGACAAGCGCGCGAGCGACTTGCTCAAGAGGCTGCTCGATTGTGACAGCAAGCGAGAGCTGGTTTGTGCCGATATGTTAGTATTAATGACCATAACTACTGACTCCTTCCATGAGTCACCCTCTTGCGAGGGTTTTTATTGCGCGACATCCCTGCCGCGAGGCAGACCTTTAATCAAGGCGTCCACCTGTTATTCCTCCTGACTGTTTGCGGTAGCCAGAGACCGTTTCCCGACAACTCTGTATCGGCGGGGTGCGCCGGGACTTGAGCGTCGAAATTCTAAAAAAATGAACGTGAGAGAGGCGGCCTGGTCGGGCGGTCGAAAATCGGCCCGATCGGCTTGCAGTCCGTTGGGTTCTCCGCTCCAGAAGCGCGGCGATCCGGGCGACCTGCGGCGCGAAGCGGTGAACCGGGTAGAGCGGCGAGTCCATCACGATCTGCGCTCCCCTACCCGGAAAATCCAGGTTTGCGGCTTTTGCTTTGATTGAAAGACGTGGCTTCATGTTCCTTCCTCGATTTCTGTTATCCGGTTTCGAGCAGTCTTTAATGGCAATCCGACAAACTTTTATGCGTGATTCAGTTAATTCAGGCGGGGCTTGGCGTTGTTTCCTTTTGGGGTTCCCCGGGCGGCTCACGACCGCCCGGGGATTTTGCCCGCCTGCGGTTTGATTAGCTGAGCAGTTTCAGCACGGACTGGGGCATCGAGTTGGCCTGAGCCAACATGGCCGTGCCGGCCTGCACCAGAATATTGAACCGTGCGTACTGCGTGCTTTCATCCGCGACATCCACATCCGTGATCCGGCTTTTTGCCGAAGTCAGATTGTCTTTCAACACACCGAGCTGGTCGGCTGTTGACGTGAGGCGTGAGACGTTGGCGCCAATCCCGGCGCGATCGGCTGACAATTGGCTGATCGCCGCTTTCACCGCGTCGAGGGCCAGTCCGGCATTGCCCACCGTAAGGATATCCACACCCGAACCAATGGCGTTCGTGTAGGTGGCAGCGCTGAGGTCGATTCCAGCCATGGTGAAGGTGTTGCCTTCGCTGTCGATGGTGACATCAAGGGCCGCTCCGTCGAAGAGGCTGACGCCGTTGAAGTCTTTCGTGGCGAGATCGCTGATGTAGTTGGCGAGCGTGGTGAACTCCTGATTGTACAATCCGCGGTCCGTGTCCGACTTGGTTGCGTCCTGAGCCAGGATGGTCAGTTCGCTCATGCGGTTTAAAGCCCCGGCGACTTTGTCCAGGAATCCATCCTGGGTCTGGCTGAACGAGATCGCATTTCCGAGGTTGCTTGAAGCGGCGTCAATGCGGCTGAGCTGAGCTTCGAAGCGGGTGGCAACGGCTTGTCCGGCCACGTCATCTTCAGGAGAAACAATCTTCGAACCGGAAGACAAACGAGCAAGAGACTTGCTGAGGTTGCTGGAGGATTCCATAAGCAGGCGGGCGCTGCTCTGGGCCGACATATTTGTATTGATAACCATAATAACTCTTTCCGTGAGTCGCCCTCCGTGAGAAGGGCATTGATTTCGCGCAGCGTCCTTGCTGCGGGTGAACTCTTACATGGGCGGCTCACCGTTCTGCCCTGTCAGATTTTCTGGCTCTGACTACCTGTCTTGCGACACCAGAGCTATCGGTGCGAGGCCGGGAAACTTGAATGCGATTTGAAATATTTTTTTACTGAGGCGGAGAAAAACAGCGGGACCCGGATTTCACGAATGGACAGGAGTTTCGCGGTGCAGGCTTGATTCTGTTTCAGCCGAAAAGTTTAACCACGGATGAAAACCGATAAACACGGATCAGAACTCATCTCCTGTATCGAATTGGAGCGCGGCATTTATGCCGCTTTAGTTTGAAATGCATCAGAAGCTCTGAGCTTTTCCGTCCGCCGATCGTGAAGCAGGCTGAAGCCCGCGCTTCCCATTCGAGAGAAGATTCCACGGACAGCTTTGGCTTTTATCCGTGTTTATCGGTGTTCATCCGTGGTTGATTCCCTTTTGGTTTCAGGTGGCCGCCGCGCCTCCACCATTTTGTGGATTCCCGAGCCGCCTTGACATCATTACGTTCTGCTCATGAAAAACTTTCCTCTTCGCTTTGCGGGCCTGCTGATCACCACCGCCCTGCTCTGCTCCTGCAAGTCCACTGTGGCCGAAAAGAAAATGGCTGCGGAATCCAACTCCGCTCCAGTTGTGTTCATGATCGGCGATTCCACCATGGCAAACAAACCACTCAGCCCGGCCCAACCGGAACGCGGCTGGGGCCAGCTTCTGCCGCTTTATTTCAAACCCGAAGTGCGCGTGGAAAATCTCGCGGTGAATGGTCGCAGTTCAAAAAGTTTTCGCGATGAAGGCCGTTGGAAAGCCGTTCAGGAAAATCTCAGGCCCGGCGATTACGTGATCATTCAATTCGGTCACAACGACGAAAAAGCCGATCCCAAACGTCACACGGACGCTTTCGGTTCCTTCAAGGAAAACCTCGAACGCTACGTTCGTGAAACGCGGGAACTGGGCGGACTTCCGCTGCTCGCAACGCCGGTGGTGCGACGCGCTTTTACGAACGGAACGGAGTTGATCGACACGCACGGCGATTACGTGATCGCCGTCCGCCAGGCCGCAGCCGAGCAGCATGTTCCGCTTCTGGATTTGCAGAAAGACACCGCGGCGCTGGTATCAAAACTTGGACCGGATCTTTCGAAGAAAATGTATATGTGGATTGAACCCGGCGAGTTCGACAGCGTGCCAAAAGGAAAAGAAGACAACACGCATTTCAACGCTTTCGGCGCAACACGTGTGTGCGATTTAGCAGTAGAGGAAATAAAATCCGCAGTCCCTGAACTGGCGAAATGGCTGCGGGGAAAATAGTTTGAACAAAGGATACAAAAGGAACGGAAACAGACCTCAAGCTATAAACTTTGAGCCCCCGAAGTACAAGTTGTCAGGTTTCCGAAACACGACGTTGGGAGATCGTTCGATAGCTGCGAACCAGCGCGAAACTGTTCCCGACAAACAACAAACCGAAAACACCGAAAATCCAATGCTGTTGCCGACGCGTGATTTGTCGCTGTCGTATCAATTCTGCTTCCGTTTCCGGAGAAGGCGCTGCGTGATAGGCAACCACGGCGCGCCCTAAATCTGCCCGATCATGGAACGCCGGGCCGGCGAGCATCAAGTAGCCAAAGACAATTTCAGTGAAAATCAAAATGACCAATCGAACTCGCATATGAAGTGTGGTCTTTGATTTTGGCGACCCCGGGATTTCGCAAGCGGTGGCGTGCGTGTGAAGGGCCAGCGTTATTCCCCTTCTCTGTTTCCTTCGTTCCCTTCTGTTCAATCCATTCCGGATTTTCAAGCCATCGTCAGCGCCAGCAGCACGATTCCCAACGCAATACGATACCAGCCGAAGCCATTGAACGTGTGCGTCTGCACAAAGCGCAACAGCCATTTCACCACAATGAACGCGGTGATCATCGCAACCAGTGAACCCAGCAAAACCATCGACCAGTTTTCCTGGTTTGTTTCGTGATGGCGGATTGCAGAAAAAATTTCGTATCCACCGGCTGACAACAGCGTGGGAATGCCGACCAGAAATGAAAATTCCGTCGCGGCTGGACGGCTCAAGCCCATGGCCATCGCAATCAGGATTGTGGCGCCGGAACGCGAGGTGCCGGGAAAAATCATCGCGAGAAGCTGTCCCATCGCCACCATGACGGCGATTCGCCACGTGATTTCGGATGCGCCGGATTTTCCTTTCAACATTCGTTCGATTACAAGAATGGCGATTCCGCCAATCAACGTCGCCCACAACACCGGTTCGACTGCTTCCTTCTCCAGCGTCATGCCGAGCTTTTTGAGAATCAGTCCGACGAAACCGGTGATAAAAAAAGCGGTGAAAAGTTTCAGCAGATAATCGCGATTCGCCGGTTGTTTCCAGCCGAGCGCCAGGTCTTTCGCGCGCCGACAGAACACCGCGAGAACAGCGAGCACCGCGCCGCATTGGATCACCACGTTGAACAGTTCCGATTGCTTCGGCAGCCAATGAAACCGTTCCGCAATCAGCAGATGGCCGGTGGAGGAAATCGGCAGAAATTCAGTGACTCCCTCGATCATTCCCAGCAGAACAATGGCAATCCATTCAGGCATGCGCTGTAGAAACGGGAAAACGGCGGGAAAAACAAGGAAAGAGTAGCCGCCGAAAAAGTGGAATCGCTGCCCCGCGGCGAACGCAGGACAGCGATTCAAAGCACAGCGCGTTGTGAATTACTTCTTTTTTCCAAGCAGCGAAGCAAATCCGCCTTTGGAATCTTCCTGTCCCTGGCGAACCTTCAGCTGCCCGAGAATGGAATGCCAGCCGATGTAAATCTTGTGCCACTGGCTTTCCACATTGCGCAGCGCGCCTTCGTTCATTTCGCTCAGGTAACGCAGCGACGGCGCGTTGCCGATCAATGTGTGGACTTCTTCCTTCGTGGGCGAGGCGACCTCGACGGAGGCGAGAATCAATTCCAGTTCCTGCACGATCACGCTCTTGATTTCGAGGAACTGGTTTTCGTCTTCCGGTCCGAATTTTTTTGTGCGGGCCTGATTGACGAACCCGTTGAACTGTTTCCAGCACTCCAGATAGTTTTCCATCTGCGTGATCAGTTGTTCGAGTTTTTTGGAAGTGCTCATAAGCGAAATCAGTTTGGCGAAGAAGTGGTTTTGGGAGAAAGAAAAACAATCGCGCCGCCGCGCAACTCACGGGCGGTAATCTGGAAGCTGGCAAAATGCAGCGTCAATTCATTCACTGAAATCTGCGCCGCGCGGGAATCGCGAAACAGCCTGAGAATTTCCTTCGCAACGTCTTCCAGCAATTCTCGCGGATACGACGATGCCACCGTCGTGGTGACGATATTGCCATCACGATCCACCGTGAAACTTCCGGAAGGCAGCTTCTGCACCGCCGCGCCGGATCGGGAAAAGAATTTCAGGAGTCCCATGAAGCGGTGATTTTTTTGGTTTGTTCGAGAAGCCGATTGGCTTCCACTTCCAGCGGCCACGAAACCAGGAACGACTTGTCCGGCCACGGCAGCAGCACCAGGCGCCGTTCCAGGCTGGAACATTGAACATGGGAAAGCGGCCCGGCGCCAATGCGTTCACTCAAACGTTTGCAGGTGTCGAGCGTCTGCTGCATCCACTTGCCATACTCTTCCGCGGATTGCGTGCCCCAGCCTTCGGGTTTGTCGCCGGCCTTCACGGAAACCACCCATTCCGCGCCTTCACGTGTCAGAGCGGACAAACGCCAGACCGTTTTGCGATGTTCCGCATCTTCCGCTGCGTTCGCGTCCGGATTGGCTCCTTCATCCATTGCCTGTGCCATTTCCAGCAACAGACCATTTACGGATTTGTGAATCGTGCGTTCGTGTTCCGGTTCGGCAACAAGATTTTCGAACGTGCCGGACTTCCATTCGAGGATGCGACGAAACGCCGCTTCGCCGCGCGCGCCTTCCGCTTCGGCATCAATCAATTCTCCACCCAGAATCCAAATCTTGCCCACGAGCGATCCGCGCGTGATGCGCATTACGGTTGAACCCTGCGAGAGACATTCCATCTGGATAATGTCCATCAGACTTTTGCTTTGAACCCCGCGGAAGCCGCCCTCGTGATCGCGGCCCAGCAGCGATTCCAGGCATTCCAGGAACATCTGCATGTTCTGGTGGGTGTCCGGTTTCAGCCAAAACAAATCCACGCCCAACGCGTAAGCCCGCGAACGAAATTCTTCATCCTGCACCGAGGTCATGACCACCGTGCGCAATTCCGGAAAACGCCGACGCACGATCGCCAACACCTGAAGGCCGTCCATCTTCGGCATTTTCAGATCGCAGATCAGCAATCGAAACCGTTCCGAATCGAGCAGCGCCAACGCGCGCGTGCCGCTCGTGGAAGTATGCACCTCCGGACGGCTCGGCAGTTGCGCGAGCATGTCCTTGTACATTTCCAGCAACGCTGGATCGTCATCCAGCAGCAGGATTTTGGGACGCGTTTCCATATCAGGCTGTTTCCGATTATCGGTTCAGATCGTTATTCCTTCCAAGCCTAGCAAGCCGTATTCCTTAACCTTAACCTGATCGGAATTTTTTGCTCACAATATAGTTTCATCGACCAGCAATTGACCGCTCAAAACTTGCGCGCATCCGTCTAGGATAACGCGGTGCGAAAATCGGGCGCGGCAATGGACATCCAGTCCAGCGATGAGACAACCTGACTTTCCCACGCGAATCAACCAAATCATCCTCGGCGGGAAACTCGCCAACGCTTTGAAATCCATAAATTCTTCTCCTTCGTGAGCGCACCTCAGCGCACGCGCAGCACCGTTCGCACGAACAACATCGAATCTCGCACTCGCGCGCCCTGCGTTTCTTTTCCGAGTTCAAAACGCGATCTCCGAAAAGATTCTCCTTTCAGGTTTTCCCAGCCACTCACGCGGAAACCAATCACAGAACAACAACATTCGAGCCTGTAGTGGCATGCTTCTTGCCCAATTACTCCGCGAACAAACGAAACTCGACCAACAACAAAAAATGAATTGCGCATTGGTGAACAGCAGATCGGGCGGCTCCTTTCCGAGCGGCGCCGCGAATGCGTTTTGCGTTCCCACGCCGTCGGTCACCGACATCAGTTCAGCTTTCGTCCCGGCACGCTGAAGCATCGCACCAGTATGTTTGATTTTTTCAAAAACCTGTTATCCGGCAAACAAAGTGAACAGAGCAACGCCTTCCAGGCGCCGCCCTCTGCTCCAGCCCCCGCGCCTAAAAGTTCGCCTGCGCCCGCAGTCCGCCAGCGTTATCCGCAGCCTGCCGCTGCCGCGCCTCGAATGCCGGCACCCGTGAGTCAACCCGTAGCAGACGGCAATTCAGTGGAGATCCCGGTCGGCTCCATCCTCGTCGCACTGCCGCCAGAGCTCAAAACGCGGGTGCGTCCTGCGGACATTGGCACCGCGACCTTTCCCGTTTCACTCGAACAAATTTTTTCACAGCTCGCTTCCGGATCAGTGAAGATTTCTTTCGGCGAACTGCGTCAGGCGATGCCGCAATTGTTCACGAATGCAGCGGATTGCGATGAACTTCCGGTGGCATTGCCATTGAATGAAATTCTCGGCCGTGTCAATCCCGCCCTGCTCGTTCGTCGTCCGAACCAGAAACAGATTGAAGTTCCCGAGGAGATCAGCAGCCCGTTTGCTTCACCCGAAAACGGATTGAATTTCAGCCGCACAACGACGGTCGATCCCGTTCCAGCTCCCGCGTCAGCACCGCGTGCGACCACACCTGCGGCTCCAGCTCCGAATCGCACGGATATTTTTCAGCGAAAACCCGCTGCTCCGGCAACTCCGGCCCGGCCGTTTGTTGCACCGTCCGCACCAGCAACGCCAGCCGCACCTGTTCCGCCGGCTCCGGCAAAATCCGCCGCACGTCCCGCAGCGCCGGTTCGACCGCCGGTTGCACCTTACGCTTTTCAAGCACCAGCCGCCCCGGTAACGCCGCCTCAAAATCCAGCTCCGCGCGTTCCTGTGGTTCCTGCAAAGCCCGCTCCTGTGGTTCCGCCGCCCGCCGCGCCGGTTACAGAGACACCCGTTGTTGAAGAACCGACATCCATTCCGGTTTCCGCTGCCTTGCGCAGTTTGGAATCCTCGATCGGAATGCCTGCGCCGAAAATTAATTCTGCGCCTAAGGCCGCACCGGCCAGCCAAGCTGTTCCGCCCGCAAAACCTGCGGCGGAAGTTCCGTCCTTGATCGTGCCTTTGATTTCACTGACCGGCGCGTGGCCGGAATCATTGCGCCAGGAAATTTCGCAATTGAATCTCGCCGAAGCACGCGTCGCGTTGCCGATTGCACCAGTGGAAGAAGCCATGCGCCGCGGCAAAGTGCATTTTCCGTGGACGACAATTCGCTCATGGATCACTCCGGCTCCGGCGCCAGCCGCTTCGGCTCATGACGCTCTTGTTTTGGAATTGCCGCTGAAAGTCCTGATGCCGCTTTTTATGGCGCGGTTCCGCGCTGGCAAATCGCAACAGAAGGTTTTGCTCGACGAAAAAATTCCGAATCTGTTTTTTGGATTTCCTCAGCCTGACGCGCCGGCGGCGCCCGCGCCTGCCCCTGCGGCTGCGGCACCGGCGGCTCATTCACTGGCTCATCCCGTCGCGAAGCCGACAGAAACGAACTACTACGTTTGGGAAGAAAACTCCGATTCGGCGAAGCTGGACGAAACCGAATTCAAGCGGAAGCCAGTGGTGGAAACGAATTTCCTTTCGCGACACGCGACGCCGAATGAAGTCGTCGCCCGCGCGGCGGCTTTGCCGGGCGTCATTGGCGCTTTGGTCGCGCTGCCCGACGGATTGATGGTGGCGAGCAAAGTTCCCTCCGATTTAAACGCCGATACGCTGGCGGCTTTTCTGCCGCAGATTTTCGGCAAGGTCAGCCAATGCACGAAGGAGCTGCGCATGGGCGATCTGAACAACCTCAATTTCACCGTCGGCAATGTGCCGTGGAAAATTTTCCGGGTGAACGCGATTTTCTTCGCCGCTTTCGGCTGTCCGGGCAAAGGTCTGCCCACCGCTGAACTGGCCACTCTCGCAGGGCAGCTCGATCGCAAAAAACAATAAGTCACTATGGCAATTATCAACCAGGCAACCAAAGAACTGCAGGTCAAGATCGTCTATTACGGCCCCGCAATGGGCGGCAAGACGACCAACCTTGTGCAGGTTCACGATCACGTGCAGACCGCTGCCGGCAATAAAGGCAAACTCGTTTCGCTGGCGACCAGCTCGGATCGCACGCTGTTTTTCGACTTCCTTCCGATCGAAGCGATGTCGATCAAAGGTTTCAAAACGAAGTTCCAGCTCTACACCGTTCCCGGCCAGGTGATTTACAACACCACGCGCCAGCTCGTGTTGCGCGGCGTGGACGGCATCGTGTTTGTCGCGGATTCGCAATATGAGAAAATGGCGGAAAACGTGGAGAGCTTTCAGAACCTGGAGGAAAATCTCCGCGCGCTGAAATTGAATCTCACGGACATCCCTTACGTGCTGCAATATAACAAGCGCGACCTGCCGAACGTGGCGCCGGTCGAGTATCTGGAATTCCTCCTGAACAACCGCGAAGTGCAGGTGCCGTCATTCACTTCCGCCGCCCACAAATGCGAAGGCGTGTTCGAATCGCTGAACATGATCACGCGCATGTTGTTGAACAAATTCATCAATCAGAGCACGCCGCAGTACGCATGACATGGCTACCCTGCCCCAACTTCTTGAAGAGGATGTTCAGCAGTTCAACCTCGCGCTGAGCGAGTTGCTGAAACAGACGGATGCGACCACGGCATTCGTCATCGACAAAGGTGGCTTCCTCATCACGCATCAGGGCGACGCCCGCCAATTCGACCTGACCACCATCGCAGCGCTCGCCTCCGGCGCCTACATGGCGAACCAGACAATCGCAAATCTGGTCAACGAAACGAATTTCAACAGCGTTTATCAGCAGGGCGAAACCTTCAGCATGTTCGCGCTCTGCATCGATGAACACTGCCTGCTGGTGGTGATCTTCAAAGCGCAGGTGAGCGTCGGCGCGGTGAAATATTTTGCACAACCGGCTGCGGAAAAAATTGCTGAACAGCTCAAACAGGCGCGCGAGCGCGATCCGGATGCGGGATTGGATCTCTCGATTCTGAACCTGGCGGATCCAAGCGAATTGTTTAAGCGCAAAGCCTGATACTGATTTGTTGAAGCGATAGAGCGCCGCGTTAAAACGTGACCTGTGAATCCGTTACGCCCGCTTTATCGCTTCGACGTTTTTTTGAGGGGGAAATTTCAACCACGGATTAACACGGATCAGAAACGGCTTCACGCGAATTTCACGAATTAACGCGAATCGAATTTTTTGAAATTCTGAATTCGCGAAGATTGGCGCAATTCGCGTTAAACCGTTTTTTGTTCCTGTCCGTCAGGTTTCGTTCACGCTGCAATCTTGTGATCTTTGGGTTTTGGCGAAAGCGCCCGCAGTTTCGCAATGATTGGCGGCAGATGTTTCAAGACGTAATCCACTTCCGCTTCCGTGTTGTAGATTCCCAGGCTGAAACGAATGCTGCCGCGCGCACGCGCCACCGTGCAACCCATCGCCATCAATACATGCGACGGATCCAACGAACCCGATGTGCAGGCCGATCCGCTCGAAACACAAATGCCCACGTTATCCAAAGCGTGCAGAAGATTTTCGGCTTCGAGACCGGTAAAGGAAACATTCGCGGTGTTCGGCAAGCGATGCTGTTTTGAACCGTTGCGATAGGTTCCCGAAACCTGGTTGAGAATTCCGTCTTCGAGTTTGTCCCGCAGCGCGCGCACCCGGCTGTTTTCATCCTTCAAATGCGTCATTGCCAATTCCGCCGCGCGTCCGAATCCCACAATGCTGGCGACGTTTTCCGTGCCGCCGCGACGTCCCTGTTCCTGTCCGCCGCCGGTCACATACGATTGATATTTCGTTTTGTGTTTTACGTAGAGCAGCCCGATTCCTTTCGGCGCATGCAACTTGTGAGCGGAAAGTGAAAGAAAATCCGCGCCGAGATCCTGGACATCAATTTTCAATTTGCCCGGCGTCTGCACGGCATCAGTGTGAAATAATACGCCTTTGCTGCGACAGATCGCGGCCAGCTCTTCCACGGGAAAAATCACGCCGGTTTCATTGTTCGCCCACATCACGGAAACAATCGCAGTGTCGCGGCGAATGGATTTTTCGAGCAGGTGAATATCGATGCTGCCGTCCGGCTCGACGGGAATCAGCGTGATATCATATCCGCGTTTTTTCAGCGCCGCGCAAAATTTAATGTTCGCGGAATGCTCCACGGCGGTCGTGATCACATGACGTTTTGTCGGATGAGTGACGAGCGCGCTGTGAATCGCCGAGTTGTTGCTTTCCGTTCCGCAACTTGTAAACACGATGTCGCGCGGCTCTGCATTGATCAACGCCGCGACCTGCTGCCGCGCTTTCTCGATGTGCTTCGCAACCTGTTTTCCGAAATGATAAACGCTGGACGGGTTGCCCCAGAGATCGCGTAGAAAAGGAATCATCGCGTCCGCTACTTCTGGCGCGACCTGCGTCGTGGCGTTGTTATCGAAATAATAAATACTCTGCCGGTTCATGTTCGACTGTTTGACCGTCGGGGATGGAATTTTCGACGGCCCAAGAACAGAATCTCCAGACTGGTAATTCAGCGCGCGATTTGCTAGGTAAAAACGTTTTGCGACTGTTCGCCAAAACATGTTTGACATCCAGAACCTTGAGTTGAATAATCATACATAACTTTAGCATTTTACTTGTGATTACACAAACGCCAGCAAAACTGACTCATAACGAGGATATCAAAGCCGCGACGCCGACCCTTGCGGGGACGATCATGGCCACGATTTCGGATGAGACAACCGACCACTTTACCGACGATGACCGGGAATTTTTGAAATTCCACGGCTCGTATCAGCAGGACGACCGCGATCTGCGCAAGACCGGAAAAAAATACATGATGATGGTTCGCGGCCGCATTCCAGGCGGAGTATTGACCGCGCCGCAATGGGCGGCTTTCGATGATCTTTCCGCGAAGTACGGCAACAACACACTTCGCATCACCACGCGCCAGAGCATTCAGTTTCACGGCATTCTGAAACCCGGCCTGCGCCCGCTGATCAAAGGCATCAACGAATCGCTGCTTTCCACTTTGTCTGCCTGCGGTGATGTGAATCGCAATGTGCTCGCGCCGCCTACTCCCGCCTACACCAAGGCGCGTGACCAGGTTTATCAAGATTGCCTCCGTGTCGCGATGGCACTCGCGCCGAAAACCAAAGCGTATCACTCCATCTGGATCGATGGCGTTCAACTCGATCTGAATGCGCCGGAGAACAAGGAATTTGTCGATCCGCTCTACGGCACCATGTATCTGCCGCGCAAATTCAAAACGGCATTTGTGATTCCGCCGGTGAACGATCTGGACGTTTTCACAAATGACATCGGGTTGATTGCGATTGTCGAAAACGATGAACTCGTCGGCTACAATCTGGCGGTTGGCGGCGGCATGGGACGCAGCCACGGAAATGCGGCCACTTACCCGCGGCTGGCGGACGTGATCGGATTTTTCAAACCGGAAAAGCTGATTGATATCGCCAAGGCTGTGCTGACCATTCATCGCGACTTCGGTGATCGCGTGGATCGCAAACATGCGCGCTTCAAATATGTGGTTGCCGAACGCGGCGTGGATTGGACGCGCGCGGAAGTTGAGAAACGCGCGAACGTGAAACTGGAACCGGCGCGCACGTATCGATTCACCACCACCAGCGATCTTTACGACTGGCACAAAGCCGTCGATGGAACCTGGTTTCTGACGTTGTTCGTGGAAACCGGCCGCGTCAAAGACGTGCCCGGCCACACGTTGAAAACCGCGCTGCGCCAGATTGCGGATCAATATCCCGAACTGGAATTTCGCCTGTCGGCGAATCAGAACGTCATCCTCGCCAAGATCGATGAATCGAAGAAAGACGCGATCAACGCCATTCTGCATCAGCACGGCATCAAAACCGAAAACCAGGCGAGCGTTCTGCACGCCGCTTCGATGGCCTGCCCTGCTCTGCCGACCTGCGGACTCGCGCTGGCAGAATCCGAACGCATGCTGCCCGGCCTGATTGATCGCCTCGAAAAATTGTTCGCGGAAGTTGGATTGGCCGGCGAAGAAATCATCATTCGCTCCACCGGTTGCCCGAACGGTTGCGCGCGCCCTTATCTGGCCGAGCTCGCCTTCGTCGGGAAAGCGCCCGGACGTTATCAAATCTGGCTCGGTGCGGACAAAGCGGGTTCCCGCATGAACCGATTGTGGAAAGACGTCGTGAAGGATCCGGACATCGAAAACGAATTGCGTCCGGTACTCGAACGCTACGTGAAAGAACGCAATCCAGGAGAACGGTTCGGTGATTGGAGCGATCGCGTGATCTTCGCTCCGGCTGCGGCGGTCGCCTGAGAAAATCAGTGAACGCACGCAAAACCATTTCGCTCATAAAAAACGAACGCTCGTCGCAAGGCGAGCGTTCGTTCGTGACGTCATTCAGGGGTTTACTCGTGCAGCGCTTCGTAAACCTTGCCGACCATTTTCTCGTCCGGCTTGAGCGTTTTCGCGCCCTGCTTCCACTTGGCGGGACACGCTTCATGCGGATGAGCCATCAGGTAAACGTTGGCTTCGAGCTTCCGCAACAATTCGTCGGCATCACGCCCGACGTTGTAGAGCAGGACTTCGGACATGACCAGCTTGCCCTGCGGATTGATGATGAACGTTCCGCGCAGCGCGAGGCCGGTCTCCTCATCGTAAACTCCGAACAGCCGGCTGACCGTTCCCGTGGGATCCGCGCCCATCAGATATTTCACTTTCGCGAGCAGCTTTTCCGAATCGCGCCACGCCAGATGCGCGTAAGTCGTGTCGGTGGAAACCGAAATCACCCCTGCGCCAGCTTTCTTCAGCGCCGGGTGTTTCTCCGCCAGGTCGGCCAATTCCGTCGGGCAGACAAACGTGAAATCCGCGGGATAAAAAACCAACACCGTCCATTTGGCTTCTTTGCGCAATTCGGCCAGCGAGACTTTGCCAAACGCCCGATTTTCCGGATCGTAAATATCCAAAGTAAAATTCGGCACATCCATACCGACGGTCAGCGGCAGCATTTCGCCGCAGCAATCATGGGATTCGTTCATAACATTTCTGGTTCAATTACATTTCAATTTCGTTGCAACCTCCGGCACGGCGCCGCGCTTCGCAAGGCTTCCGACGTTCCGGAAAAGAGGCCGCACAAGAAAAAGCATTTCCTTCAAAAGTCAAATCCACCGGCATTCGCATTTCCAATTCCCATTTCATTTTGAACTGACATGACCTCCGACCAAATCTCGAAAGCCAACGCCGAACTGCGCCAGAAATCGCCGCTGGAAATTATCCGTTGGGCCATTGCCCAGGCCAATGGCCGCGCCATTGTCTCGACGAATTTCCGTCCCTACGAAGCCGTCGTATTGCATCTTGCGGCTCAGGTGCAGCCAGATATTCCGGTGTTGTGGGTTGATCATGGATATAACCGTCCCGCCACTTACAAGCATGCGGAAGCGCTGCGTAAATCGCTGAACCTGAATCTCAAACCTTTTTTGCCAAAACTCACCGCCGCGCATCGCGATGCGATCTACGGCGAGATTCCGTCCACCGAGGATGAAGCCGGTTTGAAGCAATTCAGCGCGTTGATGAAGCTGGAGCCGTTTCAACGCGGCATGAAAGAACTTGCGCCCACGGTCTGGATCACCGCGTTGCGCAAAGTGCAGAATCCCAATCGCGCGGAACTCGATATCGTCTCCGAAGATAAAAATTTCGGCGCGTTGAAAGTCAGCCCGGTTTTTTATTGGACCGATGCCGAAATGGAATCCTATCTCCAGCAGCATCACCTGCCGAATGAATGGGATTATTTCGATCCCGCCAAAGCGGATGACAAACGCGAATGCGGTTTGCACGCAGCCTGGGGCGGCGAAGCCGTCAAAGCTTGAACCCTTTTTATGAATACTGATACCGGAACGCTTGCGATTGATGGCGCGTCATCGACGTTGCCCGCCGCCGCGTCTCCTCTCCAATCCAATCGCGACAAAATGCCGAACACCAAAAGCTACCACCTCGACCATCTTCAATATCTGGAGACCGAAGCCATCCACATCATGCGCGAGGTGGCGGCGGAATTCGAACGTCCGGCGATTCTCTTTTCCGGCGGCAAAGATTCCATCTGCCTGCTGCGGCTCGCCGAAAAAGCGTTTCGCCCGTCCGACATTCCCATGCCGTTTCTGAATGTCGATACCGGCCACCATTTTCCCGAGCTGAACGAATTCCGCGACCGCCGCGCCAAAGAACTCGGCGGCAAACTGATCGTCCGCAAAGTCGAGGACGCCATCGCCAAAGGCATTGCGGTTCCGGTTCCCGGCGAAATCAGCCGCAATCGTCTGCAGATTCCCACGCTGCTCGCGGCGATTGAAGAATTTCAATTCGATTGCGCGATTGGCGGTGCGCGGCGCGATGAGGAAAAAGCCCGCGCGAAGGAACGTTTCTTCAGCTTCCGCGACAGCTTCGGCCAATGGGATCCAAAAAATCAGCGGCCCGAGATTTGGAATCTTTACAACGCCCGCGTCAATCCCGGCGAACACATGCGGGTGTTTCCGCTGAGCAACTGGACGGAAATGGACGTTTGGGAATACATCAAACGCGAGCGGCTCGAAGTGCCGACCATTTATTTCAGCCACAAACGCCAGTGCGTTCGCCGGAATGGCCAGTGGATTCCAGTCAGCCCGTTGTTGACGCTCAAGCCGAATGACGAAATCAAAGAACTCGTCGTGCGCGTTCGCACCATCGGCGACATCATCAGCACGGGAATGGTCGAATCACCCGCCGATTCAATTGACGATATCCTGGTTGAAATCGCCGCCGCGCGCGTCACCGAACGTGGTTCCCGCGCCGATGACAAATCATCCGAGGCCGCGATGGAAGACCGCAAGAAACAAGGGTATTTCTAAGCCATTTAACTCAATTGCTTATCCAACCAATTTAACGATTCCTTTCACGCCCATGCCCACCTCCCCTCCCACGATTGAAATCCTGCGCTTCAACACCTGCGGTTCCGTTGATGACGGCAAGTCCACGCTGATCGGACGATTGCTCTACGATTCCAAGAGCCTGATGGAAGATCAGCTCGAAGCACTCACTCGCTCGGCAGACATCACCGGCGGTGGCCAGATCAATCTCGCCAACCTCACCGACGGTCTCCGCGCCGAACGCGAGCAAGGCATCACGATTGACGTCGCCTATCGTTATTTCGCGACACCTAAACGCAAGTTCATCGTCGCTGACACGCCCGGCCACGTCCAATACACGCGCAACATGGTCACCGGCGCTTCGACCGCAAATCTTTCCGTCGTGCTTATCGATGCGCGCCTGGGCGTGATCGAGCAAAGCCGCCGCCATACGTATCTCGCGGCGCTGCTCGGCATTCCGCATCTCGTCATCGCGGTGAACAAAATGGATCTCGTTGACTGGAGCGAAGAACGTTTCCTGGAAATCCGTGAAGAGATTGAAGGATTCCTGCCGAAGCTCGACGCCTTTCGTGACGTGAAATTCATTCCGCTCAGCGCATTGAACGGCGACAACGTGGTCGAGCTTTCCAAAAAGACGCCGTGGTTCGGCGGCCCGACGCTGTTGAATCATCTGGAAACCGTTCACATCGCCAGCGATTGGAATCTCAGCGCGTTTCGTTTTCCAGTGCAATGGGTGAATCGTCCGAACAATCCCACCGATCCGACGCTCCACGATTTTCGCGGACTGAGCGGACAAATCTCGGCCGGCATCGTTCGCAAAGGCCAGCAGGTTCTGGTGCTGCCGAGCGGATTGAAAAGCACAGTCAAAGATATCTGGACCTTCGACGGACCGGTTGAAGAAGCGTTTTCGCCACAGTCAGTAACGATCTGTTTGGAACACGATCTCGATGTGAGCCGCGGCGATACGCTCGTGGGATTGGATTCGTTGCCGGGAATGAACTCGGATCTGCACGCGCGCATCTGCTGGATGCATCAACGCCCGTTGCAGCAGGGCAAAAAGTATTTCCTGAAACACACGACCCAAACCGTCCAGGCCGTCGTCACCAGTCTCGAAAGCAAAATCAATGTTTCAACTTTCGACACCGAACCGCAGCCGCGCGAACTCGTGGTAAACGACATCGGCATTATTCGTCTGAAAGCTGCGAAGCCGCTGATCTTCGATGGTTACAATACCAATCGCCTCACCGGCTCGTTCATTCTGATCGAGCAAGGCACGAATGCGACCGTCGCCGCCGGCATGCTGCTGCCGCCGACGGAAACAGTGAAAATCGACGACGCGGATTTCGCGATCTGATTCCGCAATTGATCCTGTAGCGGCGTCTCGTGAGAGCGCCGCTTTTTTATTTAAAGATGCAAAGTTCAAAAAACCTCAAAGCCTTCGCAGGAAAAAATCTCCGCGTTCCTCTGCGGCTCTGCGTTGAACTCAAAATGAATTGAACAGAAGCCAGCAGAGGGAACAGAGACTAAGCCGTTTATTCTCCGTTAGCTCTGCTTCCTCCTGTTCGTCTGTTCCGGTTTTTAGCTTAAATCTGTCTCTTCGCAACCAATCGCCGCGCCGTTTCCAGCGTGTCAATTTCCGCGACGGATTTATCCGTGCGAATGCGCGCGATTCTCGGAAAGCGCATTGCCAGGCCGCTGTTGTGACGCTGACTCGGCTGAAGCTTGTCGAACGCAATTTCCAAAACCGTATCCGGCTCAACTTCGAAATAACGTCCGTGCTGACGCCGCGCTTGTTTCAGAAAATGTTCCGTGAGCTGAGCAATCTCCGCATCGGTCAATCCACTGTAAGCCTTGCCAATGGTTTTCAATTCGCCCGTGCGATCATCCCGCACCGCAAACGTGTAATCGCTCAAAACCTTGCTGCGTTTGCCATGGCCATATTCCGCGCCGATGACCACGCAATCCAAAGTTGCTAAAGCTTTCTTCAACTTCAGCCAGGCGAGTCCGCGCCGGCCCGGCGAGTAAACGCTGGTCGGATCTTTGATCATCAACCCTTCGTTCCCGCGTTCCCGCGCCGCCGTGAAAGCTTCTTCGATTTGCGCGACGGATTTTGCTTCCGTGATTTGCGCGCGTCTAACGTGGGCGGGTAAAGGCAGGCTCTCCAAAGTCCGCCGGCGTTCCGCTAAAGTTTCATTGAGATAACTTTTCTCATCCGCCCACAACAGATCGAACGCGACAAACTGAATTGGAACTTCCTCGCGCATAAACAAATCATGTTCGCGGCGGCCAAGACGCTTCTGAAGTTCAGAGAACGGAAGAACTTCATCGCTGTTCATCGCGACAATTTCACCGTCCAGAATAAAATCCCCGGCCACGCGCCGCGCCGCTTCCGCCAATTCCGGAAACGTATTCGTGATGTCTTTCAGATCGCGCGAATAAAGCGCGACGCGTCCGCCTGCTTTGTGCAACTGGCACCGCACGCCATCGTATTTGTCCTCAATCCAAACCGCCGTCGGACAAAGGTCCCGCGCGTTTCCATTATCATCTGTGCCGTTTTCCCGATCTTCCCGCCGACCTTGAATTCGTTCCCAGATATCCGCCGCCGTTTCTTCAGGCGATGCCAGCATGAATTTGATCGGTCGAAATGGAATCAGCGTCGCGCCCGCCAGTTTTCCTTCCGCCGCGAGCTTCGCCGTTTCACCAATATCGCCGAGCAACAGATTCGTCTTTCGCACTTCTTCCGCCGTTTTTGAAAACGCGCTGGCGACCGCCTCCTCCACAAGTCCTTCCTTCAAACCGATTCGCAAATCGCCAGTGATAATTTTCACCAGAAATTTTCCTTCCAAGGCGGAACACCGTTCCAGCGTCGCAATCAACAATGGCCGTTTCGCCAGCGGTCCGCGGGCAGCGTGAATTTTGTGAAACATTTCATCCACGCGTTCCAGCGACAGCGACGCGTCCCCTGCCCGATCGTGCAACAGTTCAAACGCGGTTTCACCGAGATCGCTGTGCTTGAGGTAAACGTGATGAAATGTTCCTTCGTCGATTCCCGCAACCACACTCAACGCATCCCGCAAAACCGCCCAGCCGAGCTGCAAAACTTTGTTCTGACTTGAACCAAACGGACGTCCCGAAAACCACGTTGCTGCAATCGCGACGGCATCGCCCTTCAACTCACGAAAATACTCGGCGAGAATTCGAACCTTCTCCAGCTTGCCGCTCGTTGCGGAAATCGCCGCGCAGGTTTGGGCAAAACGGAGAAAGGCGTTTGCACTTTGAACTTCATTTCCCAGCGGCTCACGATTCACCGCATTCACCACTGAAACTGACGGGCGATTGCCCGCACGCGACCCTGAAATTTCTCCCAGTTCAAGAGTCATCTGTTCGTTCTGACTCAGCGCCTGCGCATCAAATCCCAGCGTTCTCAGAGTGCGCGCAAAATCCGCGGCGAAACCGTGCAGCGTATAAACCTTCTTCGGTTGAACGCGTTTCACGAATTCAATCAGATCGGGAAAATCCGCGTGATCGCTCAACACGAATGCGGCGTCGCATTGATAGCGATAACGCGCGTTCGGATCGACCGCCCAGCCGGTGAGAATTGCTGAACGCGTTTTGCCGAGCTTCCGCAGCATTGCGGAGTTCGCGGCGTTTGGCGGACAGATCAAAACCTTTCCACGCGCGGAACCGGAATCGTATCGTTCATATTTCGGAAAGCATTGACCGAACTGCTCGTAGATTTGCGTGAGCTTGTAAACCGCGCCATGCAGCATCAGCGGCAATCCCGCTTCGCCCAGGCCGCACATGATCTCCTGACTCTTGCCGAGCGAATAACCCAGCAGCACAGGCGTTTCGTCGTTGTCCAGAGCTTCGCGACAAAAACGAATCACGCTTTTGATTACGGCGTCGGTTGGTGGAAAAACGTAACGCGGCTGACCGAACGTCGTTTCCATAATCAGAACGTCGGCGCGACGCGGCTCGCACGGTTCGGCGGAAAGACCGCGGCGCAATTTGAAATCGCCGGTGTAGAGCAGGCTCTCGTTTCCGGCTTCGATCAATGACATCGCGCTGCCGAAAATATGTCCGGCGGGCAAAAGCGTGATCTGGAATTCCGTGTTGCCGAAATGAAATCGAGCGGGTTCGCCAAAGTTGAGACGATGTTCCAAGCGTTGTCCACCGATGCGCGCCTGCATCAGCCTGGCGGTCGGTTCGCTGAGGATCATTTCGCGATGTGCTTCGATGTGATCGGAGTGCGCGTGGCTGACGAAAACTTTCTCGGGTCCGGTTTGCGGTTCATGCGCGTCGAGCCATAAACCCAATTCCGGCAGGTGAACTGAACCGCGTTGAAATTCGATTCGTAACATCGACACGCCGCAATTTAGGCGCGGACGAACGCAAGTCAAAGCGGCCTCACTTCAACGCAGAGACGCGAAGAGCGCAGAGGAACGCAGAGAGATTCCCATTTGGATTTTTCATTTTTCCGCTTCGTCCGGAGCGCGGCCCTGTGAGCCGCAGCAAGATCAGTTGGAAACCGAGGCACTGGAAAAATTCGTGCACCCGGTATCTGCCAGGTTGCTGCGGGTCGCAGACCCGCGCTCCGGCCCCATCACAGATATGCATTAGAAATTTCTCCGCGTCCCTCTGCGCTCTCCGCGTCTCTGCGTTGAATCTGCGCGCGTCAGCTTGAAACCGATTTCCTGTGGATTTTTTTCTTTGACCGATACTATTCTTCATCATGGCTGAGAAAACTGTGAGCGAGATCAACAGGGACGTCCGACTACTCTTTCAAAAAGGCAACGATGCGTTGATTCGGGACAATTTCGATTATGCGGTGGACCTGTTCAATCAGGTGCTGCAAAGGGAGCCCGGATTGTTCGACGCGCGCAAAGCACTGCGGGCAGCGCAAAATAAAAAATCCGGCGGCGGCGGATTTTTCAAAAAAGCCTGGGGCACCGCGAGTTCGTCACCGTTGGTTGCAAAGGCGCAATTCGCATTGCGCAATGATCCCGCTGAAGCGCTGCAAATCGCCGAGCAGATTCTGAACAACGATCCCGCGAATTCCGGCGCGCACAAAATCGTAATCGAAGCTGCGACCGCTTTGGAACTGCCGCGCACGGCGGTGTTGTCGCTGGAAATTCTGCATCGCAATTCACCAAAGGACAAAGATCTCGTGATTCGTTTTGCCGAAGCGCTGGCGGAAATTGGCGAGACGACGCGGGCGGAAAGAACGCTTCTTGAATTTGCGCGCAACGCTCCGCGCGACGGTGATATTCTACAGGCTTTGAAAAACGTTTCCGCGCGTCACACCTTGAACGAAGGCGGTTACGAAGCGCTCGCGAGCGGTGAAGGTTCGTATCGCGACATTCTGAAAAACGAAAAAGAAGCCACCGCGCTGGAACAGCAAAACCGCGTGCAAAAATCCGAAGACGTCGCGGAACGGTTGATCGAAGAAAATGAAACGCGGCTGAAAGCAGAGCCGGGCAATGTGAAGCTCATGCGCACGCTGGCGGAACTTTACACGCAGAAAAATCAGTTCGACCGCGCCCTGGCATATTACGATCAGATCAAAGCCACGGACAGCGGCGCGGCGGATTCAACACTGGACCGCGCCATTGCTGAAACGAAGGTGAAACAGTTTGAAATGGAATTGGCCAAACTGGACCAGACTTCGCCGGAATACGCGGAAAAGGCCGCCGCATTGAAGGCCGAGAAATTGAATTTCCAAATGGCGGACTGCAAAAAGCGCGTTGAGAAATTTCCGACCGATCTCGCGCTGCGGTACGAGATGGGCGTGCTGTATTTCCAGGCGGGAAAAATCGGCGAAGCCATCCAGGAACTTCAAAAAGCGCAGCAGAATCCGCACAAGCGCATCGCGGCGATGAATTATCTCGCGCAGTGTTTTGCGAAGCGAAAGATGTTCGATCTGGGTGCGAAGACCTTGCAGAACGCGATCAAGGAAAAGCTGGTGTTCGACGACGAGAAGAAAGACCTGATTTACAATCTCGGCTGCATTTTCGAGAGCATGGAAAAGAAAGAGGAAGCGGTCGAGCAGTTCAAACAGATTTACGAAGTGGATATCGGCTACAAGGACGTCGCGGCGAAGGTGGATGCGTATTACGCGGGGCAATGATGGTTTGAAACAGGTTGAGCGGCATTTTGCAAGGACGCCGGACGCCATCAACAGCAGCCAATCACCTTGCCGCTGAGAAACCTTTGCATTAGCTTCCGCCATTATGGACAGCAACGAAGTTCCTCCGAATTTTTCCACGCCGCCTCCGCCTCACGTTCCTTCAACTCCGCCACCGATCATCGCTCCCGCTGCGCGCGCGCCACAACCGAAGCGTGGTCGCGGATGGATGATCTTTGCGCTGGTGCTGCTGGCGTTGTTGATCATCAGCGTGCTGGCGAACTTCGGGCAACTGGCCAGCACGATCACGCGCGTGGGTGGCGGCCATTCCCGCACGGCCGGGCCCAGACTTGACGAAGCGATTCTCGAAGACAACAACGCTTCCGCCAAAATCGCAGTCATTGACGTGGATGGAATCATCACGAGCCGCGCGATGGATCAAAGCGGTTTCACCATGGCCGATCTGATCAAGACGCAGCTCGAACGCGCGAAAGAAGATTCGCAGGTGAAAGCCGTGGTATTGCGCGTCGATTCTCCTGGCGGCGAAGTGCTGGCGTCGGATGAAATCAATCGCGTGATCACGGATTTTCAAAAGGAGTCGAAGAAACCGGTGGTCGCGTCCATGGGCAATCTTGCGGCGTCCGGCGGATATTATATTTCCGCGCCATGCCGCTGGATTGTCGCCAACGAATTGACGATCACCGGCAGCATTGGCGTGATCATGCACACCTGGAATTATCGCGGTCTGATGAACAAAGTCGGGTTGCAGCCGCAGGTTTTCAAAAGTGGAAAGTTCAAGGACATGCTCAGCGGCGAACGCGATTTGAGCCAGATTCCGGAGGAAGAACGCGAAGAGGAGCGGCGCATGGTTCAAGGTCTGATCGACGAAACGTACAATCGATTCAAGGAAGTCGTCGCCACTGGCCGCGCGGAAGCGCATCGCTTGAATGAAGACGAAGGCCGCCCGCTTGCCGACAACTGGGCCGATTACGCGGATGGCCGGGTTTTGTCCGGCTCGCAGGCACACGAACTTGGATTTGTGGATTCGCTCGGAAATTTCCAGGATGCCGTGAAGAAGGCCGCGGAACTGGGAGGCATCGGCGCCGCCACTCACGCCAATCTCATCCGCTACCAGCAGCGTTATGACATTTCTGATCTGTTTAACATCTTCGGAAAGAGCGACGCCAAAGTCGTGAAAATCGATCTCGGAATGGAAGCGCCCAAACTTCAAGCGGGCGCTTTGTATTTCCTGATGCCCACTGCCGTTCCGTAACCGCCCTGCCCGTCCAACTGATTCGTGAGAAAATTGTTCAATGAACCGCACTGAAAATCTTTTGATCGTCGCCGACAGCGAACACGACGCCAATATCCTTTACGCCGTCGGCATGTTTGTGCCGGATCCGTTCATTTTCCTGCGCATTCGCGGACGCGATTCCGTGATCATGAGCGACCTGGAAATTGATCGCGCGCGCAAGGAAGCCAGTCATTGCCGAGTGCTGTCGCTCGGCGACATTCAGCGCAAACTGCGCGCGGCGGGAAGCAAATGCGGATTTGCCGAAGTGATCGCGACCGTGCTGCGGCAGCAACGCGTGAAAACGATTTCAGTTCCCAGCAGTTTTCCACTCGGCCTCGCGCTGGAGCTGCAGAAGCTCGGGATTCAATTGAAACCCAAACCGGGAACATTCTTCGCCGAACGCGAAACCAAAACACCGGCTGAGGTAAAGAAAATCAGCGCCGCGCTGATGATGGCGGAAGTCGGCATGGCGGAAGGAATTCAGGCGCTGAAACTTTCGAAGATCGGGAAAGGTCGCCGGCTGATTTATCACGGGGCACCACTGACCTCGGAAAAACTTCGCTCGATTATCGACACGGCCATTCTTCAAACCTGCGGCCTGGCGAATCATACCATTGTCGCCGGTGGCAAACAGGGATGCGATCCGCACGAACCGGGTCACGGCCCGCTCAGCGCGAACGAACCAATCATCCTGGACATTTTCCCGCGCTCGCAGAAGACCGGTTATTTTGGCGATATTACTCGAACCGTGGTTCGTGGTCGCGCGAGTGAATCGGTGCGAAAACTTTACGACACGGTTTTGCAGGGACAACGCCTCGCCTTTCAAAAAGTCCGCGCCGGAACGAAAACACAGGAAGTGCATCAAGCCGTGCAGGATTATTTTGTAGCGCAAGGTTACAAAACCGGAAAACGCAACGGCCGCATGGAAGGATTTTTTCATGGCACGGGTCACGGTTTGGGATTGGAGATTCACGAGGCACCGCGAATGGGTGCAACGTCCACCGGGAAACTGGTCGCTGGCCAGGTCGTGACGGTGGAACCCGGGTTATATTATCCCAGCATCGGCGGTGTGCGTCTCGAAGATGTCGCCCTCGTGACCGATCGCGGCGCCCGTAATCTGACGCGGTTCGAAAAAGTCCTGGAAGTTTGATCATCCCCAGCCGTGTAGCGCAGATTGTTAATCTGCTGTGTCGCGGATCGGTAATCCGCTGGGCATAAATTCGAAAAACGTGCGGGAATTTCTCGCCGCTTGATCTGTTCCAACCTTGCTGGCTGCCAGCCAGCGACACAGCAGACTGACAGTCTGCGCTACCAATGCCGCGCTCCTCGATTAGTGCGCCAACTTCGTCCGCTGATTCTCTCGCTCGTGTCGCTATGTCTCAACCGCCGATGGAGCACACTCCTCCTTTTCGCGAAACCCGAACAACCTGACACTGGCACGCTGACGGCTTGTAGTTTGAACAGTGCGTCAGACGCCCATGTCAACTTTAGAGAAAGAAGATTATGTTTTTTGGCTTTGATCCAATGTATTTCGTGTTTGCGCTTCCAGGCCTGCTGCTCGGCATCTGGGCGCAAATGAAACTCTCGTCGGCTTACGGGAAATACTCTCGTGTGGCGACCAGTTCCGGATTGAGCGGCGCCCAGGCCGCTCGCGATATTCTGGATCGAGCGGGCCTGACGGATGTTCCCGTTCGCGAAGTTCGCGGCCGTCTCACGGATCACTATGATCCACGGAAACGCGCGCTGTTTATTTCTTCCGAGAATTATCACGGTCGATCCCTTGCGGCCGTTGGCGTGGCGGCTCATGAAGCCGGTCACGCGTTGCAACATCAGGCCGCTTACGGTCCTTTGAATTTTCGGATGGCGATGGTGCCTGTCACGGGTTTTGCCTCGCAGGCTTACTCGCTGATTTTCATTGCGAGCGTTCTTTTGTCGGGGATGCGGATCATCAGCCCTGGAATGTTTTCCACCTTGATCTGGGTGGCGATTGCGCTGTTCGCGATCGTCACGTTTTTCCAGATCGTCACCTTGCCGGTGGAATTCGACGCCAGCCGCCGTGCCAAGGAACGTTTATTTTCTCTCGGAATCGTTAATGCGCGTGAAAACGAAGGTGTGAAAAGCGTGTTGTCCGCCGCTGCTTTGACTTACGTGGCGGGCATGGTCAGCGCCGTGTTGAACCTGCTGTATCTCCTCTCCGTCGCCCGCGGCAGTCGCAATTGAATCCCATGCCAACACTACGAAACACTGCTCGCGGCGGGCAAATATCCCCATACCCGACGCCGGACTGATTTGTTAACTCCAATATCAAATGATCAAAAGGAGCCTCAAACCCTCAGTCCGCACGCTTAAACCTTAGTCATTTCATGCATTTATGTTGGCCAAATCCAAACGCCAAAAGTCTTTGAAAAAAGTTACGCGCCCGCGTGCCGGCACCAAGCCGGTGAAAGCGGTTCGCATCACCTCTCCACGGACGGGATTCAAGAACGGATTTCACAAGTCTGTTCCCAAGAGTCTTCCAAAAAAGGGAACGCTGAAAAGCGCGCCGGCTTCAGTGCCGCCGTCGCCCGCAGATGCAAATACCGCAATCCCTGACCAGGCCGCGATCATTGCTGCCGAAGAAGCCGAAAAGCGCGCGGCACATCCCGCCGAACGCGAACGTTCGAGTTACGACGGCGACACGGCGATCAAACTTTATCTCCGCGAAATCGGCCAGGTGAAGCTGCTCACGCCGCAGGAGGAAATCGAACTCGCTGCTCGAATCAAACGGGGCGACAAGAAAGCCCGCGAACAGATGATCAAGGCCAACCTGCGCCTCGTCGTGAAAATCGCGCGCGATTACGAAGGCATCGGACTGCCGCTGCTGGATTTGATCAGCGAAGGCAACATTGGATTGATGAAAGCGGTAGAACGCTTTGATCCCGCTAAAGGCGGAAAACTTTCGACCTACGGTTCGTGGTGGATCAAGCAATCGATCAAACGCGCGCTGGCCAATCAGTCCAAAACCATTCGCTTGCCGGTTCATCTCGTGGACAAAATTTCCAAGATGCGCCGGACCGCGATGCGGCTTCAGGAGGAATTAGGCCGCGAACCCACGGATGAAGAATTGGGCGGTGAACTCGGCATCACTGCGTCGCGCGTTTCTCAGATGCGCCTGGCTGCAATTCGCCCGGCGTCACTGGACGCGCCGATCGGCGACGAGGATTCGAACAACTTCGCTGAGGTGGTTCAGGACGAAGCCGCGGATACGCCTTACGAGCAGCTCGAAGAAAAAACCGTGACCAAGATGCTCCAGGAAATGGTCAAGACGCTCGACCCGCGCGAAGCGACGATTCTGCGCGCGCGATTCGGATTGGATGGTGGTCCAGAAAAAACGCTGGAAGAAGTGGGCGAAAAATTCGGGGTCACACGCGAACGTGTCCGGCAGATTCAGAACATCGCGCTCAAGAAATTGCGCAAGATGATCGAAAAACTCGAAGCGACGAAGACGAAATAGGGAAAGCAACTTTAACAACGAAGGAACAAAGAACCGAAGCGATTGAACGTTTTGGGGCTTTGTTCCTTCGCTTTTTCGCATTTGCTCTGGGGCGCAACTTGACACCCGCACCATTTTCGATTCCCTCGCCCCGCAGCGAAGCGCGGGG
>DASTXC010000124.1:0-22494 GCA_035765675.1 Verrucomicrobiia bacterium
CATGGACCTCGCGCAGCAACTCGTGGATTACCGCGTCAACAACGCGGTGGATTTGAATTCGTTTGCGTGGATTGTTGATGCTCTCGGCGCGAGCAGCCAGGCTTTGCAGGCGTTGGCCGGCGGCGATTACATCACCGGCAAGTCTTATCAATTCACTGCTGATGTCGCCGCGCTCGGGCCGTTCGGACGCGGTTATCGGCGCGTGCGATTTATTTTCGATACCAGCGAGGGCACTCCGAAAATCATCTATCGCCAGGATCTCAGCCGGCTCGGCTGGGCGCTTGGACGGCAGGTGCGCGAAATCTGGGTGACCGCCAATACACGATGAACAAAGTCACACGAATCAAATTTCTGAAACGCAAAACGCCATCGAGTCTGCTCGGCCTGGCGTTGGACGGCAGCCGGCTGGAAGGCGTGGCGCTGCGACGTTCGAACGGCTCGTTGCAGGTTCATCAACGTTTTACTGCCACGCTCTCGCTCGATCCGCTCACCGCCGCGCCGGAATTGGTCGGGCGCGAGATTTTGAATCATCTGGAAGCCGCGGGCATTCGCGAACGGAATTGTGTGATCGGACTGCCGTTGAAATGGGCGCTGACCGTTCACACTGAAGTTCCCAAGATTCCCGAAGCGGACATTCCGGACTTTTTGCAGATTGAAGCTGAGCGCGGTTTCCCCACGGACACCGCGATGTTGCAGGTCGCCACGTCGCGAATGGCTTCATCCACCGGACGGCAGCACGCCACGTTCATCGGCATTCCTCGCAATCATGTGGAACGGCTCGAACAAGTGTTGCGCGCGGCGAAGTTGCGGCCCGTGAGTTTTTCACTCGGCATCACCGCGCTGCAACCGGCGCGATCCACCGATGCTTCCGGCGTGCTGGCGCTGGTCATTGGCGAAAGCCACGTCGGTTTGCAAATCACTTCCGGCGGCGGTGTCGTGGCGTTGCGCGCGTTGGAAAGCGCGATCGACACCGGCGGCAGCCGCGCGTTTCAAGGCGATCTGATCGCTCGCGAAGCGCGCATCACGCTGGGCCAGCTTCCGGCGGACTTGCGCGATTCCGTGAAACGCATCCGGATTTTTGGCCCGCGCGATCAGGTTCAGAAACTGGCGGATGCAATTCGTCCGCGATTTGAATCCGGCAGTTTGAAACTGGAAACGGTTTCCACGTATCCGCCGAACGAATTCGGTAAAACGATTCCAGCCGAAACGCCGATTTCGGAGGCGTTCAGCCTGGCAGCGTGGCGATTGGCCGGACTGGGAAATGAGTTTGAATTTCTGCCGCCGAAAGTTTCCGCCTGGCAGCGCGCCAGTGCCAAATACGCGCCCGGCAAAATGCGAAAGGTCGCCGCGATTGCCGCCGCCGCAGTGCTGATTGTGGTCGCATTGTTCGGCTATCAGGAATGGCAGCTCTCGGGATTGAAATCCAAATGGGCCGGCATGGCCACGGAAGTGAAATCGCTCGAATCCATTTCCGCACAAATCAGCCAGTATCGTCCATGGTTTGACTCGTCGTTTCGCTGCCTCAACATTTTGAAACAACTCACGCTCGCCTTTCCGGAGGACGGCAGTGTGACGGCGAAGACGGTGGAGATTCGCGATATGAACAGCGTGATCTGTTCCGGCAACGCGGCGAATTACGCGGCGCTGCTTCGCACCGTGCATGATCTTGGAACGAACAGCGGCGTGAGCGCGTTGACGCCGCAGATGCGCGGCAAGTCGCCGATTCAATTCTCTTTCGAATACCGCGTGAATGGAGGCCCGAATGAAACCCGATAATCGCCAGAAACTTTTGATCGTGCTCGTCGCCGTGCTGGCGGGCGTCCTGATTGGCGACCGGCTGATCTACACGCCGCTCACGCACCTCTGGCAATCGCGCCAACAGGAAATCAAACGGCTGCGAACGCAAGTGTCGGAAGGCTCGGCCTTGCTGCGGCGCGAAACAGTGATTCGCGATCGCTGGGACAACATGCGCACGAACACGCTGCCGAACAATCAATCGCTCGCGCAGGAACAAATGCTGAAGGCGTTTCAGAATTGGGCGCAGGAAAGCGGCGTCAGCCTGAACGCGCTCACGCCTCAATGGAAAACTGATTCCGACGATTACCAGACGCTGGTGTGTCGCGTGGATGCTTCGGGAACGTTATGGATGTTGAGCCGGTTTTTGTACGACATCGAGAAAGGTCCGCTGGGATTGAAACTGGAATCGGTGGATGTCAGTTCGCGCGACAACACCGGTCAGCAACTGTCGCTTGGCTTGCAGGTCAGCGGGCTGGTGCTCACGCCTCAAGGAAAATGAATTTGAAAGCTTTAATCTTTGGCATCGTTGCGGCGCTCGGCCTGACCGCGGGCGTGTCCGTTTCCGCGCAATCCACCAACCCGGTGAATCCGCGCGATTTCTCCGCGTTTCAGATTGTCAGCGAACGAAACATCTTCGATCCGAATCGCCAGCCGCGCGTGCGCACGCGGACGACGCCGCGCGTGCCGAAGATTGTGGATTCCTTTTCGCTGGTCGGCACGATGAGTTATTCCAACGTCTTGCTCGCGTTCTTTGACGGAACGAGTTCGGATTATCGGAAATCGCTGGAGCCGGGCGGCAAGATCGCCAATTACACTGCCACCGAAATTGGCCAGGACGTGGTGAAGCTCGTTTCGGGAACGAATGAAATCGATTTGAAAGTGGGAATGCAAATGCGTCGCAGCGCCGATGGCAACTGGGCTGCGGCTGCGGCAAGTGAAACTTCCTTCGCCTCGAATCATCGCAATGAAGTTCGCGGCGGAGATCGCGGCAGCCGGCGTTTTGGAAGCTATGGTTCCCAGGCGTCCAGCGGCAATTCTGATTCTGAATCGATGCAATTGCCCGGCCCGGGATCCGCACCTGACCAGCCGCCACCGGATTTGTCCAATCTGGATCCGAACGATCCAGTCGCGCGTCTGATGTTGCGGCGTTTGCAGGCGGAAGGCGGTGTTCCGCCCGCGGCGGCGCCAGCAAATACTTCGAATGGGGAACCGGAAAATGCGGAGCCGGCCCCGGAAAATTCAGAAACCAATGCTCACGAGAATGTGGAAACCAACAACCCGCGAACTCTTTCAACCGAACAGGATGAGAACAGGAATTGAAACCATGAATACGAATCGATCCGCTCTGCGGACTCCGCCACTTGCGGCAATCCCTTCATCGGAAGCGCGGCGCTTCCTTTACCGGCGATGCTGGCGATCCGCCGGATTGTTGCTCGCCGCAGCGCTGGCCTTTGGATGGTGGAACGCATCCGCGCAGGAGGAAACGCAATCCGCGCCGGAAACAACCGAATCCGCCACAACCACTGCGCCCGAAACTGCGGTGGAATCCACCACTTCCGAAATGAATGTTGTGCCCGCAAACGCGGAAGGGGATTCGGCCGCAATAGTTCAAACCGTTGACTCGGGCAGCAGCACGAATGGCCTGCGATTGAATTTTCGCAATGCGCCGATTGATCTCGTGCTGAATTATCTGAGCGAGGCCGCGGGATTCATCATCGAACTCGATACCAACGTGCGCGGCACGGTGAATGTCATCAGCGCGCAACCCATGAGCAAAGATGAAGCCGTCGATCTGTTGAATTCTGTTTTGAACCGCAACGGTTATGCAGCGGTGCGCACCGGCGAACGCACTTTGAAGATCATGGATAAAACGGCGGCGAAATTGAACAACCCGGTGCGCATCGGCAGCGAGCCGAGTGCGATTCCGAACAACGACGAACTCGTCACGCAAATCATTCCGATTCGTTACGTCGAAGCCGGCCAACTCGTTTCCGACATTTCGCCATTCGTTTCGTCGGGCGCGACAATCATTGCCAATCAGGCGGGCAACTCGATTGTCATTACCGACACGCAATCGAACATCCGGCATCTGGCGGAGATCATCCAGGCGATTGATTCCAGCGCTGAAGACGTGACCGAAGTGAAGGTTTTCAAATTGCGTTATGCCGATCCGAACGAGATGGCGACGCTGCTGGCGGGATTGTTTCCTGATCAAACCGGAGCGGCACAGGCGCCGATTCGTTTTGGCGGGCGCGGTGGCTTCCGTGGATTTTTCGGCGGCGGGAATAATAATTCCAGCAGCGGCAACAGCCAGAGTGATCGCATCAAGAAACGCAATCAGGTCGTCGCGGTCGCCGATGCGCGGACGTCCTCAGTGGTCGTGACTGCAACCAAAGATTTGATGGACCAGATTGCCGCGATGGTTGATCAGTTGGACAATCCCGGCAAAGCGCAGCGGATGCAGGTGATTCACATCAACAACGCCGATCCAAACGAAGTCATGTCCGTTTTGCAGGACACCGTCGGCGCGACCACGTCCCGCAATTCGCGGAACTCCCAGAACAGTCCGTTCCAGAGCCGCATTCAACAGAACATCAATTCCAGCGCCACCAGCGGCAGCAGTTTCGGAACGGGCCGCAGCAGCACCCTGGGCGGCAACCGCTAATTTGAACAGCTCAAGAAAATGAAAACGCATTGTTTGAAAAAATATTTCGCCGCGCTTCTCGGCCTTTGCCTGTGCGTGTCGGTTCACGCGCAAAATCAACGCAACAACAACAATCGCTTTGGCGGCAACAATCGCTTTGGCAACAACAATTCAAGCGATCAGCAATACACGCCCAACGGACAGGTCGGTACCGCTTCGGTTTCCATCGACGATTCCGGGAATCTCGTTGTGATCGGTGATGACGCGACGATTGAGCAGATTCAGAAAGTCGTCGCGAATCTGGATCGTCCACGCCCGCAGGTATTGATCAAAGTCGTGTTCCTCGAAGTGCAGCACAACAATGCGCTCGACCTTGGCGTGGAAGGAACCTTCGGGAAGAATATCGGCAACTCCATGACCGGCGCGGTCGCGAATGTGTTCGGGGCGAATGGATTGAACAATCTCACCACAAACTTTTATCCGGCGGGCCCGGCGCAGGCGGTTCCGGCATTGACGCAATCCGGATCCGGCGCGGGAATTTACCAGCTTCTCGGCACGGATTTTCAGGCGACGTTGCGCGCGGTTGCGCAGGCGGGCAAAGCGCAGTTGCTCTCGCGGCCTTCGATTCTCGCGCGAGATCGTCAGCCAGCGGTGATTCAAGTTGGACAGCGCGTTCCGCTGATCACGAGCGTGAATTACACCACGCTGGGAAATCAGCAAAACGGCATTTCATACACTGACATTGGAATTATTCTTCGGGTGACGCCTTACATCACCGGCGACGGTATGGTGCAGATGATCATTGCCCCGGAAACTTCCTCACTGAATCAGAACGTTTCAGTGCCGATCGCGGCGGGCGTGAATGCGCCGGCGATCGATATTCGCCGCGCGGATACCGTGGCGATCACGCCGGACGGACAAACGGTCGTAATCGGGGGATTGATGGCGAGCGATCAGGCTTCCGCAGAAAGCAAAGTGCCGTTTCTCGGCGACATTCCGCTGCTCGGAAATCTGTTCAAACGCAAAACCAGCAACGCTGGGAAAACGGAACTGTTGATTTTTCTGACGCCGCACATTGTGAACGCGCCGGGACAACTGGCAGCACTTTCGGACCGCGAAGAGAGCAATCATTCCCTGATCCGCAAATCGATTTCCGAAGAGGAACTGGATCGTTTTCTCGAACGCGTTCCGGTCAAGAAACAGAAATGAGTTCAAGCCGTTCCGCCGAAGTCTTTCACAACGGTAGTGGCTGCCGCGCTGGCGGCAGTCCGGACGCATTGGTTCTGCATCCGTCGGGGAAAATGTTAATCCGCTCAAACGTCGCGAAGAATCCATTCGCGCCACTCTATGGAACTTAAACGTCGCAACTATTTTGTCTTCGGTCTGCTCGCCGCGGTGTGGCTGCTGGTGATCGCGTGGCAGATCGAAGAACATCGCAAAGTCCGCGAATCCGCCAAAACGGATCTGCGGCGCAGTTCCAAAGCCATTGCCAATACCGTCGGCGCGTTCATCCGCGGATTGCAGTTTCGCGGCGCAGTTTTTCCGGATCGATTGGAACCCGTGTTGAACGAACTGGTGGGTGCGACGAACGAGTTGGTGAAATCGAGCGAGCTGATTTCCATTGCGTTGATGAACGCGAGTGGCGACCGGCTGGCGTACGCGGGGAAGCCGATTGATCTCACGCAGAACGAAATTCTTCAGGAAGGCGAACGCTGGGGCACTCGTTCGGTCACGATGGTTTATCCGGTCGAAGGCGCAGCGGTTTCGCTCGAAGGAATGACAAATGGCACTACGGTGGTGCTGCCGCCGTTTCGGGAATTGACGAATAATTCTTCCGATGGTTTTCGCGGACGCGGCTCGCGCCGGGAACCGCGTCCGGAAGGGCCGCCGCCGGAGCCGCACGAGAGGGATCATCGGTCGGAATCAAATCGCGAAACCAAGCACGAATCGGATGCTCGCCCCAGTCCGCCGCCGCGTTCCCGCGAGGGGAATCGTCCGCGGCGACCGTTCTGGGCGCGCGGCATGGAAGAAGCCGAATACCAGCAACTGATTCAAAAACGCGAGTTGCACGGTTTGGTGCTTTCGCTTTCGACCGATAATTTCCAGGCGGTTTGCCAGCACGATCTCTGGTTGCGCTTCATCATCATTTTCTTTTCCAGCATTTCCGCGCTGGGCGTCGCACTGGCCTGGCGCAACATCGCCAAGTCGTCTGAACTTCAACTGCGGCTTGTGCGCGCCAGCGAAATGAACACGCATTTGAAGGAAATGAATCTCGCCGCGGCCGGCCTCGCCCACGAAACGCGCAATCCGCTCAACATCATTCGCGGCATGGCGCAGATGATTTCACGACAACCGGAAGCCGTGCCGGAAATTCGCGATCGCTCCCGCGCGATTGTGGATGAAACCGACAAAGTCACGGCGCAGTTGAATGAGTTCATTAATTATTCCCGTCCGCGCGAAGTGCGTCGCACCGTGGTGGCGCTCAATTCCGTGTTGAATGAAGTGGCGCGCGCGTTGAGCTATGACATCGAGGAAAAGAAAATTCGGCTGGAAGTGAAAGGGGACGCCGTTGCGATTGAAGCGGACGAACAGATGTTGCGGCAAGTGTTGTTCAACCTGGTGTTGAACGCGATTCAAGCGATAGAAAACGGCGGCGAAATTCAGATCGTCACGCAGCGGGAGAATGCGTCGGGCGCGTCTTTGGAAATTCGCGACAACGGCCCGGGCGTTCCGGTGGAGCGGCGCCAGGAAATTTTCAAACCCTATTTCACGACGCAGCAGCGAGGCACGGGCCTGGGGCTTGCGATTGTGCAACAGATTGTTCTCGCGCACGGCTGGGAAATCGAGTGCGCGGCCAATGAACCCCATGGTGCGATTTTCCGCATCACGCATCTCAAGCTCGCGGCGAAAAGCTGACGGTGAGTTCACAGGAGGAAACGAAGGATCGATTCTGCGGAAGGCATTCGGAGTTTCAGATTCTTGTCGGCTGATGAATCGCCGCTTTTTTTATATCAGCAAAGAACTTTGAAGCGCTGGGCAGTGGCACGTCCGGCCGATTTGGAAATCGGCGATACAGCAGGTTTGGAAACCTGCGCTACGTGTTCCCGGCGAATTGAACTTTGGTACGCGCGAAATCGGAGCTGACTTCGCTCTCTTCGTTAAATATCGAACACACGTGTTTGCGCGTCTGGAATTTTATTCTATGTTGCGCGCCATGCGATATCGACGTTTCGGGCGGACCCATCTGCAAATGCCAGTTCTTACCTGCGGCGGCATGCGGTTCCAGTTCAAATGGCAGGATGTTCTGCCGGACGAAGTTCCCAGGGACAATCAGACCAATCTCGAAGCCGTCATTCGCCGCGCACTCGAACTCGGCATCAATCACATCGAAACCGCGCGCGGCTACGGTTCTTCCGAAATGCAGCTTGGGCGAATTCTTCCCACATTGCCGCGCGACAAAATGATTGTGCAGACGAAAGTCAGTCCGCGCGCGACGCAAAAGGAGTTCCTCGAAACGTTTGAGAAATCGATGAGTTATCTCGGGCTGGAACATGTCGATCTGCTCTCCTTGCATGGCATCAACAATCGCGAACTGCTGAACTGGTCTTTGAAAAAGGACGGCTGTCTGGCTGCCGCGCAGCAGTTGCAGCGTGAAGGCCGCGCGCGATTCATTGGGTTTTCGACGCACGCCACGACCGATTTGATTCTCGAAGCGATTGAGAGTGACGCGTTCGATTACGTGAATCTGCATTGGTATTTCGTCAACGATCTGAACTGGCCGTGTATCGAGGCTGCGGCCGCGCGCGACATGGGCGTATTCATCATCAGCCCGAATGACAAGGGCGGGAAGCTTCAGGAACCGACTCCAAAAATCCGCGAACTGTGCGCGCCGCTGACGCCGATGGAGTTCAACGATCTTTATTGTCTGGCGCGTCCGCAGGTTCACACGCTGAGCATTGGCGCGAGCCGGCCGAGTGATTTCGATGAACACATTCGTGCGCTGGAACATTACGATCGAGCGGCGGAAGTGGTTGCGCCGATCGAACGGCGGCTGCGTGAGGAAATGGTTCGCGTGCTGGGCGCCGACTGGTGCGAACGCTGGTTTCAAAATCTGCCGAACTACGTCGATGTTCCGGGAGAAATCAACGTGACGGAAATTCTGCGGCTGTGGACGTATGCCAAACCGTTGGGATTGGAGCCGTGGGCGAAGATGCGTTACAACCTGCTGGGGCAGGGCGAGCATTGGTTTCCCGGCGAGAACGCCGCCAAAGCAAATATTCTTCAACTCGCTGGCGTTCTACAGCAGAGTCCTTTCGCTGAAAAAATTCCCGCCATTCTCGAAGAAGCGCATCGCAGCTATTTCGAAAAACCGGTGGAACGGTTGAGCAAGAGTTGAGAGGCGGGAGCGCGGGAGTAAGCCCACTTCAGTGTAACCAGCGAGTAAGCCGTTCGAGTTTCCCTGCGCACCTTTTGGTTCTCACGCTGAAGCGGCGTAAACACGGCGCTCCTTTGTAGCTGCAAAGTGGATCGGCAAATCTCTTCGTTTCTGCATCGTTCCGGTCCAGCTTGGAATTAAGAGCGGCGCTGAAGCGCACGCACTCCAGACGCTTCGCGAGATTTTTACGCCAACGCTTCGCGCCGAGCGTTTGGAGTGCGTGCGCTTCAGCGCCGCTTTCAATGCTACGCAATGCTCTTCAAAACTTCTTCCCGTGAAAAGAACCGGCTTTTTTATTGGCGCAACGGGGTTAGATGAGTTTGATTGGCTGGAATGATCGGAAATCTGCTTCAGCCAGAATTACTGGAATTGATCGAGCGCCGCGACTTCGCGCAGCTGCGCCGGATTCTGTGTGATTTCGAGCCGGCTGATCTCGCGGAAATTTTTTCGGATCTCAACCCCGACGACAAAGCGATTCTCCTTCGCATTCTGCCGCACGAACTTGCCGCGGAAGTTTTTGAATGTCTCGGGCTGGAAGATCAGGAACGTCTCGTCCAGGCGCTGGGAACGGAACAGGTCGCGCAGATTCTCACGGATATTTCACCCGACGACCGCACGGCGTTGTTCGAAGAACTGCCGGCGGCGGTCACGCAGAAATTGTTGAATCTGCTTTCGCCCGAGGAACGGAAAATCGCGGCGGAATTGCTCGGCTATCCGAAAGATTCCATTGGCCGCCGCATGACGCCGGAATACGTCGCGATTCAGCAAAGCTGGACGGTGGCGGAGGTGCTGGAGCATTTGCGGCGCGTCGGGCCCGAGCGCGAGGCGTTGAACCAGCTTTATGTCGTGGATGATCGCGGGCGGCTGGTGGATTCCGTCCGGCTGAAAAGCATTGTCACCGCGCCGCTGGATAAAGGCGTGGTTGAATTGCTGGAAGACCAACAGATTTTTCTGCGCGCGACTGATGATCAGGAAACCGCCGTGGCAAAGTTCGGAAAATATGACCGCACAGTGCTGCCGGTGATTGATTCCAAAGATGTGCTCGTGGGCGCGGTGACGGTTGATGATGTGCTGGACGTGGCCGAACAGGAAGCGACGGAAGACATCCAGAAACTTGGCGGTATGGAAGCGCTGGACGCTCCGTACCTGCGGATCAACATGGCGGGCATGGTTCGCAAACGCGCGCCGTGGCTGGTGATTCTGTTCTTCAGCGAAATGCTGACCACGACCGCGATGGGATTGTTCGAACACGAAATCGCGAAAGCCGTGGTGCTGGCGTTGTTCGTTCCGCTGATTATTTCCAGCGGCGGCAATTCCGGTTCGCAGGCGACAACACTGATTATTCGCGCGATGGCGCTGGGCGAAGTGACTTTGCGAGACTGGTGGCGGGTGATGCGGCGCGAGGCGTTGTCCGGATTATTTCTTGGCGTGATTCTTGGCAGCATCGGGTTTTTGCGGATCGCGCTTTGGCACTTCACTTTTCATTCCTACGGCGATCATTGGCAACTGATCGCAATCACGATTTTCGCGTCGTTGATTGGCGTCGTGATGTGGGGAACGCTGGCGGGCTCGATGTTGCCCTTCGGGTTGCGGCGGCTGGGATTCGATCCGGCGACATCTTCGGCGCCGTTTGTCGCGACCGTTGTCGATGTGACGGGGCTGATGATCTATTTCAGCATCGCGTATTTTGTTATGCGCGGGACGTTGTTGTAGCGGTGGATCGGAACGTCTGAAACGCGCTGCGAATCCGTGGCCGCATCCGGAATTGCCGCAGGAAATCTCCGATCATACCCGACGTGAATACCGGTTCCTTGACAAGCTGGAAGCGCCTGCTCAAGCTCGGCCTATTCAACATGAGCACTCTGAGAATCCCACTTCAAATCGCTTTGCTCTGTCTGTTTTTTGCCCTCCCGAATTCCCGTCTGACAGCGCAGGAAACGAATGTTCCACCCGCGGAGGTTCCGGCAATGGACGTGCCGCCCACTGAACTGGCTGACCCGGCAGAGGCTTCGGCTTCAAACGACACGTTGCGGGCGTATCTGCAAATTCAGGAGCAATTGCACGCCACGCAGCTCGCGATTGAACAAACGCGTCGCGAGGCGGAAATCGCCACCGAAAAGAACGCGCAGAATCTCGCGGCGCAATTGCAGAACGTCGAACAGAAGCTCTCAGCCCAGCGCGCGCGAGAAGCGCATTTCATGATCTATGTGCTCGGCGCGTTTGCGATCATCAGCTTTTTGGCGGTCGTTATCACGGCTTACTTCCAATGGCGCACGGTGAATCGTCTGGCGAGTTTGGCCGCTGCCGCCCGACCACCGCTGGCGCACGGCCCGGCAGTAACGCGGGCGATGAACGATCATGCTTTGCCCAGTGCCGCAGTCGAACAATCGAATGGACGTTTACTGGGTACCGTGGAGCGTCTGGAGAAACGCGTCTTGGAACTGGAACATTCCACCCGGCCTGCGCTGAAGAACGGTGCGCCACCCGAGCCAAATGGAAAAATCGAGAACGGATTGGCAAAACAGCATTCTCCAAACGCCAGTGTGGTGGAAACCAAAGCGACAGCGGAATCCAGCGATTCCACGGATCGCATTCGGCGATTGTTGGATCGCGGCCAGGTGTTGCTGGATCAGGATCAGGCAGAAGCGGCCGTGGAATTGTTCGATCAGGTTTTGAGAACCGAACCGGATCATGCGGAAGCGCTGGTCAAGAAAGGGTCGGCGCTGGAAAAACTGCGCAAGTTGCCGGAAGCGATTGAATGTTACGATAAGGCGATTGCCGCGGATGGTTCCATGACAATTGCGTATCTTTACAAAGGCGGCCTTTACAACCGAATGGAACGCTTTGGGGAAGCCGTGGAGTGTTACGAGAAAGCCCTGCAAACGCAGGAAAAAACCGCGGGTGCTTGACTGAAAAGATCAGCCGGAGCGCGGACTTCAGTCCGCGAGATCCTGGCGAGGGTTGTGGGGACACGCGGACTGAAGTCCGCGCTCCGATTTAATCGGGCACTGCTCAGTTGAACTCCAGCCGGTTCTGATCGCGTTCGATTTCCCATTGCTTGCGCAGGATTTCAATTTTAGCGCGAATCAGCTCGCGGTTTTCTTCGTTCTTGAGCGTCAGTTCCTTTTCGAGATCGGCAATGCGTTGTTCGTACGCCTGCAGGCGTTCCTGTAGCGGCGCGTGAATTTTCTCCAGGCGTTCGGCCATTTCAGCCATTTCCATCGCGGCGCGTTGCTGAGTGGCGAGCAATTCCGCGCGTTGCGAAACGAGGCTTTGCGTCATACGACCGGCCATCCATTGCGCGAGCTGCCCGACCAGTCCCGCACGCACAATCGCTTGCGCCTGATCCGCGCGCTGCTCTGCGTGCAAGGCGCGTTCGCGCCACGCGATTTCCGCCGCCGTGTCGCCCGGTGAATTGACGGTGAGTCCATTCGCAGAAAAAGCCATCGGCAAAAGTGCGGCGCGCGCGCGTCGTTTCGCCGCTCGCCAGACCAGAACGAAAGCCACGACCCCGGCGGCCACAAATCCAGCAATGCTCCAGAAAATCCACCCGAGCCGCGCGAATCCGGACTTCGCTGATGCATTGTAACCGACTTGCGATTCGAGCTGCTTCAACGCCGCGAGCATTTTTGGATCAATCACCTGGCCGCGTCGGACGATCACCTCACCCGCGCGATATTGATTTGTCACCCTCAATCCTTCCGTTCGCCGTCCGCGCAATTCGCGGATCAGATCTGCTTCCATCAGGCAATTGGGTTTGATGAACGAGGCGACATATTTCGCGATGGCGCGGTCTTCGATCGGGAATTGATTCAGGAGATCGTTTTTTGTGCGGGTGACCGAAACGAAGTTGGTTTTCGCCACATTGAATCCACGTTCCTTCACCAATCCTTCGTCGAGAACTTCGTTGTCTGCGATGGAAATCAGATGAATGGTTGAGCCAACCCAAATGTCCTTCGGCGCCGTATCGGCGCGGACGTACGCCTTCATTGCTTCCCGGAGACGCTCAATCAAAGGCGCTTCCAGTTCCTCGTCCGATTCGCCGCGCGCCCAGATGCGGGCGAGTTGCGGACTGACCGGAAACAGCAGGTTTTGTTTTTGAAAATCCCGGAGCAACCGCTGGAAGCTCTTCGATTCCGTGTCGTCCGCATTCAGCGTTTCTTTGCTGAAGCGAGTGCGGACGGCATCGACGAAGTTGCTGCGCGTGCGAACGAATGTGGAATGGAAAGCGGCTTCCACTTCATCGAGCGCGTGGGGATAGAACCGGTAAATCACCGGAACACGCCGCGCTTCTCGTCGTTGCAGGGCTTCCGTCGCTTCGGAATCAATGACGGCCAACGGAACGGGCGTGATAATGTCTTCCGCTGCTTCATCGCCCAATCGGTATTCGGGCGCGCTGGAAGCTGGAAGGGAATTCAGGACGAGCAGCGCGGCGGTGAAGAAGCAGGCGAGACGTTTTACCATAGAAACGATTTCTGTTCGCCGATCAACCGGTCGCCTTCCCACAACGTGGCGCGCCACGCGGTGACCTCACCGAACTTTTTGTAATTTTCGCCGGTGATCGGCAGAGAGGTCCAGTGGCTGAACCAGCCGCCGGGTTTCACCATCGTTTCCAAAACGGATTTGCTGGGCAGATTGCCTTTGGCGGTTCCGCGCAATTCCAATCGCAGCAGCGTGGGCTCGAATTGCGGCCCCTTCAACTTCCATTGAATATCAAAACGCACGCCCGAAATTTCGTTCGTGTGCTCGCGTAGATAAACCTGATACGCGTCGCGGTCGTAAAGGCTGGGTGCCAGCGCGTGTTTGCCGTTCAAATCGAGCAGATGCGGGAGAACCTTGATGACCCGTCCTTCCGCCGCGCGGGAAGAAAATGCCGCCAGGAAAAAAAACGAAAGCAGAAGAAACAGGAATGTCCGGCGCATGGCCTTAGAAATAACCGTGCGCCAAAGCGGACTCAATAACGTTTTCTTTCGCGGGCGTGGGTGATTCGCGCGGCTTTGCTCCGTAAGTTATCCGGCCACGGCCATACCCGCATCAAGGATATTGCGGACTTTCTGCGCGAGTTTTGGAGGTGAGAACGGTTTTTCCAGAAAGGACAAACGATCATCGAGAACGCCGAGCTCCAGCAGCGCATCATCGGTATAGCCCGAAATGAACAGCACTCGTGTATCGATTGCCTGCGCCTTGAGCTGTTCGTAAAGCTGTTTCCCGTTCATCTGCGGCATGATCACATCCGTGACCACAAGATCGAAATCCGGATGCGCCACAATGACGGGCAGGGCTTCGACAGCGTTTGCCGCTTCTTGAACCTGATAACCGCAATCACGCAAGACCGATGCGGTAAATTCGCGGACCGTTGGATCATCTTCCACCACCAGCACCGACTCGCTGCCTTTCGGCAAAAAGCTGGAATCCGATTCCTTGCGTTCCTCGGGTTTGGATTCCACGCGCGGCAGATAAATCTCAAATGTGGTGCCGGCATTCGCGGCGCTGCGAACGTGAATATCGCCGCCGCTTTGCGAAATGATGCCGAAGCTCGTCGCCAGTCCAAGGCCGGTTCCTTTGCCGACGCCTTTAGTCGTGAAGAAGGGTTCGAACAAATGTGATTTCACTTCTTCAGTCATGCCGACGCCGGTATCGCTGATGGCGAGCAGAACGTAATCGCCATTTTCCAGGGCGCGATTCCGGAAACGCGTTCCGTGATCGAGCGTCACATTTTTCGTCCCGATCGTGAGCTTTCCGCCGCGTGGCATCGCATCGCGCGCATTCACGGCCATGTTCAAAATTACTTGTTCCAGTTGGCCAGGATCAGCTTTGACGGTGCCGAGCGCCGGTTCGTGAACCGTAACCAGATCGATGTCTTCACCGATCAGGCGGCGCAGCATTTTCTCCATTCCGCGGACTACTTCGTTCACGTCCAGCACGCGCGGTTGCAACACTTGTTTGCGGCTGAACGCCAGCAGTTGATGCGTCAAAGCACTGGCACGTTCGGCGGCGCGTTGGATTTCCTCGGCGTTTTTCCGCAACGGATGATCCAGCGTCATTTTCTGCAACGTCATTCCGCAATAGCCGGAAATGACCGTCAGCAGATTATTGAAATCATGCGCCACGCCGCCGGCCAGCCGGCCAACGGCTTCCATTTTCTGTGATTGCCGCAACTGTTCCTCGCTGCGGCGCAACGCATCTTCAGCGCGCCGGGTGTCAGTCACGTCCTGCACGGTGCCGATCATCTTCACGGGCTGGCCGGATTCGTTTTTGATGATTTCTCCGCGTCCCTGAATGATGCGTTCGGTGCCGTCTGACAACAGCGTGCGATGTTCGCAAACGAAGGAATTGCCGGTGCGAAACGCCTGAGACAGAACCTGATTTACGCGTTCGAGATCATCCGGGTGAACGCGTTGAAGGCATTTTTCCATCGAGCTGCCGAAATCCTCGGGCGATTGGCCATAAAGCCGGCGGGCTTCCTCCGACCACGTGACCACGTTCGGAATAATATCCCATTCCCAACTGCCGAGCCGCGCGACCTGTTGCGCCTGCGCCAATTGCGCTTCGCGTTCGCGCAGTCTTTCTTCCGTCTGACGGCGCTCGGTAATTTCACGTGTGAGATCGGCGGTGCGCTCCGCGACGATGGCTTCGATGCCTGCTTTCACGGCTTCGAGATGCGCCTGGCGTTCCGCGGCAGTTTGCATTTCCGAACGGCTTTTGCGGATGGAAACAATCAGGAACGCCACTTCAAATGCGACCCAGCTTGCGTGTTCGAATGAACGCCCGACGGTGCTGGACAGCACGCCGTAGATCGAGTCCGGCCAAAAAACGCCGCGGATAAAATGATCGGTGATGGTGATGAGCGACGCGGAAACCAATACTTTCCAATCGCGATAAAACGCGAGAATCGCCAGTGATCCAAAAATGTGGAAATGCGTTTCAATGCGTCCGCCGGTCAGGTGAATCAGCAGCGAAGACATCAGCATCTGTCCGATCGCAATCGTGTGGCGGGTCAGTCCTTTGCCCGGTTGAGTCCAGGCCAGGAAAACCGGGACGCTGGTAATCAGTCCTCCGAGCAACAGCGCGGCAATCACATGCAGATGAATCCGGCTTTCGGTTCCGTCCCAGGTGCGAGGCGAAATCCAGAACGTCAAAGCCACACTTGCGATCCATTGAAAGCCCATCAGCCACAGGAACAGTCGATCCGTGTGACGCAGAATTTCGTCCTGCCGTTCCCGAAATAATGCGCGAATGCGATCCGGGGCGCCGGGAGTTTCTCCTGAAGACGAATCGGACAGCGTTTTCATGGGGCAACCCGGCGGCAAAGGGAATCGACCAGCGAACAACCATACACGGGAGTTTCCGCGCGGGAACTCTGCTCGCGTTCCACCCGGGAAATCAGCGCGAGTTCGGAAGCGTTCCGGCCGGAGTGACCGCGGCTTTCAGTGATTCCACCGCTGAACAGCAACTCACCCTGCGGACTGTAAAGCACCACATGGCCGGACGTTTGCGCACCGAATGTTTTGGCGAGTGCGCCCTGAGGATCGTTGAACACGGTGACATTGGGAATCGCTGCGGCTTTTTTTCGCAAATCACTGTCGGCCCAGGCGTCCGCGAGCTCGTCCGACTGTAGAAAAAACACAAACGCGGCAATTTTGTTCCGGCCCCGGGCGAGAAGGCGATCCAGTTCCTCCAGCGTGGCACGAGTGCAGGGGCATTTGGGATGCGCGAAAAGAATCAAAGTATCGCGCGTTTCATCGAGAGAGATCGCGGCGGTCGAAGGCCAATGCAGCGGCGTTGTTTCGGCATTTCCCGCAGTGTGTTCGTACTGGCACATCCAGGCCACACCAACCGCCGCCGCCAAAAGCCAGGCGGCACAAAGCAGAATTCGAATGGAGAATCGGGACTGCATTGCCCCCAGCCAAGCAACGGATATGCCAGCGAACGTCGAAAGAACGCAACTTCAACGAATGAACTGAAAATAATTCCGCGGAAAACTGCAATTCGAATGCGGACCAAAACTTTTTTGCTCAACCTGAAAATTCTCTCGGGCTGCTTCAGTCGTCGGGTTTCGCGAATCGTTCTGGAAATCGCGATTGATTCGGCTGCGAACGTAACGCAGAAAATCTGTTTTGTTTTTGAAGATACGCCGCAATTTCGACTGCGATTCTCCTTTCGAAACCTTGCGGGATTGTTCCGAAAATGGGACGCGCAGAACGTTCGAAATCCACTTTCTGGAAGCTATTTCGCCGTCGAGAGCTTGTCGGCGGAGCGGTTGGTTTCCGACGTGGAGGAGGGGAGTGATTCGGAATTCGACGGCGCACTGATCGCTGTTGAATTGGTGCGGCTTTCGCGGTCGGACAGGCTGCGGGTCAGACGTTCCTTCAATTCGTTGTAGGTGCTGTTCGTCACCGAATTCAAATGCGCCTGTGCTTCATCAAATCGGCCAATCATCATTTTCACCCGCGCGAGATGAAGGTAAATTCCTTCGCGTTCTCCTTCCGTGCGGGCGACATTCAGCGCGTTCGTCCAGGCAATCAGCGCGTCATTGGTTCGCATCGGTTTAATGCCGTAATAGGATTGAGCCACGTCCGTCGCGAGCCAGAAGTTAGTGGGATCGAGCCGCATGGAATTGCTGTAAAGTTTCATCGCCTTGTCAAAGACCTGCTGCTCGTTGATGTGATAGAACTCGCGCGCGTCTTTGCGAAACAGATAAACGGTCGTTCCGAAGTTGTGATAATAAACGGGTTCGTTCGGGTTCAGCGAAATCGCTTTTTCGTAGTAAGCGAACGCATTGGTGACTTCGCCGTAATGACCGTAGTAATTCGCGAGATTGTTCCAGGGCGCGGGATCTTTGGGATCGATTTCGCGGGCTTTTTCCATTTGCGCGAGGGACGCGTCTTCTTCGCCGATGCCTTCGAGAAAGCTGGCGAAGGCAAGCCGGGCGCCGACGTGATTGGGATGACGTTGAATAAAGCTCTCGTACGCTTTGCGGATCACATCGAGGCGTTTGCGAATGCGACTGTTGAGTTCCTCATTGGAAACAGCGGCATCCTTCTTCGCGAATTCCTGGTTCTCGCGAATCCAGCGATCGACTTCCTCGTGCGCTGCGTCGTCGTCGGCTTCCAGCTTCTCGAACTCCTTTTCCACGGGATCGTTCGGATCGGGAATTTCAACGGAAACGCCGGTGGTTTGTTCGACGAGATTACTGACGGCCGCCGGCTGGTTGGTTGCCAGAACTGCGCCGATTAAGCCAATGAGAAGATTGCTCACGGGCGAAAGCTAGCACACGGAATCCAAAAGCTGAAAACTGAAAAATGACAATCTGAAGAGGAACTTGGAAATGGGACTTGGAACTTCAGAACGGCCAGCTCACACCGGCGGAAAGATAAATCGCGCCGCTCAAATCCAGTTCCGCCGTGCGTCCGCCTTTGCTGAACGTTGAAGTTCCCAGCGGCATGTATTGCGCGCTGATGTAAAGATCGCCGTTCTGAGTCGCATGATAGGTCAGCGTTCCATTCACGTATCCGCCAAACACAAGATCGCTCGCACCAAATTTACCCCGCTGCCTGTCCGGGACACCATTGCTCTCGACAATTTCGTCGTAGCGATATTCGCCCGAAACAAAGCCCAATGCCGGACCGGCGCTGAGCGAAAGGCCAAAGGACCGGTTCAAATCCCAGAACACACTTGGCCCCAGTCGAAACGCAAACAAGGTCACGTCCAAAGTGCGCGAGCCGCTTACTGTTCCTTCTGTTGTCGAGGAACCGGCGAAAGTCGCAATATCATTTATCGATGGCTGATCGTATCCACTGCTGCTGCCGTGATAGGGTGCGCCGGGAGGAATGACTCCATTCGGAACCGAGAAATCGTAGAAGTTCTGACGGACCTCCGCGGGCGTGGTGGCCGTTTGCGAGAGCGTAATCGGCAGCATTCCGAATCCAAATTCCCAGCCCACGCGCAGCCGTTCTCCGCGCCAGATCGTTCCGCCGTAAGCGAGATCAAATCCGATGTAAGGCGAATCGTCGCCCGCTTCACCTGCCGACCGGGTGGTATATTCGGCGTTGCTCGTCATCCGCAGCGTTTGATTCACGGGATCATACTGATCCGCGTTCTGATAGCCCCAGTAAGTGGTGTAACCGCCCGCGTTTCCGGTGTCGTCCACGCGCACGTAACCATCGGAGTAATTGTGATTGACGCCGGGAACATCCGTTGCGCCCGGACGGCCGCTCACGCCGAAATTTCCCCTGGTCCGGAAATCCGCGTTGATGTTGAAACCGGTCAGCACGCCGACCCGGAAATTGCGCGCCCAATCGGGATCATACTGCGCGTGAGCCTGAGAACTCCAAAGCCCGGCCAACAGCGCCGCGCTGATTCCTCGCAGAGAAAGGTAGGGGGATAAGTGTCTGGCCATGATCGCTCGTTAGGGATTCTGAAGCACCCGATAAAATCGTGACGTGTTGGTGGACGGATGACTGATGGTTTTCGGCGGGCCGTCGTCAATCCATTGGACCTTGTCCGCCTGCGCTACAATCGATGGAATGGCTGAGAACGTGTTCGAGAACGTCATGTCCGGACTGTAAAGAATGGTATAGGTCGTTCCAGGTTTCGCGGGAAACTCGATCAAAAAGGCGCCGTTCGGAAGCCGGGTTTGATTCGTGATCATCAGAGTAAAATCTCCTGGCGCGATGACATCGAATCTGGACGTCGGCACGGCGATGTAATCGGAATTGTTCACCACGATGGGCTGCCGCGTGGGAACGAAGTATTGCAAAACCAGATCCACGCTTTGACCGGCATTCAGCGGAGAAGTGTAGGCGACGAAAGGATTTCCGTTATTCGTGCCGACAGCGTTGCGCAGCCAATGGGTCAAACCGGTCACAATCACGCGGGCCGAATCTACGGCTGACGGCCCGGTGTTCACCAGGCGAATGGATTGTTCCATCAGAGAAATCTGGGGATTGAAAACCATCTCGGAGATGTTCGTCGCGATCAACTGATTCGTGACCAGCGCTTCGACGGTGAGATTGGTAATGGCGACGTTGTTGACCTGGTTACTGTCGGCGATGGACGACGTAAAAACGCTCGCGCGAAATTCCAGATTGGTTCCCGCAGTTGTGGGACGGACCATGAGCCGGAACTTGCGCGACGCCTTGTTGGTGAGCGAACCGACATTGATCACGGACTGATTGATGGAGGAAGGATTTCGGAAAACAACTCCCGCCGGCAGGGTGTTCGTCAAAAAAATTCCGCTTGCCGCGTTGGGGCCGAGATTGCTGACGGTTACGTCGTAATTCAGGAAATCATTTACCAGCACAGGCGTTCCCGGGCCGTTGACGGAAACCGCTAGATCGGCCAGCGGCGGCGGGACATTCGTGAACTGGGCAACGATGTTGGTTTGATAAAATAAAGTGTTGTTAAAGGCGATCGAAATGAAGTTGGTCAGAAAACCCGCGTTCGTGGATTGGACGGCCACAAGAACGATAGCCGGTGCAAGATCGATTGGGAGAAGATTGATGACCAGATTCGACTTCGACAAGAAGTTGGTGCCTCCAATGTTGTTCGTGAAACCAATGGAAATATCGCTGTTGAAGCTCGAAAAAAAAGTGTTGGTGATCGAGGTGCCGACCAGTGGCTGGATCGGGTTGAGATTGGTAATGCTGATCGTGTAAGTCAGAATTTCGTTGGTGGCCAGGACGCTGGCGGAACTGGTGACGCCGATTCCTGAAAGCTGCGCCTGCGAACTGACAGACAACCCCATCCACAAGCCCAAAAAGAGGCCGAAAATTTTCAAACGGGAAAAAGCCATGATGTGATGCCGCATGTTCACCTTCGATCGCCGCGACTGTATTCGAGCCGTTCAGTTCGTGTCCAGAAATGATTTGATGCCGGTAGCAAGCGCGTTTTTCAGCCGCCGCAAAACCCATCCGAGCAATTCTTGAAATCGTGGGCGCAACTTGACACTCGCACTGTTTCTAATTCCCTCTCCCCGCAGCGAAGCGCGGGGAGAGGGTCAGGGTGAGGGGATTTTGAGCTAAAAACCTCCTCATCCCGGCCTTTTCCTCCGGCTTCACTCGGAGGAGAGGGAGTGATCAGATCTTTTGAATGTTCGAAAGTTCAACCCGTTGTTTGGTGCGGGTGCCAAGTTGCGCCCTGAAAGCGTGCGCTCGCCAGATTAAGATTGCATTCAGTTGCGTCCGGGTTACTTTACGGCGCTCAAATTTCTGAAATTTTACTTTGAACTCTGAACTGACAAAAAAGGCTTTGGAGAAGGTTGGCAACCCCAACGTTCTGATCAATCTGGTGTCCCGCCGCGTGCGCCAGCTCAACTCCGGTTCCGGCGCCTTGAGCCGTCCGCTGCTCAGCGATGTCGGCAACATGAGTCTGTCGGACATCGCGTTGTCCGAAATTATCGAAGACAAAATCGGCTTCGACATGCCCGAACTCGTGGAACTCGTCCGGCCGACCGCCAAGAAAAAGAAAAAATCCTGAGCCCTGCGCGCTCCGTAATTTCAATTTACAAAAGCCGGCCAGAAGGGCGACCTTCTGGCTGTTGTTGTTTATGGCGGACATTGTCACCAATCCGAAAGCCCGGCGCGATTATCACATCCTCGAAACCTTCGAGGCGGGAATCGTTTTGCGCGGCACGGAAGTGAAGGCTTTGCGCGCGGGCAAAGGCCAGATTCGCGATGCGTTTGCGCGCGTGGAAGGCGACGAAGTTTTTCTCCACAACGCGCACATTGACGAATACGCATTTGGCAACCTCCAGAATCATCAGCCCAAAAGCGTTCGCAAACTGCTGCTGCACAAAAACGAAATCCGGAAACTCTTCGGCCTGGCATCCGTCAAAGGCAACGCGCTCGTGCCGCTGGCGCTGTATTGGAAAAATGGAAAGGTGAAAGTCTCAATTGGTGTGGGCAAAGGCAAAGCGGAATTCGACAAGCGGGAAGATTTGAAAAAGCGCGAATCGGATCGGGAATTGAAACGTGCCACGATGCACCGGTTCAAAACGCGTTGATTCCGCGTTCATTCTCAAAAAGCAAACAGCGTTGAAACGACGGGCGTTTCAACGCTGTTAAAGTTTTGAGCTGGACTTAAGCCTTGGCTTTGGCGGCGTCTTTTTTCCAGGTGCGTTTCGGCGCTTTGGTGATCAATCCTTTTTTGAGCGCGCTGGCGGCGACGCGGACATAGCGGACTTCGCCGTTGGGCATGACCGCTTTGACGCGCTGAAGGTTCGGCATGAAACGGCGTTTGGTGATCGCGGTGACGTGCGTTCCGATACCGCCGGATTTCTTGGATTTACCACTGCGCCAGATGATGCTGCCCTTCATCGGGCGCTTGCCTGTCAGTTCACAAATTTTTGCCATAAAAAGTCTTTCTCAAAAAAAGGAGTCGTGAACATACCAGCGAAAAAGTTCCGCGCAAGCCTTTATCTGAGCAATCTGGCTGTTTAAGATGTCTCCCGACGAGGAACCTTTTTCCAAGCGGGGCAGGATGATGTTGACGTTCGGAGCGCCGACTTCAGTCCGCGAGGTGGATATGACAGAGGCGACACGCGGACTGAAGTCCGCGCTCCGATCGCTTCGGCTCTCGGCATCCATTTTCCTGCCGGAGTCCAAATCCACGCTTCCGC
>DASTXC010000125.1:0-20823 GCA_035765675.1 Verrucomicrobiia bacterium
CGGGGCGAGGGAATCGAAAATGGTGCAGGTGTCAAGTTGCGCCCCTTCAAAATCGGAGCGCGGACTTCAGCCCACGGGTCACGATGAATGACGGGTTCCGGGCGATACCTGAGCCATATAGATGTTGCCAACCGAAAATCCCGCTGATAGGGATGGACGCATCAGGAGTTAAATCATGAAACCCCGTTCTCTTCTCTTCGCGGTTGGTCTCATTTTGTGCGGTTCCGTGGCCATTCCAACCTCATCCAAAGCCCTCGTTTTATTGACGTCCGACACGGTCCTGGCGCCGTTCGATACATCTTACGACGGCAGCGATCTGGTGGTGAGCAATTGCGTTCTGACCATTGATGGGCTGCATCATTTTTCCAACCTTCGTCTGGCGGATGGCGCGAGAATGACGCATTCGAGCGTTTCCAATGGAGTAATTTCCTCCGTCCGTTCGGTTTCGAATGAACAGAAATCCCTTACCGGCATTCAGGCAAACCCGTTAACGCACACGCTGATCGATGTGGATTCAGTAGTGATCAAAGATATTTCCAGCACGATCACCTATACCAATGCGATTGATTACGAACTGATTCCCCTGAACGGCATGTTGTGGCTGAAACGAACTGACGCTTCGAGCATTCCCGATGGAGCAATGGTTTCGATCGGTTACAACTACACCGCGATCACGCCGACCGGAGTCCATTTGATCATCACGCACGATCTTCAAATTGATCTGGGCAGCGTAATTGATGTGAGTGGGTGCGGTTTTGATGGAAGTGTCGCTTCGGGACGCGGCAATTCGACCGGCCTGCCTTTGAACGGCGGCGGGGGTGGCCACGCGGGGTATGGTGGAAGCGGCCTCAGCAACGCTCTGGGTGGGAACGTTTTCGATTCACAATTCTGGCCAACCAACAAAGGCGGCGCCGGTGGAACGGGTTCCGGCGGATCTGGCGGAACCGGCGGCGGAGCGGTTCAAATTGAAGTCAATGGAACGCTCGATCTTCAAGGCAGCATTGTCGCGAATGGTGCGAACGGCACGAATTCCCGTTCCGGCGGCGGCGCAGGCGGCAGCATCTGGCTGACAGCGCAAAATGTAATTGGCACCGGATTAATTTCGGCCGATGGCGGCAACGGCGAACCCGTTCACGGCGGTGGCGGCGGCGGCGGACGCATCGCCTTGTATTTCACCACGAATAATTTTGCCGGACCGATTTTAAATCGTGGCGGACTGGGATTTGTCCCCGGCGGCGCGGGAACCACGTACGTCACGAATCAATTCGGAAACAGTTGGACTTCCGGCGGCGCGAATGCGCGCTTGCTGCTGGACAACGGCGGACGCAGCGGAACGAACACATCTCTAGTCAGCATCGGCAGTGCAGATTTGAAGGTCGCGAACGGCGCGATCGGATCGCTGCCTTCGGCATTCACCTGCGGCAATGCCGTCCTGAGTGCGAATGGATTTTTAACTTCACTTCTTTCTATTCAGACGACCTTCGCTGCGTCAGGAAATATCAAAATTGAATCCGGAAGCGGTATTAGCGCGGATGGAATGTCCACGGACAACCCATTGGGTTCCGGTGGCATTTCCGGATCCATTGGCGCAGGTCATGGTGGATACGGCGGCGGGGCACTGGTATTCGCTCAGGGACAAACGTACGGCTCGATCGACAGACCCAGCACGCTCGGCAGCGCAGGCGCACCGGATGTGATGTCAGGGGCGATTCGCGGTGGACGCGGCGGTGGCAGCTTTCGTTTGGACGTTGGCAGCAACTTGACGGTAAACGGACGGATTTCGGTAAATGGAACTGAGGGAAGCGGTGGCCCGGCGGGCGGCGGTTCGGGTGGAAGCCTTTGGATTTCAGCAACAAATCTGACCGGTCAGGGCCTCATCTCCGCCAATGGAGCAGACGGAATCAACGGAGGAAATGGTGGAGGCGGCGGGCGGATTGCGCTTTATCTCGGAACCAATTCCTTCAAAGGAACGATTTCAGCCTTCGGCGGCGCCGGAACCCGGAACGGCGGCGCGGGAACGATTTATTCTCGAACGGGTGGGGTTGCCACAGGCACGGTTCTTGTAGATAACAATGACCTTGCAGGAAACACTTCAATGCCTTCGTTCATGGAAGCGAATTGGACGATTCGCGGTCGCGCGACAGCCGTTCTTTCAGAATCGGGTGTTAAAATCGCAAATCTCCTCGTCCAATCGAATGCCTTCATTTCGAAATTAAACAATCAGATTCCAAGTTCCGGCATCAGCCTGTTTATCTCTCGGGAAGCATTTATTGAACAAGGCGGAGGCATCGTCGGAGATGGCCTGGGGAATCCGGCAAATTCCGGTTCTGGTGCAGGGACCGGATTCGGTACAGGCGGAGGCTACGGCGGATATGGCGGAAGCGGAGCGAAGGGGCGTTCAGGGGGAGACAGTGCGGGAACCATTACTCAAGCCCAGGCCGGGAGCGGTGGAAATCCCCCATCAAACTCGTCAGTCGCCGGTGGTTCGGGCGGCAGCCTGATTGCGCTGACCGTCGCAGGAAAGTTGACGCTGGATGGAATTATTTCCGCCAACGGTACGGATGGATTCAGCGGCAGTGTTTCCTCTCCTGCAGGCGGTGGTTCGGGCGGAGGAATTCAACTGGCGGTGTCGCAGTTTGCTGGAAGCGGCGGAATTTTCGCCAACGGCGGCAACGGAACCAATGGCGGTGGCGGTGGCGGCGGTGGGCGTGTGGTCTTGATGATGACCAAGCCTGTCACGAATTCCTTTACCGGAACCATTTTGGCCCACGGCGGACTGGGCTTTCAGGCGGGCGGCGCGGGAACGATCTGTTTCCAGACAAACACCCCCAGGGAGAGTCTGACCATCATTGATAACAACGCTATTCGCGGCACCAATACACCGATTTCCATCGGCGGGTCATACTCTTTTCTGGTACGAAACGGCGGAGTCGCCACCTTCACCGGTTTGCTGCCACAGGTCGGCAATCTGACCATTGGTTCCAACGGTGTGGTAATGCCCCTGCCGGGAAAATCGCTAAGTCTCACGATTTCTGAAAATGCGTCGATCGAACGCGGCGGCAGTTTGATCGCCAATGACGCTGGCCCGGGAGCGGGAACCGGCGCGGGAATTGGTACCGGGGGTGGTCACGGTGGCGAAGGTGGAAGCAATTCAGCCGGTTCCACCGCTGGATTGTCCTACGATTCTGCAACGGGTCCTGATCGTCCAGGCAGCATGGGAACTCCGGTTTTGGGAACTTCGAAAGGTGGATCCGGCGGTGGCGTTGTTCAACTGAATGTCTCGGGAACCTTGAACGTGGACGGAAAAATTTCCGCCGACGGCCAGGTGGGTAACAGCACAGCAACACAAGGATCGCTGCCAGCCGTAGGCGGCGGTTCCGGTGGAACCGTCGTTCTCAGCGCCAACATGCTGACCGGCTCCGGCGTGATATCCGCCAATGGCGGTTCCGGACTCAATGGGGGCGGCGGCGGGGGCGGGGGACGAATTGCGATTACTTACACGAGCAACAGTTTCGGCGGAACTCTTTCAGCATACGGTGGAACCGGTTTTTACGATGGCGGCGCAGGAACCATTTTTCTGAGATCCAGTTTGTCGCAAGTCGGAACCCTGTTGATTGATAACGGCGGCCTTGACGGAACAATTACGCCGCTGACGTACTTGAATGACGATGTGCAGGTCGGTGGAAACGCCAAGGTCGTCTGGAACAATCCGGTTGGCGTGGGAAGTCTCCTCGTGCGATCCAATGGCTGGTTGATTTCCCGCAACAACTATCCGTTGGTGATTTCACGTGATTCAGTCATTGAAGCTGGTGGAGTGATCACTGCCGACGGCAGGTCAGGTCCCGGAGCAGGGGACGGATCATCCGCCAGCACTCCCAAAGGGGGCGCCAGTCACGGCGGATACGGTGGCGGGAATACTGGAGAAGTTTACGATTCCATCATTGATCCCTCCGGTACCGGAAGTCAGGGTGGAAACGGCAGCGGATCACAACTTCTCAATCCACATGGTGGCAACGGTGGAGGCATCATCAAAATTCAGGTCAACGGATCATTATCAATAACCGGGCGGATTTCCTCTGATGGCTTTAATGGCGAACTCAACAGCGGCGGCGGTTCCGGCGGAACTGTTTCCCTCACGGTGGGCGGATTGTCCGGCCCCGGAATCATTTCTGCAAACGGCGGCGACGGTAACGCGGCAGGTGGCGGCGGCGGCGGACGCATTGCGATCACTTACAGTTCAAACACCTTCTCCGGAAACCTCTCGGCGCGCGGCGGTACAGGAACATCTGCCGGCGGCGCAGGAAGCATTTATTTGAAAAACAAAGCCCTTTTTGTCGGCGATCTGATCGTGGACAACGGCGGCGTGGCGGGAACCAACACACCACTGGCAGCCATTTATCAATTGCCGTCCACACCGTTCGACCTGACGATTTCAAACCGGGCGATCGTTTCCACCACCGAACCGTTGCTGCGGTTGAGGAATTTGACCATCGGCACTTACGGCTCGCTCACCCTGCTCCCCGGCCAGACGAACCTGACCATTGCTGCAAACACGGCAACGATTCAACGGCATGGTACGATCATCGCGGATGGCGCGGGATTTTCGCAGGCAGAAGGTTTCGGCGCGGGCGGCGTCGTTTTGAATTCCGGTAAATACGAAGGCGCAGGTGGTGGCCATGGCGGACGCGGCGGGAATTCCGCCGCAGGTGCCGGCGGCGGAACGAATTACGATTCGATGACGCATCCGGTGAATCGCGGCAGTGGCGGCGGTTTCGGAAGCGGTCCTGCATTCGAAACTCTGGCTTCCCGAGGCGGCGGCGCGATTCGATTCAAAGTGTCAGGAAATCTGACCGTGGACGGCGCAGTGATCGCGAATGGAAAACCCGGTTTGCAGGATGATGCTGGCGGCGGTTCAGGCGGCAGTATTTGGATTTCTGCGGGAACTTTAACCGGCACTGGCCGCATCTTTGCCAACGGTGGCCAAGGCGAATTGTTTCGCGGCGGCGGCGGGGGCGGAGGTCGGATCGCAGTCTATTCACCGGCGAATACCTTTTCTGGTTTGATCGGCGCGTATGGCGGCGACGGTGCTTTTCCAGGCGAAGCGGGAACCGTTTATCTTTCCGCGGACTTTGCGAATGGCTTTCAAATCCTTTCGCAAGATCCAACAGGCAGCGTCAGTGTCGCGGTGAGTTCAATTGATCTTGAGTTCAATGAACTCATCAATGCCGCTACTCTTTCCGCCTCGGATTTTGTTTTGACCACGCCCAGCGGCGTTTTACCGACTGGTGATTTGCAGGTCTCGATGCCGGAACTCACGACCGTGCGCTTGAGTTTCCCGCCACAAACTCTGAACGGCGAATATCAACTCGCGGCCGGACCGAACATTCAGAATGCTTTCGGAGAATCGCTGTCGCAGATTTTCAATGGCAGTTTTTCAATCAGCACAACAACCATCTCCGTCACGCTGCAAGGTTCCGATCTGCTGCTGCAATGGTTCGGAAATTCTGGCGTCCAGTATCAGATTTATTCTTCAACCAATCTTGTGGACTGGTTGCCGTTCGGCGAGCCGATCATTGGAAACGATACGGCGGTGGAATTGCCGCTGCCGGTTGAAGACGCGCCGTCCATGTATTTCCGTGTGGAAGTGAAATGACGGACGGAAGGCGAAATTCCAAATTCCAAGTTCCTGCTGTCGGAGCGCGGACTTCAGTCCGCGAGTTCCGGAAACTGCGGGGGACACGCGGACTGAAGTCCGCGCTCCGGCTAATGGTATTCCGCGTTGCTTTCAGCCATGTCTCGACCGGCGCGCCCTCCGGCGGTTCGTTGACGGCATCGGCACTCGCCCGTAACTTCGATCAATGTTCGAACTCGTTTCACCGTACCAACCCGCTGGCGATCAACCGCAGGCGATTGCGAAGCTGACCGCCAATCTGCGGGCGGACGTGAAACATCAAACTCTTCTCGGCGTCACCGGTTCGGGAAAAACGTTCACCATGGCGAATGTGATCAAGGAAATTGATCGCCCGACGCTCGTAATTTCACACAACAAAACGCTCGCCGCGCAGCTTTACGCCGAGTTCAAAAGTTTCTTTCCCAACAACGCAGTCGAATATTTCGTCAGCTACTTCGATTATTATCAGCCTGAGGCCTACATCCCGCGCACCGATACGTTCATCGAAAAAGATTCCAGCGTGAACGAGGAAATCGAGCGCATGCGATTGTCCACGATGAGTTCGCTGTTCACGCGGCGCGATGTCGTCGTGATCGCGAGTGTGTCCTGCATTTACGGCATCGGCAGCAAAGAGGATTACGAAGCGATGGTGATTCCGATTCACGTCGGCCAGGACACCACGCGCGAAGATTTTCTGCGCCGCCTGGTGGAACTGCAATACACGCGCAATGACATTGAGTTCATGCGCGGCCAGTTTCGCGTGCGCGGCGATACGGTGGAACTGTGTCCCGCTGGCCGCGAAGACGCTTTGCGCGTGGAATTCTTCGGTGATGAAATCGAACGCATCACGCGGTTTGAACCCTTGACCGGTGACAACATTGAAACTTTGCAGACCGCGATGATTTTTCCCGCGAAGCAATACGTTGCTCCCGCGGAAAAACTGCGTCCGGCGTTGTTGAGCATTCGCGCCGAACTCGGCGAACGCATCGCGGAATTTGAAAAGCAGGGCAAACTGCTCGAAGCGCAGCGCATCAAGATGCGGACGGAATACGATCTGGAAATGATGGAGGAAATGGGTTTTTGCTCCGGCATTGAAAATTATTCCCGGCATCTCGCTGGACGTCCGCCGGGTTCGCGGCCGTATACGTTGTTTGATTTTTTCCCAAAGGATTATCTGCTCGTGATTGATGAATCGCACGTGACCGTTCCGCAGATTGGCGGGATGTACGCGGGCGATCGTTCGCGCAAAACGGTTTTGGTGGAACATGGATTTCGCCTGCCGAGCGCGCTGGACAACCGTCCGCTGAACTTTGAGGAATTTCAGGCGATGCAGAATCAGACGGTTTACGTCAGCGCCACGCCCAGCCCAAAGGAATTGGAATGGTCGAAGGATCGCGTGATCGAACTGGTCGTCCGCCCGACCGGTTTGGTTGATCCGAAAATCACGCTCAAGCCGTTGAAAGGCCAGATCGATGATCTGATTGATGAAGCGCGCAAACGCGTTGATCTGAAAGAGCGCGTGCTGGTCACGACATTGACCAAGCGCACTGCGGAAGAACTTACGGATTATCTGCGCGAGATTGGAATCAAGGTTCAATATCTGCACAGCGAAATCGATGCGATTGAGCGCGTGGAAATTCTGCGTTCGCTGCGCAAAGGCGAATTCGATGTGCTCGTCGGGATCAATCTGCTGCGTGAAGGATTGGATCTTCCCGAGGTTTCGCTGGTGGCGATTCTCGACGCTGACAAGGAAGGTTATTTGCGCAGTGCGACGAGTTTGATTCAAACCGCTGGCCGCGCCGCGCGTCATTTGAACGGTGAAGTGATTCTTTACGCCGATGTAAAAACGCAGAGCATTCAGAAGTTTCTCGCCGTTTCGGAATATCGCCGGAAAAAGCAGATCGCCTACAATCAGGAACACAACATCACGCCGCGCAGTGTGGTCCGCGCGGTCGAGGAAAGCCTTTCGTCGTATCGCGAAACGCAGGGTGAGGCACAATCGGTGTTGAACGAGGCGGGAGTTGATATCGACTTTGCCGAAACAATTCGCGAACTTGAAACCGAAATGCTCGCTGCTGCCAACAATCTTGAATTCGAAAAAGCCGCTTTGATGCGCGATCAGATTCGCGAATTGAAACGCGTGATGTCCGGTGAAGCTCCGTCCAAACCAGGCAGCGGTTCGGGAACCGGCGCGAGTTACCAGAAACCGCGCGGCCGGAAATTTTCCAAAGCCCGTTCCGGCGCGCGATGAGACACATCGGCCACTTGCCTGCGGGATCGGCGCGCGTGTTCAGCGATTTTCTCATTTCGCGCGGGATTCATCACGAAGTCGAACGCGAAACTGACGGCAGCTTTGCGATCTGGGTGCGCGATGAAGATCAGGTCACGCCGGCGCAGGAATTTCTTCAGCAGTTTTCCAGCAATCCCAACGCGGCTGAATTCAGCAACGCTTCCGTCGAAGCCGAGCGAGCGCGCGCGGCGGAAAAGAAAGATCTCGAAGCGTATCAAAAACGGGTTCGCACCGGGCGTCATCTCTTTCCGAAAGTCGGCGGCTACGGCGTCGGCTGGCTCACGTATGCATTGATCGTGGTTTGTGTGATCGTAGCGATTTACACGAAGCTCGGCGCAGACGGTGACCGAGTGCGGAATTTCTTCATTACCGATCCGGTTTTGGCCGGCGGCGGATCGCTTCCGGAAGTCGCGGCTGGCCAGGTCTGGCGATTGTTCACGCCGATTTTTCTGCACTTCGGTCCGCTTCATCTGATCTTCAATCTGATGTGGATTTATCAACTGGGTTCGATGATTGAAGGCCGGCGGAGTACAGGAAATCTGCTGGCCGTGGTTGCAACGACCGCGCTGTGTTCAAACCTGGCGGAATACTTCTTCACTGGGAATCCGATGTTCGGCGGGATGTCCGGTGTGGTTTACGGATTGGCGGGTTACGTTTGGATTCGCGGAAAATATGATCCTGCGTCTGGTTTATTTCTCGATCGGCAAAGCGTCACGATTCTGCTGGTCTGGCTGGTGATTTGTTACACGGGTCTTCTGGGGCATGTGGCGAATACCGCGCATTTATCCGGCCTGATTGTCGGAATGATCTGGGGCGGTCTTTCCGCTTTCATTGCGCGACAGAATCCGTCTTGATTGAAACGAATCGGCGAATCGGTGAAGCGGCGAATGAGAGCCGCCGCGCACCGACATTGATTTCGGGATTTGAAAAATGGAGAACATGAAAGTGAAAAACACTCTCACTTCCAGCGCGTTGTTGACCGACCTTTATCAACTGACTATGGCCTGCGGTTATTGGAAATCCGGCAAGGCCGATCAGGAATCCGTCTTCAGCCAGTTCTTTCGCAAGCATCCGTTCAACGGCGGATTCACCATCGCCTGCGGACTCGTCGAAGTGATTGCGTTTCTGGAAACCTTTCAATTTATCGAGGACGACCTCGCTTATCTCGCCACATTGACCGGACGCGACGGCGCGCCGCTGTTTGAAAAAGGCTTTCTGAATTATTTGCGCGATTTGAAATTCACCTGCGATGTCGATGCCGTTCCGGAAGGAACCGTGGTGTTTCCGCAGGAACCGTTGCTGCGCGTGCGCGGACCGATTCTTCAAGCGCAACTGATCGAAACCGCGCTGCTCCATTTCATCAATTTCCAATCGCTCATCGCCACCAAAGCGGCGCGTGTTTGTCTCGCCGCGCGCGGTGAGCCGGTTGTTGAATTCGGATTGCGCCGCGCGCAGGGAAACGACGGCGGACTGGCCGCCAGTCGCGCGGCATACATCGGCGGCTGTTGCGCGACTTCAAATGTGCTGGCGGGAAAAGTTCATGGCATTCCCGTCAAAGGCACGCATGCGCACAGTTGGGTGATGTCGTTTGCTTCGGAACGTGAAGCCTTTGAAACCTACGCCGAAGCGCTGCCGAACAACTGCGTTTTTTTGGTGGATACCTACGACACGCTCGCGGGAGTTCGTCATGCTGTGGAAGTGGGACGAAAGTTGCGCGAACGCGGCCATGAACTTGCGGGCATTCGACTGGATTCCGGCGATCTCGCGTATCTCAGCATTGAAGCGCGGAAGATTCTCGATGAAGGCGGTTTTCCCAAAGCTGCAATTCTCGCGAGCAACGACCTCGACGAAAACATCATCACCAGCTTGAAAGAACAGGGCGCGCGCATTGATACGTGGGGCGTCGGAACACATCTGGTGACGGCTTTCGATCAACCAGCGCTCGGAGGCGTTTACAAATTGACGGCCATCCGCGGAAGTTCAGGAAACTGGGAATATAAACTGAAGCTTTCGGAACAGACGGCCAAGGTGACCAATCCGGGAATTCTTCAGGTGCGCCGGTTCAAATCAGGAAATGAATTCGCCGGCGATGCCATTTACGATCTCGGCCGTGCCACACCCAAAGAATTCACGATCGTTGATCCGCTCGATCCGACACGCCGGAAACATTTCGGCGGGGAACTGGCGAATGAAGATTTGTTGGTCCCGATTTTTCGAGCGGGAAAACGGGTGTACGACTCGCCGGATCTCAACGCGATTCAAGCCGGGGTGCGCGCTCAGCTTCAACAATTTCATCCCGGCGTAAAGCGCTTCACGAATCCGCATCAATATCCGGTGGGATTGGAATCAAGCCTGCACGAATTGAAAACTGATCTGGTGCTGCGCGCGCGGCGGGGATCAATGGCAAATCGCCAATAGCAAATGACAAATGGAAAATGAACAGTGAACGGAGCGCGGGTCTGTGACCCGCAGCAACGAGACTTTTCATCGACGCCAACGAACAATCCATCGCCGTCCGCATGCAAAGCGGCTGCGAGTCACAGACTCGCGCTCCGGCTTCAGTTGCGATCCCGTTCAAGATCAACCTTCGATGTTCGTTGTTCCTTGTTCAAAGTTTCCTTTCGCAGAAATTCTCATTCCTCTTATTGAATTCCACGCGCTTCCTTCTATAGTGCGCAACGATTGAATCACGATGAGCAATCCAACTGAGGCCAATGACGCCTGGAAAATCCAGGACGCCCGCAATCTGTACAACATTCACCGATGGGGAGCGAAATACTTCGACATCAATGACGCGGGTCATGTCGTTGCCACACCGCTACAGGATGCCGGCGCTGCCGTGGACATCACGGACGTCATCGAGGAAGCCAAAAGCCGCGGATTGAGATTTCCGCTGCTGATCCGTTTTCAGGACATCCTTCGCCATCGTGTGGAATCGATCAATCTCGCCTTCCGCAATTCCATCACGGAATACAATTACCAGGGCAAATATCGCGGCGTGTTTCCGATCAAGGTGAACCAGCTCCGCGAAGTCGTGGAAGAAATTCTCGACGCCGGCAAGCGCTTCGATTTCGGTCTCGAAGTCGGCAGCAAACCCGAACTGTTCGCCGGCCTCGCGTTGCAGAATCAGATGGGCAGTTTGATCATCTGCAACGGCTACAAGGATTGCAGTTTCATTCGCATGGCGCTGCTCGGCACCAAGCTCGGCCGCAAGGTGATCATGGTTGTCGAAAAACTCGAGGAATTGCGCCAGATCATCACCGTTTCCAAACAACTCGGCGTGGAACCGATGATCGGCATTCGCGCGCGGCTGTTGAGCAAAGGCGCTGGACGATGGGCGGAAAGCGGCGGCGAGAACGCGAAGTTCGGATTGAGCACCGCGGAACTGCTCGCGGCGACGCAGATGCTGACCGCGGAAAATCTGGGGCATTGTCTGAAGCTGATGCACTTTCACATCGGCTCGCAGGTGCCGGACATTCTGACGGTGAAGAAAGCCGTGCAGGAAGCGGCGCGGCTCTACGCGAAGCTCTACAAAATGGGCTTTCAGATTCAATTCCTCGACGTCGGCGGCGGCCTCGGCGTCGATTACGACGGCAGCCGTTCGGCGTTTGACAGTTCGACGAATTACTCGTTGCAGGAATATACGAACGACATCGTTTATTACATCTCCGACGTCTGCAACACGGAGAAAGTTCCGCACCCGGATATCATCAGCGAAAGCGGACGCGCGATTGTGGCGCATCACAGCGTTTTGATTGTCGAGGTTTTCGGCGCGATTGAAAAAATTCGGCCCGGCGATTTCTTCCAATACACGGAAACCGAACACGCGCTCGTGAAAGAGCTGCTCGACATCAAAAAGAATCTCGGAAAGCTCAACAAGCTGGAAGCGTATCACGATGCGATGGAAAGGCGAGACGATGCGCAACACATGTTCACGCTGGGCATGATGGATTTGCCGGACAAGGCGAAGATTGAAAATCTCTATTGGGAAATCAGCCAGGCGGTGGTGTCGAGCTACAAAGGCCAGGCCTACATTCCCGAGGAAATCCGCAAGCTGGAGGACAGTCTCGGCGATCAGTATCTCTGCAATTTTTCCGTGTTCCAATCGCTGCTCGATCATTGGGCGCTCGGCCAGCTTTTCCCGATCATGCCTGTCAGCCGCCTGAACGAATATCCGACGCGCGAAGCCACGCTGGTGGACATCACGTGCGATTCCGACGGCCAGGTGAACAAGTTCATCGATCTGCGCGACGTTCGCGACACACTGCCATTGCACAAGCTGAACATGAACGGCGGCGGCGTGGTAGAGCCGTATTATCTCGGCTTTTTCCTGATGGGCGCGTACCAGGATATCATGGGCGATCTTCACAACCTGTTCGGCCGCGTGAACGAAGTGCATGTGTTCCTCGATCCCGATGAAGCCGCGGGTTATTACGTCGAAGAAATCATCGAAGGCACAACCATCGTGCAGGCTCTGGCGTCCGTGCAATACGATGAAAAGGAATTGCAGCGGCAGATGAAAGCGCAGGTGGATGAAGCGATCAAGTCCGACCGCATGAAACCTTCCGAAGCAATGCGCCTGCTGGATGACTACGAAAAAGGTCTGAAGGAATACACGTACCTTCGTTTCTAACGTTGCTCCGCCGCGCATGTCTGCTCCTCAACCCGAACTTCTGCGGTCGCTCGGACGGCTTGTGCGCGGACTTTCCGCATTGTTCTGGGGATTGCCGCTGGCGTTGATCGTATGCGTCGGAACCGCCAGCGCGGGCTGGTTCAAAGCCTACGGTTTGGTGCCGATTTTATCCGTCACCGGCCTGTTGCTTTTCGGATTATTCCAACTGGGCGCGTTTCAAAAGCAGGAACGTCCCTGGCGCTCCACCCTCGAACGCGCCCAGATACTCGCGCTGGTGAACTTCGGCTTAAGCCCGTTTCTGTTCTGGTGGAATCATCTGCCGCAGAATGTGTTCTTCAGTGCGATGGTTTGCATCCTCGGCTTTTCCGCGCTGCTGTTTCTGTTCACGCTAAATCTGGTTTTGTTGCGGCTCGGTGCGATGCTGCCCGACGAAGCCCTGCGCATGGAAATCCGGCATTACACCTCGCTCAATCGCAATCTGCTCATTGCGTTAATGACGATCATTGCAACGTATCTGGTGCTCACGCGCATCATCATTCATTTCTTTCCGCAGATTCCGCACCTGCCCGCGCATCTGGATATTTTCTCTCTACAGATCACAGTTGAAGCGCTGGGCCTGCAAATCAGCAGCGCGTGGCTGATCTGGCTGATGACCTGTCTGCTGGTCCTGCTGCCGCTTTCAATGACCATGGCGCTGATCTGGAAAACCAAGGAAGTAATTCTGGAAAACGTCTTTGGCGGGAAGGCAAATTGAATCCCGGATGCCGTCAGTCTTTTCCATTTTTAATTGAATATCAGAACGATGTTCGGATGAAGGGAAGCCGGGCGGTTTACACCCACCCTTGTTGCTGTTATCTATTTTCCATGGTTCAGCCGGAAGGATTCGTTGACGGTGAATGGGCCGAATGGTACCGGCTCAGCCCTGTGCAACGCTGGTTGGAAAGTGAAAAACTTTGGCAAACTTATCTAGCACTTGGAGGCTCGCTTGATCCCGAACCCGATACGCAAAGTCCTTTCTTCGATGCGCGCGTACCGCGTTCGCAGCCTGCTCATGGGGGGACAGGCGTGCGTGTTCTACGGCGCGGTCGCGACGCAATGCGTTCCCATCCACGCCACGATTTCCTGCGCCACCGATTCCCGCACCCTTTGAATCTCCGATTTAGATGCGTCTGCCCTGCAGATTGTTGAGCCGCCAATTGACATTCGGGTTGAACGCAACACGGATTTTGTGCGGAGTAAATGGATGGAGCGTTGGGTGATTCAGCGAGGCAGCACCAATTTTGCATACCGCGTTTTGTTCGATGCTCAGGGGTCACGAGGCACCGACATCACCGTTAGTTTTGACAACGCAGATTTCATGAAAGGTCCAGTGGATGTGATCGATATCAAACCATGAAATGGACACTGAAAGATTGAGCGACTGGCGGAATTTTTAAACTCGACGATTTATTGGAGCTGCGACATAGGCGACCGAAAGACAAAATCAGGAGCAATGAAATCAGACCCTCAACCCGACTGCCACGTAGCGGCGCAATCTGATCAGGCGCAGCGGACTGCCCGTACGGGTTTTATATTTCCATGTGTTTTAATCGTCTGCGCTATCGGCTGCGCCTCTCGGCAGTCTAATCCCATCTCTGCTGACGGTCATGCACCGCTACCAGCAATCGCAGACTGGGGACCGGCTTACCAACCCGGAATGGAGTTGGGCCCTCCATCGTTGCATTTGAATCGCGCCTGCCATCGAGCAGAGGCATTTCTGGCCCGGCAGACCTTTGCGTCGCAGTATGCCAAGCGGGCATGTTCTGTAGGTGGCGGGCGATTTGTGGACGTAAATTTTGCATTGCTCTCCGACGGAACGGGAAAGTCCTTCGGGACCGTGAGAGTTGATACAATTTCGGGAGAGTGCGTATGGGTTGGAGCCTCCAAGTTATAGCATCTGAAAAAACCGCTGACTGTAATCAGGCAGCTTTTCCAGATTCGGACTTCGAGGGCAGCTCGGATCGGAAAGCGGTGGCTTCGAAAACCCGGTGCAGTTTTATCAGGCCGGCCTCATTCACGCGTGGTTTTCCAAGCGAAAAATTCGCGGGAATTCGTGAAATTCGCGTAAACCCTCTGGCTGTTCAGGCTTAAACATTCAGCCCCCGGTTGCTCTCGATAATTCCCTTGGTGATTGCATGGCGCGTCAGGCCAGCAACATCATGAATGCCCAGCTTGTTCATCACCTGTTGCCGATGCTTTTCGACCGTCTTGATGCTGATGCACAATTCCGCCGCGATCTGTTTGTTGGCGCGCCCCTCGGCAATCAGTTGCAACACTTCCGCCTCGCGCGTCGTGAGATGATCCGTGCGACGCCGTGAAGGCTGTCCGCTGGCGAACGCTTCCCGACATTGATCGCGCAAACGTTTCGCAATCGAAGGACTGAAATACGCGTTGCCTTTGTAAGCCTCACGAATCGCTTTGAGCAGTTCGTTCGCTGCGGTTTGCTTGATCAGATAACCCGCTGCGCCGGCTTCGGTGAGTTGCTGAACGTATTCGTCGTCACTGTACGAGGAAAGCACCAGGACCTTCGTGGACGGAAGCGCGTGCGTGATCTGACGCGTCGCCTCCAATCCGTTGAGCTGCGGCATCGCGATGTCCATCACGACCACATCCGGCAGAAGTTTCTTCACATTCTGCACCGCCGCGCGTCCATCACCGGCTTCGCCGACGATTTCGATGTCATCTTCCGCTGCCAGCAACGCCCTTAAACCCTGCCGCACCACCGTGTGGTCATCGGCCAGAAAAACCGTAATTTTTTGCATACTTTTCGATGGATAGAACCGTTTTATACTTCCCGAGAAACTAACGCGAGATCGTTTTTGCGCTATAGGCTTTGCGGGAAATTTTCCCGCGGTCGGGAAAAACCCCATCAAATTTTTTGCCGCATCGGTCACGCTTCCGAAAATGTTCCGCGACGGCCTCTTCCTCCTGCTTTTGTTGTTCGTTCAACCTCTTTTTGCTGCTGAACAAATCATTTCCGACGCCGCGCCGTTACAGATGCCGGAACCCGGCGCGCATGAACTGCGCATCATTTCTCCGACGCTGCTGGAACTCACGTTGATCACCACGAAGGAAAATAAATCCGCTCCGGTGAAGGATTGGAACTTCGTCAACGCCCGCCATCGCCTTGAACTTCCGCCAACAAACCACTTCGTAGTTCTCGCCGATGGCCAACCGCTGCCGGTCAAGCGCGTCGGTTTCAAACGTCGCGTCCTTTACGCGCCGTTGCGAAAACGCGATCTGCGCATTGGCAATCAGCTTTATCTCGAACTCGCCAAAGCCATCGCCACCAACCAACAGCGCATCGAAGTGCAAACTTCCGACCGAAAACTCTGGCCCGCGACTCTGCGTTTCACCGCGCAATGGGATCCGCTCCGCTGGAGTCCGGCCATTCATGTGAATCAGGTCGGCTACCTTCCAGCGCTGCCAAAGACCGCAATGATCGGCTATTACCTGGGAAGTCTGGGTGAACTGAATTTGCAGAAGCCGTTCGAAAATTCCGGCGGTTCAACAAACGCGAATACGTTTCAGATTCAGGAATTATCTTCCGGCAAAATCGTTTTCAATGGCCCACTCACGCCACGCGCGGACAACGGATTTCCCTTTGCCTGTTATCAGCAGGTTCGCGAAGCGGATTTCTCGAAGCTGACCGCGCCGGGACAATATCGCCTGATTGTTCCCGGCCTCGGCAGTTCGTTTCCGTTTTGGATCAGCGACGATGTGGCGGGCGCCTTCGCTCGCACTTACGCGCTCGGGATTTATCATCAGCGCTGCGGCAACGCCAACGAACTGCCGTTCACCCGATTCACGCACGGCGCCTGTCACATCGCGCCGGCAGAGGTGCCGATGATGTCGCGGCGTTACGAATCCGTGAACGACGTGCTCGCACAGGAAACTGAAGATGCGAAAGAGAATCCGCGCCACACCGCGCCGCCGTTGAAGAACGTCGCCGCGAGTTTGTATCCATTCGTGAACAAAGGGCCGATTGATGTTCGCGGCGGTCATCATGACGCGGGCGACTACAGCAAATACACCGCGAACAGCGCGACGTTCATTCATCTGCTCGTGTTCGCCGCGGATAATTTTCCGGGCGTGATTGACCTGGACAATCTGGGCCTTCCTGAAAGCGGCGACGGCAAAAGCGATGTGCTTCAGGAAGCGAAGTGGGAAGCGGATTTTCTGGCGAAGATGCAGGATGACGATGGCGGATTTTATTTTCTCGTTTACCCGCGCGACCGTCGTTATGAGGACAACGTGACGCCGGATCAGGGTGATCCGCAGGTCGTTTTTCCAAAAACCACCGCCGCCACCGCCGCTGCCACCGCGGCGCTTGCGCAATGCGCGTCATCGCCCAATTTCAAAAAGCAATTTCCCGAAGCCGCGGCGCTCTATTTGGAAAAAGCTAAAAAAGGCTGGGCATTTCTCGAACGCGCGATCGCGAAATACGGAAAGGACGGCGCGTATCAAAAGATCACGCATTACGGCAACGACTTCATTCACGATGACGAACTGGCCTGGGCCGCGTGCGAAATGTTTCTTGCGACGGGCGATCCGAAGATTCACGCGCAACTTCTGGACTGGCTGAATCCCGCTGATCCGGAGACGCGCAAATGGAGTTGGTGGCGTTTGTTCGAAGACTACGGCCATGCGATTCGCGATTACGCCTTTGCCGCTCGCAGCGGACGTGTTCCGCAAAACCAGCTTGATCCGCGACTGCTTGAGCTATGCGAGAACGAAATCATCCAGGCGGGAGAAGATCAGCTTCAACGCGCGAACAACAGCGCTTACGGAACGAGTTTTCCGACAGAAACCAAGGCGACACGCACGGCCGGCTGGTACTTCTCCAGCGACGCCGCGTTCGACCTCGCCGTGGCGTATCAATTGAATTATCCGATCATGAACGATCCGCGTCCGAAACTGCTGGCCGCGTTGTTGAGCAATCTGAATTTTGAAGCCGGCTGCAATCCGGTCAACATGTGTTACCTCACGGGCATTGGCTGGAAACGTCAGCGCGAAATCGTTCATCAATATGCATTGAATGACCGACGCGTTCTGCCGCCCTCGGGAATTCCGCTCGGCAATATTCAGGGCGGTTTCGGCTGGATGGACAACTACGGCGAAGAACTTGGCGCACTGAGTTTCCCCACCGATGACGATCCGCTCGCGCCGTATCCGTTTTACGATCGCTGGGGCGACAGCTTCAATCTCACCACCGAATTTGTGATTTCAAATCAGGCCCGGGGCCTGGCTTATCTCGCATGGCTGATGGCGCGTACGCCGTTGAAGAATCAGAAATGGAAATCCGCAGCGGCGCAAATCACCCACGTTCCCGCTACCGTGCGTCGTGGAACCAAAGTCACCGCAGAACTTTCGGCATCCGGGTTGGATTTGAGCGCCGCGCAGATTGTGTGGGAAACGGCGGGTGCGGAACCCGCATTTGGCGCGCACTTTGATTTTGTTCCAACCCAAAGCGGTCCCGACTGGATCGAAGCCGAAGCAGAACTTCCCGACGGCCGCCGCGTCTTCGGCGTCCAGAACTTCAACGTGCGATAAGAAATTCAGGTAGGCGGTTGTCGCGCCGCGACAACCCGGGCGCACGGTTCTGCGCCCGTCTGGAAAATTGAATTCACACCTGCGGCTCGAAAACGTCCCGCGCCTCGCTCGCTGCCGGAAAGTAACGATCCGACTTGCTGACGAGAATTGCGTTTTTCAGATTTTGAATTGTTTGCGGCAGGGATGCTCGCTAGCTTCGATTCATTCTGTTGGGGAGTTCACTTCCAAATGGACAGACAATCATCAGCATCATGACTTCATTTGCACGATTCACCGGCGCGTTCCTGTTGGCATTTTTAATGACATTTTCTGGTGCCCAAGGCTTGGCCCAGCCGGCTCAACCCTGGCAACTTTCAATTCTCCATTCATTCGGATTCCCGGAGGAGAGTTCGAAATATCCTGTTTCCGGAGTCATTTGTGGAAGCGATGGAAAACTTTACGGAACGGCGTCAGCAGGCGGGCCCGAGTACGGTGGAACTATTTTCCGCATCAACAGGAGCGGCAATCATTTCGAGATTCTGCACAGTTTTGCAAGCATCTGGGGCAGCAACATTCTAGGAAGCTCGGTACAGGGCGGGGTGGTTGAAGCGAGTGACGGAAGACTTTATGGAACCACCGTGGCAGGCGGCATCCACGCGCGCGGTGCGGTCTATCGTATTAATCGCGACGGATCAGGATTCGAAGTGCTTCACAGCTTTAATCCGGATGAGCAGGATTCTTGGGCGCCCGCGGGCGAATTGATCGAAGCCAATGACGGGATGCTCTACGGCACCGCTCAGTTCGGTGGTGCTTTCAATGGCGGCACGGTTTTCCGCTTGAACAAGGATGGCAGTGATTATGCCGTGATTCACGAATTCAACTCCGCTGACGGGCAGGGCAGTCATCCGGAATGTCCTCTATTGCAAGCCAGCGACGGATTGCTTTACGGGACATTAACCGATGATTATGACTCCGGCGAAGCCGAGAATCCCGGGAAAGGTAAAATCTTTAAGCTGAATCCGGACGGCACAGGATTCGAAGTCATCCACGACTTTGGTGCAAGGAAACACGACGGAGTTGGACCCCGCTGGGGATTGGTGGAAGGACGAGACGGATATCTCTACAGCACTTGCCAGAAAGGAGGGCCAAAGGAAGGCGGCATCATTTTCAAGGTGCGAAAGAATGGAGCTGATTATCGAATTCTTCGTAGTTTCGGGAAAAATATCACCGATTCGAGAGAGCCGATTGGCCCCTTGTTAAAAGGGCGCTACGGCCTGTTCTATGGAATCACCCGCTATGCGGGATCGGGAGCATTCGGCGGAATTTATTGCATCGGCGAGAACGGCTTTTTCTTTCGTGTAGTGAAGCAGTTCAAGGATCGCTCCGGCAGAATCGAGTTCCCTTTGGGCGCATTGGCGCAGGATTCAGCCGGGAATCTTTACGGCGCCAGCGGCGTGGGTGCGTTCGTAGATGGAACTCTTTTTAAATGCACCTTGAATGGAGCTTTTCGAAAGCTACACACCTTTGACCGATTCGATGGCGACGGCGCGTTTCCCAATACTCAACTCTCTTCGACTCCGAACGGAACGTTATATGGCACCACCTACGCGGGAGGAAAATTCGGCAGAGGCACTATATTTCAACTGAACGCGGATGGCTCTGGATATCAACTCTTGCATGATCTGAAGCTGGAGCCCATCGGCACAGGCACGGATCCGACAGGTTCCACTGTCTATTTCACAACCATCACAACCGCCGGTACCTATTCCAAGTGGATTTCAGCGACGCTCTTCCATCACTTGGCAAATGGAAAAACGAAAGTTCTTCGCCGGTCATTCCGAGGTTTCAATCCGCTGGTTGGAAATGACGGAAAAATCTATGGAGTCACCGGCAATGGCAGCATCTTCAGCATCAATTCAAACGGGCGCGGATTTCGCGTTCTCCGTCGGTTTGGCAAACATGAAAATATCAGTTCGGAATTGGTGCAGGGAAGTGATGGCACCTTGTTTGGAACCACCATTTTTACCGATGAAAACACGCTCTCCAGCGAAGGCCGGATTTTCAAAATGAAGAGCGACGGAACTGGTTTTACCAACCTGTTTACTCTGGCTGGGAATGCCGCCCGACATATCCAACTGACCGGACCACTTTGGGTAAGCAGAGATGGAAATCTTTATGGAACAGCAAACGATTATCCTTATTCAATTGCTTATCGAATCGGACAGGACGGAAATGGATTTGAAATTCTTCATACTTTCAATGAAACACTCACCCCGCTGGTCGAGGGCGCGGACGGTGCCCTGTATGGGAGCACACGCGGCCTCTCGGGGGCAATCTTCCGGTTGGAGAAAGATGGTAGCGGCTTCAACATCATTCAAAACATTGAAAACATTGGATCATTTCGCTTCACGCCATTAGCGGATGGGTCTCTATGCGGAGTGGCCGATTACGGAGGCAAAATGGATTTGGGATTCGTTTTTAAGCTGACTCCCCCATCCTCGCGCCCAAGCTCCAATGAGCGGCGGCGCAATTTCTTTTCTGTAAATTCGTTGAGCCTCAAACTGAGGGTGGGTTTTGGCATTCCATGTTGAGGTAAATTTTTCCGGTTTCCCATTCGTCGCTGGTTTCGCTCAAAAGCGCGGTGATCAGACGGAGGAG
>DASTXC010000126.1:0-45496 GCA_035765675.1 Verrucomicrobiia bacterium
TGGCGAGCTGGGCCGTGGCGATGAACAGTTCTTCCTGCTTGGGTTTGCGTTTTCCGAGTGCCATGCCTGCTGGACGTTTCCACGCTCAAACCGGTTTCAAGATTCCATCGCCGAGAAAGGAGTTTTTTAACGGGCTGCTAATGGGTTTTAAACTGGTGTTACTCACACGCCAGCGCACGGGCGTGTTTTCAGTGCGGGTATTCCGTCCCTGGTATATCTATGGGTGCGAACCTTTCACTACCGGCCAGTTCCCCAGGCAGCAACGCGCTCTCCTTTTTATATTCCTGCTACTTTTTCTCTATTGCTACTGATTTCGGTCCGCTTCTCGGCTTCACCGGGGGGCCAGATTTAAGTTGCGATGCCGTTGTCGTCACTCAACACGGAATGGCTCACTAACTCGCTTTCCAAGATCAACATGCTCCCGTCCGGGGCAGGTAACAAAGCGCTGCCATCGGCGAAATTCTGCCGTCGTGTTGCTGGCTCTTCGGCTTCGTTTTCACAAAAAATGCAGCGCCCGGCTTTACGCTCACGCGACGTTTGAAACCAGTTCCCGCAATTTGTCCAGCGACGCATCGGCTTCCTTGCCTTTGGCGGCGATAAAATCAATTAGTTCGCTCGGACTGCGCGTGTCTTCATCACTGACCCGGTTAGGGTTCACGGCTTTAAGATCATACGCGGCATCCTCGATTGCTTCGCCTTTGGCGAGAGATTCGCGGCCTTCACGCTCCAAGGCTTTCCACTTTTCCTCCAGGCTCGCGAGTCTGGCGCTGTCGGTCTTTTTCGCTTTTCGCTTCTCGCGCCAGTCGTCCTCCAACGTTTTCGCTTCTGCGAAAAATTCTGCGGCTTTTTGCCGATGCGGGCGGGCCTCATCGAGAGCCTTTTGAAGCTTGGCCGCGAAATCAACAGTCCAGGCGTTTGGACCGTCCGCGCGTTCGGGCAGAAGCTTGAAAAAATCCTCGAAGTTTCCCAGCGTCAGCGGTGTCTTCTTTCCCACCTTCACGTCGGACAAATCGTAATACCAGATTTTCTCCGTTTGCCTGCCCTTATTAAAGAAAACCAGATTCGTTTTCACACCCGCTCCCGCCGCTGAAAACACGCCGCCGGGCAAACTGACGATGCAATAAACGTCGCATTCCTCCAGCAGCTTCCGCTTAACCTGCACGAACGCCGTTTCATTGGTGCGGAACAAAACCCCCTCGTCCAGCACGATGCCGCACCGGCTCTTGGCCTTCATGCTTTTGAGAACGTGTTGAAGAAATAGCAACTGCGTCGCCCCGGTCTTGTATTCGAATAGAGTCTGCGCTTCCTTGCCTTCCTTGCCGCCGAACGGCGGATTCATCATCACGCAGTCGAAGAACTGCGGCGCTCCCTTGAACAGTTCTCCGTAAACCTCCTGATCGGTCAGCGTGTTGCCGTGCCAGACGTGCGGCTCGTCAATCCCGTGCAAAATCAAATTCGCCAGCGCGATGGGATAAATCGTGTTGTCCTTCTCCCGCGCATAGAACGTGTGTCGCTTCAACGTCTCCAGTTGCGGCCCGGTGATTTTGTTGCCCGCGCGTTCGCGAATGTAATCGAAACTTTCCGCCAGCAAACCGCAGGTGCCGCAACCGGCATCGTAAACCGTTTCGCCAATCTTAGGATTCACCACCTGCACCATCGCCCGGCAAATCTGCCGTGGCGTAAAGAATTGCCCGCCGTCGTTCCCCTTCTCGCCCATTTTCAGGAGCAAGCCCTCATACACTTGGGAAAGCGCAAAGACGTGCGTCCGGTCCACCGTCTCGTTGCTCAGTTCGTGGACTTTGTCCAGCACGTCGCAAAAATTCTTGTTCGAATCAATCTTGCTGCGCTCCACGCTGGACATAACTTCACTGATAACCTTCTGACGCGGTGTCGCACCCGGTTGATTTTTCAACGCCTTCAAATGCGGCAGCAACTTGCCATGAACGAAATCCCACACGCTCGCCTTGGTGTCCTTGCGCAAGCCGGATTCTGGCGCGGCCCAATCCCGCCAGCGGTATGGCGCGTTGATCGACGGCGTGAATCGCAGCCCTAGCGCCTCTGCTTCCTCTGCCTCATGCGTTTCTCGTTCATCAAGAATCCGCAGGAACAAAATCCACGTCAGCTCCGGCACGTAATTCATCGCGCCCGCCACATTGGAGCGTCGCATGATGTCGCAAATGGATTTTACGGCCGCGTTGAGAGACTGGGGCGTGCTATGGCGCTTGCCATTCGGCGTCGCAGGCAATTTGCCGGGACCGTTGCTGTTGTTTTTCTTTTTGGGCATGGTGCGGCGCTTTTCCGTCAGGTTTCAGGACAGCCGCGATGTTTACCCCTAATGTTCAACCGGTCAACGTTTCAGAAACGGCTTAATTTCGTTGACGCCATTGGTGGAATTCCCCACTGTTGGCCACTGAATTTCGGCGTCGTTTGTGCTAAATTACCTCACATGAGTTTGTCCCTCGCCCATCGCAAAGCGACCCAGGCATTGAACTTTTTTGCCCTCCAATCGGGTGGCAACATCAATAAGCTGAAGGTTCTCAAGCTGCTGTTTTTCGCTGATCGCTACCACATTCGCAAATATGGTCGGCCTGTCAGCGAGTGTGAGTATTTCGCCATGAAACACGGTCCGGTTGCCTCAGAGGCCAAGAGGATTGCTGAGGACGGGGAACACCTCTCCGCAACCGCCCGCGCCTACTCCCGCAAATATGTGCGGAAACATGCTGCTCATGATTGCGCATCCGTCGCTCCGGTAGACGCATCAGTGTTATCGGCCTCCGACTTGGAAGCGCTGAAGTTCGCGTGGAAGCATTTCGGCCAGTTTGATAAATATGAATTGCGTGACATCACGCACCACTATCCCGAGTGGAAATGCCACGAGCGCGCATTGGGATCGGAAAGCCGTGTGCCGATGGATTACGCCGATTTCTTCAATGAACCGGACCCGGGCTTTATCCCTTGTCACGCTCTTACAGACGACGAACGCGCGGCGGCATTGAAATTGTTGAGCCAGCGTCAAACCTTCGGTCAACGTTGGAGTTGACCTTTGGCCGGAACGGGCATTGATTCCAAACTCCGGCTAAGCCTTCGGGAAGGGAGCATTTACTATTTCACGGACCGCAGCCTCACGTCACCCGAGCCGCACTACTTTATCGTCGCCAATGCTGACCCCATTGCGCAAAAGCTCCTGCTGCTCTCGGTTCTGACCTCGCAGGTGGACAGCGTCAAATTGCGTCGCAAAAAGTGCCCGGAAACCTTGGTCGAACTATCGCCGAAAGAATGCACCGTTTTCAAAAAGCTTTCTATCGTGGACTGCAACGATCTCAAGGAAGTCACCTTGGCCGAGTTCAACGCGCGTTTTGTGCGTCAGGAAATTCGCTGCTTCGGTCAGGACTTGCCCGCGCCATTGCGGCGAGCACTGCGTAAAGCCATTTATGCCAGCAGCATCGTTTCGGGCGAAATGAAGGCGTTCATCGGCAAGCCTTAACCGACTGCCAGCAATTGCTTCCGAACAGCAGTTGCACTGTTAGGACGATCATCCGGATGATCGTTGAGCAAAGTTGTTATGATGCGGTGGAGTTTTCCTCCGAATGGGCATAGACGGGCGGAAGGAATTCCCGCTGAAATTTGACCGGTCGCGACAAACCAGAGAACCTTGCCGAACTGAAACAAGTCCGAGCGATGGTCTACCAATTGGGCCTTGTCCTCCTTATATGCAATCAATTCAGGTGATGAATAAAACACTGGTCCGACAAACTCCGTGTTCTGGGTAAACTGATCCATCGGCCTATCGGAAACGTCCTCGCCTAAGAGTTTCGCAATGCCAAAATCTATCATCCGCACCTCTTTGCCCAACCACACAAAGTTGTCAGGTTTAATGTCACGATGAACGATCCCTTTTGAATGCAGGTGTTCCAAGGCATCGCAGATTTGCACACCAATGGACAACAAAGTCTCATTGCGGACAGCGCCGTGATTCTGCACCTGCTGACGAAAATTTTTATCCCCAAGTTCCATCGCGACCCAAGGAACAATGTACCCACTGGACAGGTCAACTCGTCCCGAATCAAAGAACTTTGCGATTTTTGGATGGTCCAACATTCGCATTATCCGGACTTCATTCTCGAAACGATCAAGTCGCGTGTCGTCTTGTTGGCGTAAAAGCTTAACGGCACAGATGCCCTTAGGACACCTGGATGAACGCTGGACTCTTGCCTCAAAAACAACCCCGTTCCCTCCTCCGACTCACGATTTTGCAAGTCTGAAAACTCCGCCATCGTCACCCTTCAATTCAGCCGGAAGATCTAATCTGACCGATGCCCGCCCTTTTTCATATAGGTCAATGTAGCTCATATCATTGGTTCTTTTCCAAACGCCTCGCGCAGTAGAGCGGCGGGCAAGCGGTCGAGGGTTTCCAGTTGTTCGGCCAATTTTGCCTTGGCCTTCTTAATTTCGGCAAACTGCGCAGCGGCGGTTTGTTGCCGTCTATAGTCAGGCAACACAATGGTAGTGGGTGCCAGACGACGGAACATCAAGCGCTCGCGCACTGCGCCGCGCGTCATGCACTTGATAAACTCCGCACCGTAGCGGGAACGAAACCACTGATAGAACCAACGCGCGTCCAATCGGCCTTCCACGGCGGTCATCACGACGTAATCGGGGCTGGTGATTCCGGGAGTGTCGTCCTCGTCCAGCATGGCAATTGAGCCGAGCAGGATGCGCATAGGATTATAGAAGATTGTGCCCGCGCGCACCGGCTTGTAGCGGCCGGGATTCTTGCCGACGCCTTCCTTGGCGGGAGCAAGGCCGGCGCGGGTCGCGCCGAGGACTGGAAAACTGTGCCAGTCGTCGCCGATGCCTTCTGTGATTTCGCGCAAGCAATCGGCGAAGCGAACAGGTTGAGTGTTGCCGTTGCTCAGGGACTCGCGCAACACGGCATGACTGAGCGTGTCGAGCGTTTCGGACTGGGCCTGCACTGCGGCGCGGGCCTGCGCCACGGCGGCCAACTGCTCCCGCAACCTCACCGCCATCCGCCGTTGCTCCGCCAATGGTGGCAGGGGGATTTGCTGTGCTAGGACTTGTCTATCGGTGACAGCCGGATAGAGCGCGCCTTTGACAAGATCGCTCAGGGTTCTAACAAACAAATCCGACTGAACAAATGCGAAGAGAAATTCCGGTTCAACTTTTCCGTTTGAACGCAACACACAAAACCCCGTGCTGCAAATCTCACCGTCTAGTTCTTCTGGGACGAGTGCGACAGCGTTCAAGTTGGGCCGGGTCGTTGCAACCAAAACATCCTTTGCACGAATCACCTGACGCGCGCGGCTGGGAGCATCGCTGCCGAGCAATCGTTTCGCTTCTGTCACCCGTTTCATCCGGTTGTCCACGCTCGAAATATCAACATAGTGAAAATGTTGGTTCGGTGTTCTTCGCGGGTCGCGCGTACCTGTGGTCGGAACGCAAACCTCTCCGAGTTTCGCATGTTGGCAGTCGTGCAGAAGCATTTCGCCTTCGTGATTGTCGGTCTCGGACTGAGCGGCTGCGGTTGGCATTACGACGCGAACAAAGTTTCCTTTGTTTTTCGAAGCAATTCATTTGGCTGTCCGCCTTGCTTGAGCGTCTCCAGCCCTTTGAGGTCGCGGATTTCCGGCGTCTGCCAGAGTTCCTTGGCCTCCAGCGCGCCCGTGCCCGCGCGCTCAAACTGTCGCACAATCGCCCGAATGACCTTGGCCGGGAGCGGTGGCATTTTGACCAGCCAATCCGGGCCGGTGTCGCCAAAGCGCGCCGCGCGTTGCTCGCGCGTCAGCGGCGGCACGCGGTAGGCCAGCGCCGCCAGCACGTCAAATTCGTCGTAGGCATCCATCTTCGCGGCGTCTCGCAGAATTTCCGGCAACAGATTTTGCGCTGCCAGTTGTTCCAATAATTCCTGGCGTTGTGCCGGGTCCAGCCAGCGCGTGCGGAACTCGGCCAGCGTCGGCACGTTCGCGGTCAGTTGCCGGATAAGTTCGTCCTGGTACTCCTGCGGCGTTACGCGGGTCAAGCGCCCGTCCTTCGTCATCAGGTTGAAATGTCCCGTGTCCACCACTTCAATTTCTACACCTTTGACTTTGATCGGTGGTGGTGGCTGTGGACCAGGCGGTTTCGGTCCCTCTGGTCCCGGCCCAGGTGGCGGCGGCACAATGAAGTCGGAGCCAAACAACGTGGTCGCGCCCGTGTAATCGAAAATGCGGAACATCAACTTGCCGTTCGCCTCATCAATGCGTGTGCCCCGTCCAATCATCTGATGGAATAGAATCGGCGAATGCACGTAGCGGAAGAAAACAATGTTGCGCACGCACGGCACATTCACGCCCGTCGTAAGAAGGTCTTTCGTCGTGGCGATAATATGCGAGCGTTGACGCCCCCGGAATTCCGGAATGAGCGCCTGCCCGTCCGATGACGCCATGCACTTGAACGCGTAGGTTTGCACGCGCTTGATCTTTTGATCGCGACACCACCTGGCATACAGCGCGTTCAATTCGTTGGCGACCAGGTCGGCGTGATGATCGCTCGCGCAAAAGATGATCGTCTTTTGCAGCGGATCGTCGTCGCCGGTCGCCAGCAACCGCGCGAAGAAATGCGCGCACATCGTTTGCACGCGCTCGGGAATGAAAAGCCGCGCCTCCAGGGATGCGCCTTCGGTCCTTTGCGAGACATCATCGGGCGTGGCTTTCTGGCCTGTGAGCGCGTTCGTGAGATTCTTATCCTTTACGTCTTCGCGCAACACGCCACGCACGCGCTCGGGTTGCTCCTGCTGATCGTGGTAAAGGTCGTAAGTTTCCAGGTCTGCCGGGGCGAGATAGCCGTCGGCTACACCCTGTTGATAGGTGTATTCGTAAGCCGGTTCGCCAAAGTAACGGAGATTATCGGCCAGCAAGCGGCGGTCAGCCTCGATCTTGCGCCGCGTTTCCTCGTCCTTCGCTTCCGGCATTCGAATCTGTCGAGGCGTCGCGGTCAGGCCAATTTGAATCGCTTGCTTGTTATTTTCCAAAATGAAATGCCAGTCGCCCCATGCGGAACGGTGGCACTCATCAATTACGATCACGTCGAAGTAACCTGCTGGGTAATGTTTCAGGAAGAACGCGGTATCTTCGCCGCCGTTGTCATGGTCGAGTGTCTGATACGTGGCGATAAGCACGCGCGCATTTTTCTGCGGGTTCTTCGTATCCACTTCGGCAGCATCGTTGCCAAAAGCCGCTTGAAAGTCGCCAAGCCCATTGTCGCGCAATTCAGTTCGGTCGCAGAGGAACAAGCCGCGTCCCATGAAACCAGCGTCGAAGATGCGGCGGAGCAAGGCGGCGGCAATGCGCGTCTTGCCTGCGCCCGTACCAAGCGCCAGCAACACACGCGGCAATTCCTTGGCCACGAGTTCGCGGATGACTTTTTCCAAAGCTGCCCGTGCGGCGGCATCCTGATAGTAACGCAACGAATCGCGGCCCTGCTTGTAAGGCGTGTTGAGCAGTTGCATCACCTTTGATTCGGGTGCGGGCAATCCGCGCGTGGCGAGGTAACGCTGCACCAATTCGTCAGGTGTGGGAAATTCAGCCATCGGTCGCGGCTCAGATGTCGCGCCGGTTTCTTCGTTATACTCGACGAACTGATGCCCGTTGGTGGAGAACACAAAAGGGACGTTGTGCAACTGACCGACGCGGTAGCCCTTGCCCTGTTGCAACCCGTATTCCGCGTGTTGTTTTTCTCGCTTGGCTTCAAGGATCGCGAGCGGAATTGGTTCGCCTCCAGGTGCAAGCGGATGACGCAAAACATAATCGGTGCGCCCCTTGGGGCGGCGCTTGCCTTTGCCGTGGATGATGTCCACCGGTGCGGCAGTTTCCTCCACCTTCACGTCAATGCCCGGCTGCCAACCGCGCCGCAGCAAAGCCGGGTCAATCAACTCATGCCGTGTCTGCGCTTCGTTTAGCGTGAGTCCGCCAGCTTCAATCGTTGGGTAACTGCCGCTCATGTGCCGCTCCGCTGGCAAACAACCGCCTCAAATCCCACCCCCCGAATTTCCGCAGCCAGTTGGTCGAAAGCTGAGGTTGGATGAAAATTGCGCACTCGGGCGGTATTTAGCAGGAAACAGCCAGCCAGAGCAAGCCGCTACGTTTTCAGTGGCGGTTTTCAAACCAACGCACCCCTTCACGACAATTGCCGCCAAATACCAAAGCTACCGTTTCAAGCGTATCCGCCAGAGGTCACCGCTGCTCCACGTCCAGCGATTTACCCGCGTTTTGAAAACTAAAAGCCGATGCACCTCAAACTTTGTCTTTCAGGTTTGCGTTTTGAAGTGATTCCAATACGCTCCCGCTGGAGTCTGGCATGGCAAGGCGTAACCTTTATATTCTTCATACACTTTCCTGCGCTGTTCTCGTCATGAACCTGCTGTTGCCGCGTCTGCTGTGGGGGCATGTGGAACTAAAAACCAACAGTCATGAATTTTAACCCCTACGATTTAGGGTATCGGCGCGGCGGGGAGACTGTCGTCGTCACACTTTCAGGCAGCGCGGCCAACGTGTGTCTGATGGACAGTTCTGATTTCCAAAGCTACCGCTCAGGGCGCAGTCATCGTTACATCGGGGGACTTGCACGGAGTTCACCCATTCGCTTGGGCATTCCACACTCAGGCAACTGGCATGTGACCGTTGACATGCAGGGGTTGCGCGGAACGGTTCGTTCTGGCGTACGTGTCGAACCGATTCCACCCGGACCTTTGCCGCCGATTCAAGAAGCGCCGCTAGCTTCAATTCCGTCATTGGTAAGGCATCAAGAAGCGCCGCCCGGTTCTTCCGATTCGCCGGACGCACGCGAGTTCGATGTTTTTATTTCCCACGCATCCGAGGACAAAGACGAAGTCGTGCGCCCGCTGGCCGAGGCTCTGAAGCAGGGCGGCTTGATCGTCTGGTATGACGAGTTTGAATTGAGGATTGGCGATAGTCTCCGTCGCAAAATTGATTCAGGTCTCGCCCGCAGCCGGTTTGGTGTCGTGGTTCTGTCGCAGGAGTTCTTCCGCAAAGGCTGGCCGAACTACGAATTAGACGGCTTAGTGACGCGCGCCGTTTCTGGCGAGCAGGTGTTGCTCCCGATCTGGCACAACATCACGAAGAAGGAAGTGATTCAGCATAGCCCTTCATTGGCGGACAAGCTGGCGCGTAGCACCGCGACGCACACGGTCGAAGAAATCGCCGCCGAAATAATTGAGGTCGTAAAAACAGCATGACGAATTAAAGCCAACAGCCACCAAGGAGAGCCAAACATGAAAGACAAGAAAGCGCCGAAATCCATTGCCACAATCAATTTCAAGGGCGGAGTCGGAAAGACAACCTGCACGTGGTGTCTGGGCGACCTTCTTTCAACGTTCGGCAAATCCAACGTGCTGCTGTTTGACCTCGACGCGCAGATGTCACTGACCCAAGCAATCACCTTGAACGAGGATGGGTCGTTGGTGCAGCGATTCCAAACCTGGGCGGACAAGTCCTACAAGAAGAAGAAAACAATTTTTCACGCTATTGAGGAATACACTGGCAGCGGAGGGAAATTCGATTTCGGCGTAAACCACGAGTTCATATACCAAATCAGCGACAAATATCACTTCATCCCTTCGGTTGAAGACCTGTATTGGCTCGCGCTGGATGTCCTCCCCAGAGACAAGATGCAGACATTCATGCGCTCTTTGCTGGCGAAGATTACGTGGTCAACCAACGTCCCCGCCTACGATTACGCGCTCTTCGACTGCCCACCGTCGTTCACGTTGCTTTCCTACTCGGTGCTATCTGTCTGCGACATGATTCTCATACCGATCAACCCTGACTTCTACGCCTCCAAGGGTGTGCCGCTGATTCTAAACATGCTTCAAATGCAGATTGAACCGCTACCTGTGCCGAAGATCGGAGTCTTCATGAACAAGGCGAAACCCTACGGTGGCGGCATGACGAAGGAATCGCGGTTCTACTGGGACTCGGTGAAGGACGTTTGCAACCAGGTCTCGAAAAAGTCGGGAATCCAGATACGCTGTTTCGAGAGTCCGATTTACGACCGCGTCAAAATTAAGCGCGCAGTCACGACTGGCGGCGTTCCTGCCGAGTTCGTCAACGATTTCAAATCCCTATGGAACAACATCGAAAGGTTTATCAATGAGTAACGAATTTCCCCAACCCGGCGAAGAAGTTAAGCGGCTTGTCAGTGAGATCGAGGCCCTGCGCGGTGACATGCAAGTTGCGTTCAGAAAGCTCGTCCAGATGGAGAAGCGGCTTCGCGCCGTTTTCCCCGACCTCCCAAAGAAACCAAAGGCCACTCCAGAACAAGCCCGCCAGCCGTCCACGAAGTCGGAGGCGCAACTCCAGGAAGATTTCCAACGAATCCTGAAAGCGGTCGAGGAATCAGGGCCGCAAGGTTTCGACTCGGTGGTTTCGTCGCTGCCGCAGGAAGATGTCATCGCGCTGGCGGTGGAGCTTGGAGTGGGGCAGCCAAAACGCACCAGCCTGCCCAAAGCGATTGATGGCATCCGAAAGCGCGTTCAAGAACGCAGGATGTTGGGCCACACAAGGCATGGCCAGCACTGAGCAAGGAATTAACCCCGCACCATTATGAAAAACTTCGATTCGAGAACCTACAGCATCAACGATTTTCGCGGGTGGAATGACCGCAAGGAGCTAGAGCTTCAACCAAAGTTTCAGCGGCGAAGCGTTTGGAGCGACAAGGCACGGTCATATTTGATGGACTCAGTTATCAGGGGAAAACCAATCCCGAAAATCTTCATCCGGCAGGACATTGACTCCAAAACAAAGAAGACCGTGAGGGAGGTCGTAGATGGGCAGCAGAGACTGCGCACGATATTTAGCTTCTTGCAGGACGGGTTCAAAATGAGCAAGGCGCACTCGGCTGACTACGGAGGCAAGTTTTACAGCGAGTTGCCGGAGGAAGTCCAAACGGGGATTTTGAAGTATGAGCTTTCCGTGGACCTGCTTCTCGACGCGCCCGACAAAGAAGTCTTGGACATCTTCGCACGTCTCAATTCCTACGCGGTGAAACTGAATCCGCAGGAGTTGCGCAATGCGACATATTTCGGGGAGTTCAAGACTCTGGCGTATGCTCTCGGACTCGAATACGTCTCGTTCTGGACCGAGAACCGAATTTTCACCGACGCTCAGGTTCTCAGAATGGATGAAGCCGAGTTGGCTTCCGACCTCCTGATTGCACTTCTTGACGGGACAAAGAGCCGGAAGGCCATCGACACCTACTACAAAAAGCACGACGATGAATTGAAAGAGAAGGCGAAACTGGCGCAGAACTTCCGCAAGACAATGGACGCCATCGGTGCGTTGAGTGCTGGGGCACTTGGGCAGAGCCCGTTCAAGTCGCCTGTTTTGTTCTATTCGCTGTTTTGCGCGATTCACCACCATCTGCACGGGCTGCCCCAATTGGTGCTTGCGCGCAAGCCATTCAAAGAAGCGCAATACCCCAAGGTCTGGAGTGCGCTTGAGGCCGTGGATGGCATCATCAAACAAGAAGAACCAGAAGGCGCGGAGGCAACATTCGTTGATTCGCTGAAACGCCACACGACAGACGAACCTGTCAGGCAAGTACGTACTGAATTTCTCGTAAAGCTCATCGCGAAAAAGCTGTGACGCGAATCTAGTATGGCAAACAGAACCCTAGGCACGTTGCGCGCTGTCACCGTAAAGGAGTTTGAAGGGGCAATTCAACTCACTGCGCGGGCCAGCATTTGGCAGGGTGAACTTCAACATTTTCATGGGGCTCGCTTCAAGAAGGAGCACTTCGCTCAAATCGTCGAGCTTGCCTTCATGAGAGCGTTTCTGACCTGGGAGGGCTTTCTCGAAGAAGCATTCACCTTGTATTTGCTCGGCAAGTCGTCCCCCATTGGCTTCGCACCCGTGCGATACGCTGGTCCCACGAATCGGCAACATGCGGCGGAGTTGCTAGCGTCCGATGCCCGTCACACGGACTGGACCTCAGCGGCGCGTGTCGTGAACCGGGCAACCCGGTTCTTCAAGGAAGGACGGCCTTTTGCAGACGTGATCCGGCCTCAAACCAACTTCTTGGATAGCATGAAGACGATACGAAATGCTCTGTCACACGAATCCGACGAAGCAACTAACAAGTTCGATACGCTCGTCCGTAATGAGCTGACCTTTCTCCCGCCGAATACAACCCCGGGTTCTTTCTTGGCGACGCTGAAGCCACATCACGCGCCGCCGACTACTTACCTTCAGTTCTACATACAAAGTCTTCGCATGATGGCGGAAGCCGTTGTTCCTGTTTGAGAATCTGCCATGCCACACGCCTACACCGAAGACCAGCTTGTCGAGCAGCCCGCGATCGGGTTGTTCACGGAGCTTCGCTGGACCGTGGTACCTCCCAATGCAGGCATTACCGGCGAGCTGCGTGACGCAGGACTCCAACCCGCCCTGCTGGACCGCGCCTTCAAAGGGGAGCTTTGATCGCATGTCCGCCGCCCTTGTTCCAATACCTCCGACTGATAATCATTCCGAACGGCTGGAAAAGTCCGAACTTCTCGCCGCGCTTGACGCCCAAATCAAGTTCGCCAGCGAAGCGCAACGGAACGAGGGTTGGACTCGCTGGGCCATCTGGGGGGCACTCGCGGCCATTCTTTGGCACGGCACTGAATTAGCCGCGAAACCGGAGTTCGCGCTTTCGCGTTCCGTGCTTGTTAGCTTCCTCGTTTTCATAATTTGGGTGGTGCTTGAAGATCTGATTGGTTTGATTTCTCCAGTATCGCGCGTTGGCTCAGTAGCCCCCGTCCGTTTCCATCTATTGACGAACTTATCAAGCGTCGTGCGCCCGGGCGTCATAGCGTCGGCATTGCAGCGCGTGTTAATCATTGTCGGGCTTGCCAGCTTCCAGTTTCCCAATCAGTGGCCTCTTTGGACCTACGCCGCCTTGTCTCTGCTGGGCGATCTGCTGGTGTTCATTCCCGGCATGGGGACGATTGCCTTTCCGTCAAGGTTTGGAGTGCGAGCTGCTTTCTCGACTCTTACCCTAGCGACGATCATGTGGCTTGGCTTCGCAGGATGGCTCGTCATGGAGTTGATTCAAAAGGACATGTCGCAATTCACTTTGGCTGATGTGCGCTTCGCGCTCCTGCTCAACGCAGCAGCCTACCTTTTGATCCGCCTGACCACTGCAACCACGTCTGGTCATTTTCTGGGCGAACTGATGGACCTGCGGCAACACCTTGCATTTGGTCGCATCTCTCTTTTCGACGCACACCAGCAGACAGACAAATTGCTGAGTGGCGTCAAGCTGTCTGAGATTATCAATCCCGTGGTTGCGCGAGTATCGAAGGAGTGCGAGGAACTTTCAAACTTGCTCAAGGGTGCGATGACCTCCGCTCGCGAAATTGATGAGTTGCTTTCCACACCCACGACTGAAAACGCGGAGGGTGTCTCGCACGATGACGCGAAGCGTGCCAATGTTATTCGCCGCATTGACAATCTTGACGCGGAGGCCGCCCGCCTCGATAGCAAACTCAAAGCTGTCAGTAATGCGCGAAGCGCTTTTCAGATTCGCGCGGTTTGTGTCGCGCTGTATTCACGCGAATCCTTACCTGAGTTGCAGCCCTCGATTCAAAAGGTTCAGGAAGCGTTCAAAGCGACTTCAATCGGCGTTTCAGAATTCCACAAACGTCTAGCGGAAGTGAAGTCACAATTCAGCAGAGCTCGCGTGTCCGACACGACCTACGGATGAACGGAACGGGCGTTTTGCTACAAGTGTGGCCGGTTTTTTCTACTTCCGCCCCAAAGTTTGGCTTCTGTCGCCGACGCTCAATATCATTGAAACAGATTGGCCTTTTGCCAAAAATTTTCCGCTCAACGAATCCATCACGTTCAACCACCACACCCAATGCAAGCTACCCCCCCCGCCCCCCGGGTTGGACGGGACAGGACGGGACACGGGATCGGTGAGAGCGTGCGTTGTGGTGCATGACAACCCGGTCTTGACGAAAAGTCCGCACCCGCACGAGCGCCCCTGTTGACGCCAGCTTGATCACTCATGACGCACGACAGCGAAAACAAGTTCTTGCTCTCTGATGAATTCAACTCCCGCCGCCTCCACCATTTTGAACATCGTTCCGCAGAATCGTTCGTGCGTTGCACGTCGAGAACGGTTTCAGCCGATAAAGACGCGGGTTTTGTGAAGGTAACGATTGAGGTTTGAGCGCGTAAAAGGTAGTTCGAGCCAACGTTCAGGATTTCCTTTCATTTCTTTCCGTCCTCCTTAAGAGCTTATTCTCGACCCGGGTTTGCCTTACCGGTTTTTTCTTTTCTAAAGTCTAGATCAATTTCTTGTCACCTCCTGACTTTTCCGGGTGCTCAGTGGGCAATATGATCAAAACCGAAGCCATGCAGGCGACGCCAGAGAACGATGCGGAACTCGTAGCCGAAAGCCTGAACGGCAGTCAGGAAGCATTCCGCAAAATCGTCGAGCGATATCAAACCCTCATCTGCTCCCTTGCTTATTGCGCGACCGGCAACGTGGGCCAGAGCGAAGATCTCGCGCAGGAAACGTTTGTTGCAGCATGGGAGGAACTGCCGGAATTGCGCGAGCCCCCGAAACTCCGCAGCTGGCTCTGCGCAATTCTCCGTTTCCGCATCAGCAAACAATTCCGCCGCCAAATGCGCGAACCGATTCACGCGGCCGAATCCCTTGATGGCGAGGATCGCCGCGCTGCGCCGGAAGCAGCGCCGTCCGACCAGGCAATCAGCCATGAAGAACAGGCAATTCTCTGGCGCTCGCTCGAACGCGTTCCCGAGACGTATCGCGAGCCGCTCGTGCTTTTTTATCGCGAACATCAATCCGTCGAAGCCGTAGCGGAAAAACTGGGATTGTCCCAGGACGCGGTGAAACAACGGCTGTCGCGCGGACGGAAAATGTTGCAGGAGGAAGTTTTAGAATTTGTCACCGGTGCGCTCGCGCGGACGAATCCCGGACAGGCCTTCACCCTCGGCGTGCTTGCAACGCTGCCCGTCACACTGGCGTCCTCCGCCAAGGCCGCAGCTTTGGCCGGCGCGGCCGCGAAAGGTGGCGCAGCGGCGACGGGAAAAGGTTTCGTTTCCGTCGTCCTCGGTGTATTAGCGGGTCCAATGTTGGGTTTCCTGTTCGGGTTTCTCGGCTGGCGCGAGCACCTCAAAGTTACCCGAACTCCGCGCGAACGCGCTTCAATCAAACGCTTCGGAATCCTTATTCTTTTTTTCGCGATTCTATTTTTCGTCGGCTACTCGCTGTATTCCGGCTACCTCGCACCCCGATTTTGGAAAACGCATCCCATGCTCGTGGTCGGGCTCGGATGGTTGATCATGATGTCGTGGACTGTTTTTACGTTTACGTTTTCCTGGCGGCACAACCGAACGATGCGGCAGTTACGCGAGGAGGAACGGCATTGTCATCCGGAATTGTTCCAAGACGAACTGCCGGCTGAGGAATTCGAATATCGCAGCCGCGCCACGCTGTTCGGTCTGCCCCTGATTCACTGGCGGCCGTGGCGGATGCGGCGGGCCGGAGAAACAATTCAGCCGGCCATTGGCTGGATTGCCAGCGGCGAACGGGCTTATGGAATTTTATATGCGAGTGGCGGCATTGCGGTCGGCGCCATCAGCATCGGTGGCGTGAGTCTCGGATTATTTGCGTTCGGCGGATTGAGCATCGGACTAGTCGCACTTGGAGGGCTAGCCGTCGGCGCAGTCGCGCTGGGCGGCGGCGCTATCGGGTGGATTGCTTCCGGCGGGCTGGCACTCGGCTGGCATGCGGCTTTGGGTGGCGTTGCAGCCGCGCACGAACTCGCCCTGGGCGCCGCAGCACTCGCAAATCATGTCAATGATGCCACTGCGCGAGAATTTTTTCAGACCTACCGCTGGTTCGACTTTACCCGGTCCAGACCGCGCAATTTGTTTTGGATACTCTGTTTCGGGCCGCTGTTCGTACAGATGCTGATTTGGATCTGGTGGCGGCGGAGAATGACGAAGCGATCGAAACGACCTGATCGCCCCACGCACAAATACACGACATTGATGCTCGCGATCGCGCTGTTTTATTCAATCACCGCCAGCGCAGGACCGCTGTCGGATCGCATCACTGTTACGGTTCGCGGCAAAGGCCAAGACGTATTGCTTATTCCGGGACTCGCGTCCTCCGGCGCGGTTTGGGATGCGACCCTCCGGCGCTTTGAGAAACAGCATCGTTTTCACGTCATTCAAGTTGCAGGTTTTGCCGGTTTGCCAGCGCGAGGGAATGCGAACGGAGCGGTCCTTCAGCCGACCGTCGATGCGATTCATGCTTACGTGAAAAGCAATCATCTCAAAACGCCCCGCGTGATCGGGCATTCGCTCGGCGGATTGATGGGAATGATGCTGGCGGCGCAGCACGGCGAAGACGTCGGAAAGCTGATGGTTGTGGAGTCACTTCCGTTTTACAGCGTGCTGTTCGGTGCGACCAACGCCGCCGCTGCCGGATCGCGAGCTGCCGCTATGCGCGACTTGATTCTCCGCGAATCGCAGAATGATTACGCGCAGCGCGAAAGAGAATTCCTGCGCATTCTGGTCAAATCACCCGAAGGCCGGAAAGCCGCAATCGAATGGGCAATCGCCTCCGAGAAATCCGTGGTGGCCCGCGCCATGTATGAGAACATGACAACCGACCTTCGATCGGCTCTGGGCGAAATAAAAATTCCGGTGATGGTGCTTTATGCGTGGGACGTTTCCAGCGGCTTTCCGCGAACGGCCACGGACAAATTGTATCGGGAAAACTTCGCGCCGCTCCCGGACAAAACGCTGGTGCGGATCGACGATTCATATCACTTCATCATGCTCGACCAACCCGACGCGTTTGCGAAGCAAGTGGATGCGTTTCTCAAATGATGCATCGATATCCTTTCATGACAAATGCAAAGGATTTTCATAACTTCAACAACCAGCTATGGCGATTTCCCGCTTCAATGCCTTCACGTTCCTGAAAATCTCGCGTTTCAAATCAACACCGATCGCGCGTGTTTTCGTTCTATCATTGCTGGCGCTGATGCTGAACTTGGGCGTTGCCAAATCGGCCGAACCACCGATACATCGCGAATGGAAAGTGGATGGCGTGGTTCGGGAAGCGCTCGTGTATGTTTCGTTGAATCGCAGCACGAACCCAGCGCCGCTGATTTTTGCTTTTCATGGTCATGGCGGGACGATGCAACACGCAGCTCGCGCCTTTCATATTCAAACGCTCTGGCCGGAAGCAATTGTCGTTTACATGCAGGGTCTGAATACACCCGGTCGCCTGACCGATCCTGATGGTGAAAAACCGGGCTGGCAAATCGCCGCGGGAGATCAAGGGGATCGCGATCTTAAATTTTTCGATGCGGTTCTCGCTACGTTGAAAACTGAGAATCACATCGACGTAAAACGCATTTACGCCACGGGTCATTCCAATGGCGGCAGCTTCACGTATTTGTTATGGGCGAAACGCGGCGAGATTTTCGCGGCTGTTGCTCCGTCGGCGGCGGTGGACGCGCGCGATATTTCGAAGCTGAAACCCAAACCCGTTTTTCACATCGCCGGTGAAAAAGATCCGCTCGTAAAATTCGCCTGGCAGCAACGGATGATTCGCGCCTTGCGTTCATTGAACCAATGCGGCGCGGGCGAATCGTGGTTGGGTGAAAACGACTGCACACTCTATCCCTCAAAAACCGGCACGCCGGTAGTCACGTTCATTCATCCGGGCACGCATCAATTTCCCGAACGCGCGCCGGAATTGATCGTGAAATTCTTTCAGCAACACGCATTGCCTTGAATTCCAGGTAGCACAGCTCGCGCTGCGAGCTGTCGGCGCGAACAGTTTTCCCCACGGTTGGTTGGGATATAAATTTTACCGGACGGGCGCAGAACCAGTGCGCCCGGGCTGCCGCAAGCGCGGCAGCCGCTACCTTTCAGGGTTCGTTTCGATTTTTGAAAAGCCGAGCGAGATAGAGCCGACTTAAACGGGCTGACCTAAACCGCATTGGCCGACCGCAACAGTTCTTCCGTCCGTTTCAGATCAGTGATCGTTCCGGCCTGATACCATTTTCCGGAATGCGGCAGGCAAAACAATCGTCCGTTTCGCAGCGCTTCCAGCCAAAGTACTTTCACGGAAAATTTTCCAACCGGCGCATTGCTGAAAAGGCGCGGATGAATGATTCCCAATCCCGCAATGATATAAGGCGCTTCCGCGTCGTGCCAGCTCAGCGTGTTGTCAGGTTTGATGAAAAGATGATCCTCGCCTTTGTCGTAACCGATGGCTCGGGACTTCGATTGCGCGAGCAGCAGCACGTCCATCCGCGACGCGTCCCAGATTTCACTCAAACGTTGCAATGCGCCGTCCTGATCGTCCGTCCAGATAATATCGCTGTTGATCGTGAAGAACGGTTCGTCACCGAGCAACGGCAGGGCTTTTAAAAGTCCGCCGCCGGTTTCCAGCGGTTCCGGTTCTTCTGAGATGGAAACCTTCACGCGCGTGAATGCCGCCAGATATTTCAGCAACGGTTCCTTGAGATAGGAAACGTTGATCACCACTTCCTCGATTCCGTACGCGATCAGCTTTTCCAACGCGTATTCGATCATTGGTTTGCCCGCGACCGGCACGAGCGGTTTGGGCGTATGATCGGTCAACGGTTTCAGCCGCGTTCCGTACCCGGCTGCAAGCACCATCGCTTTCTTAATTCGTCCGCGCATATTGATCCATCCAGCGTTTCACGCGCGCGAGAATGGGATGGCGCAAGGCGTTTTGCAATCGGCGTTCCACGCGCGGCGAATGCAACTCTTTGTAAGCGTGCTTGGCGTCGCGGCGGCTGAGACGCTCAAAAATCGCAAGGACGCGGGTGTGACGTTGTGCAGCCAGAATAGCGCGCGAAACCGCAAACTGATTCCGCTCCAGGTCGGGAAATTGTTCCAGATAATGAGCGAGCATTTTGTCGGCAACGGCTTCCGACAAATCGCGGCGAGCGTCTTCCAAAAGCGAAATCAAATCGTATGTGATCGGTCCCGCATAAGCGTCCTGAAAATCCAGAAGCCCGGTCTGAAGTATTCCGGTGCGATCTGGAATCAGCATCAGATTCGCGACATGAAAATCCCGCAACAGCAACGAAGCTGGAACCCGATGAGCCAACGGCAAAACTTCACGCCACGCCGCGCGGAACTCTTCCTTCGCCGCTTCCGCCAGACCCGGCGTGCGCCATTCAAGAAAGAGTTCAATGTCGGCCAGCATTTTTTCCGGATCGTAACTTCGAAGTCCGGCTGGAATCGCGCCGGCAATTCGATGTAGCGCAATCAACACATCAGTGGCGTTTCGGTAGAGTTCTTCGGGATCGTGTCCGGCTTCCAACAAGCGGGCAAAGGTGTTGTCGCCGAGATCTTCCAGCAGCAGCAAACCCTTCGCCGGATCGCGGGCGAGAATTTCCGGCGCGCGAAAACCGAGCTGGCGCAGATGTTCGTCAATGGAAATGAAAGGCGGGACGCTTTCAAGATTCTGCGAGGCGTCCATCAAAATCGCGGTCTGATTGCCGCGCGTCAGCCGGAAATAGCGTCGCGCCGAAGCGTCGCCGGTCAACGGTTTGATCGTCGCGTTCAACCAGCCTGCACGGGAGACAAATTCCCGCCGTCGCTCAATTTCATTCGAGTCCATCGACTCACCCGGATTCATTCCGCCACGATACGCAAAGGTTTCGCCCGCGTCATTCAGATTGGAATCTTCCTTCAAACGAGAAACCACTTCGGCATTTCCCTTGGCCTGATATTCTGCCGCCGTGGAAAACATCAGCGCCAGCCCATTCGAATTCGGCGTCACGATTCTCGCGGCGGGACGCTCGCAACGAATGGGCCGCCCGAAGTTGCTGTTGCCATGGAACGGAACGTCTGTTCTCGGCCATTTGCTGAAACAATGGCGAACCGCCGGCGCGGCGCAGATTGCGGTCGTCTGCGATCCGGACGCGACTGAACTTCAGAACGAGTTGAAGCGGCTGGAAGTTTCTTCGACGAATTGGATTTTCAATTCGCATCCGGATCGCGGCATGTTCAGCTCCGTCCAATGCGCCGCGCGCTGGAACGAATGGCGGCCCGCGCTGACCCATTTTGTCGTCACGCTCGGCGATCAACCGCATCTGCAGCAGAAAACACTTGGCGAATTGATCGCAGTTGCGAAACGAAACCCGAAAAGCGTTTGTCAGCCCTTGCGCAATGCCAGACGGCGGCATCCGGTGATTTTTCCAAAACGCAATTTCTTCGAGCTAAGAAATTCCGAGGCTGCGAATTTGAAAGAGTTTCTTGCCAAGCCGGAAATCGAGCGGGCGGGATTTGAATCCACGGATGTCGGTTTGGAATTCGATATGGACACACCGGCAGATTATGAACGGCTGCGGGAAATGTTTCAGCAAGCTGACCGAAAAGCGCGGTCGAATTGAGTCGCCTCGAAAATGCACAAAACACACAGAAGAGATTTGAAAACCTTCATTACGACCGAAATTTTGCTTCTTCCTCTGGCCGAAGATTTCCTCGCGCTTTTCTCTATTCCGTTCTGCGTGTTTGGCGTATTTCGCGGTTAAGTTTTTTCTGCAAAATCACATCGCCGCGGAACTGCCGATCTGATGTTTCAAACAATAGGCCGCGTTCTCTACGTATTTGTCCGCCCAATGTTTCAAGCCGTTGCGTTCTTCATTGGTCAAAGCGCGGGTCACTTTCGCCGGCGAACCGAGCACCATCGAACCCGGCGGAACTTTCATTCCCTGCGTCACCAATGCACCCGCGCCCACGATCGATTGTTCACCAATCACCGCTCCATCCAGAATAATCGCGCCCATGCCCACCAAAACTTCATCGCGCACTTCGCAGGCGTGAACCACCGCCGAATGCCCGATCGTCACATAATTTCCCAGCACGCACGGAAAATCATCAGCGAGATGCAATACTGCGTTGTCCTGAATGTTCGAATGATGGCCGACGACGATGCGATTGATGTCGCCCCGCAGCACCGCGTTATACCAAACGCTGGAGAAATCCCCGAGCGTCACATCGCCGAGAACCACCGCGCCGCGGGCGATGTAAACCCCGTTCCCGAGGCTGGGTGCCTGGCGCAGAAATTTTTCGAGCTGCTGTTCGAGTTTGGTCATGGAAGTTTGATTGCAGATTCGCGCGGATTTGAAAACGAAAAACCCGCCGGCGTGCATCCGGCGGGTTCACCCCAGTTCCTCCACGCGCCGGCCTACAACCCAACCGAAGAGACCGGCGGCAGTGAGGATTCCGACGCAGCAGTTTGAAATTTATTCAAAGCCGAGTGATGATGAATCGGGAATTCTATGACGACCAAAACGCCGAACCGACCTCGCGCTGTCAAAAAACGATTGCCACGGTCATTCAAGGAACTGACGCCTTCCAAGCATTTCAAACCCAGCACCTTCTTTCATGAAATGGTCTGGAAAGCCCTGCTCACGCGGCGCACAGGCGAATGCCGCAAACCAATCTTTCCGACGCTTTCTCCGGGTCAGGCGGCGATTACCTGGATCGGGCACGCTTCGTTTTTGATTCAATTCACGGACGTCAACATTCTCGTTGATCCAAACTTCGCGAATTGGCTTTTCCTGCTGAAACGCATCAAGCGTTGCGGTTTGAAGATCGAAGATTTGCCACCGATCGATCTCGTCCTGCTGACGCACGCGCACTTCGATCATTTTCACAAACCTTCACTCCGCCGTTTGCCGCATCCGAAGATTGGAGTGATGCCCTGGGGCGTTGGCGATCTGGCATTGAACCTGGGTTTCGAACGCGTGATCGAATTGGACTGGTGGGAAAGTTTTTCGCACAAGGATTGGAAAGTCACTCTGACGCCGAGCAAACATTGGGGCGCGCGCACGTTGCGCGACAGCCATCGCGGCTACGGCGGTTTCATTCTCGAACATCAGGGACGCCGCATCTATCACGCGGGTGACAGCGCGTATTCGCATTGCTTCAAGGAAATCGGACGTCGGATGGCTCCGGAAATCGCGCTCTTGCCTATCGGCGCGTATCATCCGGAAACCTTTCGTCGCGTTCACATGGGGCCGGATCAAGCCATGAAAGCTTTCAAAGATCTGCGCGCGCAAACGCTGGTCCCGATGCACTACGGCACGTTCCGGCTTTCTTTCGAAGACATGGAGGAACCGCCGCGCTGGCTTCTGCAACTCGCCGAGGAGCAGGGTGTCATTTCGCAGGTGAAAATTCTTGAAGCTGGAATGCCGACGGTTTTTTGAAGGCAAATAAAAACAACGAACTCTGAACATCGAACTTCGAACTCCAAACGAAGTAGCTGCCCGAAGTTCACGCTCTTCGCCTTTCGTTCGAAGTTCAGCGTTCGATGTTCGCGAAAACTCTCCGCATTCCGGACAAGACAAACGTCGGCTTGCCGAATGCGGAGCTTCCAGCAATTCTTTTTCGCCTTCATGCGGGCGCGTGGCGGAATTGGCAGACGCGCAGGACTTAGGATCCTGTGGAGTAATCCGTGCAGGTTCGACCCCTGTCGCGCCCACCATTTTTAAATTTGAGCAATTCGACGGACTCTCCAGCGTTCACGCCAACAGGAATCGCCGCCGGCATCCGATCAGCGTCATGATGCCGGTCACAATCAATGCGGCTGAACCAGGTTCTGAAACGGGCTCTGCCTTGATCGTGATTTCATCGATTTGACCCGGAGATCGTGAGAAGAGCGCGATCGTATCAAAAACAGGCGCGAGTCCGGCAAAGGTCGCGTCTGGCGCGGTGGGCAGGTGATAACTGAAAGTCGATAAATCAGGGTTCAGCCACATCTCGGTTTTTTGATTCTCATAATCAATCCGTGCGATCACGAGATTCAGCCCCGAAAGACTTACCGAACTGGAAGATGACCCATCCGCCGCCGGTTGGAGTGAGGTGTCGAGAATGGACATGAAATGGCCGTACGTGCCGCCGTTTCCGCCAAAGCCGCCGGTGAGAGTGCCGGAATTCAGCAGCCGGATGTTGGGCGTGCCACCGCCACTGGCGGAGCCGAACTGGCCAAGAAATTGAAAATAAACCACGCCGCTGTACATCAACGGAATCGTTCGCGCATCCTGGCTGATTCCATTTCCGCCGAACGACCAAACCGCACTTCCACCGGAAACGCTCAAACCCGAATACGACATGCCGGTCTCACTCACGACAAAACTTCCGCCGGACAGGTAATCGTTGGTCCACGCACTTGTCCAACCGGTGCCGCCATTTTTTCCCGACAACGAACCGGCGCTATAATCAAAGCCTTCGTAGGCGATGGTTGTAAATTCCGCATGAGCAACAGATCCGACTGCGAAACTGAACAAAGTTGCAGCGAGCGCTTTCCCCGCAAGGGGATGAAGCAGGTTCTGAGGGATGAACGTACGGCAGCGCGCACCGAACCGGATGATTTGTTGCGAATGGAAAATCATGAAAGTGAAAGTTACAACGTCGGCGAATTGCCACCAACGATTAATTACTCTGCAGCAAGAGTTCCTTTTCTTTGCCTCGATTCCTTTTGCGGTTTAAGTTCCGCCGATTGACTCATGCTCAACAAAGGTTTCAATGATCACTGACCCGGCTACCGGCAAACCGCGTTTTGAAAATCGTCTCGTGCGCGAGAAATCGCCGTATCTGCTCCAGCACGCGCACAATCCCGTCGATTGGTTTGCATGGAACGAGGAGGCGTTTGAAAAAGCGCGGCGCGAAAACAAACCGATCTTTCTCAGCATCGGCTACTCCACTTGCCACTGGTGCCACGTGATGGAACGCGAATCGTTCGAGGATGAAAAGGTTGGCGCGTTTTTGAACGAACATTTCGTCAGCATCAAAGTCGATCGCGAAGAACGTCCGGACGTGGACAAAATCTACATGACGTTCGTGCAGGCCACGACCGGCTCGGGCGGCTGGCCGATGAATGTTTTTCTCACGCCGGATCGCAAACCCTTTTACGGCGGAACTTATTTTCCGCCTGACAATCGTCATGGGCGTCCGGGATTTCTGAGTTTGTTGCAACACATTCAACAGCTTTGGACGACGCGGCGCGATGATCTCGATGCGTCGGCTGAAGACGTTCATGCGCGTCTGGAACAAATGGCTGCCGTTGACCAACCTGCGGGTGACTCCGTGTTGAACGAAGCGGTGTTGCGTCAGGCCGGAACGTTGTTCAAGGAACATTACGATCCGCGTCACGGCGGGTTTGGCGGCGCACCGAAATTTCCCCAGCCGAGCCAGCCGCAATTTCTTTTGCGCTACGCCAAGCGATTTGGCGATCTCAATGCGATTCGCATGGTGCGTCACACCTGTGAACGCATGGCGGCGGGCGGCATCAATGATCAACTCGGCGGCGGTTTTTCGCGTTACTCGGTCGATGCCGAATGGCTCGTTCCGCACTTCGAAAAAATGCTCTACGACAACGCGCAGCTTGTGCCGTTGTATCTGGAAACATTTCTCGTCACCGGCGAAGCGCAGTTCGCGAAAGTGGCGCGCGATATTCTGAATTACATCAGCCGCGACATGACGCATCCGGACGGTGGATTTTATTCGGCGGAAGACGCCGACAGCGAAGGCCACGAGGGCAAGTTCTATTGCTGGACGCGGTCGGAATTGTCCCAGCTGCTGGCGCCTGAGGAGTTCAACGTCGCGGTCCGCTTTTTCGGAATTACGGAGGAAGGCAACTTCATCGATCACAGCCATCCGCAACCATTGCCGAATCAAAATGTCTTGAGTGTCGTCGATTCAAATCTTTCGCCGGACGATTCTGCTTTGCTGGAATCTGCCCGCGCGAAAATGATTGAGGTGCGATCAAAACGCGTGCGTCCGCATCTCGATGATAAAATTCTGGCGTCATGGAACGGCCTGATGCTCGGCGCGTATGCGCGAGCGTTTGCGGTTTTGGGCGATGAAAGTTATCGAGTCGCTGCGGAGAAGAATCTGGCCTTTCTGCAATCCAAACTCTGGAACGGCAAATCGCGAACGCTTTATCATCGTTGGCGCGATGGCGAACGCGATGAAGTTCAACTGCTTGAAGCCTACGCGTTTTTGCTTTCGGGCGTGATCGAGCTTTACGAAGCAACCCTGCAACCGGCGCAGTTGGAATTCGCAGTCGCCCTGGCGGAATCATTGCTGGAACGTTTTTACGATTCTGAAGTCGGCGGCTTCTGGCAGAGCGCGGCCGACGCGAAGGATTTGATTCTGCGCGTGAAAGAAGCGTATGACGGCGCGGAGCCTTCGGGAAATTCCGTCGCAATTCTGGCGTTGCTGAAATTGGGCGCGATCACCGGACGAAAGGAATTCACGGACGCTGCCGGGAAGAGCCTGCGATTGTTCGCCACGCGTTTGCAACAAGCGCCCCAGGCCGTGCCTTACATGCTGATGGCGCTGGATTTTCAATTGCAGGAACCAAGGCGCGCAGTCGTTGCCGGCGATCCGAACTGTCAATCCACGCAGGATTTAGTCAGCGCGTTGCACTCCGTTTATCAACCGAACAAAGTGATTCTCGGTAACGAAGGTTCCGTGGAGGAATTTGCCCGCACTCTGCCCGCGAAAGACGAATCAACGGTCTATCTTTGCACCGGCCAGGCTTGTCAGGCGCCGACGAACGATCGGGAGATTCTCAAGAAAGCTTTGGATTGAACGATTCGTTCCGCAGTTGAGTTACGCTTCTTTTGCGAACAGCGATTCAGCGGGAAATTTCAGTCGCTTTCTTCGGAAGCGTGAGTTGGCTGAGTTGAAGACCTTCGCGGCGTAACAAAGTGGCCTCGATTTTCGGAACGTACATCTGCGTTTCAGAGGGAAGCATCGGCGCAATGGCGTCGTAAGTTTTCACGCGACTGCGATCCAGCAATCGTTGAACTCTGCCTTCGCCAGCGTTGTAAGCAGCGAACGTGAGCCGCCAATCCCCAAATCGCTTGTAAAGATAGGAAAGATATTTCGCCGCGGCGGTGGCGCTTTCCTCCGGTTGATAACGCTGATCAAACGGCCAGGTTTTCAAGCCATACTGTTTCGCGGTCGCAGGCATCAATTGAAATAATCCCGCAGCTCCCACTGGACTCTTGGCCCGCGGATCAAACGCGGATTCCACTTCCGCGAGCCAGACCAGTTCAGGCGGCAGATGATTGCGCGCGAAAACGGGTTTGAGCTTTGTCACGTAAGGATTGGAAGCCGCGGGCCGCGGTTGCTTTGCGATTTTGGAAATCCAGATTTCGCGTTCCATTTCCGGCTTGGGTTTTTCGGGAGGAGGCGCGGGTTGATTCGGCGCCGTTTTCGGCGGCGGAATGCGAAGGCGCAATTCTTCAGCTACATCGAGATAATCCATACGCGCTTTCAACCAGGCGCCGTACGCTGCGGTTTCTTCGTGGTTTTCCAGAATTGGCAGCAGCAGTTTTGCGGCGTCGCGCAACTGCGCGAGGTCGATGACGTATTCGCCCTGAAACCGCTTCTGCGCATCGGCCAGGAACTGCTTTACCTTTTCCTGATCGACGCCCTGGAGGCTGCGAAGCGTTTCGTCATCGAGATTTTCCTCCGCCCATTTCTGAGCCGAATCCACAAAATCATCGAGCGTGAAAACGTCGTCCTGCGCGGCCGCCTGCCCGGCGACGAGAAACAAAATGAGAACAAGCTTTTTCATCAAACCGCGTAAATCTGAATTCTCGACGATATTTAACCCGTACCAGGTCGCCGCTAAAAACGCATAATACGCGAAAAATAGACCGAGCGTCGGGGAATTTTGATCAATCGGTTTTTATATTTGCTTTCGTGTATTTCGCGTGTTTCGCGGTTCATGGATGAATCGGTGCTTATTGAAAATTTCCCATGCGCGGAACACCTTTTGATGCCAAAATGAGACGTTGACACCAAAATGGAATTCTGGTCTTATCACCGTCCCTTTTGCGGGAAAATGAATTTATGTACGCTGTATTAGAAACCGGAAGCAAACAGTATCGCGTCGTCGCGGGCGATACGCTCCAAATCGAACGCCTCGAAGTCGAGGCCGGCCAGCCTTTTACTTTTGACCGCGTGCTTCTCGTGAACAACGACGGCAAAGTCACAGTGGGTTCTCCCACCGTCGCCAGCGCGACCGTCGTCGCCGATGTGGTGGAACACATTCGCGGCGAAAAGAAAATCAGCTTCAAGATGAAACGCCGCAAAGGTTATCACAAAACCATCGGCCATCGTCAGGAACTGACGATTGTGAAAATCAAAGAAATCAACGCTTAATTTTATGGCACATAAAAAAGGTCAAGGCAGTGTACGCAACGGACGCGACAGCGTCAGCAAGCGGCTTGGCGTAAAACGTTTTGGCGGTGAAGTCGTTTCCGCCGGCAGCATTCTGGTCCGCCAGCGCGGCACCCGATTCCTCGCCGGTCAGAATGTCGGCACCGGCCGCGACTGGACCTTGTTCGCTCTCGTGGACGGCAAGGTTCTGTTCGACAAAGACAGCCGCCGGGTCAATGTGGTGGCGGATGGCGCGAAGGCGAACTGAATTATCCGCGGAAATTTTTCAAGGCGAGGTTTCGGCCTCGCCTTTTTTGTTTTCTTCAAATCCCAGCGACAAAATCGCTCTTTCCGGCGCACGATCTTTTTACAGCACACTGGAATCGGCAGGTAAATCGTCTATCGTAAACGGAAACCAACGAGATGTTCATCGATCAAATCAAAATCTACGCGCGCGCGGGCCATGGCGGCAAAGGCGCGGTCGCGTTTCATCGCGAAGCCTACATTCCCAAAGGCGGTCCGAGCGGCGGCAATGGCGGTCGCGGCGGCAGTGTGATTCTTCAGGCGGATCACGACCTGAATAATCTCATCGCGCAGTTTTATCAGCCGAAGCTGATTGCGCAGGACGGCAAACACGGCGGTGGCAAGGGCATGGACGGATTGGCGGGAAAGGATTTGATCATCAAAGTTCCCTGCGGAACGCTCGTCTGGAAATTGCCCACAGCGCCCGGAGCGGATTCTTTGGGAGATGAAGACGGTGATGAAGAAGACGGACCGAAATTACACACCAGCGTGGGTCAGCGCGGGATTATTCGCCATTCCGGCAGTGGCGCGGCGATGGAAGTGGATCTTTCGGCTGAGGATGAAAATGACAAAGGGACTTCAGGCCATGATTCCGATAAAGGCGAACTGGTCGCTGATCTGACGCAGCACGGCCAGCAGTTTCTGCTTTGTAAAGGCGGTCGCGGTGGTCTGGGCAATCGCAATTTCGCCACTTCTGTTCGACAAACGCCCCGTTTCGCGCAACCCGGCGAATCCGGCGACGAAGGCGAATATCTGTTTGAACTGCGCATTCTCGCCGAAGTCGGCTTGGTGGGTTATCCGAATGCGGGCAAATCCACTCTCCTCACAGCCGTTTCCCGAGCGCGGCCCAAGATTGCTCCTTATCCATTCACAACGTTGCACCCGCAAATCGGCATTTTGGAGTATCCGGATTTTCATCGACTGACGATCTGTGACGTTCCCGGTTTGATTGAAGGCGCGCATCAGAATGTGGGTTTGGGCCACGCTTTTCTGCGTCACATTCAACGCTGCAAAATCCTGGTGATCCTGCTCGATATGGCCGGCACCGACGCGCGTGAACCTTGGGATGATTACAAGAAGCTGCTGACCGAACTGGAACTCTACGATCCCGCGCTCGTCCAAAAGCCGCGTCTGGTGGTGGCAAACAAAATGGACGAACCCGCTGCCGAAGAGAATTTGAAAAAATTCAAACGTCGCATTCGCAAAACGCCGGTGCTGCCAATCTCAGCTGCGTTCGACGAAGGCGTGGAGAAATTCAAAACCCTGATTCGCGAGGCCGTGGACCAGGCGAATCAGGGTTGATCAAAGAGTCAGTTTCGATCAGGGCTTGACCGTGTATTTCCCGGCGATCGCCGCCATGAAATCGGTGAGATCAAGAGTCATGCTGCGAATGTCTTCCGTCTGAATATCTTCGTCGGTCATTGTGCCGCCGAACATTCTGGCTCCGCCGGAGACGCCGCTGCGGCGGATTTGGAAGGTAAACACCGGTTTACTCCCCTCCGTCATTTTTCCTTCCACCCGCAAAACCGGTTGGCCCGCTCCATAGAGCCCCGCCCAAAAGCGTGCCGCTCCGCCGCCCTTCGAATATTCAGTGATCGTATTTTCCAGCTTGAGGACACGTGCGCCGGGAGCAATTTCCGATTCCTGAGTGACGACATGGGTAAATATGGACCGGGCCTCGATCTGGCGTTTCAGCTCCACCGGCAGTTTTTCTTTGGTGACTTCATGCAAACCGATCTCATCGTCATGAAATTTCGCTGTGGACAACGTGGGCGCTATATAAAGGGTGTCGTAATCAGTGAAATTGAATCCGTCTGCAATCCAGCATTTCTCCAGGTGCGGTTCTTTGAAACTCCAGCCACCGTCCGCCGCGACGCTGCGACCAATACTGATCGTGCGACCGTCCGTGGCTTTGTATCGGGCAGGATAGGGACTGCTCGAAGCCCCGGAAGTTGAAGATTCTGTCGTGGCGCAACCTGTGATGGAAGAAACCGTCACCACGCATGCCGCCAATAATAATTTTTTTGAATGAAACGTTGAGATCATATTCCTTTGCCCGCGGATATTGCGATGGCGCAAAAGCTTTGGCGAGCGGGAATTGATCCGGATGGAGACCGGCAAATGTCTGCCCTACGGAATGTTGACTGCGCGATAAAATCGTTGCGAACTGCCAATGCTCGCCGGGTCGGTGATTTGCAAATGACCCTCAGCGGGCAAAGTGTTCGTGGCGATCGTTTCCCAATCGATCAGATTTGTGGACGATTGAATCCAATAGGTCGCGTCGGGAATTCCGCTCAAGCGAAATGAAAAGCCGCCCCCGGAAACCGTGCGCAATTCATTCAGTTGTGGCGGAACGTCCGTGCTGACAGTTACCGAACTCACCGCAAACGCGCGCCGTCCATCCGGCCATTGCACTTCCGCTTCAATCCAGTGCTCACCATCCTCGGCTGGAGTGAACGTGTAACTCAATCCACCGAACGCTGGTTCCTGAGCGCGCTCTTCCCAGATGATTTTTGCGCCGGTCAGATTCGTGTCCGCAACCTGCAAAGCAACCGTGACCGGCTGGCCCGGAATGTTTGCATTTTGCGGGACGAGAATTGTGGCATTGGTTGAGCGCCATGATTGATTCGTCAATGCTGTTTGAGCCGCCAGCCATGCCGCGACCGCAAAACTGCGCGCCGTGTCGGTGGTTGAAGATTCAGTCGTCACGTTGAAAAAGTCGCACCAGCGATCATAAAGCGGATAAGGCGCTTCCGCCGCGCCATCGCTGGGAAAACAAAGTGGCGAAAGTTCCCAGCCGTAAGTAAACGTCCAGACGAATCCTTCCTGCAAATTGCTGACCGGTATGCCGTCTTTCGGCAATGCGTGACGATCGTTCCCGGAATACTGATCCACAATCTCGCGCTGACGTCTCCAACCCAGGCCGGTGATGAAACTCCGGTTCAGCGGATTGCAGCCGAGTTCGTAATTCAGATTGAGCAGGATGGCATCGACATACGCAGGATCCGGATTGAAGAGCTCTGCGGCGACGAGATCGAATGCCTGCACGGGTGAAAAGTACCAGCCGGCGCTGCGCGCGCCTTTCGTTGAATCCGGAAAGCTGCTGCCATACGCGCTTTCCTGCGACCAGCAGAGATTATCGTTGCCGCAATTCGTGATCACGTTGATGCACTTTGCGAGATAATCCGCGTCCAACTGATCGGCCGCCAAACGTCCGCTGCGCGCAGCAGTGGCGTAATCCCGAATCGCATTTCCATAACACGCAGACATCCGCCACCAGCCCCAGCGCATGGTGGACGGATCGGTGGGATCGGGAAACCATTCGTACAATTTGTCGCGATATTGCGGATCGCCGGCGGCGAGAAACATCTCACACGCCGCCCATGCAAACTCATCGTGATCCGTGAAATCGCCGCCGAAATGTTGGATGTCCTGATACGCTCCCGCGCGGCCGTGAATCGCAATTGCATTGGTCATGAACTGCCAGCCGAGTTGCGCTTTCGCCCAATAATTTTCCGCCGCCTGAGGATACGCCTGCTTCATGAGCGGCGAGGATGCGCATTGCGCCAGCGCAGCAACCGCGACCGCAGTCGCTACGGTGTTCTTCGGCCACACCACTTGCGGATCGCCGTTTTCCGGAAGCACGTCGGATTCATATTCGCGATCCTGGGAATAAACCGAGTAATAAAATCCGCCGTCGCTGTCCTGCATTTTTGCGAGAAAATCGACTTCGTGTTTCGCCTCCTGCAACACATCGCTGATACCGTCACCGCTTTCGGGAATTCCCAGATTATCGAGCGCACCAATGCCGGGCAGCGCATCCACCGCGAACATGAGTGTGTGAATCAATTGCGCGGAATTATAGGTCACACGGTTGTAATCGCCTGCTTCGAAATGGCCGCCGGAAACATCAACCGGACCGGGATTCACAAACGGATAAAGTTGTGCCGCTGCATTCGTCAGCAACGGCGCAATCTGCGGCGGATTTTCCGGATCGATGTCTCTCGCGTAATTCGCAATCGTGCTCCAGGTAAACTCGAACGGCGCGGATTCGTTCAACGGCACCTTTGCCGGCGCCACATGATCCGCGGCATGCGTGAAACGCGTGAACGGCATCGCGACTTCCACGCCGCTGCGTTGATGAAATAAACCCAGCGCGTACGTGCGCGCGAAATTCATCGCCTCACCTTCATCAATGCGAAACGGCAGTGATGCGCCCAAACCCGGAACAACGATGCGATATTCACCCGGCATTGTGATCGAGCTGAAATCCGCTTCGCACACTTGCTGATACGGCGTGGGAGTGTAAGTGAAACCTACGTCCAGCCGCGGTGTCAGAGTGCCTTCATAAATCGGATCGCCGGTTTGTGAATTCACCACGAAAAAACGATTCGTGGAAATCGGCATTTCGCCAAGACTTCCCAGGTAATAGCCGACCATGGCTTTTTTTGGAAACGCCGGCGCATAGCCTTCCTGATTCACATGAATGGCGGGACTGTAACGCAGCGGAGATGCAACCGTTGCAAATTCCATGTTCGTCGGCCACAGCGTTCCGTCGTTCAACACCTGAACCGCTGCGCCTTCCGCGATCGGCTGGCTCAATTTCAGGAACAGATGATTTCCAATTCGCAAATCCCACATGGCTTGTGGCGCGTAGATCGGCCGGCGTTTGAAGCCTACGTCCGTCACGGTGTTGGTGACGCCAGCGACGACGACTTTGATTTTCGAAGTGTCCGGCGGGGTAAAATTTCCAGCCTCATCCACCCAGGCCCAACTATCCACAGCGGCCGCGCCAGGGTGTTTGGTGTTGATGCGGATCAACTCAATCAGATTCGGCGTCAACACCTGTAACGAGTGATCGCCCGGCTGTGGAATTCTTAGATCCACCGAAACAGCTTCGTCGGCGAACGCATTTTGAAAGCTCAGCAGAACGAATAGAAGCGGAGCGCTGCGACCGATCCTTTGCCAGAATGTTTTCAAATAGAGCCAGTCAAAGGGCGCAGCATCGCAAGCGGAACAAACGTTCTCCGTTTTCATCTCGTCCTTTGTGCGGGTATTGAAAAATTCTAACAATGAGCAGTGCGCCCTAATGTTCTTCGGAAAACACCTGACACTGTCCGATCGCGCCCCCCGTATAAACTGGCGTCGTATCAAATTGAAGCAGACGCCGGAGCGCGAGTCTGTGACTCGCCGCGGCGACTATTTTCACGGCGCTGCCGAATAATTGCGCACTGTTGGATCGACAATGTTGCTGCGGGTCACAGACCCGCGCTCCGTTGTGGTTTCGCGACTCGTTTACATTTACCCTGTTGCCGTGCGGAATTCCTCGTGACATCGGACAAGCGACGAAGAAACTTGGTGGCCAACGCAAAATTCAGTGCTGGTCGATAAGTATGAAACACGCATCTGAAATCATTCTGAAGCTTCCGATTCAAACCGAACGCGGAGTTTTTCGCGCGAGTTATTCCGAGGCCGGATTGGCCGCTTTGGATTTTCCTGACAAAGACACACGCTACGAAACACCAGAACTTTCCGCGCGCGTTCCCAAGCCTGTTTCGGCGTGGCATGAAATGACCGTCGAAGCCGTTAAATCCATTTTATCCGGCCACGCGCCAAAGCGGTTGCCGCCATTCGATGTTTCGATTGGAACCGAATTTCAACAACGCGTCTGGAAAGCGCTTCAGGAAATTGCGTTCGGCCAAACGCGCACGTACGCGGAAATTGCGAAGATCATCAACAATCCTCGCGCGGTCCGCGCGGTGGGCGGCGCCTGCGGGGCAAATCCTATTCCCGTCCTGATTCCGTGTCATCGCGTGCTGGCATCGAAAAACAAACTCGGCGGGTTCTCCGGTGGATTGGATTGGAAGCGCATTTTGCTGGAATGCGAAGGCCGCCAAACGTGGGGCGCTCTGCGCGACGGCTGAAGTTCGGAGCTCGAAGTTCATTGTTCAGAGTTCGATTTTCTCCTTCGTTTCCCCGTTCACTCGACGGCCTTCAATCTCCTGTTATGTTCTGTTCATGGCTGTCGAAACCATCACCAAATCACCCGCCGCGTCTTCCGGCCGCAAAGTCACCGAACTGTCGGTGACCGGGATGGATTGCAGCAATTGCGCGCGGCATGTGACCGAAGCGATCCAAAGCGTCCCGGGCGTTCACAGCGCGATGGTGCAATTGGAAAACAAGCGCGCATCGGTGCGCTGGAACGGCGGCGCGGCGCAGGATCCAAACGCATTGATTCAAGCCGTCAGCAATGCCGGCTACGGCGCGGCAGTCATTTCGAGTGAACCCAAGGCAGAACACGATTCCAGCGAACATCGCCTGGCGGGTTGGGAATTCACCTTGTGGGTCGGCATTCTTGGAACCGCGCCGCTGATGATCGGCGAATGGGTTTTTCAATTGGCGATGATGCCGTGGTTCCAATGGACCGGATTTGTTCTCGCGACGATTGTTCAAGTCTTCGCCGGCGCGCAGTTCTATCGCGGCGCTTGGAATCAACTCAAGATCGGGCGCTCAAACATGGATACACTCGTGGCGCTGGGTTCAACCACCGCATTTGCCTACAGCACCTGGGCGTTATTCAGTGGTCACGGCGGACACGTCTATTTCATGGAATCGGCGTCGATCATCACCTTGATCAGCCTTGGTCATTGGATGGAATCACGCGTGAGCGTTCGCGCGTCCGGAGCATTGCGAAAGCTTTTGAACCTCGCTCCGCAAACGGCACGACTGCGCGCAAAGGACGGCAAGGAAACAGAGGTTGCGGTTTCGGATTTGGAAATCGGCAACGTCGTCGCACTGCGCCCCGGCGATCGTATTCCAACGGACGGGGAAGTAATCGAAGGTGATTCGGCCGTGGATGAAGCGATGCTGACCGGCGAATCCGTTCCGGTGGATAAAACTTCCGGCAAACTGCTTTACGCCGGAACGGTCAATCTGAACGGACGTTTGTTGATGCGCGTAACGGCGACCGGCGAGGAAACTGCGTTGGCTCACATCATCGCCGCGGTTCAACGCGCGCAAACCAGCCGCGCGAATATCCAACGACTTGGCGATCGCATCAGCAGCGTCTTCGTCCCGATTGTGGTGAGCATCGCGCTGGCGGCGGCGCTCTGGTGGGGATTCGCGCCGGAATCCGCCGAGCAGGTTCACGCATGGCTCGCGCCATTTCTTTGGCCCGCTCATCCGCCGATTGGAAATCTCGCGGCGGCATTCATCATCGCTGCGGCGGTTCTGATTATCGCGTGTCCGTGCGCAATGGGTTTGGCAACGCCGACCGCGATTATGGCCGGTTCCAATGCCGCAGCGGCGCGGGGGATTTTAATTCGAGATGGCGTGGCATTGGAAAAGGCAGGTGAAGTCACGGCGGTGATTTTCGATAAAACGGGAACGCTGACGATTGGCAAACCTGAGGTCGTAAAAGTTTGGGAAAGACAACCGGACTCCAGCGCGACCAGCGACTTTGCACCCGTTACAAAATGGAAGATCGGGGATCTCGCAGCAGCGTTGGCGCGGCATTCCACACATCCACTCAGCCAGGCGATTGCGAAGTCAGCCGATGTCGAAATCCCGCTCACCGACTGGCAGGAAATCCGTGGCGCTGGTGTTCAGGCGAAACTGCTGAGCGACGGAGATTCGCATTCGCTGAAGCTCGGCTCTTTAAAATGGTTGCGCGAATCTGGCGTGAATCTCAGCGCGGGCGACGCATTCATTCAGGAGTGGTCCGCGCATGGCGCAACCGTCGTGGGACTCGCTGCGGCTCGCCCGACTCTCTCGCACCGTGAGGAACGAACGGGGACAGAGTTGGAGAGAGGGGTTTCTGATTTACTAAACGCCTCCTCTCCCGCGGCTTCGCTCGAAAGAGAGGGAGAAAATTCCACGCTGCAGGTTCAATCCAAGGGGATTGCAAACGATTATCTCGTTGGCCTTTTTGCGGTGAAAGACACCGTCAAAAACGGTTCCGCAAACGTGGTTGCAGAACTGAACGAACGCGGATTCAAAACGTATTTGCTCACAGGCGATAATGCATTGACCGCCGGAAGCATCGCGCAACAAGCCGGAATCAAACGCGAGAATGTATTTGCCGAAGTGCGGCCGGAACAGAAAGCGGAGTTCGTCAAAAAACTTCAGCAGCAGGGTGAACGTGTTGCTTTCGTCGGTGATGGAATCAATGACGCGCCAGCGTTGGAACAAGCGGATTTGGGCATTGCTGTCAGCCGTGCCAGCGATGTTGCGCGAGAAGCTGCGGATATCATTTTGTTGAAATCGGAAATCGAAGCGGTGCCGGAAGCGCTTGGCCTGGCGAAGGCGACGTTGCGCACGATCAAACAGAATTTGTTCTGGGCGTTCTTCTACAATGCGGTTGGCATTCCGCTGGCCGCGCTCGGTTTCATGAGTCCAATTCTTTGCGCAGCGGCCATGGGTTTTTCGGACATGATCGTGATCGGAAACGCATTGCGTCTGCGGCGTTGGAAATTGCGGTGAGAGAACAGAAGCCGACTTCCGAGGTTATTCGTTGGTTGGATTTCGGTTTCATATTTTCCTCTGTTAACTCCGCTCCTCCTGTTCAAAGCGTTTGGGTTCAGACAAGTCGCGACCGGTGTTTTTCGGTTGATCTCGCGACGTCCGTTTCCCAGCCTCTGCGAACGTCTATGAATCTTCGCTCCTTCTATTCTATGCTCGCGCTCGCATCCCTGCTTGTCGGTTGCGGCGGAACACGGCGGCAAACCTCCGAAGCGATTGCCTCTTCGATCCTCACCAACGACCCCAATCTCTGGCTCGAAGATGTAACCGGCGAGAAACAGCTCGACTGGGTGCGAAAACACAACGCGATCACGCTGCGCGAATTACAATCCGCGCGATCCTACGATGAAACGTATCGCCGGCTGCTTTCGATCATGAATTCCAGGGAACGCATTCCCGGCGTCGTGAAGCGCGGCGAGTATTATTACAATTTCTGGATGGACGATAAAAACCCGCGCGGATTGTGGCGTCGCACCACGCTGGAGGAATATCGCAAACCGGAACCGAAATGGGAAATCGTGCTCGACGTCGATCAACTGGCGGCAAAGGAAAATGAAAATTGGATCTGGAAAGGCGCACAATTTCTCGAACCGGATTTTGATCGCGTGTTGATCAAATTATCGCGCGGTGGCGCGGATGCGTCGGTGCAACGCGAATTCGACGTGAACCAAAACCGCTTTGTGACCAATGGCTTTATGCTGCCCGAAGCCAAGAGTGAAGTCGCCTGGCGCAATCGCGACACGCTTTACGTCGGCACAGATTTCGGGCCGGGAACGCTGACGCCATCCGGTTATCCGCGCATCATCAAAGAATGGAAACGCGGCACGCCGTTGGCCGAGGCGAAGACGGTTTTTGAAGCGCAGAAAAACGACATGGCCGTGGCGACGTCAGTTGCTCACGATCACGGACGCGTTTACGAATTCATCGTGCGGCAACCAACATTTTTCACGGATGAAACTTTTGTCCGCCGCGGAAACGAATGGGTGCGATTGGATAAACCCGCCGATGCGGAAGTCAGCACGTTTCAAAATTATCTGCTCCTGCGCCTGCGCTCTGATTGGAACATCGCTGGTGAAACACATTCGGCTGGATCGTTGTTGGCGGTGGATTTCGACGCGTACCTGAAAGGTGATCGGCATTTTGCCACGTTGTTTAAACCAACGGCGCGGACTTCACTCGCGAGTTTCAGTGACACGCAACACTTTCTCATTTTGAACGTGCTCGACAACGTGAGCAGCCGCCCCGTTCTGCTGCGCGAATCCGGCGGTGAATGGACGCGCACGACGCTGGACGTTCCGGCGTTCGGATCGGTGGACGTCTGGGGCATCGACTCAAATGAATCCGATGCTTACTTCATGATCATCGCGGACTATCTGACGCCATCGACGTTGTATCGTGGCGTTGCGGGCGAATCGGGTCGCGAGAAATTGAAAGCGCTACCGGAGTTTTTCGATACAAACGGGCTGCAGATTCAACAGTTCGAAGCCGTTTCCAAAGACGGAACGCGCGTCCCGTATTTTCAGGTCAGCCGAAAAGACATTCCGTTGGACGGAACGAATCCGACGCTGCTGTATGGCTATGGCGGTTTTGAGATTTCGCTTCGTCCCAATTACAATCCCAGCGCTGGTGCGGCGTGGTTGGAACGCGGCGGCGTTTATGTGGTGGCGAACATTCGCGGCGGCGGTGAATTCGGACCGCAATGGCACAACGCCGCGCGAAAGGAACATCGTCAACGCGCTTACGATGATTTCATCGCGGTAGCGGAAAACTTGATTCAACGAAAAGTGACTTCGCCCAAGCGGCTGGGAATTCAGGGTGGATCCAACGGCGGTTTGCTGATGGGCGTGATGCTGACGGAATGTCCGGATTTGTTTGGCGCGGTGGTTTGCCAGGTGCCGCTGTTGGATATGCGGCGCTACAACAAGCTGCTGGCGGGAGCGAGCTGGATGGATGAATACGGCAATCCGGATACGGCGGATTGGGATTACATCCGGAAATTTTCGCCGTATCAGAATGTTCACGCGAATCGCGATTACCCGCGCGTGCTGTTCACAACTTCAACCCGCGATGATCGCGTTCATCCCGGTCACGCGCGAAAAATGGTGGCGCGAATGGAAGCGCAAGGTCACGACGTTCTTTACTATGAAAATATTGAAGGCGGCCACGGCGGCGCAGCCAACAACGAGCAGCGCGCCAAAATGTCAGCGCTGGCGTACACGTTTTTGTGGCAGGAACTGACGCGTGGAAAGTGAGGCGTTGAAGAGGCCTCAGCCTGGAATCAACAAAATCCCGGACGCGAATGCTCTGGGATTTTTTTATTTCGAAGATTTTTCCGCCGCCGCGTTGTTTTTATCGGACTTGGCGGAAGAACGGGATTTGGATTTGAAACACTCGTCGAACCGGACGCGTTGCTCCGCCGTCAGTTCGGAGCAGATTTTGTTTTTGGTTTCCACCAGCGTTTCGTGAATCTCGGGTTCAACCTGTTCCCAGATCGTCCGCGTTTGTTCCTGGCCGTCGCAGATGATTTTTTCGATGCGTTCGCGCTGGGCGGTGTCCATCTTCAGTTCGCGCTGGAGTTTATCCACGAAATCCTTGCGCAACGGCCCCATCAACGGCGGAGGCAAACGCGTGCCGCGAACGGCATTGGTCTGGGTATTGACATTGCGAATTTCTTTTCCGGGAAAATGCGCGCGATCCGAATAGCCCACGAGCAATCCGCCGGTGACGATGCCCGCCACGAAAATCACAACCGTGGCCAAGATGATCTTCCACATGTTCACCGGAAATAATCGCTGTCCAAAGCCGCCAACATCGTTTTTTCGAAGTCCTGGGAAAGATCGCCGGGAGCCGGTTGTGAATGCGGAGTGAAAATGGAAACCGCGCCAAGCACCGCCACCACCGCGAGGCAGGCGCCCGCCGACCGCCACAACGCCTGTGCCCAAAGCGCGGTGACATCGACGGCCGGACAGGACCGGATGTAAGCCATCACGCGTTTTTCAAAGGCATAAGGCACCCGGTCGCTGACCGTTTGCATTCGGGCGGCGGAGATCAATTTCTTTTGCAGTTCAGGCAGTTTCATACCAACCATTTCTCAGACGCGCAAAATTTGCGCGGGTTACAGATACTTGTCTTTGGCCATTTTCGCCAGCAGCTTTCGCATCTCGGCCCGGGCGCGGAACGCCCGTACTTTTACGAGGGGAATCGACCAGCCGGTGAGCTGGGCAATTTCTTTCACGGAACGATCTTCGATTTCCAGAAGCGTAATGATCAATCGCGCGGGCGGCGAAAGCTGATCCATGATCCGTTCAATCAGCAGCCGGGCGGCGTCCGCATTTTCATTCGCGCTTTCCGGCTGGGTGACAAAGCGGTCCAGCCAATCCTCCTCGGGATCGGTCAATTCCGAGAACATCGATTCGCGATTGCGTTGATGTCCGCGAAGGAAGTCGTAACAGGTTCGAACGGCGAGCCGCATCAGCCAGTGTTCGAACGGCGCGTCACCGCGAAAACTCACGAGTTTCTGAAACGCTTTGAGCCAGACTTCCTGAACGATGTCCTCGATTTCGCTTTCCCGGCGGGCATAACGGCGGGCGGTGGCAAAGACGCGGGGAGAATATTTTTCGACCAATGGTTCGAAGCTGGCAGCGTCGCCACGCAGCACGGCGGCTATCAATTCCGCTTCAGTCCGTTCCATTTCCGCGCACTATGCCAAACGGAAAGGGCGGACTAAAGGCATAATTCTGAGGGAATCGGACGAATGATCCGTAAAGAGATCGGGAGATCGGCTAGGTCCGGCTGATGCCCAGCATCTTTTCAAATTCCTCAGAAAACCGGGCCATGGCGGCGCTGATTTTGGCGGGTTGCTCGTTCATCGTGGCGATCATTTTCTCGGCCATTTCCGGTTTGTAACGAATCAATTCCAGCGCGGCGATGATGAGCGTGAGATTATTGTTGATGTCATGGCGGAGCGTGGCGACTTTTTTATTGAGTTCGTTCACGTCGTCCACAGTCAGCGTCACTGGTTGCATCGGTAATCCCATTGCCCGTGCAATTTGCTGATTTAGCAGATGATTGCAAGCCGCTTTCAAGTTATGCTTCGCGAACGATGGCTTGACAGTTTGCGGCTGATTCATAGTCTTTTGGCCGATGTTCGAGAATATTCGACAAGTTAATCTGGCAGTCGTCGTAGTAGGAAACGACGCCGTCGGTGCTTGTCGTCTTTAAAAAGAATTTCGACAAAAACCCACGGCTGGAAACGGTCGTGGGTTTTTTATTATCTGCGCCGCCGGCCACAAATGAAAAAGCAAATGAGCAAGTCAACTGAGAACACGAAATCGAAAGGCGCCAAAGCGAGCGCCAAATCCAAAGCGCCCAGCGCGCGCGGCCCTCAAATGTTCGGACGCGACATCCTGGTCGAAGCCCTCGAACGCGCGGGCGTGGAAGTCATTTTTGCCTATCCCGGCGGAGCGAGCATGGAAATCCATCAATCGCTCACCAAATCCAAAATCCGCACCATTCTCCCACGCCACGAACAAGGCGGCAGTTTCGCCGCCGAAGGTTATGCCCGCGCCACCGGCAAAGCGGGCGTGTGCATGGGCACCAGCGGTCCCGGCGCGACGAATCTCGTGACCGCCATTGCGGACGCTTACATGGATTCCTGCCCGTTGATTGCCATTACCGGCCAGGTGAATCAAAACATGATTGGCCGCGGCGCATTTCAGGAAACGGACATCATCGGTGTGACGCTTCCGATCGTGAAACATTCCTATCTGGTCACCGACATCAATGACATTCCGCGAATCGTGGCAGAAGCGTTTTACGTGGCGGAAAGCGGTCGTCCCGGCCCGGTGGTGATCGATATTCCCAAAAATGTTCAACAGGCCAAAACCCAACCCGTTTGGCCGACGCTTGAACAGGTGAAGCAAGGTCTGCGCGGGTATCATCAACCGGAACTTCGCGCGGATGAAGTGGCCCTGAACGAAATCCTTGGCCTGATTGAAAAAGCCGAACGCCCGGTGCTTTATGTGGGCGGCGGCATTATTTCCAGCGGCGCGGCGGCGGAACTGAAGAAATTTGCCGAGGCAACCAACATTCCCGTGACGACCACGCTGATGGGCATTGGCGGATTTCCGGAAACGCATCCGCTTTCGTTACGCTGGCTGGGCATGCACGGCGCGGCATTCGCGAACTGGGCGGTGAATGGCGAATATCAACAGCGCACGAATCCAGCCGAGCCAATGGTGAAAATCAAAGACGGCGCGGATCTGTTGCTCGCGTTCGGCGTGCGATTCGATGATCGCGTGACCGGCAAGTTCGAAGAATTCTGCAAGCACGGCACGATTGTTCATGTGGATATTGATGCGTCGGAATTGAACAAGAACCGCAAGGCGCATCTGCCGGTGGTGGGCGACATCAAAGACGCCCTCAAGCGCCTGAATGCAATGATTGCGAAACGCCCGGTCAACAAGAAGCACACCGCGTGGCTCGCGCAGATCGATGAATGGAAAAAGAAAGCGCCGTTCTCTTATTCCATCACCAACGAGATCGCCAACAGCGATCACATGAAAGATCATCTCCGCGGCCAGGAAGATCAGGTCATCCTGCAACAGATGGTGATTGAAACGCTTTACGAATTGACGAAAGGCGACGCGATCATCACGACCGGCGTGGGCCAGCACCAGATGTGGGCCGGCCAATGGTATAAATACAAATTCCCGCGACAGTTCATCACGAGCGGTGGTTTGGGTTCCATGGGCTACGGTTATCCCGCCGCGCTTGGTGCAAAGGTTGCCTGCCCGGACAAACAGGTAATCGACATCGATGGCGATGGTTCCTTCATCATGAACATCCAGGAACTTGCGACCGCGCACGTGGAAAAAATCGGCGCGAAAGCGATTATCCTGAACAACCAGCATCTCGGCATGGTGATGCAATGGGAAGACAAGTTCTACCAGGGCAACCGCGGCCACACATATCTCGGCAATCCGGATGAACGCGCGCAGATTTATCCCGATTACGTTCGCGTGTGCAACAGCTTCAACGTGCCGTGCGAACGCGTGATGTATAAGCGCGATCTTAAAGCCGCGATTCAACGCATGTTGGACGCCGAAGGACCTTACGTGCTGGATGTGGTGACGCCTTACACCTCGCATGTGCTTCCGTTCATTCCCGCCGGACGCACCGTGGCGGACATGATCTGGAAAGAGTGATCCGATCCAAAAACTTCAAAGCGGCGTAGGCAAAAACCTTCGCCGCTTTTTTTGTTCAGGTAGAACAGCTCGCGCTGCGAGCGGTTGGCGCGAAATGAATTCAGACGGGCGCAGGACCCATGCGCCCGGGCTGCCGGCCAGTGGCATGGGCGTCCCGCCCGTGCGTTTCAGAAGCAAATCAAGCCATCAACACACAGGCGAGACGCCCGTGCCACTGGGCGATTCCGGACCGGCTGAGCGCGCGAGCAGGAATGCTTTCAATTCACCCGCCGCTTTTCCACCAAAACCCGGCACTTCCGCGATCTGCTCTTCCGTCGCCAAACGAATCCGCTGAACGGAACCGAACTTTTTCAGCAACGCGGTTTTGCGCCGTTCGCCAATATTCGGAAACTCATCGAGAATGCTTTCCGAAATGCGTTTCAAGCGAAGTTGCGCGTTGTAGGTGTTCGCGAAACGATGCGATTCGTCGCGCACGCGCTGCAACAATTTCAGCGCACCGGTGTCGTGCGACAATCGCAACGGCTCGCTTTTTCCGGGCTGATAAATTTCCTCGAACTCTTTCGCCAGACCGATGACCGGAATGTCTTCCAGGCCGAGTTTTTTCAATTCTTCACAAGCCATGTTCAACTGGCCTTTGCCGCCGTCGATCAAAATCAATTCCGGCATGTTGGATGGAATTTTCGATTCAGATTGCGTCGCGTTTGCGGAGGAGCCTTCCGAACCCGGTGCGCGGTTCTGCCGCACATCCATCGCGGCTGAATCGGTTTTGACCGTCGGACGCTTTCGCTGAGCCGCCGCGCTGACGTCATCCACCATTTTCTGCAATGCTTCCGGAATGGCGTCACCGCCTTCTTCGTTCCGTTCGCGCCAGGCGCTGCGCGATTCCTTGAGCAGCCGGGAATAGCGTCGTCCCACCACTTCCGCCATCGCCGCGAAATCGTTCTGTCCGATCACTGATTTGATTTTAAACCGCCGATAATTCGCGCGATCCGGCCGGCCATTTTTGAATCGCACCATCGACGCGACCGCGAACGTGCCGCTGATGTTGGAAATATCGAAGCCTTCAATCCGCTGCGGCGGCGCGGGCAGACCCAACACTTCCGCCAGTTCCGCCAAATCTTTTTCCGGATCAATCGCCAGCGGCAGACTGTAGGGAATGCGTTCGAATTTTTCCGTTTTGCGCGTGGTGCGTTTCAAATCGGAAATCAAGTCTCGTAATTCGGCCGCACGTTCATATTCCTGATTGGCCGCGGCTTTTCGCATTTCGGCTTCAAGCTGCCCCTGCATTTCCTGGCATTGCCCGGCGAGAAAATCACACGCGGCGTTGACCTGTTGCAGATATTGCTCGCGCGTGACGTTCGCGATGCAAGGCGCGGTGCAGTATTTTAAATGGCCGTAAAGACAATGCCGATAATCGCGTTCGGTGGGCGTGAGCGGACGGCAGCCGCGCAAATGATATTGGCGCCGCACCAGAGCGAGCGTGCTGCGCAACGCGCCGGAATTTGGGAAAGGACCAAAATAACGCGCGCCGTCGTCCTGCTTGATCCGCGTGAGCGTGAAGCGCGGAATCGGATCATTCAGATTCACCTTGAGCATCAGGAAACGTTTGTCGTCGCGAAAACTGACGTTGTAACGCGGATGAAATTCCTTGATCAGCCGGCTTTCCAGCAACAGCGCTTCCGGTTCGCTGCGCACGACATGAAAATCAAAATCGTGAATCGCTTCCGTGAGCGCGCGGAATTTCAAATCCCAGCCCATGCGGCGCGAGGGTTGAAAATATTGGCTGACGCGTTTGCGCAGATCGCGCGCTTTGCCGACGTAAATCACGGTTCCAAAGCGGTCTTTGTGCAGATAAATCCCCGGCTTGTGCGGCAGGCTGCTGAGTTTCTGGCGAATGAGGTCAGTCACAGTTTTGAACGCGTTTATTCTACCATACGCACAGCGAACTTGGAAAGCAGAGGAGTGATTGACGGAGCGTGAAAACAGCGAGCGGCAAAATTCCGTTAATCTTCGGCCTGATCGAATCCCGTTTGCTACGCGCCGAGGTTTGCGCGACATTCGGGCGATCAGAGTTATGCCCGGAACCGAGAAATACCTGAAGGGCCAGTTGCTCCTCGACAGCGGAGAACTCGGTGGATCGTTTTTTCAACGCACAGTCGTTCTCATCTGCGAACACAACGCCGAAGGCGCCTTCGGGCTGGTGCTGAATCGCTCGATCGGCAACAAAGTTGGCGAAGTCCTCGTGGCCGATTTGCCCGAATCTCTCAAAGAATCTCCCCTCTATCTCGGCGGCCCGGTTCAGCCCACCGCGCTGAGTTTCCTCCTTTCCGATACTTTTGTTCCCGAGGCAAATGTTTTGCCGAATCTCAGTCTCAGTCATTCGCTCGATGATCTTCTCGAACTGGGCGAATCGTTTTCGCCGACGCGAAAAGTGAAACTGTTTGCGGGTTATTCCGGCTGGAGTCCGGGGCAGCTTGAAGACGAAATGAAACGCAAGGCGTGGCTCACGCATCCCGCTTCTGTGGAGTTGGTTTTTGAAGATGATCCCGCGAAGCTCTGGAAAATGATCCTTCAGCAAAAGGGGTGGAAATATAAATTGCTCGCGCAATCGCCCGATGATCCGTCGGTGAATTGACCAGGAAAATTGCATTGGGCGCGCGCGCCTTTCCGGCTGAACACTTCGCATTGGATCGGCTGAATCAGAAATGCTCTTGCCAAAATCCGGACCCAAACGGCATTCTTGAACATGGCAGCAAGCAAAGATTTCGAAAGTTCTGATTCCCGGTTCTACAAGTCCGCGGACGCCTTTTTTCCGACCTACAGTCACATTGGTTTAACCTACGACGACGTCACGCTGGCCACGCTTTATTCTGAAGTTCTCCCGCGCGACACGCATCTGGAAACTCAGCTCGCGGACGGTTTGCAGCTCAACATTCCGATCATTTCCTCCGACATGGATACCGTCACGGAATCGCGCATGGCCATCGCCATGGCGCTCAACGGCGGCCTTGGCCTCATCCACTACAACATGCCGCCGAAGGACCAGGTGAAGGAGGTCGCGCGGGTGAAGCGCCACATCCACGGCCTGATTCAGGATCCGATCACCGTGACGCCGGATCAACTGATCGGCGACGTGCTCGCCCGGATCGAGGCGAAGCGGTTCGCGTTCTCGACGTTTCCGGTCATCGACAGCGA
>DASTXC010000127.1:0-17250 GCA_035765675.1 Verrucomicrobiia bacterium
GAATATCGCGGACTGAAGTCCGCGCTCCTTTCGCTAACCACGTTCCGAAAACTCGGGGCGCAACTTGAGACCCGCACCGACAGCGGATTGAACGTCAGCAAACCCAGCGGCTGGTTACTCCCTCTCCTCCAAGCGAAGTTGGAGGAGAGGGCCGGGGTGAGGAGGTTTTTAGCTCAAAATCCCCTCACCCTGACCCTCTCCCCGCGCTTCGCTGCGGGGAGAGGGAATCGAAAATGGTGCGGGTGTCAAGTTGCGCCCCTAGAGGTGCAGGCGCGATGAAAATCAGTGAAAGCGGTTCGGGCTTCGCGAGGTGATTCGAACGCGGCATTCATCTCGCGAGTTGTAAAACCACGATGGAAACACGCGGACTGAAGTCCGCGGCTCCGCGCTTACGGAAAAACCGGAACTTCGGACGGGCGCTGGTAAATTGCCAGATACTGTTGCGCCGTGCGTTCCCACGAGAAATCCGCAGCCATGCCATTCAGCCGGTAGTGCTCAAACAATTCCGGTTCGCCGTAAATCGCCAGCGCTTTGCGAATGCATCGGGCCAGCGCGCTGCTCGAATATTCCGAAAACTTGATGCCATCTGCGCGATCCGCGTCTTCGGTCAGGTCCACAACCGTGTCATCCAATCCTCCCGTGGCGCGGACGATTGGAATCGTTCCATACCGTAAACTGTACATCTGATTCAAACCGCAGGGTTCAAATCGCGAGGGCAGCAGGAAAAAATCACAGCCCGCCTCGATGCGATGCGACAATCCATGATTGTAGCCAATGCGCACAGCGACTTTGTCTGGATGACGCCGGGCGAGATCCTGGTACGCTTGTTCGAAAACCGGGTTGCCGCTGCCGAGCAGAACGAACTGGATATTCGCGCCGAGCATTTCTTCAAGTGCGCCAAGTTGAATATCGACGCCCTTCTGCTCCACCAACCGATTCACGCTGCCGAACAGCGGAATCGTTTCGCTCACCGGCAATCCACATTCCGCCTGCAACGCCAGCTTGTTCTGCATTTTCCCGGCAAGGTCATCGATGGAATAGGGCGCATGAATGAATGGATTTCGGGTCGTGTTCCATTCGTCGTAATCCACGCCATTGAGAATGCCAACCAGCTTGGATTGATATTTGCGCAGCAGGCCATCCAGTCCGCAGCCGTATTCAACCGTCGTAATTTCCCGCGCGTACCTCGGACTGACCGTTGTAATCAAATCCGAATAAACGATCGCAGCTTTCAGACAATTGAACTTTCCGTAAAACTCCACGCCTTCGGGCCGAAAATATTGTCCGGGAAGGTTCGTCAGGACGTACTGCGACACCGGAAAAACGCCCTGATAAGCGAGGTTGTGAATCGTGGCGCACGTGCGTGGAGCGCGCGTCCAACCGCTGGATTTTTCCTGATGAATCAACAGCGGCACCATCCCCACCTGCCAATCGTGAACGTGAACGAGTTCCGGCTTCCAGGGAAGCCGCCGCGCCAGTTGAACCACTGCTTTCGAGAGAAACAGAAAACGTTCGGCGTTATCCGGAAAATCCACGCCGTCCTGCTGATACAACGCGGGCCGCAGATAAAATTCCGGCTGATCAACGAAATAGATCGTGAGATTTTCCGCGGGTTCGAGAGTCCAGATTTGCCCGACAACCTGATGCGATCCCAGCGGAAGTTTGAGGGAAAAATCGAGCTGTTTGAGCTGCGGAAACTTTTCGCGGATTCCCGTGTAAAGCGGTGTGACCAGTCCGACGCGATGGCCCTGGCGCGCGAGGTGTTTGCCGAGCGCTCCGACCATGTCGGCCAGACCGCCCGTTTTGGAATACGGATGAACTTCGCTGCTCGCCAGCAGGATTCTCATTTCAGAATGTATCGGCGGTGTGCGGCTTTGCCACTGGGTTTTTGCCGCCCCGGAAAATTCACGCGGAAATCCGATCCGTTTTCAGATAAGGCCGCAACGGCTCGGGAATCAGCACGCTACCATCGGCCTGTTGATGGGTTTCAATCAACGCGACAAACAACCGCGCGAGCGCGGTGCCGCTGCCGTTAAGAATATGCGGAAAACGGTTTTCGCCATTCTCGGTTTTGAAACGGAGATTCATCCGTCGCGCCTGGAAATCTTCGCAGTTTGAAACACTGGAAACTTCCAGGAAACTGCCCTGCCCCGGCGCCCAGACTTCGATATCGAAGGTTCGCGCGCTGGCAAATCCCATGTCGCCGGTGCACAGCATCAGCACGTGGTAATGCAATCCCAGCAGTTGTAGAACGCGTTCGGCGTTGGCCAGCATTTTCTCCTGCTCGGCATAACCCTCCTCGGGTTTCACAATCTTGATCAATTCGACCTTGTCGAACTGATGCACGCGAATCATGCCGCGGGTTCCCACGCCTGCCGCCCCGGCTTCGCCACGGAAACACGGCGTGTAGGCGCAGTAATTAATCGGCAACTGGCTTTCCTTCAGAATCTCTTCGCGATGAATATTCGCGACCGGCGTTTCCGCGGTGGGAATCAGATAAAGCTTTCCCAGTTCTTCGGTTTTGTCGCCTTCAACCACGCCGTAATACTGATCCTTGAATTTCGGAAACTGGCCGACGCCTTCAAGGCATTGCGGTCCGACGACGTGCGGCGGGGAGACTTCAGTGTAACCGTGTTCGAGGGTGTGGAGATCGAGCAGAAAATGGATCAGTGCGCGTTCCAGTTTTGCGCCCCAGTGGGTGTAAAGCAGAAAGCCGCTCCCGGCCAGTTTGGCGGCGCGGGAAAAATCGACCAGCTTCAAACTGTCGCAGAGTTCAACGTGGGTTTTCGGTTTGAACGTGAAAGTCTTTTTCTCTCCCACAGTGCGAACGATTTGATTGTCCTCCGCGCTTTTTCCTGTTGGAACCGATTCGTGCGGCAAATTCGGCAACTGAAGCATCAAGGAATCCCGCGTCGCATCCACGGCGGCCACCTGCTGATCCAACTCTGTGATTCGATCCCCAAGATCGCGCGTTTCCTTCTTTTTGGCTTCGGCTTCGTCGGCTTTTTTCTGAGCCATCAATGCGCCGATTTCCTTGGAAACGCGATTGCGTTGTGCTTTGAAAGTCTCCAGCTCGGAAAGAATTTTTCGCCGTTGCTCGTCAGCCGCGAGGATTTTCTCGATCAAGGTTTCGTCGCCGGCTCCGCGTGTGGCGAGACGTTGACGCACGAAATCGGGCCGTTCACGAATGAGTTTTATGTCGAGCACGCGGCGCATTATAGGTGCGACACTTCTCAGTTCAAGAGGGAAGGCTTTGCGGAAACCGGTCGCATCGAATCCAACTCGATCATCGCAGCCGGAACTCGAAAGCTCTATGAACCTTATTAAAATGCGAGCCTTCGTTCCTTTGTTTCTTCGTTGTGAAAATATCCTTGGATTCCTTCAGACGGGCACTTTCCGGTGAAGGGAACCGACCCGCTACAGTCCGTACAGGTCGATGTTCAGAGTTCGAAGTTCATTGTTCGATGTTCCAGGATTTGCCCAGCCTTGCTGCTCACGACTTTTGCTGACTCGGGGCTTGGGCAAAGCTCTCCTCGGTGGAAAATTGTGATTTCGAAGGGCCAATGGGCACCGATCTAAATCTGGATAATTTCGTCCCATTCTGAGACGCGACTCAAAAACCTGCGCCCGCAGCATTCCGTTTTGCAATGGCACCCGTGCTGCTGATCAAACCTCAAGCGGTCGGTAATCGGCAATACGTGAACGCATTGAAATAATACTATAATCCGCCGGTTACCGGGTTCACGCCGCGAGCAAACAGTATGAAAATCAACCCTTCCGGCAGGGCTGGCTTCACGTTGACTGAAGTCATGATCGTGGCGGGGATAATCGGGCTTTTGGCAGAGATTGCCATTCCCAATTTCCTTGAATCAAGACGTGTCGCCCAAGGTAAAGTCTGCATTAACAACCTCCGTCAAATCGACGCTGCAAAACAACAATGGGCATTGGAAGAACTCCGGGCGTCCAGCGATGTTCCATTGGCAATTAACTTGGCTCCGTATCTTGGACATGGGGATGACATCGACTCTAGAGTTGTCTGTCCGCTTGATCTCGAGCGCTCATTCGATTCCAGTTATTCTCCTAACAACCTGATCACTCCCCCAGAGTGTAAGAAATCTCCCTTGGTGCACATTCTGGCTTTCGATTGACAGCCCGGCTCGCTGCGCCAAAGTGAAAAGGTGCAGCGCAGCCGTAGAAGTTTTTTGAAGTATTCCCTCGCCGGAAGCGGAGTCGCTTTGGCGGGGGCAAGTTACTGGCTGAGCGCCTCACCTCAGCGCGCCGCCCGCTGGCTGCGCCGGATCGTTGCGGATTCGCGTCGCTCGATTCTGCCCGCGCCGGTTCTTCCGCATCCGGAGAATTGGAATGATAATGCGGTGACACTTTCCTGGATCGGGCATGCAACGGTTTTGATCAACTTCTTCGGTGTTCGCATTCTCACGGATCCTGCGTTGGGAAATTGCGTAGGAATTCCTCTCGGTCTGGGGACTCTGGGGCCAAAGCGATACATCGCCAGCGCATTATCGGTGAAACAACTGCCACCCGTCGATGTTCTGCTGATTTCTCACGCACACATGGATCATTTGGATTTGCCTACTTTGGCCAGATTTCCAAAAACCACCGCCGCCGTGAGCGCATGGGATACCGCTGATCTGCTCAACGCCGCTGGACTCAAGCACACGACGGAACTCGCATGGGGCGATAAAACAGTCGTCAAAACAGCACGCGGTGAATTGCAGATTGAAGCGTTTCAAGTGAAGCATTGGGGGCAGCGCTGGCCAAATGCGCGGGAACGCGGCTACAACGGCTACATCTTAAGGCGCGAAGGCAAAGCGATTCTCTTTGGCGGCGATACCGCTATGACACCGCTTTTTTCTGAACTCCGTTCGCGCGGCCCGTTTGACGCCGCAATTATGCCAATCGGCGCGTATGACCCGTGGATTCGGAATCATTGCAATCCCGAACAGGCGGTGGAACTCGCGAATGCCGCGGGCGCGCGTTATCTGGTTCCAGTTCATCATCAAACCTTCCGGCTCAGCCATGAACCGATGAATGAACCCATCGAACGTTTTGCAGCCGCTTTGCAGAACGAGCCGGAACGAATCGCGCTCCGGCAGATTGGCGAAACGTTTGTCTGCCCAAGTTAAACTGGACAATTCGACGACTCGAATTCAGCACCCGTACGCAAGAAAGGACCGGATTGCTCCGGTCCTTTTTGAATTTGAATCGAAAATCGCTTAAGCGAGTTTGCGGCGCAACGCAGCGCCCGCCGTCAAAGCCATGCCCAACAGCGCAACTGAAGTGCCGCCGTCCGGAACGGAGGAACCTTTGCCAACCTGGACAACGATGCGGGACGACGCAACGGTCGCACCAGCGCTATCCAGAGCCTCAAGGATGAACTCGTAAGTCGCATCAGCGCTAGGATCGAACGATCCAAAGCTGTTGGCTGCTCCGCCGAAGTTGCTGAACAGGAGATTTTGCGAATCCTGATACGTTCCCGCCGCGAAACCAGTGGCGTCAGCGTCGTCCAGCGGATTGAAGGAATGAGTCGCATTGCCCAGCAGACCGTAGGAAAGATTGTAGGTGTAGCCAGCCGTTCCGGGTTTCACGTAGAAGTCGAAATTCCACAAGGCACCTTGGAAACTGCTGCCGCCCAAACCATTGTTCTGTCCCGTTCCGGCAAAAAAGGTCGTGCCGACATTTGAGATCGGAGGGTTGAAATACCGCTGTTGTGCGGACAATCCGAGCACAGTGCCATCCCCGGCAGTGGAGACGTCGGTTTTTCCGCTATGGTCAACTCCGCCCGCAGTGAAATCGCTGATGGTTCCGAGAGTTGCTGAAGCAACAGAAACGCTCATAAACGTGACAGCACCTAAGGCCAAAATCGGCTTTATTGTTTTTATCATATATTTTCTTCTGGGATTTGGGTTTGTTCTTGTTAGTCGTCGACCAAAGTCAACCCACGCGACTATGCCTGATTTGTGCCAATCAGATTCAAATTTCGAACAGCATCTTACAACGCATTAAAATTCAATATGTTATGTATCATGAATTTTGAAACCACAGCCCCGGAACAATTTCAAACTGTAAACTCAGCCGACGAACTCTTATGAAAAACCTTATCCCCTCCTCGAAACCCAAAGCTCTTATTTGAAGGGCCATAACACCCTTCAGAATTATTATTTCCCAATGCAAAACTGGCTGAAGATCATATCCAGTAGATCTTCCGTGGTGGTTTTACCCACAATCTCCCCCACCGCGTTCACCGCGATGCGCAAATCCATAGCGGCTAATTCAAGCGTTTCGCCGGAACGCAGCGCGGTAATTGTTCGGTCCGTTGCGGCGCGCGCGCGATTGAGCGCATCCTGATGCCGCGAATTGATCATCACCTGGAACATCTCGGTCCGGATTTCGCCCGACCAGATCAATTGCCGAATCGCGTCCTTTAGCGATTCAATTCCCTTCCCGCTCAAGCAACAGACATTCACTGCGACAATTCCCGGATCGAGCGTCAATTGCAGTTTTGCCGGCAAATCCATTTTGTTCCGAACAAGTATCCGCTTCTTGCCTGAAAATTCCGCGAGATAAGCTTTGTCGGCCTCGGTCAACCGTTCGGAGTTGTCCACAACGTGCAGAATCAATTCGGCGCGTTCCAACGTTTCCCGACTGCGGCGAATGCCTTCGACCTCGATTTCATCGCGCGCCTCTCGCAATCCTGCGGTATCAATAAATACCACCGGCAAGCCGCGAATGTTGGCGGTTTCTTCAATCGTATCGCGCGTGGTGCCAGGAATCGGTGAAACGATCGCACGATCGTGCCCGAGCAATTGATTCAGCAGACTGGATTTGCCCGCATTCGGACGCCCCACAATCGCGGCGCGAATTCCGCGACGCAAAATCTGTCCTTCATCCGCGGTTCGCAGAAGTTCGTTCATGAAGTTCACACCGCGTTCGAGCCTGCCAAGCAATTGATCCTTGGTGTCCGGCGCGATGTCTTCGTCGGGAAAATCAATATGCGCTTCCACATGCGCCAGCGTCTTCACCATTTCCTCGCGCAATTCATTGATGCGCTGGGAAAGCTTTCCTGCGAGTTGTTCGTTGGCTGCGCGCAACGCCAGTTCCGTTCGCGAATGAATCAAATCCGCGACTGCTTCCGCCTGCGCGAGATCAATGCGTCCGTTGAGAAATGCGCGCCGTGTGAATTCGCCGGGTTCGGCCAGCCGCGCGCCATTTTCCAAAACCGTGTCCAAAACTGTTTTCGCCGGAAGAATTCCGCCGTGACAGGTAATCTCAACAATGTCTTCGCGCGTGAAGGTTCGCGGGGCGCGCATCACCGCAATCAGAACTTCATCTATGTTTTGCCCGTGACGGACAATGTGGCCGAATTGAATCGTATGCGTTGCTGCGGCGGAAGGCTTCAAGGAGCTTCTGCCGATCGGCGAAAAACAGGAGTCCACGACAGCGAAGGCGCGAGAACCGGAAACGCGAATCACTGCCAATCCACCTTCGCCAATGGGCGTGGCAATCGCAGCTATGGTGTCGTCAAACATGGTTGCGCTGTTCAATCGTTTCGGCAGCCACCGCGCGCGATTTCGGCTTTTCGACCTTCCAGCCAAAGCCGCGCTTTCTCGTAACTTTTCTTCCGCAGATAATGATGCAGTTCCGGGTCAGCGCTCGGTGACAGTTTCGCGGCGAGATTATCGAGCCGGGAAAACAGCGGCAGCAGATCGGGTTTCGGATTGGCCGTCGGCATGGATTTCACGGTCGTTTCCAGTTCTTCCAACGCGGCAAGAAGATCGGTTTCGGTTTCAGTCAGCATAGACCATGAATACTGCGAATCGTGAAATCCCTCAAAGCGTTTCAACGCCACCCGCGGTTTAGAACGGCAGATAGGACGCCAGGAAGGAGATGAATTCGTCCAGCTTTCCGAATTTGCCACGCACATACCACACGGTCAGAAAACAAGCCAGACCCGTCACGATTGTCATCAACAATACGCTCATGAAATACAATCCAAAGGCATGCGACGGATCGGGTTTCATGATGATCGGCAGCCCGTGATACAGCACCATCGTGCAAAGAATGACACCGATGGCCCATGTCACCCAGGGAGAGACGGCGGGAAACAAATTCAAAACGCGCAAGGTGAACATCGGCCCGAGTCCGTACGCCGCCAGCGTGAATGCTTGAAGAAAGGAATGCCGTCCGTGAAACGTATCGCCCAGAGATTTCATCAGCTTGGCAAGAATCACGACAATGAGAATGGAGAGGACAATTCGCCCGAAACCGTAGAGCACGGCATGCGACAGCGGAAAGGGAGTCAATCGTCCGACATCGCCGCGCGGCTTGCCCCAATGCACGAGACCGAAGCACTCGGCGGTGGTCGAAAGCAACAGCAAAGGCAGAAGGTAGCCGAGGAAAACTGTCACTGACCGGCGTTGAAAAGCCGCAATCTGTTCCCACGTGTGAACCGGAATAAAAATCAGGAGCAACGCCTTAATCATGTGAAACGAATTGATATCGGTGAACCCGCCGGCGTTCAATAAAAACCCGCGCCTTTTTCCGAGGGGAAAACACAATGGGCGTGTCACTCGTGCGTTCCGTTTTGTTTTGAGGGCCAGCCAGGTTGTTCGCGCGTTGACACGCATCACCCCGTTGCGTTCACTGGATCGCAGTTTTAAGTTTTCGACATGAATGCGATTTTCTGTTCCATCCGGCGCGCAGGCTTTTGGCTCGGATTGATCGTGACGATGATTCTGATCACCGGTTGCGCAACGCCGCGGATCGATTGGAGCAGCCGCGTTGGTTCATACACTTTCGATAATGCCGTCCTGGAACTCGGCCCGCCGGACAAACAGGCGCCGCTCAGCGATGGAACGATGGTGGCCGAATGGTTGACGAATCGCGGTCGAACGTATGTTTATCCCGAATACAGTTACGGAGCTTATCCTTATTGGTACGCCACGCCGCCGGGACCGACGTATGTCAATTCGCCGGATTATTATTTGCGACTCACTTTTGGTCCGGACGGGCGGCTGCAATCGTGGAAGAAGATCGTTAAATGAATTTACTGCTTCCGCCTGTTTATTGCGCATGATTTACTCGGCGAAATGAACGTCGATCTTGGTATCTGGACAAAACTCACCCGCGTGGTGGTGTTTCTCCTGTTGCTGGCCGGCGTGCTGGGCGTTGCGGTTTGGTATCTGCCGGTGATTCGTCAGAACGAACGCATGCGTCGCGAGGTGCTTCGGCTACAGGAACAAAAGCAAAAAGAGGAAGAAATCCAGAAACAATACAAGGCCTCCATCGATGCGCTCCGCTACGATCCGAAAGCCATCGAACGCCTGGCGCGTGAACGTCTGGGTTACGCCAAGCCGGATGAAAAAGTCATCATTTTCGAATCGCCGGTCACGAATCAATTCCCGCCGCGTTGACGCGTTAGCATTAACTCCGGATTGTTTTCAAATTTTCGCTCATGGATATCAAGAACCTGGATGACGTCGCGCCGTTTATCACGAAAGACGGCTCGGAAATCCGCGAATTGCTGGCGCACCGGAATTCCGAAATTCGCAACCAGACTCTCGCCGAAGCGCGCCTGCCGGTCGGCGGCAGTACGCAGGAACATTTTCATCCAAAAGCCGAGGAGATTTATTTCATCACGCACGGCTGCGGACGAATGCGAATTGAGGACGAACTTCGGGAAGTGAAACCCGGCGATGCGATTGCGATTCCGCCCGGCCGCAAACACAAATTGTGGAACACCGGGAATGAAACGCTACGGCTGCTGTGTTGTTGCGCGCCCGGATATGAACATGACGACACGGTGATTACTGAAAAGTGAATTGACGTTGCGCCGGTGCGTGATTTTACTCCGCGCATGAGATTTTCGATCTGGACGGCGGTTTTGCTCGCAACTCTGATGGCGGTTTCCGGTTGCTCCTGGTTCAAAAAATCCCCGCCCGCATACGAAACTCCCGCGAATCCGCCGGTCACAACTCACGCCGAACCCCCTGCTCCCGTCGTCGCGCTGGCTGACGGTCTCAATGGTAAAATCAGTTCCGTCAACTCCGATCTGCGATTTGTGGTCATCACCTTCCCCGTCGGCCAAATGGCGCGCGTGAATCAACACCTCAGTGTTTATCGCAATGGAATGAAGGTGGGCGAACTGACCGTCACCGGACCGCAGAGTGAAGACAGCACCGTTGCCGATGTTACCGCTGGCGAAGCCCAGGTCGGCGACGCTGTTCGAGATCGGTAACGGAGATTTCTCGCAAGACAAGCGTCCCGCCAAGTCTTCCCTATTCAAACACTCCGCCCTGCTCTCGGAGAAATCCGTTATTTTTTAACAGGCAACACGCCTGACCCGCGGATCAGCTTTCCGATGCCGGACGTCCGTCACCGATGGATTGCGAAACCGGCTCCTGGGCCGCTTTGGCCTGCGCCTGTTTCTGATAGGGAGAATGCAGATTGAAGTAGATGCCGCACAACGGACGCGGCCCGTCGCTTTGGCTGAGAATGACCGTGAGATATTTATCGAGCGCAATCCCGTGACGCAGTTGTGGCCCGCGACTTTCAAACGCCTTGATCGCTTTGATCATCAGAGAAACCAGCGAAGCCTGGAATTCTTCCGGGGTTTTATCGATGCAGATGACATACATTTCGTATGCCTTCAGGGCTTGCGCCATCTCTTCCTTAAACGTCTCTACAGTCACAGAGCATAGGATAAAACCCCATAGCTAAATTGGAAGAAAAAAGAATGCGTTCAGCCGAAAATCGTGAGCGCGATTCCAACCAAAATACCGATCACCGCCGGAAGTTTCTGACGCCCGTTCGCTTCCTTGAAAAACCACAGGCCGCCGGCAAATGCCACGAGCGTGCTGCCGCGCCGCAGACTCATCACCACGGAAACCAGTGAATCAGGATTTCGCAGCGCGCCGAAGTAAATGAAATCCGCGATCAACAACGCCAGCGCAATTCCCGGAACCGTCCAACGCCAGTGGAATTCCTTCCGATCCCACCATCGTCGCTGCCAGCCAATCATGAACGGAATGAAAAAAATCAGCAGATAAATGGAAAACCATGCCTGCACGGTTGAAACCGTGAAGCCGCCCTTCCCCAGCAGGAACTTGTCATACAATGCACTGACCGCGCCCAACAACGTGCCGACCAGAATGAACGCCACCCATTTGTTCCGATGGAAATGAACGCCTTCGCGTCGGCCGACAATCGACAGTCCAGCGAAGGACGCCAGCGTCGTAAGAATGCCAATCGTTTCGAGAACCGACGGTCGTTCCGACAGAACCAGAATCGCACCGAACAGTGTGAACAGCGGGCCCGTGGCGCGGATCGGCGACGCAATCGAAAGCGAGAGATGTTTCAAAGCGAAGTAGGTGAAAATCCACGACCCGGTGACAATGGCCGACTTCAATGCAAGTTGCAGATGTTGAAAAGGCGTGAGCGTCTGAGTAACCAATGCTGATGGCAACGCACCGGGAAACGCGAAATCAACGAAAAGGAGAACGGTCCAGACCGTGGCACCCGTAAGCGTGCTGAAAAACAGAACCGGCAGAACGGCGTTGTCGCGAACGGCATGTTTCGAACAGAGTTCGTAAACGCCGAGAAACACCGCCGAAATCAGGCTCGCCAGAATCCAATGCATTAAAAACATCAGCCCCGGCTGTCTCGCAACCGGGGCCATGTGCCGCGAACTTCTAAAGCATCGCAGAGCGAAAGTCGATCCCGAGTTCGCGCGGAAAAAATCAAATCAGTTTCCATTTCGCGGTTCCCCATTAGACTGCCACGGTGCATTGGCTTCAGGATTTAGATCTCGGTTTGCTCCGTTTCATCAATCAAACGTTGAGCAATGAATTCTTTGACGCACTGATGCCGTTCGCGAGCGGCAACGCGTATTTTTTTCCCGCCGTCGCGCTGGCTGCGGTTCTCCTGTTCTGGAAAGGTGGCACGCGGGCGCGGCTCTGTCTTCTGATGCTGGCGCTGATCGTCGGACCCGGCGACGGCCTCATTACCAATACCATCAAACACGCCATCGCCCGTCCGCGTCCGTTTGTCACTCACGCCGATATCCGCCTGCCCGCCAGCAAAGCCAAGCCGACCGAAAAAGCCGTGGAAGAAAAGCAGGCGCAGAAAATTGTGACCGCCCGTGCGCCCCGCCGTTCCGGTTACAACAGCATGCCTTCCGCGCACGCGGCGAACTGGTTTGCTGTCACGATGATTTTCTTCGTTTATTTCCGGCGCAGCCTTTGGATTTTTCTGCCGCTGGCGTGCGTCGTTTCGTTCTCGCGACTTTACAACGGCGTTCATTATCCGAGCGACGTCCTGACCGGCGCAATTCTGGGCGCGGGTTACGCCGCTGCTGGATTGTGGCTGATCAACGCGCTCTGGCAACGCATCGGCCGCGAATGGTTTCCGTTGTGGTATGCGAAACTGCCGTCGTTGATCCCGCCACGGGCTCCGATTCCCCAAACAGCTTCTCCAAAAATCACAGGCAACGAACCGGAAACCGCGAAAAACCAAACTGTAGAGTCAAAATCCCGAATCTCCGATCTCGACCGCCATTGGCTGCGTCTCGGATACGCGTTGATCGCCATCCTGTTCATCGTTCAGCTCTTTTACATCGGCAGCGACGCGATCGAACTCAGCGGCGATGAAGCCTATCAATGGATCTGGTCCAAGCACCTTGCGCTTTCCTATTACAGCAAGCCCTTGATGATTGCGCTCACGCAATGGCTCGGAACGCATTTGTGGGGCGACACGGAATTTGGCGTCCGCTTTTTTGCACCGGTGCTGGCCGCCGCGAGCAGTCTGCTGCTGCTGCGATTCCTGACGCCGTTCACCGGCGGACGCGCCGCCCTGATGTTCCTGCTGGTTTCCGCCACCACGCCGCTTCTGGCGCTTGGTTCCACCTTGATGACCGTGGATCCGCTTTCGGTTTTCTTTTGGATTCTCGCCATGCTGGCCGGCTGGCGCGCGGCGCAGACGAATTCGAAGACCAGCGACTGGCTTTGGGTCGGGCTTTGGATGGGCCTGGGTTTTCTCAGCAAATACACGGCGCTCTTTCAACTGCTCTGCTGGGCGGTTTTCTTCGCGCTCTGGAAACCGGCGAGAATTCATCTGCGCCGTCCGGGCCCATATCTCGCGCTGCTGGTCAACGCGGTTTGCACCCTGCCGGTCATCATCTGGAACGCGCAACATCACTGGATCACCGCCACGCACGTCGCGGGCAACGCCGGTCTGCATGGCCATTGGAAACCGCGTACGCTGGAATTTCTTGGCGTTGAATTCGGCCTGCTGAATCCATTTTATTTCATCGCGGCGACCTGGGCGGCGATTGCCATGTGGCGTTCGCTGCGCCGAAATGCCATCGCGGTTTATCTCTTCTCGATGGGCGCGCCATTGTTCCTTTGCTATTTCCTGTGGTCCTTTCATTCACGCATTTTGCCAAACTGGATTGCGCCCTCCGTTCTGCCACTGTTCTGCCTCACGGTGGTTTTCTGGAATGAACGCTGGCCGCGGGTCAAACGCTGGGCCAAGCCAGCCTTCCTCAGCGCAATTGTGATCGGCGGATTTTTTGTCGTTCTGTTGCACGACACGGACATCGTAAAAAAAATCGCGGGCCGCCCGCTGCCGCCCAAGCCCGATCCCCTCACCCGCGTTCGCGCCTACTCGAACGGCGCTCGCATTGTCGAAAAACTTCGCGCGCAACTGCTCGCCGAAGGCAAACCGGTGTTCATCATCTGCAGCCATTATCAATCGACCGGGCTGATGACGTTTTACATTCCTGAAGCGCGGACGAATGTGAATCGCGTGCCGCTGGTTTACGCGCAGCGCGAGGACTTTCCTGAAAACCAGTTTTATTTCTGGCCGGGTTACAAAGAACAGCGCCGCGGACAAAACGCCCTTTATGTTCGCGAACTCGGCGCGCCCTCGCTGGTGGATGGCTGGGTTTGGAAATGGTTGAAAGGCGCGTCATATTCGAGCCTGCTGAGCGAACAACCGCGCAGCGGAAAAATTCCAAAGCATTTGCTGGAGGATTTTGAATCAGTCAAAGATCTGGGCCAATTCGAAGCGCGCTATCGCGGCCGTGTGTTTCACACCTATCAAATTCTCGAATGCCGCAATCTTCGGTGATTTGTCGTGGCACGGGCGTCTCGCCCGTGCGATCCAATCCGACTTCCGATTTTGATTTGAACAGAAGGCAACCAGGGCAAGAAAGGTCACTTCAACAATGAACTGCTGCCAGGAATTTTCCGGCGCCTTCAGTCGCAAATGCTTGCACCCTGGTTTATCAACACACGGGCGGGACGCCCGTGTCACGACGCTTTGAATGTCTCGCAACAACCGCCGATGAATTCCGTGACATTTTCCGTTCGCGATTACGATCTCGCGGCGACGCTGAGTTCCGGGCAGGCCTTTCGCTGGCGTTTCATTGACGGCGGCTGGAATGGCGTGATTGCGAAACGCTGGGTGCGATTGCGCGGCGATAAATTTTCCATTCACGCCGAAACTGCGGAACCGGTTTCGGACTGGAACTGGCTGACCGATTATCTGCAAACCGATTTGGATTTGCGCGTCGTTCTGGAAACATTCCCCAACGATGAACCGATGCACGCTGCCACGCTGGCGTGTCGCGGTTTGCGGCTGTTGCGACAGGAACCCTGGGAATGCCTCGCATCGTTCATTCTGTCTTCGACCAAACAGATCGTGCAAATCCAACAGATCGTCGCCGCGTTGTGCGAACGTTTCGGCGAGCCGATTCCTGCGCTGCCGCCGCACGGACCGGCTTTTTCATTTCCATCGCCGGAACGCCTCGCGCGCGCCAGCGAATCCGAACTGCGCGAATGCAAAATGGGATTTCGCGCGCCTTATCTTTTGGAAACCGCACGCATAATTGTTTCCGGCAAACTGCATTTGGAAAATCTGCGCGAAGTGCCCGTTGAAATTGCGCGCAGCGAACTGATGCAGTTGCCCGGTGTCGGACGAAAAATCGCTGATTGCGTCCTGCTGTTCGCCTACGGTTTTCCGACCGCGTTTCCCGTGGACGTCTGGGTGATGAAAGCGTTGCGGGAACTTTATTTTCCAAAACGCCGGCCGAGTGCGAAACGGCTTCAGCATTTTTCCGAAACGCATTTCGGTCCCAACGCCGGCTACGCGCAGCAATATCTGTTTCACTACATGCGGACCAAACGCATCAAATCCATCGAATGAAAACACTCGAAGTTCTGTTCACGCCCGCTGATTTCAACGCGCTCAAAGACCGCGACCTGAGCCACGCGCTCTGCGTTGTCTTCGATGTGTTTCGCGCCACCAGTTCGATGATCACCGCTCTGGCAAATGGCGCGGCGGCTGTAATTCCGGTCGGCGAAATTTCTGAAGCGCTGGAAGTGCATCGTCGCGATCCGAACGTGTTGCTCGCGGGCGAACGCCATGGATTGCGCATCACGGCGGCGCAAACCGGCGGCGTGGATTTTCATTTCGGCAATTCGCCGCGTGAATTCATCCGCGAGAAAGTCGCTGGAAAAATCATTGTCTCCACCACCACGAACGGAACCCGCGCGCTCCGCGCCTGCGCTCACGCCAGTCAGATTCTGATCGGATCATTTCTGAACCTCAGCGCCACGGCGGATGCAGTGCAAAAATTTAATCCGGAATCACTGATTGTGATTTGCAGCGGAACGTTCGAGGAAACAGCTTTTGAAGATGTGCTGGGCGCCGGCGCGTTGTGTGATCGAATCGGGGATCTTTTTTCCGAAGGCCACGTTTCCGACGCGGCTTTGATGGCGCGAAAACTTTATCAGGTCAGCCAGGGTGATTTACTCGCCGCCGCCTCGGAAGCGCGAAACGGTAGAAAGCTTTTGTCGAATCCCGACCTGCGCGATGACGTTCCCTTCTGCATTCGCCCGGATGCGTTTTCGTTCGCTACCCACCTTCAAAGTGACGGAAAAGTCGTAATCTCCTGAAGCGAACGAAAGGCAAAAACGCAGTCGGTTGATTTCAGAATTCGCCCTGTAGATTCGATTTTTATTTGGGGCATTTCCCCCGGCCAATCCGTCTTGCCTTGGAATGTGCGAGCAAGATAGAGTTCGCGCATGGCTGAAATCGCAGATTTTGTGAACCGCGGGGCTGTTACAATCACACCATCCATTGTTGAAAAACTCGTGCGGTCATTGCCGCAGTGGAAGCTGGAATTTACGCAGATTTACGAGCCGCTTTTTCCTCATCTCGGCACACAACTGGACTTTCTCGCCAACGCGATCGAGGACACCGCGGAAGGCGCTTACAAGGATCTTCCCTACACTGCGATTGCTCAGGCGGCCTTCGCGTTGATTTACGCGCACAAGAAAGTCGGCATCATTCCGGACGCTGTGCTGAGCCTCGGTCGCGCCGATGATTCCAGCGTTGTTCGCGCGGTTCTGATTCAGAATGAAAAAGCCTTCGCGATCTACGCCGCCGACCAGGACATCGACTGGTCGAGAATTACGAGCCAGCCCTGATTTATCGTCCGCTCTTACCGCCACGCTGCGGCGTCTGAGTTTGCTGAACGCATGTTGTAAATCTCTTCAAAAAGCGGCGCTGAAGCGCACGCACTCCAAACGCTTCCGCCATTGTGCAAGCGCATTCGAACCGCGCGGAGCGTCTGGAGTACGTGCGCTTCAGCGCCGCTCTTCAGCTTTCAGAGGTTCGAAGTCCCGTGTTCGAAGTTCTGTCGCAGTAACAATCCCACCTCTTTCCAGACGAGAGTTTTCTCCAAACGCGCAGAACTTCTGTCGCGCCCCACGCTTGCGCATCACAACCGCGCTGCGTGTGCGGCGCGTCGCCATCCAGCACTTCGGGTAACTGGCCGAGGCAGCCGGTGTTCATGATTCGATCCACACTGCCGAGATACGCTCGGGCCGAGGCCACTGCATCCGCGCTGTGATTCCACGCTGTCGCAAGGGCTTCACAAAAAATCGGAAACATCCACGTCCAGGCCGTGCCATTGTGATAAGCGAGTTTTCGCGACGAATCTTCATCGCCCTCGTAACGGCCGAAGTACGGTTCAGAAGGACGATTCAAGCAGCGTCCATCATTTCCGAAAATCGGCATCGGAACTGAAACCGGCAACGGCGCAAGCGTGCGCAATCCGCCGGGAATCACGAGATATCGTTGCGCAGCCGCAACACAACGTCGCGCCCGCTCGCCGGAAACCAGCCCGAGACTTACAAGAAAAAGAGAGTTGCTGCGAAGCGCATCGGC
>DASTXC010000128.1:0-9322 GCA_035765675.1 Verrucomicrobiia bacterium
CTTTCAGCAGTTGATCGCCGGACACCCAGAACGCCAAACCGTTGTCCAGCGCGCAATCCATACGAATGCGACCGGCTTCGCAGTTGTATTTCTCAGACGTGAACAGAGGCATCGGATATTTTTTGTTTTCCGGATCGTCCACGAGATCCAGTCCCGGCGCTTTTTTCAGAACCTCACGCGCCGCTTCCACCGTGACCGGCTTTTCAAATTCGGCGCTGACGGCGATGGAATGAGATCGATAAACCGGCACGCGCACGCAGGTCACGCTCGCGCGAAAGCTCGGATGATGCATGATTTTGCGACCTTCGTTTTCCATTTTCATTTCCTCTTTCGTGTAACCGGAAGGCAGAAAGGAATCGACGTGCGGCAAAACATTGAATGCGATCTGATGCGGATAAACTTCTTTCGTCACCGGCTGATGATTGACGATCTGGCCGACCTGACGTTCGAGTTCTTCCAACGCTTTCGCGCCAGTGCCGGAAACCGCTTGATAGCTCGATGCGAAAATACGTTTCACGCCGAACGCCTGGTGCAATGGATATAACGCCATCAGTGTGATCGCCGTGGTGCAATTCGGATTGGCGATAATGCCTTTGTGCCTTTTCACGTCGCCGGGATTGATCTCGGGAACCACGAGCGGAACGTTGTCGTCCTGGCGAAACGCACTGGAATTATCCACCACCACGCAGCCGGCTTTGGCCGCGATCGGCGCAAACTCTTTGGAGATGCTGCCGCCCGCGCTGAACAATGCGATGTCGATGCCCGCAAAGGAATCTTTGGTCAATTCCGTGACTGTGATTTCCTGGCCGCGAAATTTCATTTTTTTGCCGACGGAACGCGCGGAAGCGAGCAGGGTCAATTTTCCGACCGGAAAATTGCGCTTCTCAAGCGTTTTAATCATTTCGACACCCACGGCTCCGGTCGCGCCGACTACAGCCACATGCGGTTGCTTATTCATACAAAAATGGTCGGCCATGATACCGTGCGCGGCGGGCGTGTCAATGTGTCGGGAGAAGGCGGGAGAACGAATCTTCTGAGTCGGCGTGACCTTAAAATACCAGCGCTGTCTGATTCCTGATGTTTCTGCAAATCACGAATCAGGTTGAATCGCTTTCCGGTCCGGGACAGTTCTGGCGACTGGCCAGCGGCGTCTTTCTGCTGATTGTGTTGCTCGCATTTATGGGTTGGGTGGGTTGGATTCTTTTGAAACGCAGCGAGGATCCCGCGCGATTGATTTTCAAATGGATTCTTTCCCTCCCGATTCTGGGCGTGCTGGTTTTCGTGGTCGCTCCAATCGTCGCCAAGGGCGGATACGGCGGAGCGTTCGGCGGTGTTCCAATGGCGGCGGTGTGCGGTTTGTTTCTGGCATTCATCTGGCGAGACAATCTCATTTCCATCATCGCAAATGCATTTGGAAATCTTTACGACGGCGGCGCCACTCCGCCGGAACCGGCACCCTTTTATTCGCTCGCGGTGGCAAAACGAAAACGCGGTCACTACGCGGACGCCATCGCGGATATTCGCGGACAGTTGGAAAAATTTCCGAATGATTTTCGCGGGCATTTTATGATCGCGGAAATTCTGGCAGAAAACCTGAACGACCTTTCAGCAGCCGACCTTGCGATTCAGCGGATCTGCAATCAAAAGACGCATCCGCGCGGCAGTGTGGTGATGGCGTTGAACGCATTGGCGGATTGGCAGATAAAATACGCGCAGGATCGCGAAGCCGCGCGGTTGGTGTTGGAACGAATCATCGAGCTGTTTCCTGAAACGGAATCGTCGGCGATGGCCGCGCAACGGATCGCGCATCTGGCCAGTTCTCAACAACTGATCGCGTCGCAGGATCGTCCGCGATTTGTAGTCAAAGCGGGCATGCAGGACATGGGTTTGCTGCCGGAATCTCAGCAGTTCAAAGCTCCGGAAGAAGATTTTGACCGGCAGGTGGCGGATTACGTCCGTCATCTGGAAATTCACCCGCTGGACACGGAAGCGCGCGAAAAGCTGGCGGTGCTTTATGCGAATCATTACAAGCGGCTCGATCTCGCGGCGGATCAATTGGAACAGTTGATCGGACATCGCGAGCAGCCGCAATCGCGCGTGGTGCATTGGTTGAATCTGTTGGCTGATTTGCAGGTGCAACACGGCGCGCCTTTTGAAACCGCGCGTGCAACGGTTCAGCGGATTGCCGATTCATTTCCGGAAACCGCTGCGGCGCACGCGGCGCAAAGTCGCCTGGCGTTGCTGAAGTTGGAATATCGGAAAAAGGAAAAGAGCCAAACGGTGAAGCTTGGCTCTTACGAACAGGATATTGGGTTAAGGCAGAGGAAGGAGCGGGATGGTTAAATCAGTTAAACAAGTAATAGCGCATCGCGCTGTTCTGATCCTGTTTGATTTATTTAACCGTTGTAACTCATCAACAACTCACCAACCTATCTCACCAGTTTCAGCGCGATCTGCTTGTCGATTTCTGCTGCAAGATCAATGTCCGAGCCGCCGCCGGAAGTGCGGGTTTGAACGGCGACCGCGGTGATCTTCGGTTCAACCTGTTCAACGCGAACCCAGACGGTGCGTTGATTGACTTTGCCTTCGATGGTGCGGGCGACGTTGCCAATCGCATTGGTCTGACCGTAAACCACGCCTTCATTGATCAGCGCGCCGTTAAAGCTGATCACGTCCTTCGCAGCCTGGAAGACCTGTTCAGCAGGACGTTCGTAGCGCGATTCAATTTTGTCTTTAAGAAACGGCACTGCGGCGGTTTTGTGCCCTGTGACGGTTTCGACGCAACCGGCGCCAAGAATCGCCAATCCGAGCAAACCTGCGAAAAATTTGATATTCATGCGAGCCATGCAACCACATCCAATTGAAGCGTCAAGCGGGAATAGTCTGGGGATGATCCGTGGTCAGCAGTCCGTGGTCGGTAGCTTGAAACGGAGTGTTTTCGAAGCTTGGATGTGACACGTGGTTGTGAAAGGCAAATTTTCAGGAAAACAATCTTTCCTGTGATGTGCGTTCTATAAAAGCGGCGCTGAAGCGCACGCACTCCAAACGCTGTCGCGAAGTTCGGCGCATCAGATACGCGCGAAGCGTTTGGAGTGCGTGCGCTTCAGCGCCGCTTTCCGCCGAATGCGAAGACCGAATGAATGCGAACAATGCCGCCGCGATTCGACCGCTGAGTCGTAACCTTCGAAGTTCGGAGTTCAAGGTCCATTGTTCGGTGTTCCGCAGTTTCCCACCTGTCCGCTCTAGCGACGGACTGCTCGACAATACCCGTTCCCGGTGTCATTTTCCCATTGTGGAAAAACTTGAAAAACTCCGCGATCTGTTGCGGTCCTACGGTTCCTGTCTGGTGGCTTATTCCGGTGGTGTGGACTCGGTCTTTTTGGCGCGCGTTGCTCACGATGTTCTCGGTGAAAAATCGCTCGCCGCGATTGCCGATTCCGCCAGTCTTCCGCGACGTGAATTGCAGGAAGCTTTGGACCTGGCGGAGCGTTTTCAATTTCCCGTGCAGATCGTCAGCACACAGGAGTTTGAAAATCCCGATTACACAGCCAATCCGAACAACCGCTGCTATTTCTGCAAACACGAGTTGTTCACGGAGCTGGTTCCGCTGGCGAAGGAAAAAGGTTTTGCAGTCATCGCCTACGGTGAGAACGCGAGCGATGTCGGAGATTTTCGTCCCGGTGCTCAGGCGGCAAAGGAATTTCAAGTGCGCGCGCCGTTGAAAGAAGCGGGTTTAACGAAGGCGGAGATTCGCGAATTTTCGGCGCAACTGGGGTTGCCGACGGCCGATAAGCCGCAGATGGCCTGTTTGAGTTCGCGAATTCCCTACGGCGAAATGGTCACGCCGGAGAAATTGCGCATGATCGAAGCTGCCGAAAACGTGCTGCGCGATCTGGGCTTTTACGATTTGCGCGTGCGGCATCATGAACTGCGTTCCGAATTTCGTTTCTCCAATTCAATCCAGGCCGGTAAACCTGCGGGAACTGGAGTGCAAATTCCAAAAACCGAAACAGTTTTGAATCTCGCGCGCATTGAAGTCGGGCCGGGTGAAATGAAAAAATTCCTGGCTGAAGGTGTTTCGAGCAAAATTGCTGACGCGCTGAAACAGATCGGCTACGCACACGTGACGCTGGATCTGCAAGGCTATCGTCGAGGCAGTTTGAACGAAACGCGCGCTGCGACGGCGACGGCTCAACTGGCGGGCAAAGGGAATTAGTTTCGCGATATGCCTCCCGTCGATTCATGTTTCCAGCTTCTAATGATTTGTTCCGCGAAACTTTCCGAATGCCGCAGCGTTTAACCTTGAATCAATATGCCGCAATTCTCGTACAAAGCCCGACGACGGTCTGGTGAAGTGGTTGAAGGCCTTTTGGATGTCGCCGACCGGCCTGCGGCGCTGGTGCAGATCGAGCGGTTGGGATTGTTTCCGGTGGCAGTGGAAACGGCGAAAGGCGGCGCGTCCACAGCTTCCAGCGCGGGAAAATCCAAGATTGATTTCGTTGCGCTGTTGCCGGCATCGATGCGCGATTCGCTCACGCGGCAGCGCAAACCGAAGCTTCAGGAATTGGCGACGTTTACGCAGCAGTTGGCGAATTTGATCAATTCCGGAATGCCTTTGACCGTGGCGCTGCACAGCATGAGCCATTTGGAATCGAAAGGAATTCCCAAGAACGTCAGCAAAGATTTGCGCCAGGAAGTGATGGAAGGGCGCGGATTATCCGATGCGATGTCCAAGCAACCGGTCATCTTCTCGGATCTTTACATCAACATGGTGCGCGCGGGCGAATCGAGCGGTTCGCTGGTGGAGGTGTTGCGCCGCATGGCAGCGCATTTCCAGCAATTCGCGGAAGTGCAGTCGAAGTTCGTTTCCGCGCTGATTTATCCCGCGTTGGTCACTGGCGTGGGTGTGCTGATGATTTTCTTTTTCATGTATTTCATGCTTCCGAAATTCATGGAAATGTTCACTGGCTTCAATGTGGAGCTGCCATTGCCGACGCGCATGTTGATGGCGATCAGCCATGGTCTGACGACTTTCTGGTGGCTGATTCTGCTGGGGATTGTGGCGATCACAATCGTAATCGCGAAGTTCAAAAACAGCGCGAGCGGCGGGCGGCGAATTGATGAATGGAAGATGAAGCTGCCGATTTTCGGCAAGCTCGTGAAATTGAATTTGTTCGGTCAGTTTGCGCGCACGCTTTCCACGTTGCTGCAGAATGGCGTTCCAGTTTTGACGGCCTTGAAAATCACGGAACAGGTCATGCCGAATCAAATCATCAAGGAAGCGGTGGCCCGTGCGCGGGAGGAAGTGACCGACGGAAAAACGCTGGCGCAACCGCTGGCGCGCGGAAAAGTTTTTCCACAATTGATGGTCGATCTGGTGAAAATTGGTGAGGAAACCGGCGATGTTCCGGGCGCGCTGTCGAATATCGCGGACACTTACGAAAGCGAATTGCAGGTGAGCTTGCGCGCGATGACGCAGTTGATTGAACCGGTGCTGATCATTCTCATGGCGGTTGTGGTGGGTTTCCTGTTGATGAGCGTGTTGCTCCCGATGTTCAAGTTGATTTCCAGCATCAGCGCGGCTGCGTGACGATGAACTTTCTTCACAAACCATTTGATTTTGAAAAGCGTTCCGCCGGACGGGCGTTTACGTTGATCGAAATTATGGTGGTCGTGGCGATCATGGGAATCATCATGGCCGCCGGTGTGCCGACGCTTTGGAAAGCATTGCACAAGGAAGGATTTCGCAAAACCGTCAGTGATGTGGTGGATGTCTGCAATTCAGCGCGGGCGCGGGCAATTCTGCAAGGGAAAGTGACGGAAGTCGTTTTCCATCCGCAGGAACGAACATGTGAAGTTCAGGGTGGCGCAGTGGGTGGCGGTTGGGCGCATACCGCAACGATTGACGATTCGGCGCGCGTGGAAATGTTGGACGTAAATCTGCGTGAATATAAGGATTCAGAACTGGCGCGCGTTCGATTTTTTCCCAATGGAACGGCGGATGAAATGACACTGGTGCTGGTGTCTGATCAGAACGAATGGCGCAAAATTTCGGTCGAGATAACAACCGGCATTGCTTCGGTGGATTCCGATCCGAGCAAATGGAAATGAACGGATGAAGCTTCTTGTTTCAGTTTCGAAAAATAATCCGGCGCCGGGTGATGCGGCTGATTCGAAACTGAAATGCGCTGCGCACCGTTCTCTTCGTTCCACTGCTTTCACTTTGCTCGAAGTGATGATTGCTTCGGGAATTCTCTTCGTTTGCCTTTTCGCGATTCTCGGATTGCTGGCCAACGTTTTGCGCAATGCCCGCGCACTGCAACGCGCGCCGGTTGATGCCGGAATGCTGGCCGCGCAATTGTCTCTCACCAACAAACTCGGTGAGGGCTCGGATTCGGGTGACTTTGATGAATTTGGAGATGCGTATCGGGATTACCGTTGGACGAGCGAAACGTATGAAGCAGAAACAAACGGTTTGTTTGCCGTCGATTTCGTGGTGTATCGCCGCGGGCATGAACGCACTCCGGAATCGAAAATGACGATTCTGCTGTTCCGTCCTGAATCCGCGACGCGACCCGGAAGATTGCGATGAACCGGAAGCATTCACGAAATCGGCGCGGAGGCTTTACTTTGATCGAAGTGATGGTCGCGCTGTTTCTGCTGGGAATGGTTGTGGCGGCGGTTTACTCCAGTTGGACCGCGATTGTGCGCGGTTCGAAAGTTGGATTGGCGGCGGCGGCCGAGGTCCAGCGTTCCCGCATCGCCATGCGCACGATGGAAGAGGCGCTGACATCCACCCGCATGTATGTCGCCGACGCGGAATATTACGGCTTTGAAGCGGAGAACGGGACCAAGGCGTATCTGAGTTTTGTGGCGAACCTGTCGCAATCCTTTCCGCGCAGTGGAAAATTTGGAGATTTCACGGTGCGCCGCGTGACGTTCGGACTGGAACCCGGCCCGGATTCGGAACCGCAACTCGTGCTGCGACAATTCCCGATTCTCATGGAACCAGACATTGATGAGCGCGAGCATCCGATTGTTCTAGCAAAGCACGTGAAGAAGTTTGAACTGGGATTCTGGGATACGCGCGCCGGCGATTGGATTGATGAATGGACGGAGACGAATCAGGTTCCCGAAATGGTGCGGATCACGTTGCAATTTGGAGAAAAGAAAAATGAGTCCAGAGCAAACAACGAAGTGACGCGAGTGGTCGCCATTCCAGCGATTGCAGTGCCGACGGCCTGGCAGGTTGAGGGGGCGATTGGCCGAAACGTAAATCCACGTCCTCGATGAAGCTTTCACGCCATCAACCTCAACGCGGCATTGCACTCATCATTGTGATGATTGCGATCTTCGTTCTCTCGGTTCTGATCGGAGCATTCGCATTTTCGATGAAAGTGGAAACCAAGCTGGCGATGAATGCGAATCACGAAGCAGAGATGGTTTGGCTGGGCCGATCCGGTGTTGAAATGGCGCGCTGGGTTCTGGCGCAACAGGCTGCGGTGAACAGTGAACCTTACGATTCCTTAAATCAAAAATGGGCTGGCGGTCCCGGAAGTCTGACCAGTTCGAACAGCCCGCTCGCGAACATCTCGCTGGATCATTACCGAATTGGAAACGGGTTTGTGACCGTGAAAATCAAAGACCTGGAACGCAAGTTCAACATCAATCGCGCAAACGATCAGATCATGCAGCAGGCGCTCACGCTGGTGGGAGTTGACGCTGGGGAAATTCCGCAGATCAGCGCGGCTATCACCGATTGGATTGACCCCGATGACGTCACGCACATCAATGGTGCGGAAAGCGATTATTATCAAAGCCAGGATCCTCCGTATTACGCGAAAAACAAACCGATCGACGACCTCTCTGAGTTGCTCCTGATTCGCGGCATCACGCTCGACATGTATTGGGGATCTTCTTCGACGAATCACAGCCCCGCTGCATTTCAACAAGTGGATCGCTGGGGCCGACCGGTGGAGCAACCGATTTACCCAATCGGATTGGCGGATGTCTTCACCCCTTTATCGAGCGGGAGAATCAATGTTAATACCGCTTCGGCGCAAACATTGCAGATCATTCCTCTGGTTGATGAAAACGCGGCGGCGCAGATCATTCAGCAACGATCAGGCCCAGACGGCGTTGACGGAACTGAAGACGATTTGCCCTTCCGGAACGCGGGCGAAGCTGGAACTGCAATTAATCCGGGAGTTGCCCAACAATTGCAACAATACGGGGATGTTCGAAGCCGTACGTTTGAAGTTCTTGTCACTGCGGAACTGGGCGACTATAAGCGGGATTTCCATGCGATCATTGGCCGCAATTCTCCTCGTGATATCCAGATTTTGAGCTTCTTCTGGAAGTGAAATTTCTCCGACCGATTCGCTCTCTTCGCAATTTTAAAATTTTTTCAAATTCAAAATTCACGAATTTGCTGAACGAATCGTGAGATTTTGAGTGCTGGAGAAAAATGTGAACAAAAAATTTAAAAAAACTCTTGCGGGGTAAATTACGTTCGCTATTGTGTTGTCGTTCTTTGCGACTGCGACGACGAAAGCAACGAAGAAAAAACTTCGAAGAAAGCGTTGACAGTTGATGCGGAAACGGTAATTTAACCGCCGCAACAAACGAAGCTCTGAGAGGCCGAGTTGGAAGAGATGAATCGGCTCTCAGGTTTTTTGTCCCCAGAGATGGGAAAAGAGCTGGAAAGCTCACGAGTTTTTAGGTGGAAACACCTGCTGCTCATTGAAAATTGAATTGTGCGATAAGTGAGAGCCCCTTCACTGAGAATTGTTAGTAATTCAAAGTGAGGAGTTTTAAAATTGTAATTCGTCCGGCTAATCACCGGACAAGAATGAAACTAACGTTTTTTAACGGAGAGTTTGATTCTGGCTCAGAACGAACGCTGGCGGCGTGGATAAGACATGCAAGTCGAGCGCTGATTTGAGGGTAGCAATATTCTTAAGTCGGAGCGGCGCAAGGGTGCGTAACACGTGGGCAATCTGCCGTGAAGTCTGGAATAACTTGCTGAAAGGCGAGCTAATGCCAGATGTGAAATTTGGAAGGCATCTTTCGATTTTCAAAGTTGGGGACCGCAAGGCCTGACGCTTCACGATGAACCCGCGGCCTATCAGCTAGTTGGTGAGGTAACGGCTCACCAAGGCTAAGACGGGTAGCTGGTCTGAGAGGACGACCAGCCACACTGGAACTGAGACACGGTCCAGACACCTACGGGTGGCAGCAGTCGAGAATTTTTCACAATGGGGGAAACCCTGATGGAGCGACGCCGCGTGGGGGATGAATGGCTTCGGCCCGTAAACCCCTG
>DASTXC010000129.1:0-20840 GCA_035765675.1 Verrucomicrobiia bacterium
CTGAAGTACGGTGAGAGCGTCCGTGAACTGTTGTGGATGGGGTAAACCGGTAAACAGAGAAGCGATCCAAGGTGCGCTCTTTTTTGCGACCTTCAAATAGTCAACACGCTTTAAGAGCCTTGCCGCTTTGGTCTGCAGCCCTTCGTTTTCCTTTTTTGCATCGCGCAGTGCTGTGATGATGCTTTCGATCAATGCGGCCTTGGCATCTTCAAAACCTTGGAACTGCCACCCATTGAACTTGATGCAGAGAATTTTTGGATTGGCGCGGAAGCGGGCTTCAGCCATCGCGAGAACACTCGACTTTCCTGCCCCCCAATCGCCGTGTACACCGACGGTGATTGGCTTCGCCTTGCACTCTGATACCCGCTTAACGAGAGTTTCAGCGATGGCATCGTAATAAAGCAGGTCAACAGGTGTCTCGTGGTCTATTAAAAACATACCCTTTGCTCCTACAAATGCGTGACAGGGGCGAACACTATCTCCCTCGGCCGGCCAATAAAAGAAAATTTCGGCTGTAACGAGTTCCGCCAGCTAGTCGAACGGCTTAACCACGTATCTTCTGGCGGGCAAAACGCCTTCCGGCACCTCCTCAAGTCCCCCTCGCTTTCGCTTGCGGTTGATCGATCGGAGCAGGCTTCGGAGTTGGCCCTGTACTGGCGCATACGGAACGAACGGGAGCGCCAAGAGCTTCATTTCCATCATCTCAACTGAGGCCGTGAGAGCGATTTTCATGAATTGGGCTTTGAGAAGCCTGAACTCAAGCTCACACCATAAGCAAGCATTCAGTTCCGCGGGCCTTGAGGCCCTCGGTTCTGCGAATTGCGAAGAAGAACGGGCGTCCCCGCAATTCCGACGGGCGTGAGGCCTTTCAAGTGGAAAAGTGCAGCTATTCTCGGAGCATTATCTAAAATCCACCGTTGCACGTTTATACAAAATACTTGTATATTCGTGCTGTGCGTATTCGAGCTAAAACCGCTACTGACTCTCTCTTCGAGATTGCCGAAGGGCAGCAAGGCTATTTCACCGCCAAGCAGGCGGCTGATGCGGGGTACAAACTTGGCAGTCAAGCACATCACGCCAAATCCGGAAATTGGGTGCGCGTCGAACGAGGAATCTATCAACTGGCCCGCTTCCCTCAATCGTCGGAAGAACAACTTGTCATCTATGCCCTCTGGTCACGAAATCGCGCGGGCCAGCCAGTAGGCGTTTATTCCCATCAAACCGCTCTCAGCGTCCATGAACTCTCGGATATAAATCCGGCGAAACTTCACATGACCGTTCCAACCGAATTTCGGCGAAATGCGGCCACTCCGAAAATACTAACGCTACATCGAGCAAGTCTCAATAAGGAAGAGGTTGAACAACGGCAGGGGTTTGCTGTAACGCGCCCCCTCCGCACCATTATCGATCTGGTCGCAACTGAAACTGTCTCACATGACATTGTTGAACAGGCACTGGCAGAAGGGCAAAAGCGTGGGCTGATTACCATTCGAGAAATGGCAGATCTGCGTCGCAAAGAAATATTCCGAAATGGTTTGATGGCCTGCTTGCCATGAACAAAGGATGAAACCTCCGAGAAAATATGCTTCCGCCACTGCTTTTCGCGTCGCATTGGAAAGCCGTCTGAAAAAGATAGCGCAGGAAGAAAGCTTTGACCTTCAACGTTTGCGGCGACAAGCCGCCTTTGATCGTTTGCTCTGCCGCTTATTCGCGATCCCGAATGCGCCATGGTTGCTGAAGGGTGGTTACCAATGGAATTGCGCCTGAAAACTGCACGGACGACGCGCGATATTGATCTGGCCATGAAGAAGCTTCCCGTGAGTTCGGCTGATTGGGACGGCAATGTGGCAAATGTTCTGGAGTCATTGCGCGAAGCGGGAAATGCGGACCTGCATGATTTTTTCACATTTATTTTCGGCGACGCGACGCAAGATTTAGGCGCTGCACCCTACGGTGGCGCACGGTTTCCGGTGGATGCACGGCTGGCAGGGCGGACCTTTGCGAAGTTCCATCTGGATGTGAGCACAGGCGACGTTCTGGGCGAACCTTACGAAATGCTTTCGGGTCGGGATTGGCTTGGGTTTGCGGGAATTGACTGCAAAAAATTTTCGGCGATTTCACCAGAGGAACAATTCGCGGAGAAAATTCATGCCTACACTTTGCCCCGAATGGATCGGGAAAATACCCGCGTTAAAGATCTGATTGATTTGGTTCTTTTGATCGAGCGCACCAAACTCGATGCGACCCGACTGCCGAAAGCGATTTGCGAAACCTTTCAGCGGCGCAAGACGCACGATATTCCTTCCACACTTCCATCACCACCCCTCTCTTGGTCTGGGCCATTTTCAGAGATGGCAGCGGAATGCAGCCTCGAACCTGACATGGAGAAACATTTCGGCGTAGTGGCGCAATTCTTCAGCAAACTGAATCTGTGATACCGAAAGGCGAACTCAAGCATGAGCGCATCGCAATCCACCGATCTAAAGCTTGCTGAAGCACTTGCGGAATGCGAACGGCTTCGGGAGGAAAACCGGCGATTACGGGAGGGTATGTGGATTCCCGAAAAAAGAACCTCATCGCTACTTGCCGGTGTCCCACACTCGCCTGCCGCAGTTACAGGAAAATCCACCCCGGGCGAAAAAGTAAAGTTGTTCCGCAGTCTGTTTCGAGGACGCGAAGATGTTTACGCACTGCGTTGGGAAGGGCGCAATGGCCAGGCCGGTTATTCACCCGCTTACCGAAAAGTGTGGAGTAATCCGCTCTCGAAACATCCCGACGAGCCAAAGGAATACTTCCCATTGACCGACCAGGTCATTCATGACCATCTCAAAGGCATACTCACGGCGGGGATTTATCCACTATTGTCCGATGAGACGTGTTGGTTTCTCGCCGCTGATTTCGACAAGGCGACCTGGCAAGAAGACGTGCGAGCGTTTCTTCGCACCTGTGTCGAGTGGCAAGTGCCGGCTATTCTGGAAAGATCACGTTCAGGGCGAGGCGGGCACATCTGGGTCTTCTTTGACACAGCATTGCCCGCCCGCTTCGCCCGAAAGCTCGGTGCAGCCATTCTCACTCGAACCATGGAGCAACGCCATCAACTTGGCCTCGATTCCTATGACCGCTTCTTTCCAAGTCAGGACACAATGCCCAAAGGAGGGTTTGGCAATCTCATCGCGCTGCCGTTGCAACAGATACCACGTGGTCAGGGCAACAGCGTATTTCTCGCAGCCGATTTTAATCCACACCCTGACCAGTGGGCACTGTTGTCCTCCATCCGACCGATGACATTTGTCGAAGTCGAAAACATAGTACGCGAGGCCGAACGTAGCGGAGACATCATCGGTGTTCGGCGCAGTATCGCCGACGATGAACAGACAGAAGACCCGTGGACTCTGCCGCCATCCCGGAAGAAAAAGGACGAAGCCATCCCTGGTCCGTTGCCAGCGAAAGTGCGCGTGGTTCGCAGTAACTTGATCTTTGTTGAAGCGGCGGGATTGCCATCCGCGATGTTAAATCGTCTGCACAGACTCGCCGCATTTCAAAATCCAGAATTTTATCGAGCGCAGGCAATGCGACTGTCCACATTTGGCAAACCGCGTGTCATTCGTTGCGCGGAGGAATTTCCCAAGCACGTTGCTCTGCCTCGCGGCTGTTTGGGCGAAATCACGACGCTGCTTGAATCGCACAAGGTTGCGGTAGAACTAGACGACCAACGGTTCGCCGGACAGTCGATTGAAGTGACGTTTCACGGCCAGCTTCGCCTCGACCAGCAGTCCGCTGCCAACGCCATGCTTGCGTACGATGACGGCATTTTGTCCGCTACGACTGCGTTTGGAAAGACGGTTGTAGCCGCATGGTTGATTGCGGCTCGGAAGGTCAACACCTTGGTGCTGGTCCATCGCCGCCAACTTCTCGATCAATGGCGGGAGCGGCTCTCGACCTTTCTGGATCTGCCGGTAAAAAGCATCGGACAAATTGGAGGAGGACGCCGGCGTCCCAACGGCTTGGTCGACGTTGCGGTCGTCCAAAGTCTAAATCGAAAGCAAGTCGTGGACGATGTGGTCGCCAACTATGGCCACGTCATTGTGGATGAGTGCCATCACATTTCAGCAGTGAGTTTTGAGCAGGTTCTTCGGCAGGTGAAAGCACGTTACGTCACTGGACTAACTGCCACGCCGCAACGGAAGGATGGCCATCACCCTATTATTATTATGCAGTGCGGGCCCATTCGTCATCGCGTAAACGCTAAAGAGCAGGCGCTTGCGCGGCCCTTCAAGCACGTCGTCATCCCGCGCCCTACAAACTTTCGGTTGCCTCCCTCGACCGAGAAACCAGAAATGCACGAGTTGTATGCCGCGCTGGCCAATGACAAGGCGCGTAATAATCTTATTTGCGTTGATCTGTTGCGTGCCATCAAAACCAAGCGGTCACCCATTTTGCTGACGGAACGCACCAGTCAGGTGGACGAATTTGCCTCCCGATTGACCGGCTTGGTAAAACACATTGTGGTATTGAAAGGCGGCATGGGTGCAAAACAGCGACGCGCCATTGCCGAACAATTAACCGCCATTCCCGAAGGAGAGGAACGAGTCCTCCTCGCCACAGGTCGTTACATCGGTGAAGGCTTTGACGACGCGCGCCTCGACACGCTTTTCCTTGCCATGCCAGTTTCCTGGCGCGGCACATTGCAACAATACGTTGGTCGTCTCCACCGTCTTCACGACAGCAAACGCGAAGTCATCGTCTATGATTATGTGGACGGCTGCTTGCCGGTTTTCTCGGCAATGTATTCCAAGCGTGTGCGCGGCTACGAGGCAGTTGGCTATGTCATTCAAGACGAATAGGCCTCGCGCAAAGCGCAGGTTCTGACAGGTTGCCATAAACCAGAAGAATCGGCGTTCATGCCTCTTTTTTCTACCTTGTTGATCGTTCAGCAAGAACCGGGTGGCCGGACCGTCGTTTCATCGTAATATCGCTTCATGAATGATTATGACCGGGTTGCGAGTGTGATCCGCTATTTAGATAAACGTCACGCCGATCAACCTGATTTGGCAGCTCTTGCCAAACAGGTGAACCTAGAGCCTGTACTTAATTTTTTGAAAGAATTGTCTGTACATTGTAATTACATCCCGGCATTAAGCTGGGGATGAACAAACAACGGAAGAGTTATCCGAGTGATGTCAGCGATGAGGAATGGGCCTTTTGCGTGAGGTATTTGGCGCTCATGACGGAAGCGGCACCGCAGCGCGTTTATCCGTTGCGGGAGATTTTTAATGCGCTGCGTTACCTGGTCAAAACGGGAGGGGCGTGTCGGATGATGCCGCATGATTTACCGCCCTGGCACGTGGTTTATCAGCAGACGCAGCGGTGGATCAAAGCCGGTTGCTTTGAAGCCATGGCTCACGATCTGCGAGCCATTCTGCGCCTGATACTGGATCGAAAGGCCGATCCCAGCGCAGTAATTCTGGATAGTCGCACCCTGCAATCCACTCCGGAGAGTGGAGCGCGTGCCGGTTTCGACGGGCATAAAAAGCGCAAGGGATCCAAAGTGCATGCGGCAGTGGATACGTTGGGTCATCTACTGGCACTGACGGTGACTCCCGCCAACGAGCAGGATCGGGCTCAAGTCGGACAACTGACTCAGGCGATTCAAACGGCGGTCGATGAACCGGTGCAGGTTGCTTTTGTGGATCAAGGTTATACCGGCGAGCAACCGGCCGCGCAAGCTGGCGTTAAACTGGAAGTGGTCAAACATCATGAAGCCAAACGCGGATTTGTCCTCTTGCCCCGACGCTGGGTGGTGGAACGATCCTTTGCCTGGGCGGCGCGTTTTCGGCGTTTGGCTCGGGATTATGAACGCCTGTCCACGACCCTCGCCGCCTATCATTGGCTGGCCTTCATCGGCCTTATGCTTGTCGCCCTATTCGGCAAAAGTTAAGTACAGGCTCTAAGTCCACATCATTTTCATAGACTATTTACATCTTGGGCTGGAATTACACCAAAGGACTTTTTGCAATGCCTCACATTGGCTCATGCAAAAACTCTGCTTCGCAGCGGGAAAAGTGTCTTGGATTCGACGTTGGATTCCGGGCTTTCAAGTCCAAGCCGCCTGCACGACTTGTGTGTCACCTTGGAAGCCGCTTCGCCAGGTGAAGTAAAATCGGGCGGCGAAGGATGGACAATCACGATCGGTTTCTCCGATAGCCCTTTTGGAAAGTGTTTGCTGGGCGAAAGTCCGCGAGGCATTTGTCACATTTCGTTTATCGAATCCAAACGTGAATACGCTGCTTTGGCTGAAGTGCAGAACCAATGGCCGCGAGCGCGATTGTACCGAGACGACGCTGCGGTCCATCAACTGGCCGATGGCATTTTCCGTCGAAAAACAATCCAGAACTCATTAATGCCCTTACGCTTTCGTCCGGGGCACTCCATTTCAAGTGCGCGTATGGCAGGCACTATTGCAAGTCCCAAGCGGCACGTTGGTGAGCTATGGAGCATTGGCGGCAGCGGTGGGCACACCAACCGCAAGCCGTGCCGTGGGATCAGCCGTAGGGCAAAATCCGTTGGCATATCTTATTCCCTGTCATCGCGTCATTCTTGAGACGGGTGTGCTTGGTAATTACCGTTGGGGACAAGTTCGTAAACGAGCAATTGTGGCGTGGGAAAACGCAGATCGAAAAGCCCCATGAACTCCCAGAGACTGCAATTTCTCGGCCTTCGAAATTTGCCGGCACGATTAACGGCAGAAGAAGCCTCATGGCTTTTAGGTTTTAATTCCCATGACATTCCCATTCTCGTTACCGCTGGACTGCTAAAACCACTTGGCCAGCCAGCCCAAAACGCCGTTAAATATTTTGCCGCAATCACCATCTGCGAATTGAAACAAGATGCCCATTGGCAATTCCGTGCCTCAAAAGAAATCATGCACCATTGGCGAAAAAAGAATCAAAAAAACAAAACGAATTCCGCGCCGCAAATTGATGAATGAGATGTGTCGTGCTGTGTATGAAACTGTGTATAAAAAACAGTCCGAGCCGATTAGTATACTAATCATGTCCTGATGCTTGACTAGCCAATAAAATCAGGCAAAATATGATCAACTTCGGCCCTCTCAAAGACCGATTCCGACCCTCGCCTCCAGTTCCAAGTTGCACTTTTGCAACGGGTTGCAGATTCCAGAGGAGGCAAGTGCCAGTGAAAGTGCCAGTGAAATCAATACTCCGGCAGTACTCAACAACTACTCCGGCGTTACTCGGCAATCACTCGCGACGACGGGATTCGCAGCCCGTTTGGTGTAGCTGATACGCCCAAAGGCCCCGTTCAGTTTCATAGCTTCGGACAGAAAGTTTGAATTTATGAAACGCCATTTCATCCTGTATCACCGCAAGCTCGGCGGCACGTTCTACGTTGAAGACACGAAAACCCGAAAACAGGAAAGACTTGGCACGAAGAATCGCGCCGAGGCCATGTCCCTGCTCAACGCCCGCAATGAGTCCGTCCGTCAGCCGCAATTGAATCTCCAAATCGCCAAGGCATACTTGGTCGGAACGGATTCAGGCGTATCAACGCGGACCTGGCAAAATGCGCTTGATGCCATTGTCGAAACCAAGAGCGGTTCAACCTAGGATCGCTGGTGACGGGCGGCGAAAGAAAGGGCGTTGGACTCCATTCGTCATCGTATAATTTTGAAACGCAAGCCGAGCATCTGCTTGCCTGCCTCAAAGCTGGAACGGTCAGCACCAACGTCTATCTGCGGAAGCTGCACAACTTTTGCCTCGCGATGAGCTGGCTGCCCTGGTCAATAATTCCCAAACGCCCCTGGCATTTTCACCCGCTCGAACCAATTCAGATTCGTTTCGCTCCGTGGTGCTGGCCGGCGTAACGGTTCATGTAATCGGTTTTCACCAATTGAACAGCGGCGACTGGATGCTATTGAGGAACGCCAAAGTTATCAGTCCTCTTGGCGCGCGTTCAAGCTGGTGCAGCAAGGAATGTATTTTGGCGACGATGGCCTGAGCCGCCCCACACTTCTCGTCCGACAAATTCGCCTTAAAACCAAAAAGTTCGAATTTCAACTCCCGTTCTGGCGGAGCGTCTGGATGGTCACTTTTGGAAATGAATTCTATAAAAGCGGTTCGAAGATCCCGTGTGGAACGCGCTCACGGGATCAATATAGAATTGTATTCCTGACATACCTACTGGTGCGTTGGTTTCGGAGATAGTGTAAATGCTCTTCCAATCGCTGGTTGGGTTCAGTTCGGTTGATGTATCGACGCTATAGCTTTTGCCACCAATGGTGGACCAGGTCAATTGAGGGCGGCCAGTCTCTGATTGAATGAAGAACCGCACGTTGAAAAAGTTCGTAGACAAAGGACTCACGCCCAGTTGGTAGCAGCTTAGATTACTCTTTCCGTTTGCGGCGATAGTGGATGGAGAAGCGCTGGTGATCCCCGAAAAGTACCGACTTTCCCACCAGTCAGGCAAACCGTCGGCATCTGTATCACGGGCGGTATAGCGGTAATTCACAATCCGACCATTTGCAAAAAGGCGTGCGTCTTGCGAACCTATTTCTGCATCCGACGGAATCACCACTACCACTGCGGCGGAATCGGAAGCGAGCGCCAAGGTGGCGGGTCCGGTTTGGTTAACTGCCAGAAACCTTTCACTTACAATATCCAGTAGATCGTTGGTTCCAGTACCGAAGTTCACCGTAAACGAGGTGCTGATCGCATACGGATTGTAGATTAGATACGTAGGATAGGCAGAGCCTTTGAAGAAATCGGTCGCCAGCAAATCGAGTTGCAGAATTTTTTCATTGCTGGTTCTGTCGATCAATGCGGCCAACATGCCGACGTGAGAAGCGCCGTAGAGCGCGTAATCGGTGCCGGCCCAGTGATTGCGAAGCGCATCGCCGGTTGCATAAAGATTGGTCCCGTTCCAATTTTTGCGGAGACCTTCGTAGCTGATGATGTTGTTTGTACCATTCAGCCAACCGGGGCTCGACTGGTGATTCGAGGGCACGTACGTGGAATAGAACAGGCGCGAATTGTTGGCGACGTTCAGCAGCCATTTTCCGAGATCGTGCGCAAAACGTTGATCGTATCGGGCAATTGGGGCCAGTGCGCCCGCCCATTCAAAGGTGTTCATCGCAAACGCGTAACCGCCCCCGTCAGTGATGCTGCCGACCAGCCCATGCACATCCGAACCGCCCCAGTTTTCAACAATCACTCCCCAGCCTGGACGAGCATAGCTGTCACCATCGAAACACCAGTTCAGGAAACGAGTGATATCGTAATTGCGGCCAAGCTCCGCGTTCATCCGAGCCGCGGCGAGTGCGCCGTACGGCAGCAGAACTTCATAATTGATGTTGCCTGTGGAGTTCTGCATGAACTGCAAGCTCCAATCCGCTGCTTGAAGAAAATCAGCATTGGTCTGGCCGAACTTTCGCCAGGCCATGTATTCGAGCCAGGCCACGCCCCCCGCCGCTTCCGGCTCAATCCAGGCATTGGCAAAGGGCTGGCCTGCCTGAAAATTATAGCCATTCCAATTGAAATTAGGTGGCGTGCTGAAGGTGGCGCCCATTCCCTGACAGGCCGCATACCATTTTTGCGCAACGGTAAAGAGGATGTCGTTCATGGAACTGCCACCCGCGCCGGAACTAAAGCTATTCGTTAACGCCGCAGTGGCCGGATAACGATCGACCAATCCGGCAAATAGAATATGAGGAAAGAGTTGATACCAGAACGACGAAACGGTTGCACGGGAGTTATTGAACAGAACATCCAAGTCGTCACTATGATTGAAATACTGAACCATCATCCGCGCCCAGTTGCGTCCATTTTGACTGCTTTTATCGATGCCCACTAAAGACGCACCCAAAACGGCCGCCATCGCGTTGATCGCTTCAGGTTCCGCGTAATTGGTGCTTCCAACATAACTCGGAAGAGCAAACCACGTCAGATCGAAGTTCGGTTTTTGTGAGTTGACTTTGATGAGCGGCAGATAAGTTCCGGTCTGGTTGGAATCAAAAACAAATGCATCGTAATTTGTAGCGATGGCCTTCCAGTCAGGGACGAGAAAAGGTGAAGGAATTTTCGGCATCGTGACGACGCGGCTGATGCCAGTATAAACGAGGGAAATATCGTCCAGCCCAATCTGCCCCAACTCGCTGAGATTGCCCGCGGATTTCAGCGAGAGACGCATGTGGGTAGCATTATTTGGCGTGCGCAACGTGTCGTCCACCTGCGTCCAGGAGGCGTTGGTGCCACTGACATAATAGAAGACGCTATTGAGATTTACGCCGTTATTGAGGAAGGTCGCATAGACTTCCATGGAACCTTTGGAAATCGAATGCTTGCGAAAGAAGCGCAAATGATAAGGCGTTCCCGGCTGGACCGCGACAGGATCAGAATACCATTCGCCGTAATCGCTGGCACTCGTGTCATTGACTTGCAAGGAATGTGATGGGCTGACACCGGACCCGCTGGTCCACAAACACAAGGTGGAATTGTTTCGATTCCAAAAATCGGGAACGCCATCTCCGTTGGAATCTGTTTCCAACCGGGGATTGGGCCAGATATTCCCCGGCAATACATCCGCCTGCAACAACGCCGGACTAGCAATCAGCAGCGCGATGGATACAATCAGGGTATAAACAACTGCGCCCGCGTTTCGCTGCCAATTCTCTTTCGTTCTCATGCTCGGAAAACCATGTTCAAGTTAGGAAACCGCTGGATGCCACGACGGGATTCACAATGCGCGGAGTGGCTTTGGACGAGGAGATTACGGAACTCTCCTTCGCGCAGCCTTTCAAAATGATTTTCGCAACGAAAACGGAAAGCAGTTGAAGCGCGGCAACGATCAACAGTGCGTAGCGTAAAGCGAAAGTGCTGGAAACCTGTGTCGCGAGCAGAATAAACAGACCACAACCGGCGAATCGCCCGATGTAAAATCCAAACTCCTGAACAAAAATATACGTGTACTGATTGCGCTTCTCGATTGCGGAGACGGTATCAATTGCCAGCAATTGAATCGTGAAATACGCAATGTCAGCCAACGGGCGCGCGAGAACCAGAAGCAACATAAACAGCAGCACGCCGAGCTTGTTGAAAAGCAATGCATTCGCCAGCGCTCCCAAAGCGAACAGCGACAATCCGATTGCAAAAAGATAAATCCGATGTCGCGGGCCGGTCGTCCGACCGAGTATATAAAGCAGTATCGCCGCCAGCACACTTCCCGCTGAGAGAATTGTGCCCAACGATCCCTCCTTGCCGACATGCGTCATGATCAACATGGCCGGCGCCGTCACGATGTAACCTTGGGCAAGCCCTTTGAGAATCGCGAGCCATTGTATCCGGTTCCAAATCCAGTGATAACGAAAATACAAAAAACGGCTGGGGGGAGGGTTCTTGAACTTTCCTTGATGCACGATGATGGAGGCTGCGATCGTAATCGCGAACACGGCTCCCGTGATAATTTGATACGCGTGTTCAACTTGACTCGTTATTTCTCCGCCATACCAGCCAATGAAAGCGCCTACCAGAAACGGAACAACTATACCAATGTTCGTCGCGAAGAAAGTTTCCAGCCCGTAATAATAATTGCGGTTTTCGTCGATCGTGCTGGACAAGGCAAGATAATCACGGTTTGCCCAGTAAAGTCCGAATGACATACCCATCAGCACTCCCGCGACGCCAAGCCCCAGCAGACTCAATTCGTTCAAGGACATCATGACCACCATCGACACGCCGCTGAGCAACATGCCGAGGGAATAAAGGCGCTTCACGTTGACGAGTTGCAGCAGCCAGCCATTGATCAGGAACGTGAACGGAATTCCCGTATAAACCGCCAATTGGTAAACGACGACCATTTTTACATCGTCCGATTTCCGCATCACGTAGGCACCGATGAACATTTCAATTACCGGCATGACCAATCCATAAATCAGATTGGTTATCAGCAGCACCCGCATATCGCGCGGATACGAAAAGAAATGCCGAAATTCACGGAAGATTTTTTGCATTAGACTAGTTCAGTGATTTGAGAATTTCGTCGATCGAAAAATGTGCGCCGCAAATCACGCTGTCCGAAGCGCCATAGTAAATCGTCAATACATCGCCATTCACCACATGCCCGTTGGTGAAGATGACCTTCCCAAAGAAACCAGTGCATTCGTAATCAGTCCGGGGTTCCATGATCGGATCGCGGGATCTGGCCAGCACCTTCCGTGGTTGTTCCAAATCCAGCAGCAATGCGCCGAGGCAATAACGATTGTTGCCGTCTGCGCCATGATAAATTTCCAACCAACCTCTCGGAGTGTGGATCGGCGCCGCGCCCGCACCGATTCGGGCGGAGTCCCACATTCCCGGACGAGTGCGAGCCAGACAGCGATGCGCGCCCCAATGTTTTAAATCCGGAGATTCGGCCAGCCAGATGTAGTTACCGCCAATTTCAGGACTGCTCGGGCGATGCAGCGCAAAATACTTGCCGTCGATGGCTTCAGGAAAAATAGCGCAGTCCTTATTGTGCGGAGGAAATATCATTCCATGCGGTTCGATGTGCTGCCAGTCCCTGGTACTCCGCAATCCAACGCCAACGCCGTTCGCAGACACTTCCGTAAACGTCAGATAGTAAGTATCGCCAATCTGAATAACCCGACAATCTTCAATGCCATAGGTTTCCAGTTCGCCTTGGCCAAAAATGGGAGCTGCGTCGGTTTCAGTAAATCGTAACCCATCCCGGCTGCTCACGAGGCGCAAATGCGAAAGCGTGGAAAGATAGTGATGCCCGCCGTATCGAAACACTCGCGGATCAGTGCGATCAAGTTTGGGATCATCATTGTCAAACTCCATGATCTTCAGTTCCGCGGATTCATTGAAGATGGGAAAACTGGTCTTGCCCTCTTTTTGTTTCGGACGTTCGGCGACACGGAGAAGAAGAAAGGTCTCGCCCTGATAGCGGAAGACACCCGGATTCAGCAGACATTCGACTTTCATGCCGGCAACGCTCGAGCGGATGTCCACTGGGCGCAGGATGGGATTTTCAGGAAAACGTTTTGCGAGATCTGCCATAAATCAATTTCCCTTGTCGTTCTGAAAATCCACCACCACGCCATCCACCAACAGATGGCCATTCGCTGTCGTGACCTTGCCGCCAGCGGGAACTCGCACCACCACGATCGCTGAATCAGTGGGCACATCCAACGAGACCTTTCCTTTGACGGCTCTCCTCAGGAACGAATGCGAAACAGCGTCGTAAAGGTCCACGGAGGTTTTTCCCGCTTGAATCTCGACGTTCCTGTCGGCTCGATACGGATTGTAAATCAAACTCGTTGGATAAGCTTTGCGCCGAAAGAAATCTGTTTTGAGACAATCGAGTTGAAGAATTTTTTCATCACTGGTGCCGGACACGATCGAGCCGAAAATCCCCACATGCGACGATCCATACAGCGTGAAGTTTGCAACCTTCGAAATATTTGCCGGTCCCCACGTCTCCACCCCCCAATCATCGCGATCCGCAAAAATCGGCTGGCCGTGCCGACCGGGTGAAATAGCTTCGTACGCGATGGCATTCTTCACCAGAGATTTGAATTCGGGCGCAGCCTGATACTTATCCGGAATCTGGTCCGGATAAAACAAGCGAGAAGCGTTGACCGCGTTGAGCATCCATTTTCCCACCGCCCGTGCGAATCGGGAATCATAACGAACGAGCGGCACCAAGGCCGACGCGGTGTCCAGCGTGTTCATCAGAAACACGCGGTCGTTGGCGCCGATCAATCCGGAAACATCGTATCTTCCCCAACGTCCAACCACCGCTCCCCAATCACCACCGCGGCCCGGCGTGTTGCCCGCAAAACACCAGTTGATGAGTTTTTCGGTTTCGTAATTTCGACCCGATTCCGCATTCATCCGTGCTGCGATATACGCGCCGAACGGCAACAAGACTTCGTAGTATGGATTCCGCTTTTCCGCCACCAATGCACGCATCGCGATTTCAGCGGACTCCAGATATTTGGCGTCGCCAAACTTCTCGTGAGCGGCATACAGCAGCCACGCAAAACCCGCGGCGCTGTCCGGCTCCACCCAATTTGGATTTGTCTCATTCTGGCCGGGCTCCATCCGGGCGAAATTGAAATACGTGTAATGAAAACCCTTGGGCGAGCCGTGGAGCACTCTGACGGCGCGATCCATCTGGTCGGCGCTGGTCCGCACGAGTTGTTCAAATCCATCAACCTGATAAGCGTCCGCTAACTGGAAAAACAGAATATTGGGGTAAAGGTCGTACCAGAAATCTTTCCCGTATCCGCCGCCGTAGGGTGCCATGCGTTCGGAAGTAAAGTTCATGACGATATTCCAGCCATTGGCGGAATTGAAATAATTGCGGCACATGCTGACCCAGTTGCGCCCGTGCTGATCGGTCTTATCAATGCCGACCAATGTCGCCCCAAGCACTGCGCCCAGCACGTTAATGGCTTCATGATACTCTCCGCTATGACCGGCTGGACCACCGCGACGTTCCCAGGCTGAGGTATAAAGTCCGAACGCGTCCTCATCGAAGTTGCGTCGCGCGTGATCCATCCAAACCAGTGGCGGCAAGTCTCCAATTCGGTTCGTGTCAAAAACCAGTCGATCAAAATCCAGTGTTCGCCGATGCCAATCGATCAACCGGAAGGGCTGCGGGATATTCGGCATCTGCTCAATCCGCGGAATTGCCACCTGCTCGGCATTCTGATCGCGGGCAACCGCAGAATTCCAATGAAGCCAAAGAACGCAACTGACGGCGGCAACCGTAAAAGTGAATCCGCGTTTGATCAACGTGTGGCGAGCGAAACTAAAGCGACTCATTATTTTTTCCGGCATCAGCGTGACGTTTCAGATCCGAACCTTCCGATTCGAAATTCAGTTTTATTACGGTGGCGTAGGGATCGATTCTGTCCGGCTTGGAAATGGAAAGCGTTACCGCGCCATCGTCGTCGGTGGCGGAGACATCCAAGGCAGACAAAGATCGATCGAGCAATTCCGCCCCCTTAAATCCAGTCCGTTTAATAGTGACGCTCGCTGGAACGGAGCTTTCCGGCCACCGGATCACGAGCAGATAAATATTCGTTCCGCTCTTGGTCGCGTGATATTCGAAACCAGACGTCAGTTGAGGAACGCATTCCGAGGCCGGTTCGGTTCCGTAAATCGCTTCACCGTTTGTCGCTATCCAGGGACCAATCTTCGCAAGAATGGCGAGATGTTCCGGTGGGATTTCTCCGGTCGCGGTGATTCCCGTATTCAAAACAAAATTGCCACCTTTGCTGGTGCAATCGATCAGATTGCGAATGAGGCTCGCGGGATCGCGATAATTCGTTGCGCCTTTGACCCAACCCCAGTTGTCGTCCTCCGTATCCGTCATCACCACTTCGAAGTAACGGCTCTGGCGCGAACCTTTGAGTTGGTTCTCGGGGGTTGCGTAATCGCCATCAGTGGAATTGACCCCCGCGCCGCAACGATCATTTACAAGCGTGTTCGGACTCAGGGATCGCACAAAAGCGTAAAGTTCTTTCGCGTGCGCCTCATCATTCGTCCATTGATTGTCCACGTACCAATAATTGTCGAACCAGAGCAGTTTGATATCACCGTAGTGAGTCAACAATTCCTCCAACTGGGAAAACATGTAATCCGGGTAATTTTTGAATCGCGGATTCTGAACTTCAGCGGCGCACCAATCGCCGATTGAGTAATACGGGCAAAACTCAATTCCCTGAGCGCGGCATTCGTCCGCCAATTCCTTGATCACGTCTCGCGCGAAAGACGTGGCGTCGACAATGTTGTTCGAGGTGGTCGACGTATTGAACATACAGAAGCCGTCATGATGTTTGGTCGTAACGATCACATATTTTTGACCAGCGCTCTTGATGGCACTGACCCAGGCGCGCGCGTTGAAGTTGGTCGGATTGAATCGGCCAGCGACTTCCGTCCGGTATTCGTCGGGTGAAATGACGGCCTTGCGTTCCCCCAACCCGATGATTTGTTCGGCGGGTCGAAAGGGACCTTTGCCTTTCCAGTAACCACCTAGTTGGGAATAGGGGCCGAAGTGGATAAAAGCTCCAAATTTTGCGTCACGAAACCATTTGCCGCGCTGGTCCACTTTACATCCGCGCTCGTTCCAGATTTTTTCCTGGAAACTTGAATCACGCCATCGTGTGCCGTCCGCTTTTGAAGCGAAAATGCCTGCAAACACCACGAGCGCGAGCGATGTAAATTTGGAGCCCCAGCGAGATACCGTTTGATTCATCATGATTTGAGTTTTCCAGGTGGAAAAAGAACCGGCGCCCGCATCTTCAGGATACAAAGCGCCGGTCAGTGAACCACCAACCTACAACCGATCAGTCATTCGAATCAATTTTACGGTTGATTCGGATACACCAACCGAAAGAACACCGCTGGATCCGTCACACTCACGGGGAAATTCATCTCGGAGACGCTTTCCGATCCGGGAACATGGACCCAATTCGTGCCCAGTCCTTCGCTCAAAGTGTTCGTCTGAGCCTGTAGAATCCATCCGACGTAATTGCTGGGCCAGCTGAGATGAATCTGCCCGTCGCTCACGCTGTAAAGAATGTTGGTCGGCGTCGTAGGAATGGGTCCTGCAATATTCAGCACCGTGATGCTACCGTCCGTTGCCAGATTATTTTGGAAAGTCACTCCGGCCGGAGCAACGATCGTCAACGCGCTTCCGTTGTTCACGGGTTGGTTGAACAGCGTGAAGCTGTCGCCCACTTCCAGTTCATTTGTACCGGTATTGTAGATGAACAAGGAGCCGGTTCCGGTGTTGTTCAATGCTCCAAAAACGTTGATCAGATCGTTGGCCGGAGTGAGGGATTTATCCACTTTGAACACAAGATCACCTGCCAGGTCCAGACCATCATTGAGCGTCAATGTGCCAATGCCACCGACGCCAACGCGAAGCGTTCCACCGGCATTAACCGTAACCGATCCGCCAAGCGTTCCGGTGCCGTCCAGCGCCGCGCCAGCATTCACGGTCACCGGTGTTGAACCCAGAAATCCGTCGATTCGCAGGCTGCCAGCATTGACGATTGTAGGGCCGGTATAAGTCGAGTTTCCGGCAAAAATCTGCGTGTAGTCACCGGTCTTCACGATGCCAACTTGATTCGCGCCGTCCTGAATCATTCCAGGGAATAGTTGGTCCGGCGTCGGATTCAAAGTGAGGGTCGAAGCTTGAGACCCATCGTTGCGGACGATGCCAACGACATCACCGGCGAGTCCCGCGACTTCCTGATTGAAGCCGTTCAAGTCGAACACGCAATCGCCGCCGATACCGCCGATGCCAACTCGCAGAACCGCAGTTTTCGGCAAGGCGTTGTCTGCGCCGAGGTGCAACGCGGCACCACCACCACCATAGATCGCAGTCTCGCCGGTCCAATGATTGTTGGTGCCACTGATCGTGATGTCGCTCCCTTCAAAATTTCCAAGACGAAAGATCAGGCTCATACCGTTGGTGCGTTCCGAGATGTCGCCGCTCAGCGTAAGCCGGGCATCATCCTGAACGCCGATGCGAACATTGCTGTCAAGCGGGTTGAAAGTGATATCGCCCGCCCAGGTGTTGTTCCCAGAAAGACTTTGCAACGCTCCACGTTGTGTGGCCGAGCCAGAGAAGAAATGATTTCCCACCACTCCCGGACCGGTAATTTCGAGAGGTTCCTCGGTCGAGTAATTGATTGATCCGGAAAGCGCCAGCGACGTGGCGGGAGCGACCGTGGTTCCGCCGGTTGCATTGCCCAGTGCCTGGTCTGCCATGACGACAATCGATCCACCGCCGAGAGTTGTTTCGCCGGGATAACTGTTGGCCGAGGTCAAAGTCAGCGACTTCGAACCGGTTTTCGAAAAGGAATTTGCTTCGCCGATGCTGCCCGCGCCCCCGAGAGTGTAATTGCCGCTCGTCGCGTCCAATTCGATTGAATACGGATTTACATTGGCTGGAATGTTCACAGCTCCGGCTGCAGCGTCGGGAAAAGTAACGAGTGCAGGAAGCGTTTCGTCATAAACGCTTGTTCCCGAATTCCAATTGGGCGTCACAAAATCCCAATCACCACTGCCGGCTGACCATACATACGAGTTGCCGGACGGCGAAGTCACATTCAGCACCAGCGCTGAACCTGTATCGGTCAATGTCGCCGTCACGCCCGGAGGCAAAGTTCCCAATACAAAATCACCGGTTCCGCTTTTATTCGTGTAGTTGATCAGGATAATGCTGGTCACGGGAATGGAACCTCCGGAAATGTCTATGACGTTGTTTCCTTCGACGAGAAGATCGGCCTCGATGATGGTCGGAACATTAGCGGGATTGTAAACTCCAAGATCGAAATCAATGCCGCCGTCGTTGAGCGTAATGCGAGGCAGCACTGAGGAACTGCTGCCAGCGGTTACCTGAAGCCGACCGCCATTGGAAACCACGACCGCAGATCCCAAGTTGCTGAACGCGGGATCGATTACCAGTTTTCCACCGTCAGTGATTTTGGTGGGACCGGTATATGTGTTCGCGCCGGTGAGCGTCAATGTGCCGGAACCGATAACTGTTAAGCCGCCATCGATCGCATTGTCACCGCTGATATCAGAATGCAGCAGCGCCTGCGGAATCGTGATGTCCTGGCCATTGGGATCAATAATCGCGCCACCGTCTCGGACATTCGCGCGATCCAGCCCGGTCATGAAATCAGCGGCGTGGCTCGTTCCGATCAGGGCCTGGAGAACACCGCCATTGAAGTTGTTGGTCGAAGATATGGAAGCCGTGTTTTCAAAAATTCGGGCCGTCGTCAACGTGCCGCCGTCCAGGTTCAACACACCCCATCCCGTGGTCGTGCTGCTGCCAAAGCGCAATCCGCCGGAACTTTTGGAAACCGTGGATAAAGTGCCGCCATTCTTCAGCGTCAAGGTCGCGGAACCGGAGCCGGATGAATTGACAATCATGCTGCCGATCGAACCACCCACTGAAACCGTGCCGCCATCCACCACGAGCGTTGAGCCGCCTGAGACACCGCTCATCTGAATGCTGTTGCCGCAGAAAAGAGTGCCGTTAGTGAACACGTTCACGGTTGCACCGCCGCCGATGGTTGAAGAAGTACCCGCCGTCGTGCCAACCCTGCTGCCTGAACCCGAAATGTTCAACGTGCCCGGACCGCTCAAGGTCCACGCCCCGCTACGACTCGCTTCAACATTGGTTCCGACTGTTGCGAACTTTCCTGCAGCGACGGAGATCGTACCACCGAGAGTAATAGTGGTGGCGGACTCGGCACTCAAGGTGTAACCAGAATTGTTGAACGTGAGCGGCGTTGCGGATGTGATTGGACCTTCGACCGTGATTGTGTAATTGCCGTCCGTTCCAGCGCCAAAAGTGGCCACGTCTCCCGAAGTCCAATTAACATTCGCAGAACCGTCCCACCATCCGGTGCCGCCAGTCATCCAGGTGCCGCTGCCATCCTGTGGCCCATCGCTGCCGGGGTCGGCGTCCCAGGTCAATGCGGCTCCTTTCGCGCCAAACGCAAAGATCAGACAAAGGAGAGACAGGAACCAGCGCCAGGTATTTCGTGCGGGTGAAGTCGGAAGATTGGATCGGAAGAAAGTTTTTTTGTTCATACGAATCTCGGTGGTTATTTCCTCTAGGTTGACGGGACGAGTTGGGAGCCTTACCTGCAATTCTGCTTTTGAATGAAGACAGAACGGTCTGGCACAATGCCATTTTCGAATGCGTTTACCGATCGATCTGGTGTTTGCATTACCGAATCCTCACACATTGCGCTCGAAAAAATATAGGCAGTTGCGGCAATTTTTTTAGAAATTGCGCAACACTCGCAAAAAATGATCTCGTTTAACACAGGGTCAGCGCATGCAGCCATTCGAAGAAGAATTGCCTGCTCCGACTTGTCGAATTGACGGCGACGTGACGTTCGATTGCGCGGCAGAAGTTGGGGGTTTGTTTTAGCATTTGCGACAAGGCTGGCATTACGACAAATTCTGATCCGTCGGATCAAGCTCATGTCCAACATCAATTCATCTCGCCGCCACCGCGGCGGCGTTCCAAAGGTTGCGATCCTCGTGGACACTTCTTCAACCTGGGGCCGGAATATCATCGCGGGTGTGATCAGCTATACCCGGACCCATGGACGCTGGAATATTTTTGTCGAAGCTCGCGGCATGGAAGAAAGCATGCAAGTTCCCCGCGGCTGGCACGGCGAAGGCGTGATCGCACGCATTGGCAGCGCAGCGATGGCCGCTCATCTAAGATCGAAACACATTCCGGTGGTGAACGTTTCAGGAATCGAATTGCCCGGGCCTGGTTTTTCTCAGGTCAGCACTGATCTGGTTGCATCGGCTCGCTTGGCCGTTGACCATTTTCTCGAGCGCGGCTTTCGCCATTTTGCGTACTTCAGTCTGTCGGGTCTGGACTACGTGGCCCGACATCAACAAGCTTTTGTGGAAGCGGTGAAATCTTCCGGCGGTGATTTCGCATCGCTCACCGTCAAACCCCAGGCGGGAGCGGAACCAGATTGGAGGCTCGATCTGGTGAAACTTGGGGAATGGGTAAAGAGCTTGCCCAAACCGGTCGCCGTCCTCTGCTGGAATGCCAGCGGCGCGCGCGAGATGATTTTCGCTTGTCAGGAAGTTGGGTTGCAAGTGCCGGAAGAGGTGGCGGTGCTTAGAGCGTGTCTGAAAAATCATGAATGAAGCGGGATCAGGCCAGGCGGCGGAGTTGGATTCGGATCATGGCGATGTAGATCCAGGCCTTGGCGCTGGATTCGGTGGTTTCGTAATCGCGCACCAGACGGCGCTGGCGCATCA
>DASTXC010000130.1:0-10948 GCA_035765675.1 Verrucomicrobiia bacterium
TGCATCTGGAAATGCGCGGACGAATGCTGGTCAAGCCGGTGGGCGCTGAACTCAGTGACAACATCGGCCCCGTGAGCAAGGAAGCCAAAGCCGCCAGCGTCGTCACGAAAGGATCGTCGTATGAATAACGGAACCTCCATGCGCTGGAAAAGAATCACCGGCATTGCCTCGGTTGTCATTGCCGCTGGATTGCTGCTGGCGAGCCTCGCCTTTCCACTCTGGCAAATGCGAATGGAAGCGCCGCAGTATCGTGACGAGGAAGCGTTGAAGATTGCGGTTCATCCAAACGCATTGCGCGGCGATCTCCAGGAACTGGCGGTGCTCAATCAATACATTGGCGTTCATGTTCCCGACAAACTCCCGCAGTTCCAATGGCTGCCGGAAGCGTTGATGGCGGGCGCGGTTCTGGGAATGATTGCCGCCTTCCTGCCGCGAATCATGCGACGCCGCGCTTTGATCGTTGTGGTTGTGGCGTTGATTTCCGCGTTGGGAATCGCCGCTGTGCAGGCGCAGATTCAGATGCACCAGATCGGCCACGATCGTGATCCACACACAGCCATGCTGGGAGTAAAAAATTTCACCCCACCGTTTCTGGGCTCTAAAAAAATCGCGCAATTTGAAGTCACCTCACGATTTGGAATCGGCGCATGGTTGATCGGCGGCGCGCTGTTCCTGCAACTCGCGGCCGCCGGGTTGAGTCCCAAGCCGAAATCTGTTCCGCAAACCAGTCTCCACGCGCGCAAAACTTCGGATGCCAAAACCGCAAACCCGCTGTCGTCCGCGACCGTTTAAAATGAAAGCCACCCGCATCCTGTTCTTCTCGGGCGTCACGCTGTTGCTTGCCGTTTTCGTGATCGGCATTTACCTCGTGCCGAAACTTCAATCCGGCAATCCAGCCACCGCGCGACAGAGCGATGCCGCGCGCGTATCGCTGTCCGACGTGTTTGTGGATGCGACCTACGCCACGCCGCAATTTGTAAAGCGCGTGAAGCTGGAACCGTATCTCAAGCAATGGGAAGGCCGCGCGCAGCCGTTTCTCATCGGCATCAATACCCACGTCGGCACCATCGCCGATCTGGATCTGCGCAACAAAATTCTGGTCGAAGACAGCAATGGCGAACGCTATCCGTCGCTCGGCACGCCGGTGGTTCTCAGCGAACATCACAACATGTATCTGGTGGTGTTTCCGCTGAAAGATAATTTCGGGCAACCCATCTTCGCCGCTCAACGCGGACACTTCCGGCTCATTGTTGAAGGCGTGGGCAAAACTCCCGAACGCGTTTTCGAATGGAAATTGCCGGTGGTTGAACCGGCGCCGGCGCGCACCGTCGCCAGCACGCTGATGCTGATTCTGGGCGTGGTCGGCGCGTTGATGGTGATTCTCAGTCCGTGCGCAATTGAACTCACAACGTATTACACCGGCATCATTGCCGGCGTGGTCAGTTCGGCTGCCCTTGCTGAACGCGGCAGCCGGATGCCGGCGCAGGTTCGCGGACGCATTCTGCGAAACCTGGCGGCGTTCGTCGCGGGATTCACGCTTCTCTACATGGCCAGTGGCGCGACGGTGGCGATGATGGGACAACAACTGCTCGGCATGCAGGCGAAGCTTCAGGCGGGCGCGTCGCTCAAGGATGTTTTCTGTGGAACCGCTCCGGCGGAAATGACGCCCGCGGTAGCGGCGCCGATTGCCAAAAGCGAAGGCCACATGAATCACGGTCCAGGCTTCGGCGAATGGACACGTTATGCGAATTGGCTTGGCGCATCGTTCCTCGTCTATTTCGCGCTGAAATCAGTCGGCATTTTAAAGCGCGGCGGACAATGCTTTGTCTGGCTCGCGAAACTGGGACGCAAATTCCGCGGCGCCATTGCGGCAATCGTCGGCGTGTTTTCTCCCCAACGCGCGGCGGTGATTCGCGCGCCCGCAGTGAGTCTGCGCGGGCCGGGAAATATCACGGCGGCCAATTCCTTCTGCGCCGGACTCGGATTGTCCGTCAGTTGTCTGACCTGCATGGGCGGCGCGATTCTTTATCCGTTGCTGATTTTCGTCGGCACTTCGACGTGGTATTGGGGCGCGCTGATTCTCGGAACCTATTCCCTCGCGCTCGCCGTTCCAATGGCGGTCATCGCCGTCGCCGTCGGGAACTGGAGTTGGCAATTCGTGCATCGTCCGTGGCTGATTCGCAGCCTGCAATGGACCAGCGCCGTGGTCATGATTTCCGTCGCGGTGCTGATCGCATTTGATCGCACCCGCTTCATCAACTCCGTCGTGTTCACGCTGCTCACCGCGCTGGGCGGCAACCCCGAACCTTCCCTCGCACAACTGTGAAACTCGCGCTGACAGTGTTTTGGTTATCCGCGGTTGCGGCGCTTTCGGCCACAATTCCCGCGACCGATTCCATTTCTCACGCAATCGCCAGAGCGCAGCCGGGCGATACAATTCTAGTTTCCGGTCCGCGCGTTTTCCACGAACGGGTGGTGATCGACAAATTGATCGAATTGATTGGAACGAATTCGCCCACGATCAATGCCGGAAATGTTGGAACGCCATTGATCATCACCGCGCCGGACTGTGAGGTTCGCGGACTGGTGATTCAGAATTCCGGAAGCAACCTCACAACGTTTGATTCCGGAATCATGATCACTGCACCGCGCGCGAGCGTTCGCGATTGTCGCATCGAAAGCGACGCCTTCGGAATTTACGTTCGCGGCGTTGACGCTTGCGTCATTGACGGAAATGAAATTTTGGGCCGGACGAATCTTCCTTCCGCCGCTCGCGGCAACGGCATTCACGTTTGGAAATCCCGGAACAATCGGATTCTCAACAACGTCATCCACGACAAGCGCGACGGAATGTATTTTTCGTACGCGAACGACAACCTGATTTCCGGCAATCGCGTTTACGATTCGCGCTTTGGAATTCACTACATGTATTCCCATCAAAACCGGCTGGTGACGAATTCCCTCACGCGCAATGCCGTCGGCGCCACGCTGATGTTCAGCCGGCAACTGGTGGTGGAAGGAAACACGATGATCGCCAATCGCCGGCACGGTCTGGTGCTCAAGCAAATCGATAATTCGCAAATCCTCCGCAATGTCGTCGCCGGACAGAACCGCGGATTGTTCGTGCAACAGGCGAATCAGAATCGTTTCGAGGGAAACCTGATTGCGACCAATGACATCGGCCTCTATCTCAGCAACGCTTCGGAGCAGAATGTTTTTGTCGGAAACGCTTTTGTCCGAAACAGCGACCAAATCTGGCAGCCGCCGTTTGAAACCGAACAGGGACGCCACGGGCCGAATACTTTCTCGGAACGAGGCCGCGGCAATTTCTGGAGCGATTACACGGGCAGCGATCGCGATCACGATGGCATTGGCGACACGCCTTATCACGAAACGGATGTCTATGGATACATCGTGGACCGGCATCCTGAAGCGCGCGTGCTGGCGTTAAGCCCGGCGCTGACGATTCTGCGCAAAGGCGAGGAACTGATGCCGCTCCTGAACACAACCGGAGTGACGGATTTCGCGCCGCTGATGAACCTCCCGAATTTTTCTCCAACTCATTTCAACAAACGCGCGATTGCTTCCACGATCCAATGAACCGCTATCTTGAAATCTCCGGTCTCACAAAATGCTATCGCATGATTCGCGCGCTGGATGATGTGAATCTTTCATTGGAACGCGGCTGCGTGCTGGCGTTGCTCGGACCCAATGGCGCGGGCAAATCCACGTTGTTCAGTTGTATTCTCGGACTGACGACTCCCACGCGCGGAACTGTTTCTCTCGAAGGCCGAACGCCAACCGATGCAGATCGCGCCAGTTTCGGATACGTGGCCGAACGCGTCAGTTTGTACTCGCAACGGACCGTCGCCGAGAACGCCGCATTCTTCGCGCGGCTTCGTGGACAAACGGTTTCCGAAGTCAAAACTCAGCTCAAACGGGTGGGGCTTTCGCGAGCAAGCAATCGCCGGGTGTGTCAGCTTTCCAAGGGCATGTTGCAACGGCTTGGACTGGCCATCGCACTTTGCGGCCAGCCAAAATTTCTCGTGCTGGACGAACCCTTCAACGGCCTCGATCCCGCGTTGCTGGACGGTTTGCAATCGATTCTTCGGGAAGAACATCAGCGCGGCGCAACGCTCCTGATCTCAACCCACACGATGTCCGCGGTTGAACCGCTCGCCACACACGCGGCGATTTTGCTGAACGGAAAACTGGCCGCATTTGCCACGCTTGAAGCTTTGCGCGCGCAACACGAAAGCGCCGATTCACTCGAAACGATTTATCATCGCATCGCGCGCGAACGACAGCCAATGCCGGAGGTGCTGGTTTGAAAACCCAAGTTTTTCTGGAGCACAGAGCTCGCGTTTGTTCGTCATCGTCCGCGCCGACCAAATCCCGCGCAACAGTGGGAAGTTCCGTCGTTTCAACCCGCGCTCAATCCCGTTTTCAATTGGCCGCAAGCCAGCTTCAACTCATCGCCACGAAAGAATTCGGCGATCGTTTTCGCAACGGTTGGGTATTCGCCTGCGTGCTCGTTTGGCTTGGTGCCATCGGGCTGACCAGTTTTCTCGGTTTGTTGCAGATCGGCCACATTGGCGTGCAAGGCTACGAACGCACCGTCATCAGTCTGCTCAACCTGGTGCAATATCTCGTGCCGCTGCTCGGATTGCTCCTCGGTTTTGACTTGATCGTAAATGAACGCGAAGAAGGAACGCTGCGGTTTGTTCTCGCTCAAGGTGTCGGCCGGAGCCGATTGCTGCTGGGAAAATTTCTTGGCGGCTGTCTCACGCTGACCGTGCCGCTGGTGCTGGGTTTTGCGATTGCCGGAACGGTGATTGGCGTTGCCGCAAAAGACAACAGCATTGCGCCTTTTCTTCGGCTCGCCGTTTCGGGGCTGGTGCTGGGAATTATTTTTCTGAGCGTGGGTTTGATGATTTCGACATTTTGCCGAACGCGCGTGCAGGCGCTGGTTTTTGCGCTGTTGACCTGGTGCGTAATGGTGTTCGTCTTCGATCTCGTGGCGCTGGGCGTGATCGTTTCCACCGAATCGCGAACTGCCGCGCAGGAAATTGAGGTACTTTGCGACACCACACACGTCAATGCCGCGGCGGATATTCATTCCGAATTTGACAATGCGTCCGAGCGAAAATCGGAAACTGCTGTTGTCGCTGAAGGCACCTCAATCGGCTGGCTCGCGCTTAATCCAGTGGACCTGTTCCGCGCCGTGAACCTCTCGCAACAACTGGAATTGCGAACGTCAGCTCCCATCATTTTTTCAGTGGTGACAGTGTGGCTGACCATCGCGCTGGGCCTGAGTTTCTGGAAATTGCGCCGCACCGATTTATGAAAACCAAGTGGATTCTCGTCATGCTCATCGCGCTCACGCTCGCAGTGATTGCCGGCATGACCTTCTTGAAACCGGCTGCGATTTCCACTTCGTCAGTCGCGGTAACGCAAACGTTTCAAGTGCGCGGCGAGATTCGCGAACTGGATCCCGAGCAAAAATTCATCCGCATCGCGCACGAGGAAATTCCTGATTACATGCCGGCCATGACGATGCCGCTGCCGGTAAAAGATACGGCGTTGTTCGAAGGGCTGAGCGCAGGCGACAGCGTGCAGTTTGAATTATCAGTGACCGAAGATGATTCGTGGATTTCACACATTCGAAAGATCGCGCCGGACAATCCGCTCGCATCCACAAAGTTGCCAACGAGCAAAGACTTCGCTCTGAAGAATCAAACCGAACGAGTTCTTCCGGGCGAATCGTTTCCTGATTTCGAGCTTTTGGATCAGGACGGAAAGGTCATTCGCCTGAGCGATTATCGCGGGAAAGCCGTGGTGCTGACATTTATCTACACGCGTTGCCCGCTGCCGAATTTCTGTCCCTTGATGTCGAAAAATTTCGCAGACCTCGAACAGCGAATGAACAAGCAGTTTCCTGGACGTTATCAGCTTTTGAGTATCACGATGGATCCGGAATTTGATCGGCCCGAAGTGCTCAAGCAATACGCAATCTTCTACGGCGCGAACACAAGGAATTGGAGTTTCGCAACCGGTGATTCCGCGCAAATCCAGTTTGTGGCTGAACTGTCTGGACTGACTTACGCCTGGGAGAACGGCGTAATTTCGCACGATCTCCGAACGCTGCTGATCGGCCCGGACGGTCGGCTCAAGCAGGTTTGGAAAAGCAATGTCTGGACACCCTATGAAATCCAACGCTCCGTCGCGGAACTTTTTTCACCGGAGAAAAACCGTTTGTCGGCTTTTGCACACCAATGAAAATGAACCTCTCGCAAATTCGTTTCGACTCACCATTGTAACCTGATGCCACTTCCAAAAATTATTCAGGGCGGAATGGGCGCGGGTGTTTCCGGCTGGCGTCTGGCGCGCGCGGTTTCCAGATCAGGACAACTCGGCGTGGTCTCAGGAACCGCCCTCGCCGTGACCTTTGCCCGGCAATTGCAATCCGGCGATCCCGATCGCCGCCTGCGTTTTGCCATGGAGCATTTCCCGATCGCTGGCGTCAGTTCTCGGTTGATGGACGCCTACTTTATTCCCAACGGCAAGGCGCCGGGACCGCCTTTCAAATCGCCTCCGATGCCCACGCAGAATCCCAGCGCGGCGTCCCTGGAACTGACGGTCGCCGCCAGTTTTGCGGAAGTCTTTCTGGCCAAACAGGGCCACCACGGATTGGTCGGGTTCAATCTGCTGGAGAAAATTCAACTGCCGAACCTGGCCTCGCTGTTTGGCGCGATGCTGGCGGACGTGGATTACGTGCTGATGGGCGCAGGAATTCCGCGGGCGATTCCCGGCATTCTCGATTGTCTGGCGGAAGGCAAACGCGCGGAATTAAAAATCGATGTGGATGGCGCGCTACCGGACGAGGAATTCCACACGGTTTTTGATCCGCAAATTTTTTGCAATGGCAAGGTTCCGCAACTCAAACGTCCGCAGTTCCTGGGAATCGTTGCGTCGGCCACGCTGGCAATCACTCTCGCCCGAAAAGCGAGCGGTCGCGTGGACGGGTTTGTGGTCGAAGGTCCAACCGCCGGCGGCCACAACGCACCGCCGCGTGGAGCATTGCAACTGAGCGTGAGCGGTGAACCGGTTTACAGCCCGCGCGATCTTCCGGATTTGAAAAAAATCCAGGCGCTGGGACTGCCGTTCTGGCTGGCGGGTTCGTATGCGCGGCCCGAAAAATTGATCGAAGCCATTGCGCTCGGAGCCGCGGGAATTCAGGTCGGAACCGCGTTCGCATTTTGCGAGGAATCCGGGATTCGCCCGGACCTGAAACAGCAAGCGATTCAATTGAGCCAACAGGGTCAGGCCCGCGTTTTCACGGATCCGTTCGCTTCACCCACAGGATTTCCGTTCAAGGTTTTGGATCTCGCCGGCACGCTTTCGGATCACGAGCTTTACCGGAATCGGACGCGAATCTGCGATCTGGGATATTTGCGCCAGCCGTATCGCAAAGACGATGGAACGCTGGGCTACCGCTGCCCGAGCGAGCCAGTTGATGACTATCTGAAGAAAGGCGGAAACCTCTCGGAAACCGAAAATCGCAAATGTGTTTGCAACGGTTTGATGGCAACGATTGGATTGGAGCAAACCCGATCCGATCTGGACGTCGAACTGCCGCTCGTCACCGCTGGCAATGACGTCGCCGACATTGCTCGCTTTCTGAAATCCAATCGTAACTCCTACACCGCGGCGGACGTGATTGAATACCTGATTCCAAATCAAAGTTAACCGAGGAATTCCATATGGAATTCCCCGTTCCATTGCTGGGCCTTTGCTGGACAACGCGAAGTCCATGTAATAGCCGCCGATCAGATCTTCAAAAGGACGCGATTCCATTTCCAGCACGAGCGCGCCGAGTGCTTGCGAAAACAACATGAGTTCATCCCGGGTCCAACATTTAGCTTCCTCCAGGTATTCGGTTTCGCGGGTTTGCGCGGCCAGCGCGCATGCGGCCAGCTTTGTAAATCCCTCGAACACGCGACGGTGTCGTGCCGATGGGAAATGCTTTCCAGAATCTTTCGAAAATTATCCATCCTCCCATGGTTCCAGCCGCTCCCGCGTGACGGGAATGCGCCATCTGACGTGGCAGAAAGTTTGAAGCCGGATTCATGGGTAAATCCGGCTTAAGCTAATGGCGATTTTCTGTTTCACGATTCAGCCTTGTGTTGTCACAATCCTCTTAACTCCTGGTCTAAACAGTCATGGATTCAATTTCTGAAACAGACGAATGCCTTGTGGAAAAAGCTCGAGCCGGCGACATGGATGCGCTGGACCTGCTCGTGCGGCGGCATCAATCGTGGGTGTTCAATCTCGCGCTTCGCATGGTTTGGCGTCGGGAAGTGGCAGAGGATGCGACACAGGAAATCCTTGTCAAAGCGGTGACAAAATTAAGCACCTTCGCGGGAAACAGCACATTCCGAACGTGGCTGTATCGGATCGCGGTAAATCACTTGCTGAACGTTCGCAAATCCGAAATGGAGGAAAACAAAGTGACTTTCATTGCGATGGGCGAATCGCTCGACGGCATTAAGGATGAGGATTTGCCGGACGAACGAACGTTGTCGATTGAAACCAGGCTGCTGGTCGATGAGGCAAAGTTTGGCTGCATCACGGCGATGTTAATGTGTCTGGATCGTCGGCAGCGGCTGGCGTTCATTCTCGGCGAGGTCTTTGGCGAAACGAGCGAGGTGGGGGCGGCGGCGCTGGAAGTCAGCCCCGCAAATTTCCGTCAATTGCTTTCGCGCGCACGGCACGATCTGTATCAATTCATGAATGATAAATGCGGTTTGGTAAATCCCTCCAATCCCTGCCGCTGTGCACGCAAAGCAAACGGTTTTATGCGCAACGGTTGGTTGGATGCGAACAACCTGCACTTTTCCAAGGATAGAATTTCAGCAGTGAAGGACGCTTCCGCCGAGCGTTTGAAGGAATTGCAATCGATGGATGAGAAACACGCGGAGATATACAGGGATCAGCCATTTCTGGCCGGGCCGGACTTCGTAAAGAAATTACGCGAGATTCTCTCGCAATCGAGCTTTGACGAGAATTGAAAAGAATTTTTAGCGCGAACTGTCACAGTGGCTTTTTCAGATTGTCTATTTAAGTGAAGCCCGCAAATGGGCAGAGCAAAACAAAAGATAAGACAATCATGAATGCTGAAATTATTAAAAAAGCTGCCCGCGCCACTTTGGATGGAACAATGTCTTTCCCCGAAGTTGTCGGGCAATTGTTGGCGGCGGGGGTGGAGTATTATCACGTGGATTACGTTGGAATGCGCAAGAGCTTCTACAGTGCGCAAGGCGCGATGGTAGTAACACCGATCAACTTCGAAGGCTTGCCGCCAGTGTCCGAAACTTTTGACACTGCGGCGCTTCGGGAGGACATCCTGGACAGCCAACGGAACAATCAGCCCTATCGCGACTTCACGCGGCGCGCGATGAAAGCCGGCGCGCAAGGTTATTACGCCTTCCTGCAGGGAAAACGGGTTACATACTTCGGCCGTCAGGGCGACCAGCACACTGAATGGTTTCCGGGAACCGAACAGGCCAGAGGCACGATTTGATTTTGATACCGCAATAGGCCGACTGTTGATTCTCCAATTCTGAAAAATCACTTTGGTTGAGCGATCAAATCAATTACTGATAAAAGTAGCCCAACTCCCGCAGGCTCACGTGGCCTCTTGGCCGATCAGGAGTGATCTCACCGATGATGACGTGATTCGAGCACTTCAACTTTGAGTAGTTGTCCGGCGCGGATCAGGTCGCGCGTAACTTTTACATCGGCATCCGATGGAGTCGGATCGCCGCTCGGATGGTTGTGCATCAGCAGAATGGCGGAAGCGGCTCCGATGATCGCGGCGCGGAACACTTCGCGCGGATGAACGTGAACGGAATCGAGCGAGCCGATGCTGACCAGATGGTGGCCAATCAAACGGCGGCGGGTGTTCACGAGCAGCACGATGAAACATTCGACGCTCGGATTGGAATACGGATGCTGCTGAACCTGCTGCCGCCAGTAATTGGCAACGTAATCCGGGTTTTCCATCTTCACCTTTTCCACCGGACATTCCCGCAGCGCGCGAATCGCAAATTCTTTAGGAACCAAATTTTCATAGGTTCCGTAAAGAAGCTGGTGAATGGTTTGAAGCAGCATTCGCTGGCCGATTTTGCAGCGGTTGAATCTGTGTGGATTGTTTCAATTTGGAATATAAATCCGGATTGGCCCTGCGTAGAGAGCCAAAGGCTATCTCTGAAATTTCCAAAGACGTTTCGACTATGGCGAATTCTGCTGGCGGAACCATAATTTATAGGATTGCCGACCACAGAGATCGATCGCTTTCGAATTTTCCCGAAAGAATCGACCCGGTAAATGGCACCAAGTTTTCGAAAGAGTGGTTGGATCAAATCCTGTCGCAAATTCCTCCCAAAATCGCAGGCTGAGAATTGAGGCGGTTCCGTTGAGTAGCGCATCACATCATATCGCCTATGTAGTTGAAGTGCCTCAGCGCAACACGGCATCAAGCGAGCGGTCTCAAGTATTACCGGCGATACAACTTCGAGTGTGTCGCCATGCAGGATCACGAAATCAGAGACGTTATGAATCGCCAAAAACATCCACAAATAGCGGTGGATGCTTCGACTCTGATTTACGCTCACCCGAACAAGGACGGGAACTCTGGTCGGTTGACATTTCGAATCGATAATCAATCAGACGTCTTTGCGCGTTAGGTTGTTCTCGCTGCTCTGGTCCCAATTCGGATTACCGGAAAACTTGTATCATTCGGGACAAATATTGCTATGCGGGATTCCGCGAGTGGTGCGGCATACAAACTAGTGTTCTCGAATCATTCTGAAGCTCCGCTTTCCGCGGAGTGCGTTGCGTCCTTGGTTCGAATTTAGCTTTATTGATGCATTAAATCCGTAGCCCT